>JAFVRD010000024.1 GCA_017504435.1 Lentisphaeria bacterium | reverse complement strand
TGAGGAAAGAGGGACTTGTCTTTCATCACGGCTTGCCGCACCCGGGGAAGTTTCCCCGTACCCCTCAGCAAAACGCTCTGCGTTTCGCTCTCCGACCGGGAGACTGCTTCGCATGGCATGGACGCAAATGTTTTTTATTGCAGTCTCCTTACGGTACGTTTACATGCGGATGCGAGGCGTTTGCCGCCGGGCATACTCGACTGCGAATGTGTCCGCCGATTTATCAAGAGATTACCTGTCATCGACCGTTTTTTGTGATGTGACCCCAAAAAATTGGACGGATTAATTACATGGAATGGACCTCCGGCATTTTTATGCCGGAAGCACAAGATCAATCATTATCCAATTCAGCTTCCACATCATCGAATGCCACCGATGAACCCGGTTCTACTCCGAGGATGACCCGGATTTTTACCGGAGCGAATTTTTCCAATCTGAATTTACCTTTGATATCAGTGAAACGATTGGTGGCACGCCGTTCTGCGATCCGGCGTATTCCGGAGAGTTTGCCGGTCGGATCAACTATTTCCACTGCAATAAATGCCGTACCGGAACCTTTGATCTCCGCACTGACTTCAAGTTCAACATTGGGAGACATGGCAAAACTTTTTTTACTGACCGCAGCAACCGCTTTGGAGCCGGCGGTCAGCTGCAGCGCCTTGCTGAACATTTCTTCTCCTCTGACGATTTTGGATGCACCGGGTTCAGAAACCGTCCATTCGGAAGGCAGACCGTCTGTACAGTGACGGAACTTGCCATCTATCGGCAGATCATACCCGGCATAACCGGAAATCGCTACTAATGATAACATCCCAAGCAACAGTTTTTTCATATTTCACCCCGTTTGTTAAAGGTTCTCTGTAAATAAATATAATATTCATTTATATTTATTCAAGGGTGATAAATAAAAAAATTAAAAATTTATGTTTTGTGCTGAAAAATGTTGACAGAAAAGGAAAACATCCGTTGTTGGCAGTAGCGGCTCAGATCTTACCAGTATAAAAAATGGAACTGCTGTTAACTTTTTACAGTCTGACAGCAGCTCCGGGGTATTTATGGCGGGGAAATTATTCCCATTCAATCGTGCCGGGGGGTTTCTGAGTGATATCGTAGACCACGCGGTTCACGCCCTCGACTTCATTGATAATGCGCTGGGACATGGTAAAGAGCAGATCCCAGGGCAGCTGCACTACTTCAGCAGTCACTGCATCCACGGTATTGATGGAACGGATGGCAATGACATAATCATAAGTGCGCTGGTGATTTTTCATACCGACACTGCGGACAGGAATGAAAACTGCAAATGTCTGCCAGGTTTTGTGATACCAGCCGGATTTGAAAAGCTCTTCAGTGACAATGGCATCTGCTTCGCGCAAAATATGCAGTGTTTTCCGGTCGATCGCTCCCACATGCCGGACACCGAGAGAGGGGCCGGGGAAGGGGTGACGGTCAAGCAATTCGGAGGGCAGACCGAGCAATTTACCAACTTGACGGACTTCATCTTTGAAGAGCCGTTCCAGAGGTTCGACCAGTTTGAATTTAAGATCTTTGGGCAGACCGCCGACATTGTGATGGCTTTTGATAACGCCTTTGGGATCGCCGTCAAAAGAAATACTCTCAAGGATATCGGGATAAATAGTGCCCTGACCGAGGAACGGAGCATTGGTTTTGGCAGCAGCTTCGGCAAAAACGTCGATGAATTCTTTGCCGATGATTTTGCGTTTCTGCTCCGGATCATTGACTCCGGCGAGTTTATCCAGAAAACGGTCTGAAGCATCCACATAGACCAGTTTCATATTGAAGTTGCGGGCAAAAACTTCCTGTACCAGTTCCGGTTCATTTTTGCGGAGCAGGCCATGGTTGACAAAAACGCAGGTGAGCCGGTCGCCGATCGCCTTGTGGATCAGAGCCGCTGCCACGCTGGAATCGACTCCGCCGGAAAGTCCCAGCACCACAGTTTGATCTCCGACTTGAGCGCGGATATCGGCAACTGCTTCATCAATGAAGTTTTCCAGTTTCCATGAACCTTTGCAACCGCAGGAGTCCATGCAGAATTTGACGATTTTATCGGCATCTTCAACTGAAGCTGCCTGCATTTGCGGCAGTTTTACTCCGGCAAATTTAGCTTGAACCGCATCGTTTTTGGCAGCATCCTCGCCGGCAACAAGCACCAGACCTGCCGGATTTTCCGCCAGCACCCGGTCAACCGGAGCTCCGCCGGGAATGACCATGGTATAAATGTTTTTATCCCGAACGGCGCGGGCGATTTTCTGTACGAAAGAACAACCGCAGTCGACGAGAACGACAGTTTCGGGGGTTTGTCTCATAACGCTCCCTCCAATCTCCTGTAATTGGTTATATTTCTCTGCACATAAAATACACCAGAAAGCGTTTTTTTTCAAGAAAATTTTTGAATTTGCTTCAAATAAAAAAGCAAAATATTTCCCGGTAAAGAGAAATATTTTGCTGTATTTGTCTCCGACGGCAAAAGCCGTTCCGGAACTTTATTCCATAAAGTCGGAGAGGTCTTTCACTCCGCCATCCTGGATGGAGGTGAATACCGCATCACCGATCGCGATCGCCCGCAGACCGTCAACGGATTTGGCGAGAATATCATATTTACGGGCCGGATCTTCGCCGAGGAAAATATCTTCAAGGATCAGCGGGTCGCCGCCGCCGTGACCGCCCACTCCGGAAATGACGTTGATACGTTCACGTCCGGCAAAAATCGGATAATAGTCGATGTACTGATCTCCTTCGTTGAGATTGGGCAGCTGGGATGCTCCGGCTCCGACAAATTCCAGAGTTTCCAGACGGCCGTGAGTTCCGTTGATCGCCAGACGGTAGCCTTCATACGGGGTGGAGAAGTTGGCGGAGTAGTTCAGCAGAACACCGTTTTTGTATTTGACGTTAGCCACAAAGGTATCGTAGATATTGATTTTGGAATCAAAAATACACATGTGCGGACTGTAGTTGGTGTACTGGGAAACTTTGGTTTCAAAGGAGTTGATGTGATCATCCGGTACAAACATTTTGGAGTTGCGGGTCGCCCAGCGGGTCTGATAAGCACATTTCATGTACTCATCGCAATTCTGGCAGTCGCGGCCGTCTTTTTTGGACGGATTGAAAGGACCATTCGGACCGTAGTGATTCAGCGCACCGAAAGCATGAACCTGTTCCGGAATGCCGTCGACCCACCAGTTCACCAGGTCAAAGTGGTGGCTGGATTTGTGGATGGAGAGACTGCCGGAGTTTTCGCGCATCCGGTTCCAGCGGTTGAAATAGCTGGCTCCGTGTTTGATATCAATGTACCAGTTGAGGTCAACATGGGTGACTTTGCCGATTTTGCCGTCCAGGATCATTTCCCGGAGTTTGCGGTGAACTGCATTATAACGGTAGTTGAATGTGCAGATGACTTTACCGGTAGATTTTTTCTCGGCCTCTCTGACCCGGAGCGCGTCAGCGGTGTTGGTGGTCATCGGTTTTTCGCAGATGACATCCAAACCTTTTTCCAGACCGCGGATGATATATTCGACATGGGTGCAGTCCATGCTGACGACAAGAATGGCATCCGGTTTCTGTTCGGCGATCATTTTATCAAAG
>JAFVRD010000023.1 GCA_017504435.1 Lentisphaeria bacterium | reverse complement strand
GTGTTTTACCGTTGTATTGCCTCAAAAAAATTCATAAAAACTGCACATCCTTACGCCCGTCAGGGCGCACTTCACGTTTGCCGCAGGCAAACTCTTCACACCTTCACATCTTCACTCAATCAGCGTTCACGCTGATTGAACTGCTTGTGGTAATTGCTATCATCGCGATTCTGGCGGCGATGCTGCTGCCGGCATTGAATCAGGCGCGGGAGCGCGGCAGGAGCAGTTCCTGTATCAATAATCTGCGTGAGATTGGACAGGCAGCGCAGATGTACGGCAATGATTACGGCGGTTATTTCAAGCATTTTTACGGTAATATGACTGAGCCGATGACTTACAGTGCGTACCAATATCTGCCGGTATACATGGGCGGTCCGGGGTATAATAAAATCAATGTCAATCGCAGCGATGCAAACTGGCGGAAAAATTATGTGCCCAAAGCATTTCTCTGTCCGTCATTGGAACATGATCCGTATGAGCGTCTGCATCCGACTCAGCTTGCCTATGGATTGACCTGGAGCAACCGCGGTAACGAAGATTATTCCCGTCCGATTTTTAAGGTATCCACCCATCCGGCGAATAAAAAAATCGGAGTGGAAAAGTGTGTTCTGGGCAGTGATTCGTACTGCAAATCGCTCAATGCCACTGATGGAGAACGTCATCGTACCACGCAGCTCAGTGCTGCGAATGATGTGTTTGCATTGCCGGCACTGCGGCATTTGAAACATGCCAATATGCTGTTTATTCCCGGTCATGTGAATTCACTTAATTACGGTGAAATAATCCGTTCTGACATTATCATCTGGCAGCGGGACAGAAACTCAAAAGGAGATAGTGAGGACCGTTATTATCAGATCACCAAAGTTTACGATAAAAGTTTGAAGCTTAATTGAAAAGAAAGGTTTGCAGTTATGAAAATTCAAAGTTTGTTGGCATTGGTTTTGCTTGCCGGCAGTATGTCCGGTGCAGAATTGTGGAAATTTGCCCCGGAAACCGTCAAACCGGATAAAAACACTCTCATCTCCCCTGCCGGAGAGGGTTTCAAAATCAGTGCCAATGCCAGGATTTACAGCTCAAGTACTATTACCATCGACCCCGCACAGCAATATAAAATATCATTTCTGACCCGTAAGGTTTCCGGCGATCCCAAAGTCTGGGTGCTGATGGATTCGCTTACAGAACAGGACAAACTCATCTATCCTGCATCGGCATTGACTGTCAGTGATGAACTCGGCACTCTTGCCGCCCCGGTCAAGCGCGGTGATACCGTTATCAAAATCACCGGAGCAGATAAATGGATCGCGCTCAAAGGCAGCAAAATTCTGGCATTCAATGCCAAAGCTGATAAAAGTGATCTGCCGAATTTGGAATTGTCCCCCCGGATAAAAAGCATTTCTCCGGACGGCAGCGTGGTATTGGCACGTCCGGTGCGGCGTTCATATCCCGTTGGCACACTGGTGCGCTGTCACCGGGAAACTCCGCAATTCACCTCACTGATGCGGGTTGCCCCGCCGGAGAGTTGGAAGTATTTTGATACGAAAATCAGCGGTGTTTCCACCGGAATCGAGCGGGGAAAATTTCCGGTCGGAACGAAAAAGATCCGCTTCAGGGTCTACACCGACGGTGAAGTGGAAATAAAAGATCTGAAAATGACCGATTCCGGAAGCGCAAAAACAACGTCCCCGGAAAAAAAAACGCTGAATTTCGGTAAAAATGCCCGTCCGGAGCTGGTTTTACAGGCAAAAAACGGCAAAATCGACACCGCATATCTCTCCTGGTGGGGGGAACCGGATGATGATGTGACTTTGCGTTTGCAGGATGCCGTAAACAGCAAAATCAAAAAGCTGGTCATTGACAAATTTCCTGCTCCGTGGATCACCGAACCGGTATATTTGCGCTCTGATTTGGAAGTGATTTTCGCTGACGGCGCGGTGCTGATGGCAAAAAAAGGCGCATTTCAACGCGGCAATGACAGCCTTTTGAATGTGGAAAGTGCCCGAAACGTTATCATTCGCGGGGAAGGCAAAACCGGCGGGACGGTGCAGATGCACAAACGTGACTATCAGAACCGGGAGCTTTACTCCAAATCTGAACACCGTCACGGTATCGTGGTCCGGGGCGGAAAAAATATCCTGATCGAGAATATGCGTTCTGTATCCAGCGGCGGCGACGGGATCATCGTCACCCATAAAAATGCTGATTTCCCCCGTAATATCACCATCCGCAAAGTTGATTGCGATGACAATCACCGGCAGGGGTTGAGCATTATCTGCGGTTATGATATTTTAGTGGAGGATTCCATATTCCGCAACACTTCCGGAACCAATCCCGAAGCGGGCATAGATGTTGAGAGCAATAAAAATGATGATCCAGTCAGCAATATCACCATCCGCAACTGTAAAATGGTGGATAATGCCGGTTTCGGTTTGATAATTTCCACTACCCGTATGGACAGCAACCGCTCCGGCGCATTGTCGGTTTCTGTGGAAAAGTGCCGCATGACCGACAATCTCAAAGGAGATTTCGGAATGGCGACCCGTTCCCGCTGGCTGCGTCCCGGTGAAGATACATGGGGCAATGTGATATTCAAAGATTGCGTATTTGAAAATATCAAACACAAATCTCACCGGCGTTATCCCATTGATATGGAATTTGACGTGCGGCACAAAGTCAATGTCACATTTGAGAATCTCACCCTCAAGCGCGGACCGGCTCCGCAGCGGGCCATCCGGATCGCCCATTGCATGCCGGAAAAGGATTTTCAGGTGCCGGGCAGTAAAGTTATTTTCAAAAATCTGAACAACATGGATGTTCCGGCAGATGAGTTGCTGCAGTTTGCCGATCATACATTTTCCGGTGCTGCCGATCTGGTTTCCGGGATCCCCTTTGTTCCGGTGAAACATCCGGAGATCGCTCCGGTGAAATATACCCCCGTATCATCTGTGAAATATCTTTATCCGGAAACATATCAGGTGCTGCGGGCAAATTACTGGCTGGATTGCCGCGCCGGAGCAGCTGCCGGATTCACCCTGAAATACGCCTCTCTGGGGAGACGTTCCCGCGGGACGGTGGTCACTTTGATCTCTCCGGACGGCAAGGAACAGAATTTAGGCAGCATGTTTCCCGGCAAAGAGTATAAATATTCATTTGTTCCGGAACAAACCGGCTTTTATCATGTGGCTGTCCGCGGCGGATTGCAGCCGAAAATCACCTTGAAAGAGTCCACCGTTCCAGCCGGTATTCTGGCTGATCCGGTGGATACGATCATGTTCGAGCCGGGCGTGCTTTATTTCCGGGTTCCGGAAAAAGCCAAACCTTTTGCAGTACGCATCTGGGGCAGAAGCAATGTATTGACGGTCAAAGCCGAAATATTTGATCCGCAGGGCAAACTGGTTTTTGCCGATGATACCGTCAATGCCGGGGTGCAGTATACCCCCACTGATGCCGAGCTCAGCCGTGCCGGAGTGTGGAAACTGGTGTTGAGCAAAGGCAGAGGATATTTTGCCAAATATCATGTCGCATTCCCCGGGTTGTCTCCATATCTGGGCGCATCTCCGGAATGTGTGCCGGATGTGAAATAAATATAAAGCGATTTTTTTTACCAACTATTTTATATCAAGGAGAAAATCATCATGAAAAAGCGCGTAGTACTTGCCGGGTGCGGGACCCGGGCACTCAATTTTGCCGACGGTTTGATCAACCGGGTCAATCAGTATTCGGAATTGGTGGCACTCTATGATAACAATGCGGAACGCATGGAAGGCTTCAAACAGCTTATCCACCGCAATGTACCCAGTTTTACCGATTGGGATGAGATGCTCAAAACCGCCAAGCCGGATACCCTGATGATCCTCGTGCCGGATCATCTGCATCCGGAATTTGTGGAACGCGGCTTTGCCGCCGGTTTGGATGTCGTCACCGAAAAACCCATGGCAATGAGTCGGGAGGGGATCAACCGCATCCATGCTGCAGAACTTAAATACGGCAAAGAGGTGATCGTTACTTTCAACATGCGTTTCCAGCCCTATTCTGCGGCGATCAAAAAAGTGATGATGGAAAATCCCATCGGCAAGATCACCAATGTCAATGCGGAATGGTTCATCGACCGCACTCACGGTCAGGAGTATTTCCACCGCTGGCACAGTTTGATGAAAAACGGCGGCGGTCTGCTCGTTCACAAAGGCACTCACCACTTCGATCTGCTCAACTGGTATCTGGATGATGAACCGGTTTCGGTCTATGCCACCGCCAGCCGTCAGGTTTTCGGTGATGCCAACCCGTTTTACGGTGAACGCTGTTCGGTCTGCCCCCATGCCAAAAACTGCTGGGCGGTGCTGAAATCCACTTTGGAAGATGCCGATCTCAACCCCGGCAGCGACGGTGATATTTTTGAAAAACTTTATTTCAAAGCCGAACATCTGGATGGTTACAAACGTGACCGCTGCTGTTTTGACCGCACCACGGATATTGATGATACCGTCAATGCCATTATTTCCTACAAAAACGGCACCAAAGTCAACTACTGCGAAACAGCGTATGCTCCGTGGCAGGGATACAATATCATTTTCAACGGCACCGAAGGCCGTCTGGAAGTCGGTACGGTATTCAAATCCACCCGTCCGGATAATATGAAAACTGAAGATTATATCCGGATCATCAAAGGCACCACCCGGCAGAATATCACCATGACCGAAATGCCGTTTCAGGAGGTGCTTACTCCGCATGGCGGCGGCGATTATGCCCTTTTCGATCAGATTTTCGGTGCCGGCGGCCCCGATCCGCTGGGGCAGATGGCAGGTTCCCGTGCCGGGGCGTTGAGCGCATTGATCGGTATTACAGCCAATGAATCCATTGCATCCGGCAAAACCGAAATGATCAACTTCTGATCAATACATCATTACACACACCGGGCGGCAGAGAAAAAGCCGCCCGCTTTGTGTTATAAATTTAGCAGGATACCTTGAGAAAATGTATTTGCGGTGCTATATTATCTTGAATATATGTAATATGGTAAAATAAAAAACCGGAGATACAGCATTTTATGAAGTACGAAGCAGTTATCGGTCTGGAGGTTCACGTTCAGGTGCGTACCGCCAGCAAAATGTTCTGTTCCTGCGCCAATGAATTCGGCGCAGAACCCAATACCAACGTCTGTCCGGTCTGTATGGGATACCCCGGTGTGCTGCCGGTGCCCAATCAGGCGGCTATCTATGCGACGGTCAAAGCCGGATTGCTTACCGGTTGTACGATCGCCAAATTCAGCAAATTCGACCGTAAAAATTACTTTTACCCGGACATGCCCAAAAATTATCAGATCTCCCAGTTTGATCTGCCGTTCTGTTCCAATGGTTCCATGAAGCTTTCCGGCACGGGTTTTTCCGGTGCGCCGCTGACCGAAAAAGTTGTCGGTATCACCCGCATCCATTTGGAAGAAGATGTCGCAAAACTTACCCATTTTCATCATGACAGCGGTGTTGATTACAACCGTGCCGGAGTGCCGCTGATGGAGATCGTCGGTGAACCGGATCTGCGCAGTGCGGACGAGGCTTATGCGTATTTGACCAATCTTAAAGAGATCATGCGTTTCGGCGAGATCAGCGATTGTGATATGGAAAAAGGTCAGATGCGCTGTGACGTCAACATCTCTTTGCGTCCGGTCGGAACTGAGAAATTCGGTACCAAGATCGAATTGAAAAATCTCAACAGTTTCCGTGCCGTACACCGTGCCATTGATTTTGAGATCATCCGTCAGGCGGAATTGCTCGATCAGGGTGTGGTTTTGAAGCAGGAGACCCGCGGTTGGAATGATGACCGCGGTGAAAGTTATCTGATGCGCACCAAAGAGTCTGCTCACGATTACCGCTACTTTCCGGAACCGGATCTGATGCCGGTGACTTTCACCGATGCCGAGATCGAAGCCATCCGGGCAACTCTTCCGGAATTGCCGGAAGCCAAACGGCAGCGTTTCTGTGCCGATTACGGTTTGACGGCATACGATGCGGAAGTTTTGACTGCGGACAAACATCTTGCCGCTTATTTTGATGCGGCTGCCAAATTGGTGAAAAATCCGAAAAATGCTGCCAACTGGATCATTTCCGGTTTGCTGGCACTTACCGGTGAAGCCGGTATCAGCGTGACAGATTGTCCGGTAACTCCGGAGAAACTTGCCGGTCTGGTCAATGCGATCGATTCGGGCAAAATCAGCGGCAAAATTGCCAAAGATGTTTTCCCGGAAATGTTTGAGACCGGGAAAGATGCCGATACTATTATCAGTGAAAAAGGTTTGGCGCAGGTCAGCGACAGTTCTGCGATTTCCGGAGCAGTCGCCGAAGTGCTTGCCAACAATGCCAAACAGTTGGAAGAGTACAAAGCCGGCAATGCCAAGATCCTGCAATTTTTTGTCGGTCAGGTCATGAAACTTACCAAGGGCCGTGCCAATCCCGGTATGGTGGTTTCTGAATTGAAAAAACAACTGGATGCGTGAGGCGCAAACAGTGATAATTTCCGGTTCATTCATCGTTCTGGACAAAAGTCCTTACCGGGACAGCGCGCTGCTGTTGCGCGGTATCAGCCCGGATTACGGCAGAATATCTTTTATTCTGCACGGCGGTCAGAGTGCCAAAACGCCGGTGGCAGATATTTTCCGGGAACTGGAGATAGAGTTTGAGGATAAAAATATCCCGCAGGAGTTGTATACTGCCAAAAAAGCAGATATTTTAACGGATTTTACGCCGGTGGCGGAACATCCGAAAAGTTTCCGGATGGCGGGACGGATCGCGGCATTTCTGTTGGGCAACATGCCTCCGGCAGTGCCGCAGCCTTACACTTACGACACATTGCGTTCTGTGCTTGCCAATCTGGCACTGGCTGATGAAAACTCCTGGAGTCTGGTGCAGTGTGCAGTGGTGATAAAGACCGCATTTCTTTATGAAAACGGCATGCTTCCGGAAGGTGGCTCGCCGGAACAGAATGAGTTTCTGGAAAATCTCGTTGCCGCCGGAATTGATAATTCACCGCTGCCGGATTGTCCTGAAAAGTATTTTGATACACTCAATGAGTGGCTCAATTCTCTGATTCAGTATCACCAGTTAAAACGATAGGGATTGATTATGAAAAAATATTTATGGCTGTTTCCGGTTTTGATGCTGTTGTGCAGCGGCTGTACCGCTTGGGTGGAGGTGGACGGTGAACGTTATGCAGCATTGAATGATTCGCACAAATCCCGCCTGGTGGCGATCTGCCGCAAAGCGTTGCAGAATAATCTTGCCAAAGGCATCATCACCCGCAGTGAATATGATTTCTGCCGGAAAAATGAGCCGGTCATAAAGGTGCGGTACCGGGGGGATTATTTCGGTTCGGCATGGGTGATATGGCGTACTCCGGAACGGTTGTTGGAATTCCTTTTTGAGGAAGACCTGATTGCGGAGAAGCCGCTGTGTGCATTTTCCATCGGGCATATTCCGGAAAGTGAAAGACGTATCCAGCCGGATAAATCAATACCCGGCAGATAGTTTTTTGACAATAGCTGAAAATTTCGGGAAGTGGGGCATTGCCCCGGTCAGGAACGGAACTTTCGGAAAAAATTTACAGAGAGGTAAATATTATGGTACATACCGGTAAAGATTACCGTTTGGACATCCGTACTGCTATGCGCGGCGGTTCCGGTGAGGTCAGGGTCGAACATCTTTTTGAACCCGGCAGTGAAATGAATTCTCCTTTTACCCGGATGGTCAGCCGGATCACGCTGGCACCGGGCTGTTCCATCGGATTTCACCGTCATGAGAATGAGGAGGAGATATTTCATATCATTTCCGGCAGTGCCGAGGCAGATGACGACGGCAATGCAGTCACATTGGGTCCCGGGGATTCCATACTGACCGGCAATGGAGCCGGACACGGTATTAAAAATGCCGGCAGCGATGATTTGGTCATGCTTGCCGTAATCGTGAAATTCAGTTGAGGTGATGGGATGACCGATAGTGTAAAATTACAGGAATTGGCAAAAAAATACGGTACTCCGCTGTTTGTTTATGACGGGGCATTGATGTTGGAGCGTTATTATGATTTGTTCCGCTTTATCTCCACAGATGCTTTGCGGGTGCATTATGCCCTGAAAGCCAATTATAATCCAGCTTTGCTTGCGCTGCTGCGTGATGCCGGAGCCGGAATCGACGCGGTAAGTCCCGGCGAAGTGGAGTTGGCACTGGCATTGGGTTTTGACAAAGACCGGATCATTTATACTGCCAATAATATGACCGATGCTGAATTTGACCGGGTCATGCGTACCGGCGTTACAGTCAATATCGGTTCGCTTTCCCGGTTGAAAAAATGTGCAGTCTCCCATCCCGGCAGCCGGATCTGTCTGCGTTTCAATCCGGATGTCTGTGACGGCGACAATGCCATGACCATGACCGGCGGGGATCTGACCAAATTCGGGATCCTGCTGGATGATGCGGATGAAGCCAAACGCATTGCAGACAGTGGTGATCTGCACATTATCGGTCTGCATGAACACACCGGCAGCGGTTTGCAGCATGTGGAATCGGTGTTGAAAAGCATGGATAATCTGATGGCGATCGCCACGCCGGAACGGTTTGGCGAATTGGAATTTCTGGATTTCGGCGGCGGATTCAAAGTGCCGTACCGTGATGATGAAGCCCGGGTGGATTATGTGGAAATGGGACGGCAGATCACCGATAAATTCAACGCATTCTGTGAAACTTACGGTAAAAAACTGCTGATGCGTTTCGAGCCGGGCAAATATCTTTCTGCGGAGTGCGGAACATTGATCGTGGAAGTGAACACCATAAAACACAATCGTTCCCGGGTTATCGCCGGATGCAATTCCGGTTTTCCGCAGTTGATTCGTCCGGTGCTCTACGGAGCGTATCACAAAATCACCAATCTGAGCAATCCTGATGGTGTTCCCGGAGTGTACGATATTTGCGGAAACATCTGTGAAACCGGTGACCGCTTCGCTGAACAGCGCGAAATTCCGGAGATCCGGGAATATGATCTGCTGGCGATCGGCAATGCCGGAGCGTATTGCTACTCCATGGGGTCGGTTTACAATCTCCGGCCCATGCCGGCAGAAGCGGTTTTGAAAGATGATGAAGTTATCAGTTTCACACCTGCAGAAACCGATGCCGAATTGGTAAAACGGGTGCTGCGTAAATAATTTTACAGGAAAAAAAGATCATGCTTCAGGGAATTCTTGATCCGCAACCGGGCAAGTTGGTGTTTGCCATTTTTGACGGTGATAAAAAATTGCATCAGGCGGAGTGTGTCATGCAGCCGCGGGATGCTTCGGTGATGCCGGATTTTGTGGCAGGTGAATTGGCGAAATGCGGCTATGTTCTGGAAAATATCACCCGCTGGACATTCGGTGCCGGTCCGGGGAGTTTCACGTTTCTCCGGGTGGCGGCGGCTTTGGGGGCAGGCTGGGCGGCAGGCAATGATAAGATCCGTTTCCGCTGTCTTTCCGGTGCGCCGGCTCTGGCGGGGGCATTAAATCCTGCGGAAGGTGAAACAGTCGGAGTGATCTATGACGGCCGCAACAAAGAATTGCTCTGTTTTACCGTCAAATGTTCCGGGGGCAAACTGTTGCCTGCCGGAGAAGAATTGATCCTGACCGCAACGGCTGCGGAGGAGTATTTTGCCGGTAATTCCATGCGTCTGGTGACATTTGCCAAAGATGCACCGGCGTTGACGGCATTATTGGGAGACCGGATCGCATTTACTGTTGCTGAAGCTGATCTGTCGGTATTGGCAAATTCCGATGCACCATTCGACAACGATGCAGATAAAATGGTTTATATCCGACCGGCAGTTGCCGGAAAATAAGCGGGCGGTATTATGACAGAAGAACCGGTTTGGAGCGTCAGTCAGGTCAACCGGGCGATCCGGGACACTCTGGAAGGGGCATTTATGCCGTTCTGGATGTCCGGTGAAGTCGGTTCCATTCTGCTGCACCGTTCCGGTCACGCCTATTTTCAACTGAAAGATGAACATGCTCAAATCCGGGCATGCTGGTTCGGCGGGGCATCCCAATGCCGGAATATGGGAATAGACAACGGTTCCAAAGTTGAGGTGTTCGGTAATCTTTCTGTATATGAGGTCAGAGGCGAATACCAGTTCAATATCAAGAAACTCCGTTCGGCAGGACTGGGTGAATTGCAACGTCGTTTTGAAGAGTTGAAACAGCGTCTTGCTGCGGAAGGATTGTTTGATCCTGCCCGCAAGAAACCGATTCCGCATCTGCCCGGCCGCATTGGCGTAGTCAGCAGTCCCACCGGTGCTGCGATCCGGGATTTTCTGCAAATCCTCACCCGGCGTTTCCCCAATGTCCATGTCAAAATATATCCGGCGCAGGTGCAGGGCAGCAGTGCGGCGGCAGAGGTCGCTGCCGGAGTACGTTTTTTCAACCGTACCGGGGGAGCGGATGTGATAGTGGTCACCCGTGGCGGCGGGAGCATGGAGGATCTCTGGTGTTTCAATGAGGAGATCCTTGCCCGCGAAGTTGCCGCCAGTAAAATTCCGGTCATAAGTGCCGTCGGACATGAAATAGATTTTACGATTTGTGATTTTGCCGCTGATTTGCGGGTGCCGACGCCCTCTGCCGCGGCGGAATTGGTTATCGGTAGACATGATGAGATCGGCGGACGTCTGGAACGGTTGGAAAAAGATCTGGCTTACTCTCTGCAAAACCGTCTGAATCATCTCCGGCTCCGGCTGGAACGCTCTGCCGGCAGTGTAGTTTTTCATGAGCCGCGCCGTCTGGTGGAAATGCGCCAGCAGCATCTTGATGAATTGGACATCCGGCTGGTCAATGCTCTGAAATTGCAGTATACTGCCAAAAATCACCGGTTGACCCAGTTGTCCGATGCGTTGCATACATTGAATCCGGAACGGCAGCTGGAACGGGGTTATGCGCTGGTATTTGATGAAAGCAACACCAAATTGGTCTCCAGCAGTGAAATGCCGCCTGAGACCAGGTTGAATATCCGTTTTGCAGACGGCAGTGTCAAAGTGGAAACATTATGAAAAAACTCACAGTCTGGACACGCTACGGAGAATTGGGGGCATCCAGCCGTCTGCGGTATTATCAGTTTGTGCCGTATTTGAAAAAATCCGGCTGGGAGGTGCAGCTCAATAATTTTTTTGCGGACAGCTATTTGCATAAATTATACGCCGGAAATGGTAAAAGCCTGCTGGAATTGTTGTTCAGCTGGCGGCGGCGGTGCGGGCAGATGCGCCGTGTTGAAACAGGGATCCCGGCATTGATAGAATATGAATTACTGCCGTTTCTGCCGTATTTCATGGAAAAAAGATTTTTGCAAAACCGCCGTTATATTCTGAATTTTGATGATGCGGTCGATCTGCGTTATGAGAGTATACCTGTATTGTGCCGGAAATACCCGCAACTGCTTGGCAATGCCGCCGGAGTGATCACTGCCAATGATATGCTGCTGGATAAATTCAGCAAATATAATTCCAGAATATGCAAGATCCCCACCGTCCCGCCGCCTTTGATCCCGGTGACAGCTGATAAACCGGAACGTTTTACTCTGTTGTGGATCGGCACTCCGGTGACATTGGCATACTTGTATGAACGGCGCAAAGCATTGCAAATGGCGGCGGCAAAGTGCGATTTTGAATTACTTATTGTCGGCGGCAGTGCCATCGACGGTGTACCGTGCCGGGTCATGCCCTGGTCGGAAGAAAATGAAAATCTGGCACTGCACATCGCTCATGCCGGGATCATGCCTCTGCCTGAAACGCCTTTTGCCCGTGGCAAATCAGCATATAAACTGATCCGTTATCTGCAATCCGGTATTCCGGCAATTGCATCTCCGGTCGGTGAAAACCGGGTGATCATGGAGGAGGGCAGAACCGGATTTTTTGCTCAAAGCGACGCAGACTGGGCAGAAGCGATCTGCTGTCTGGCTGATCCCGGAGTCCGGGCAAAGATGTATCCGGCGATCATCTCTGCCGCCGGGAGATACACGCTTGACAGTGCAGCTGAAAAACTGCACTGCTTTTTGACAGAAGCACTGCTTTGATCAGGGTTATTGCAAAATCAATTCAAATGGTGCCGCCGGGAATCCTGCCTGATTGAAAAGATTGCAGGTCGGATTATTCTGAAAATTGTACCGGATCATTACCGGATCGGGACAGGCGGAAGCTGATACCGTTACTTGATTGGCACCGGTGATTTCAGCTTGGTCTGCCCAGTGCCATTTGCCGTCTTTATCTTTGAGAGTAAATCCTTCCAGTTGAGCATCAGGAGACATCCGGATCAACGGGGCAGTCTGCTTTTTGGCTTTGCAAAGATGGTGGGTCGCGGGCAGTTCCCGGGCATTCAGAGAACCGTAAGTGTGGTCAAAGAATACGGTAACAGCTCCTTTATTCAGCTTGGCATGGGTCGCCATGGGACTGGAACAGGGAATATCTTTGCCGTAAATATTTTTCAAAGCTGCGGCAGCGAGCCTTTCTCCGGGAGTTTTTTTATCCAGAGGATGGATATCTTTGGCTTCTCCGGCATCGGAGATCACCGCCATTGCGGTATGGGGCAGTTTAAGAGCTTTGAGCTGGGCATTCCGGAGCAAAGCATACTCTTCCGTACTGTTGGCATCAGCGGTTTTGTTCAGATACGGAGCGAGCATTACGAAGTAAAAAGGCAATTCCGGATCGGCAAATTTTTCCCGCCAGTCGGTGATCATTGCCGGAAAAATTTTACCGTATTCCCAGGCGCGTGAAGTATTGGATTCGCCCTGATACCAGATCACACCGGTCAACCGGGTGGGAACAAAAGGATGGATCATGCCGTTATAAAGTACCGCCCAGCGGGCGGCCGCCCGGATACGTACTCCCGGTGATTTCGGTGCGGTTGCCATGATCTGACGGCTGAGTTTACTGAACTCCTGTTCCCGGAAAATCTGCCAGTTTTTGCTGATGTCGCAGTTGCCGAATATGATGGGAGTCCGGAATCTGGTGTTGTTCCGGGCGATATGATAACGGAGCGCGACCTCATGTCTGCCCGGCTGCAGTTTACCGCCCTTGACAAAGTGACGGTATTCTTTATTCAGCCAGCCGTTGCTGCCGGTGTCGCCGATTTTCCGGCCGTCCACCCAAATAGAAAACGGAGCATGGGTGTAGCGAAAAAACATCACAAATCCTTTTTCAGCTTCCCGGTCAGAAATCGTGAAATTATTACGCAGCCAGACCACGCCGTTGCCGTCAATGGCATAGTTTTTCAAGGGTTCCCATTGAGCGTTGCGGGGGTAGACTGCTTTGGCAGTATCACTGCGGAGGTGTTTCTTTTCCCAAGCGGTCTGAGCGGCGACGAATTTTTTGAATTTTTCCGGATATTGATTGTAGGCTTCTTCCCGTTCTCTGCCGACCCGGGCAACATTGGGGAAGCGGTGGATCGCGTCCTGACTCATCCATGATTCCACCGGAGTACCACCCACACTGCTCTGGATGATACCGACCGGCTGGGCGGTTTCTTCATATATTTTACGGGCGAAGTGATATGCCACTCCGGAAAAAGTGCTGATTACTCCGGGAGAAAGTTTTACCCATTTGCCTCTGATCGCTTTGGTGGGACGTGAGGCAGGTGCGGTGTTCACGATAAAAAAGCGAATTTGCGGCACTCCCGGACGTTTTTTCTCCTGATCCAGCGAATCACAGGAGCGCAGGCGTAAATTCATATTGCTCTGTCCGGATGCCAGAAATACTCCGCCGACCAGAACATCCTTGATGACCAGATCATTGACTTTCAGATTTTGCGGAGTAACCGGAGCGTCAGAAAGATCCAGAACCGCCTTGAAGTATCCTTTTTCATCCGCGGCAACTTTGACTTTCTGATCCCCCAGTGTTACGGTCACGGTTTCGCCGGGATCGGCAGTGCCGAATACCGGAACCTCTTTATGACGGGCCAGCACGGCGTGATCAGAAAAAAATGCCGGTAATTTGATTGCAGCGGCGAGAGTTCCGACAGCGGTCAATGTCAGAAAAAGCACAAATTTTTTCAGATGATTCATTTGATATCTCCATGCAGTTACAGTGAAAACAGATGTTGACGATAAAATATCATAAATTTTTTTGATTGCAAGAGTTGTATTTTGAAAATCCGGGAGTATTTTAATGATTGCACGAGTAATCATATTTTATTTCCGGGGGAATCGGTCATGCCGGTGACACAAAAAGATATAGCTATGCTGATGGGTATTTCCCGCCAGGCGGTTGCCGCTGCGCTGGAAGGTGACGGCAGCAGCCGGGTATCGGCACGCACCCGGGAAAAGGTGCAGAAACTGGCACGGGAACTTAATTATATTCCCAATGCTGCGGCCAGAAAATTGCGCGGCGGAGACAGCCGCACCATTGGAATTCTTGCGCCTTCGGGGATGCCGCACAGCAATACGGTTTATGCGGAAGTGTGTCATATATTGCGTTCCAGTGCTTATACGGTGTTGACCATGGATCATGCCGCCGGTGAATTGCCGCAGTTATGTCATCAGCTGGCATCCTGCGGGGTTTGCGGGATCATTGTTATGGATTGCATAAATACGCCCGGCAAACTTTTGCCGATGCCGGATCTGCCGATCGTTTTCTGCCGGACAAAGCTGGGGTGGTCTGATATAGATACAGACAAGGAACTTACCGGTTATCTCGGGACGAAACATCTTTTGGATCACGGTTACGGGAGAGTGGATTTTCTCAGCGGCCACGGCACGATGAACAGCCGCCGGGAACAGGGGTGGAAACGCGCACTGCAGGAGGCGGGCAGTACCGGTGAGATCATTTCCATGAGTGAATACGACGGTAATGCGGCACGGCTCATCTCCCGATTGCAGGAAAGCCGTGTGCGGGCGATGTTCTGCTCCAATGATTTTATTGCTGCCAAACTGATGCGTGCCTTGTCGGCATCCGGCATCCGGGTGCCGGAAGATATTGCTCTGGTCGGATGTGATGGATTCAGTTTTGTGGAATTCACCACTCCGTCGCTGACCACGGTGGTGCAGCCGGTCCATGAATTGGCGCAGCAGTGCGTGGATATGCTGCTGCACCGGATAAAGGAGCATATCCACGGAATTATTCTGGAGCGTGCAGTGATTCCTCCCCGGCTTTGGCTGGGGGGCAGCTGCGGCTGCGCGGATCATGCGCCGGAATTGCTTTATCAGCTGAATACCACCGGCAATCTGGAAAAAGATTACCGGCTCAATTTCAATGTTTCTCCGTGGGAAGTTATCAGTACAGAAGTCAATTAAGTTCAACTTGATCAAATAACACAGGAAGGAAGAAAACGTGAAAAAGTTTGTATTGTTGTCACTTGCCGCAGCGGCGGTATTTGCTGCAGCCGGTGCTGAATTCCGGGTCAAAGGCAAAGTTTCAGCTCCGGATATGAAATCGGTTGCGGTCTGTGACGGTGAGAAATTTTATCCGGTTGCTCCGGACGGGAGTTTTGACTTCACATTCAATTATGAAGGAACCGGATTTGTTTATCTGGATTACCCCTCGACGCTCAAACCGCAGGGCAAATGGTCGGCGGCGTTGAAGCCGGGAGAGAATCAGGTCGATTTCACGTTGGTCAAACAGGAGGATGTGCCGGAAACGTTTACTTTTGTCCACGGCAGCGATGTCCAGTACAATTTTCAGAAAAAGCGTGCTGAATTGACCAATGACATGGCCGAGATCGCCGCTATTATCAAAGATACCGGAGCAAAATTCATCACTTTCCCCGGAGATTTGACTGAATTCGGTGATCCTGAACAATTGGCGATATTGAAAGAGGAAATCGAAAAAAAGCAGATGAATTATTTTGCTTTTTTCGGCGGTCATGACCGGCTTCATTCCAAACCGTCTTTCAAAAATTTCACCGGATGTTTCGGTGCGCCTTACTTCGGCTGGCACTTCGGCGGCATCTATTTTTTCTCTCCGGTTTCAGAGTACAACAGTCTGCCTGAACATTATGCCCGCACCCGGCAGATCAATTGGATAAACAACGCTCTTTCCCGGCTTGCTCCGGGCACTCCGGTACTGGTCATTACTCATCAGCCGTGGTATGTTTTCGATCAGATCGAAAAATTTGCGGCTGACGGCAGGATCAGACTGCTCGGTTTTCTCGGTGCCCATACCCATTATCAGAATCTTTACGAATACAAAGGTTATCCGGTACTCAATGTTTCCGCCCTGCGTGCCCATGATTCCGGCAGTTTCACCAAACGTCTGCGTCTGGTCACGATCAATAAGCTGGGGATCACTGCCACGGAGACCCGGCTGCTCAATCAGACCAAACGGGTGGAACCGACATTGTATAATGGTGATAAACTGCTGCTCCGGGTCGCTGATTTTGCCGGTAAAGTACAGGATGTCAATGCGCTGGTCAACGGCAAAAACATTAAATTTGAGCAGAAAAATCAGTTGGTATGGAGTGCAGTTCTACCGGAAAAAATCACCGGCAAAGCATCTGTTCTGGTAACGGTAAAAAGTTCTGCGGGATCATGGCAGAAAAATATCACTCTGCAAAACATCAGCAAGCTGGCATGGTGTGCAGTTCTGCCCGCATTTCAGCGGCAGTATCCGGAGGCGGTGATCCGCGGCGGCAAAGTCATTGCCGGATTTGAAAGCAGCGAATTGCCCGTCGGCAAAGGCGGCGTTATTGCTTATGACCGCATCACCGGTGAAAAACTCTGGCAATATACCGGGGCAGATATTATCAGCGGGGTCGCTGCTGATGATCAGACTGTCCGGGCAGTCGATATCAATACCAATTTACTGACATTGGACATCAATACCGGTAAATTGCTCCGCAAAACAGCACTCAAGCGCGGTTCTTCATATACCCGTACCCATGCGAGTGTGGAACTTGCTGACGGTAAAGTTCTGGTGGCATTTACCAGTGACGGCAAATGCAATTTACATTGCTTTGACGCTCAAAATGATGCTCCGGCATGGAATAAACCGCTGGTGTTGGGCGCAGCATGGAATGCGGTCAATTACACCGTTCGGGACGGGGTCATCTATTATGCCGGGGACAACTGCAATGGCGCAGCCCGTCTGGCTGACGGCACTGATATCTGGCGGCGGCGCGATGCCCGCAAAAGCAGTGCCGGTGCGCCGTTGGTTTCCGGCGGATACGTCTATTTCTATCTCCGCGCCACGCTCTTGAAACTCAAAGCAAAAACCGGTGAATTGGTCTGGAAAGACAGCGTTCCCGGCAGTTCCACCACCATTGGCGGAGTCTGTGTCAAAGACGGCAGGGTGCTGGCAGTTTCCACCAATGCGCTGATCGTGGACAATGATGCCGACGGCAAACGGATCTACCGCCGCAATCTTCAACCGCTGCATCGCAGCCGGGGGATAAAATTCCAGTTTCTTGCCAACACAGTGGAACCGGTTGTATGGCAGGATAAGGTTCTGGTACTCGGCGATGACGGTGCGGTTTACGACATGGCAGGGCACATGGCGAAATGCAACAGTAAACTTGATGCCGACCGGAACAAACCGGATATGATATTTGAAACCGGATTCGCTTTCAAAGGTGATCCGGCAATTGACGGAGATCTGGCTTGCTTTATCGGATTTGACGGTGTATTGTATGCACTCAGATATTAACAGGAGGATTGAAAAATGAAAAAGTATACTTTGGTTGAGTTGGTTATCTGTGTGATTTGTATTGTTTTACTGGGGACAGTTGCGGTCTCTGCGGTGCGGGCGGCGGCGGATGTAAAAGGAGAAGATGCGGTTTGTGCCGATCAGCAGCGTAATATTTATGCTGCAGTTTCGGCTTATGCGGCGGACAATGGCGGATTCTATCCGTATTTTGATGATGAATTCTCCATTCCCGGCTGCAAAACCCGGGTGACCTGGGCGTACAAGATCAGTAAATATCTGCCGCAGGAAAGCGGCAACCGCAATTATTTCTGTCCCGCCCAGCAGAAATCTTATCCGGAAAACAGCCGTTCAAACCTCAATTCGGCGACAAATTGTGTGGTGCGTCCTGACCGCAGTCTGGAATTTTACCGTTCTATAAACTACGGCATCAATTTTGAATACATCGCCAGCAATATCGGCGCATGGGCAGGTAAAGAGCGCAAAGCCTATATCACTATGAATACCGCCAAAGTTGTGGATCCGGCAGCCAAAGTTTTGATTTCGGATGCGTGGAACGGCAAAGAGGGACGCTATGTTATTGCCAGTTACAGCAGCGGCAGCAACAAGATGAATCCCTGCCACAGCAATGCCGCCAATGTGTTGTGGTGTGACGGTCATGTGTCGCTGGTCAAAGATCCCCATACGACATTGCAGAATGGTAAGCTGGTACGTCAGCATTTCAGAGCCGACCGTTAACAGGAGATAAGAGTTATGAAAAAGATGAAAATGACATCCATGAAAAGAAGATTTTTCTTGTCTGCCGTACATACATTCACTCTCATAGAACTGCTGGTTGTTATTGCAATTATTGCGATTCTGGCAGCGATGCTGCTGCCGGCTTTGCAGCAGGCCCGGGAACGCGGCAGGGCATCATTATGCACATCCAACATGAAGCAGATCGCCCACGGATTGAGCATGTATGCGGAAACTTTTGACGGGACTATGGTTCCCCAAAAATTGTTCAACTTTAATGATTACCGGGGCACGAACGTGACCAAATACGAGTGGTTTGCTTACGCAGGCATGTTCCGTAAACTTGTTCAACCGCAAATATCTTTGGAGAAGTGGTGTTCCGGCGAGAGTATTATCGGTTGTCCCTCCCGGGATCCGGAACGTGTCATCGAACCAGTACCGAACAACAATTATGCTCCCCGGGCGCAATCTTACGCACTGGTGTGGCAGGTGACGGGAGTAGGGTACGGCGTAAATCCGCCGGTATTCCGTAAGATATCGGATTACAAAACTCCTGCCCGCTGGGCGACGTGGATGGAATCTGAGACCACCGGAATTTCAAGCAGTACGTTTCACATGTGTATTTACAACGGCTTGAAACAATCCGGCAAAAATCTTATTGATTATGTATCGTTCCGGCACAGTAGAGCAGCCAATGTCACTTTTATGGACGGGCGCGTGGATATTGTTCGTGATGATGTTTATCTCATGCGCAATGGAGGTGCCAATAATACCAAAACCGATATTGCCAGAATGCTTGTTCCGGGGTGGTATCCTAAAGATGAGCTGAAATACGGCCGTTGAATTTTTGAAACAGTATCATTAAAAGTTTTTGAGGATTAAAAAATGTTGAAAGTAGCTATTGTTGGTGCCGGTTCCCGCGGGATATGGTGTTTCGGGAATTTGTTGAGCCAGCGTGATGATTGTGAGATCACTGCGATTTGCGATACCAATAAATTCCGGGGCGACGTTGCGGCGGAGAAGCTGAATTGCAAAAAAGTCTATACCTCCATTACGGAAATGCTCAAGCATGAAACGCTGGATGCCGCGATCATTACCACTCCCGACGCCGAGCATGAAAAATGTGCCATTGAATTGCTTGAAGGCGGCGTGAATATTTTGTTGGACAAACCCCTGTCGCCCTCTTTGCAGGGGTGCAAAAATATCATTGCCGCCATGAAAAAAAGTGGTAAAATCGCCATGATGGGCTTTAATCTCCGCCATACCGCCGTTCTTAAATATCTGAAAAAACTCATTGATGACGGAGCATTGGGCAGGATCATCCTGATGGAAAACCGTGAATTCTATGAAGGCGGCAGAACTTATATGGCACGCTGGAACGGCAAAAAATCCTCCAGTGGCGGCTTGTGGATCCATAAAGGCAGCCATGATTTTGACATTTTTAACTGGTTTCTGGATTTCCCGAAACCGAAAAAAGTTTCTGCATTCGCCGGGATGAGTTATTTTACTCCGCAGAATTTCCCCTTTGAGATCGAATCCGGAATCGCTCCCGGCCCATGCTGTGCCGATTGTCATTACGGTAAAAACGGCAGTTGTCCCGACCGGGTCATCCATGAGGGCAAAGAGTGGGGCAAAGAAGCTCAGGCTCTGGACGGCTATGTCAAAGATTCATGTATGTACCTCTCTGATCTCAGCTGTCACGACAATGGTATTGCCATGGTCGAATATGAAAACGGTGTCCGTGCCAGTCACATGGAGTGTTTTGTTTGCGGTATCAGTGACCGCCGTTACTCCATTGTCGGTACTAAAGCTGTCGCTACTGCCAGTCTGACTGACCGGCAGATCGTGGTGGTCAACCGCTGGACAAAAGAGAAAATAACCTATGACTTCCCGGTTGAAGACGGCGGTCACGGCGGTGCCGATCCCCATTTGCTGGCGAGCTTTGTCGCGGCACTCAAAGGTGAGAATGTACCGAAAGCCACGTTGGAACAGGGGTTGCTTTCTACTGCCATTACTGAAGCAGCCGAACTTTCCCGGGAAGAAGAACGTACTGTTTTCATTGAGTTGTAAGCATGAAAAAGCGATTGTTATTATGGTGCTTTTTGGGCATTACGGTGATGCTTTCCGCAGGGAGTTATCAACGCAAGTTGCCGAAAACGTATATTTTTTCCCGTGGTCAGTGGCACTATAATCCGGTCTTGAATTACTCCGGACGCTGGGTGGATATGCCGCTGCTGGTCGATCCTGAACTCAATACCGGTTTGCGCGGGTCAACTTCTCAGGCCGGGTTGAAAGCATTGGAACTCAATGTCAAACGTTACGGTTTGGATGGACTTGCCAGTTTAAAAGGCAACGGAACGCCCGAACTTATCGGGATGCTGGAGAAGAATGCGGTACCGGGATTTATTCTGCTGCCGGAAATTTATGCTACCGGAGTGGGGATGTATAAAGCCGGAGTGCCTCTGGACAAAATGCGTCAGCATACCGACCTGGTTTTTCTGCCTGCCGCCCGCAGCAGTATCACGTTGAAGCATAATGGCAAAACGATTATTTCCAGTTACAATGCCGACGACCGTCCGGCGGAATTTTGGAAAGAACTTCTGGCGGATTACCGGAAAACCGAAGGGGATAAATTTCTTTTTCTGCCGCTGATCGAGCGTCCGGGGAAACGGGCATGGCACAACTGGCGCGCGGAATGGGGAGCCGGGAAATTGACTGCCGGACGCCGGGAGATCATCAAAGAGCATTTCCGGCAGTATACCCGTGCCTGTGACGGGCTTTATCTGGCTTGCGCTCCGGTGCGTTCCAATGCCGACCGGCATACGGATATCGAATTTTTCAAAGAGATGATAAAAATGGCGGTGGAAGTGCTTGCTGAACCGGAATTCAAGGACAAACTTTTTGCCATTGCCGCCCGGATCGGTCACGAAAATGCCACCCGGGTAGGTTATATAAGGGGCAGTTACGGCAGCTGGTGCTACCGGGAAACGATGCAGACGGCACTTGAAGCCGGTCCGGATATAATCATCATTCCGGAATGGGATGAGCAAAATGAAAACACTTCGCTGCGTCCGACCCGTGCCAATTTATCGACATTCACCCGGATCACCCGGGTATTTCAAAATCTGAGTGCCGATCTGCCCGGAGATGATTTGAATGTGCCGAATCTGGTGATAAGCTGCCGCAAAGTCATCGCGTTGGGAGAGGAAACGGAATATGAATTGCTGGGGCTGCCCGATGCCGGAGGTGCGGTCGAGGCGCAAATCGTACTGCGTGCGCCGGACGGTAAAAAGCTGTTTACTTCGCCCAGGTATACTTTTTCCGGCAAAGAGATGACGGAACACCGTTTCAAAGTGGCTTCGGAAATTTTTGCACCTTATCCGTTTATCCGTCCGGAATTGACCGTTGTCCGCAACGGCAAAAAAACAGTATATTATGATTCACTGCATTATATCAAAATCGAACCGGTATCCAATTGCGATTATCAGTTTGTCAAACAGCCGCTGCGCGATTTGCTGATCCCGGTAAAATCCCGCATCAGTTGGGACGGCACCAGAGCGGAGGTGGATTTTGATGCCGGTGAACCGATCGCTTATGCGGAGATACTGGATGACAATATGCCGGTTTATGCGGCGACCGCCGACGGCAAACCGTATTGGACGGAGAGTGAAACGGAAAAGGTGTTTGCGATCACATTTCAGAATATCGGCAATTTCCGCGATCAGCTGTGCGGCACATTGACGGTGCCGGGTATTCCCGGCGCGCGCTGGATGAGAGATACCACCAGCGGCTGGCCGTCTCAGATGGGGGATGCCGTTACCGGAGAAAGTTTCAAACTCAATTTCAATCAGCGTGTTGAAATAAACCGTTTTTTTCTGGCGATCCCGGCGGATAAAGCCGGCAATGCCGTGTTGAAAATCGACATCCCCGGTTATTTTGAAAAAGCTCTGCCGCTGGCGCAGGTGCTTGATGTCAAAAGTTTCGGTGTGCCCGGTAAAAAAGTTCCGGTCATGACCGTATCCCGGCAGGATTTCCAGATTTTGCAGGTGAAAAAATTGCGTAAAAATGCGGTAAAATTCACTGCCCGAATACAACCGCACAGCCGCCGTTCCACGTTGCATTTTCAAGTTATCACTGAATCCGGCAAAGCGTTCCGGAGTGCGCCGGTGACAGTGGAGCGAAATTCCGGCGGAAACGGCAAGCTCCGGGTCTATTCGGAGCGGAGCGGCAAACCGGTCACGCTGACCGTGCCGGAATCCCGGATACCCCGGTTTGAATATAATTATTCCACAGCCGCCGGAACCGCCATTCACAACCGTGAGGGGTTGCGTTATTCTGCGCTCCCCGGTTATACGGCACATATTTGCGGCCGCTTGGGGGCGCGCCGGGACAGTACGGTGTTTATCTCTACCCGCGAATATCCGAAAAATGCCCGCAATGCGGCTCCGGAATGGGGGGATAAAGGATGGGAATTTACTGCCCCGGGTCAGCACATCACGCTGCCGACCGGAGTGATTTCCCGACGTGCCGCATTCAAATTCAGTATGGAAGTACTGCAAAAAGATCCTGCCGGTAAGCAAACATTGCTGGACAACCGTTCCAGTCAGCCCGGGGTGATCAAAGTTATTGCTGATAACGGCAAAATAAAAGTGGAGATCACCGATCACAATGTCAGGATCCGCACCTTTGACACCGGATTGGTTCTGCCGGAAGGCAAAATGGCAAAATTGACCGTGAATTACCAATTGGATAAATTGACCGTTTCGCTGAATGATAAAACGTTTACCACTGCGTGTTCATATCCCGGATTGTGCGACTGTGTTGCAGCAGTCGGCGGCGGCAGAGACGGATTTTTCCGCGGGACGATCAGAAACTTTGCAGTAGATTATTCGGCTGAATAAAGCTCTGTGCCAAAAGAGTACTGATAAAAAACAAAATCCGCCTCCGGGTGCTGCCCGGCGGCGGAACATCTGCCGCCACCGCATCCGCTAATACCCTGCCTTTGAGTTTTTTGCAACAGTTCATCGGTTATTTTTTTGGTATTGTCCGGTACGGAGGCTTGATTTCTTTTTAACCCCGGTGTATCTTTTATACGGAAGTATAATTGCAGCGTGTTCAACAGAAACAGCTGTTGTGTTTAATGTAAAAAAGAAGGAATAAAATAATGAGTATTCGCCGGAGTTGTTTTGAGTTGGTTTTATCCGCAATATTGCTTTGGAGCTGGACGGCGGCAGCCGGAACATTGCAGCTGCCTTTGCAAGGGATCCGTTTTGAATCCTGTTCCGCCGGGCAAGCGGAAAACGGCGTGTTGAAAGGAGTCGTTCCAGCCCCGGCAGGGAGTATTTACTGGAACGTTTCATCCGGTTCGCTGGAGGGATATGACCGGATGGAGTTTGTTTTGAGCGGTCTGGATAAACGCTTTACGGCGGCATCATTTCTGCTGGCGTTCCGGGCTGACGGAAAATATCACTATGCCGGATATGCGGCAAAGCCGGTGATAATTGACGGCAAAACCAAACTGGTATTCGATATCAGCAAAACCTACCGCAAAAATGTGATTGCAATAAGATTGTTTTTCAACCGCACCAAATCCATTAAAAGTTCATGCGGGTTCACGGTGGAAAAAGCTGAACTTACATCCGGATCATGGAAGGCTCCGCTGACAGTGATGGAATTGAAACCGGAACTGCTTAATCTGGAATCCTGTTCTGCCGGACAAGTTAAGAACGGCGTTTTGAAAGATGTCGTGCCGGCTCCGGCAGGAAGCATTTACTGGAAAGCGCCGTTGATTTCACTGGAAAAATATGACCGGGCGGTATTGGTACTGGAGGGGTTGGATAAACGTTTCACGGCGGCATCATTTCTGCTGGCGTTCCGGGCTGACGGCAAATACCATTATGCCGGATATGCGGCAAAACCGGTGATAGTTGACGGCAAAGCCGAATTGATATTCAATATCAGCAAAACCTACCGGAAAAATGTGGTTGCAATAAGATTATTTTTCAATCGCACCAAATCTATTGACGGTCCGTGCGGATTTACGGTGAAAAAGGCCTGTTTAGAACAAAGTAAATAAAGTTTCACCGATCGCAGCGGTGCGGAACAGACCGCGAATGCGTCCGTTGAGGATATGAAAAAATGAAAAAGAGACTTTTTTTGTTATTGACCATTTTCGGACTTCCGCTTTTGCTGCTTGCCGGGATCACGCCGGATAAAATCATCAATGTCCGGGATTTCGGTGCGCGCGGAGATGGAAAACATGATGATACCGCCGCGATCCAGAAAGCTTTTGACAGTGCTGCCAAAGCCGGCACGTTGGGACGTTTCCGAAAAGTCCGTTATGCTCAGGGGGCGGTGGTTTATTTTCCCAATGGGACTTATAAGTTGACCGATACCATAAAAGTGCGTTTGGTTGACGTTGTGCGCGGTGACGGTCAGGCTTATTTGCAAATGGAGGATGACTCCAAAGACATCCTTTATTTTCATCAATCCTGGCAGACCCGGATCACCGGAATGAATTTTTTTGGCGGCTGCCGTCAGCTCAATCTGGGCAATCCCAATATGGATCGGGGGATGATCACCATAGATCATTGCCGGTTTGCAGTTTCTTCCGGAGCAGCGGTCGATACCAGAACCAACAGCAATTCCACATTTCTCATCATAAGTAATTCTCTTTTTACCAGCTGCCGTCAGGCGGTTATTTCCAATTGTGACAAAACTTCCATCCGGGATTGCTGGATATCCACCGATCCTGAAATGAAAAATTGCGCCGTGATCGTTAATAAACATGGCGTTATGCAGATAGAAGGTCTCCTCGGCGTTCCGTTGACCGGACAAACCGGGCAGCGTTGGATCGATAATTACGGAGTGGGACTGCATTGTCACAACAGCCGTTTCGGTGCGGAAGGCGGAGGCTTTACTCCCGTTTACAATTTTGTAAAACACGCACCTGTCGCCGGCAGTGTCACCTCCTCTGATTGCGGAGCGAACACCAGCGGCGGAGTCATTTCCATGACCAATTGCGAGGTGAATGCTCAAAGCAATGCCGAAGGTCTCTGTGCCATTTACTGTCTGGAGATACCTAACGTTATTGATATCCGTAATACCAGTATCCGGGGCGTGCCGCCGGTGAAAATTTCCAAATCCCTGAATACCAAAAATTATTTTGCCAATGCTGTTTCCGGGACTCTCCGTTATACGGTCACCGGCCACGGCGGCATTATGGAATTGCCGGAGATATTGAAAAATCCGGAAGCCGGGATCAAAAAACAGGCCATCCCCACCCAGCTTTCTGATACAGATACGGAGAAAAAAATGACAGAAATTCTCCGTAAACTGCCGGCAAATCCTCCGGTTCTGCGCCCGGATTTTATTGCCGTCAAACCGGAAAACTGGTCATTGGATTCATTTATGGATGCCACGACGACCAAAAACTCCGAGTATCTTGCATTGGGGTTCAAAAACGGTTATACTGTGCTGATGAAACGCACTTCGGATGATAAATGGCCGCATGCTGAAATCAGGATATCTGTTGATTTGGATAAATATCCGTTTTTTGAATTTGATTTCACTCCGGATTCCCGTGAATACAGCATTACGGTCAAAGCGGTGGATGCCGTTTCCGAACAGAGTGCCACTATCACCACCCGTCCGGAAGCAGAGCGTACCCGGCATCGGATCGATTTGCGGAAATTCTCTTTCTCCGGCAAACGGGATATTATTCTGAAAATATACTATATCGGAATGAGATATGAACAGCCTGCCGGGGTGGCAAAAAAATATATTTTCCATAAATCTCTGCCCGGAGCATACTGGCTGATAAATTCGGCAGGATTTTCCAAATAACCCCCAGTTTGATCAGGAGTCAGAACAGATGAAAAAATATTTAATGGCCATGTTGACATGTTTTGCTCTCGGAACCGCGGCTGCCGCATCCGGATATGATGTGCTGAACGTCACTGATTTCGGAGCCGTTCCCAATGATAATAAAGATGATACCGATGCCATTGAAAAAGCAGTTGCCGCCTCCCGGCGTATCCTGCTGCGCCCCAACGGCGGCAGCTATGTGGGGATCGCCAAAGCGGTTTATTTCCCACCGGGGGTATATGATATCAGCCGGACTGTCGAATGTCACAAAAAGCTTGCCTTGATTTCCGATCCGGGCAAAGCGATGATCCGGGCTGTAAATATTCCGGGGCAGCCGCCATTGGAGATCATGTTCAAATTTTTTGCTTACACCAACAGCATCAGCAATCTCAAATTCATTGGCGGCAAGACCCAACTTTATTTCACCAATCCCAATATCAATCAGACGACCATCGAGATCGACAGTTGTGAATTTCAACATGCCTCCGGGACGGCGATCCGAGCGGTTCCGGATCACCGGGATCATCTTTCGACATTGCTGACCATCCGCAACTGCAAATTTCTCGCCAATAACCGTTGTCTGGAAACTTATTGCGATTACACTGTGATCAATGATTGCTGGGTTGAGACCAGTCAGCCGTCAATGGATGATGGACCGGTGTTTATCAATCGTGCCGGACATTTGATATTTGACCGTTTCATGGGAATTCCATGTGCCGACCGGAGCAAAGGGATCAAGGATTTGGAGAATTGCCGCTGGGTGGATAATTACGATACCTTCACTGCTGTAAACAGCCGTTTCGGAGCCGAGGGGGCGGGTATTCCGGTGATTTACCAGTATGAACCGCCAAAACTTTATTATCCCAGTGTATTTAAGGGCGGTTCAGTGGATATCCAAAGCTGTCATGTTTTTACCGGCAGCCAGCGGCGGAAGAATGCGTGTGTGATGATGCTCTTTTCTCTGCCGCAAAAGGTGGTTTTCTGCAACAACACCGGACCGGTGAATAATGCGATATTCCGCTATGCTCCGGGGTTTGATCCCGCCCCGACCCTGCTTCAGCTTAAGAAAAGCGGCAAGGACAAATTTGTCAATTACGTTATCGGCTGGAATATTTGCATGCCGGTCCCTCTGCAGGAGACTGTTCCGGAAGAGCTTAAGCAGTTTGTCCGGCACTGAAAAACACATCAGAAGTGATTTGACTGCCGTATTGCTTGACTTCGTAGTCCAGACACAGCCGTACATCCGTAAAAGGACGGACAAAGGTGTTGGCGGCAGCAACATGGGCGGGATGAACGGCATATTCCTGCAGAGCTTCGACACTTTCCAGAGTTGAATCGAGCATTACATCGGCATTTGATGAAGCCAGAATGTTTTCACAATTGACCTTGATCTCCACCAAACCGGGTACGACACCTGCTTTTGAATGCAGTTTCAAACTTTGATGGGGATCAAAAGCCGGGTTCAATTTCCTGATAATCCGGTAACTTCCGTACAACAGCAGAAAATCTAAATTTTTCTAAAAACTCAAAACAAGCCGACTATTGCATCCCGATACGGATTTTTCCG
>JAFVRD010000004.1 GCA_017504435.1 Lentisphaeria bacterium | reverse complement strand
CTGCTTTGACTCAATGTGATGAAATCCTGCGCCCTCTTCCCTCTTTTCTGAGGAAAGAGGGACTTGTCTTTCATCACGGCTTGCCGCACCCGGGGAAGTTTCCCCGTACCCCTCAGCAAAACGCTCCGCGTTTCGCTCTCCGACCGGGAGACTGCTCCGCATGGCATGAATGCAGACGTTTTTAACGGCACATCCGCATGCAAACCCGCATTGGGAGAGTGCTCCCATCGCAAAAAACGGGGAGAGAAAACTTTTTAAAAAGTTTCCCTCCCCGTAAAGTTATGTACTTTTATTTAAATCTGCCTCAGAGTTCTACTTTCAAGGCTTTTGCCATGCGTTCAACTTTGGCAAGAGCTTCTTCCACGGAATCGGCTCTGGCAAGCAGAACTCCGAGACGGCGGTGGCCGCGCAATTCAGCTTTACCGAAAATACGCATTGAGGTGTCCGGTTCTGCCAAGACTTCTTCCAGATTTCCGAAACTTACGGCATCGGAATTGCCCGCGACTTTGATCGCTTTGCTGGCACTGGGGCCGAGGAACCGGATATTGGGAATAGGCAGACCGAGGATCGCCCGGGCATGCAGATCAAATTCGGAAAGATCCTGAGAGATCATCGTTACCATGCCGGTGTCATGCGGACGGGGACTGACTTCGCTGAAAATCACTTCGTCTCCGCAAATAAACAATTCCACTCCGAAAATACCTCTGCCACCGAGAGCTGCCGTGACTTTGCCGGCGATATCCTGCGCTTTGGCAATGGCAATATCGCTCATTTTCTGAGGCTGCCATGATTCCTGATAGTCGCCATCCACCTGATGATGACCGACCGGTTCAAGGAAACTGGTTCCATTGGCATGGCGGACCGTGAGCAAGGTGATTTCAAAATCAAATTTCACGAAACCTTCAACAATAACTTTGCCGGCACCGGCGCGGCCGCCTTTCTGGGATTCTTCCCAGGCGGCATCGATCTGATCTGCGGTTTTGATGGTACTTTGACCGTGACCGGAACTGCTCATTACCGGTTTGACGACGCAGGGCAGACCGATCTCTTTGATCGCCGCATCGAATTCTTCCCGGGTGCTGGCAAAACGGTAGGGAGAGGTCGGCAAGCCCAATTCTTCTGCTGCCAGACGGCGGATGCCTTCGCGATTCATGGTCAGCCAGGTGGCACGGGCAGTGGGAATGACGTTGTAGCCCTCTTTTTCCAGAGCCATCAATTCGGTGGTGGCGATCGCTTCGACCTCGGGAACGATAAAATCGGGTTTTTCTTTTTCAATGACGGCGCGCAATGCCTGTCCGTCCAGCATGTTTACTGTATACGAACGATGGGCGACCTGCATTGCCGGAGCATTGTCATAGCGGTCGATCGCAACAACTTCCACGCCAAGCCGCTGCAAGGCGATGGTGACTTCTTTACCCAACTCGCCGGAGCCGCAAAGCAACACTTTTTTTGCACTTTTGGTCAGTGCTGTTCCGAGAACTGTCATGATTCTATTCTTTCCTTTGGATTATTGTTCAATCACCGTACCGCGTTTTCCATAACGGTGACACTCTTTAAGATAATCAACCGCCTCTTCGGCTGTATCAACCACCCGGATCAGATCAACATCTTCCGGCGAAATCATTTTTTCATTTATCAACGTATCTTTGAACCAGTTTACCAATCCGCCCCAGAATTTTTTATTGACAAAAATAATGGGTATCAAATTGATTTTGCCAGTTTGCACCATCGTCAATACTTCAGATAATTCATCCAGCGTTCCGAAGCCGCCGGGATAGACGATGAACGCCATGGAATACTTGAGAAAGCAGACTTTGCGGACAAAGAAGTAATTGAATGACATGGAGGTCGTCTGATAAGCATTGGGATTCTGCTCCATCGGCAGTTCAATATTCAGTCCTATGGATACGCCGCCGTTTTCATGTACGCCTCTGGCCGCGGCTTCCATGATTCCCGGACCGCCGCCGGTAATTACGCCGTATTGGGCTTCAGTGAGCAGTTTGCCGAGCTGACGGGCGGATTTGTAATCCGGAGAATTTTCCGGAGTACGGGCAGAACCGAAAACTGAAACCAGCATTTTAGGTTTATCGCGCATGGTTTCAAATGATTCCACAAATTCAGCCATGATCCGCAGCACCCGCCATGAATCCATGGGCATAAAATGGGCATTGCCGCTGCCGGCAAGATCAGAATAATCCACCATAATAACTTCAGCTTCCCTATGTTTTTTATGAATTACATCGCCCCGATGCAGGGCAAATTACGGTACAATTCATTGGAATCCAGTCCGAAACCCACCAGATAACGATCCGGGGCAGTGAATCCTGCCCATTCCGGTTCGCTCTGCCGTCCCGGAACTCTTTTGTTGATCAATACTGCGCACCGGACACCGGCTGCCCCGAGTGCAAGGAGGTGTTCCCGGCATTTTTTGACCGTTTCTCCGCTGTCAAAAACATCATCGACCAACAATATTTCCCGTCCGGCAGGATCAAGTTTCAAGGCTGATGCCAGTGCCACTTCTCCGGAACGGGTATCATTTACATAGCTGGCGGCCCGCAACGAATCGAACCACAGCGGCAAATCAATGGCTCGCGCCAAATCACAACCGAAAAAAGCTCCGCCATTCATAAGTACGATCACGGTCAACTCTTTACCGGTATAAAATGCGGTTATTTCTCTGCCCAATTCAGCAGTACGTTCGGCGATCTGATCTTTTGAAAACAATATATCCATGTGGCATTACCGGAAAAATTGTTGACAATTATGTGATATCCACCGCTGCAGCACCGGTTTCAGTACAAAATCCTCCAATTGATCTTCGTCCTGAAAAAGATGATTGCAAAATGGACAGCGGGGAAACATCTCCAAATCTTCAGGAGCTATCTCTTCCTTGCATTCGGGGCAGAATTTCCCGGCAATCAGGAATATTTTTCCCTGATTATTTTCTTTTTCCATACTTTCAGATGCCTTTCCCGGATTGAAAAATCCTGATATTTGCGCTATTTTATGTTACGACTATAAGATAATACATCATACCCGTAAAATCAAGGACTTTACTATGAAAAAAATCTGGATCATGGCAGGGGAATCTTCCGGAGATATGTACGGAGCTCAACTTGCCGGACAATTGCGTTCCATTGCAGCGGCCCGGGGGGAAACTCTGGAGATCTCCGGTATGGGTGGAGAAGCGATGATAAAGGCCGGTATTCCGGTGAAAGTCGATTCAACTGAATTGGGAGTTATCGGGATTTTTGAGGTATTGAAAAGTATTTTCACCTTTATCCGCATCTTCTTTCAACTGGTCAAAGCTGCTAAAGCGGAACGTCCGGATGCAGTAGTGATGATCGATTATCCGGGATTCAATCTGCGGTTCGCCAAAAAAATGCACGCCTTGGGGATCCCGGTTTACTGGTATATCAGCCCGCAAGTGTGGGTATGGAACAAAAAACGTCTGCCGGTGCTTGCAGAAGTATGTACCAAAATGATGGTGATTTTTCCGTTTGAGGTCGATGTTTACGCTCAAACCAAACTGCCCGCGAAATTTGTGGGACACCCGCTGACCGATGTGATTTCTGAATGCCGGAAATCCGGAATCGTCCGGGACGAAAAGAGTTTTCTGCTGCTTCCCGGCAGCCGTAAAGGTGAGATCGACCGTCTGCTGGTTCCCATGCTGGAAACGGTCTGCGAATTGCACCGCCGTCATCCTGAATTAAAATTTCATCTCGCAGCTCCGCGGGAGAAAATCGCCGGATTCTGCCGGGAAAAAATCGCTTCATTCCGGAAAAAACATCCGGAATTGCCGGAAATAACTCTTTCGGTCGGCGACACCCGGGATTGGCAGCAGCGCGCCGGAACCGGACTTGCCGCCAGCGGAACGGTCACGGTAGAATGTGCCTTGTCCGGTCTGCCGCTGGTGGTCGGATATAAACTTAATATTTTCACCCTTGCCATTGCCAAAGTGCTGGTAACACTGTACCGGGGATTTTTTACGATGGTCAACATCATTGCAAATAAAGAGGTTTATCAGGAGTTTCTGCAGTGGCACTTCTGCCCGGCAGAGCTGCTTCCGGCAGTAGAGGCCATCCTGCCCGGCGGGAAACGGCGGCAGGAGGTGGAAGAAGGCATGCGTGAAGTCGCGGTATTGCTGGGATCGGATTCAGAAGTTACCGCTATCCGGCGGGCAGCGTTGGAGATCAGCGGCGAATAACCTTTATTGGCGGTTATTGATACTGATAACTTTTGCTTGCGGGTACAGTTTGGAGCAAAGATCATCCGCTTGCTCAGGAATTTATCCGCCGCCGCATAAGTTCAATGGAAGATTTCAGAAATTTTATCCAGTGGGCAAAACTTCAGGATCCTGCCCTGTCCGTAAAAGTCGGTAATTGTCCGTTGCAGTCCGTAATCGCAGCCAGCGGCGCATTGCTTTTGCTTGACACGACCTGTTATCTGCTTGACCGCCAACTTGCCCGCCTTGCCGCCGATTTTGAAAACGAAGGCGGTTTTTCTGAACGGATGCATCAGCAACGTCTGAAGAAAAGAAAAAATGATGAATAATAATAACCACGCAAAGAGTTTGTAAAAGAAATTCAAAAAATCCAATGGGCGGAAGAAGTGATCGCCAATATTGAAAAGTTTGGAGCGAAGCAATGAAAATTCGGTAAAAAATGAGATTCCATTTATGAAATATTATTTTACAGAACAACTGAATAGCGAACTTCTTGAACTTTTTTTGATAGAATCACTTGAATACTGCGACAAGTTTTCATTGATCTGGCGGGAGGATCTTTTAGACGATTATTGCGCTGGCGAAAAAGATGAATTATTGGAACAACTTTCTACATTCATAGTGGCGCAGATAAAAGTGCAAGAGTGGCCTGGCACCAAAATATTAAATTCCTGGGCGACAATGTACACTTTTCATCTTACTCAGCAATCCATATTTGTGTTATTGAAATTTTTAAAATCACTTTTTCAATGCCATTGTTTTGAAGACTTTGTTTTGTACCACAAGAGCGGTTTGCCATTTCTGACCACAATTTTTCATGAAGAAATCGCCTTTTTAGATATTGATGAAACAACGATTGAACAAATCTTTAAGCAAATTCCAATCCTGCAAGAACTGTTGATTGAGCAAGACAAATGCAAGCAGAGATACGCAGTTTCTGTAAAATATAACAACGATACAACTTATTTGCCACCAGTAAAAATTATAAAAATTTTTGATTCAGAAACACAAGCAGAAATGTTTGTAGAAAGAATGGTATCCTGTGGGTATTCAGAAGATGACTTTGTGATTTTACCATTTATTGATAGGCTTTAACAATGAAAATGAAAAAACTGTTTTTGCTTCTCGGATGCTGTTGTATCTTATCCGGTTGTGCTGCCGGAGATTTGACATTTAAGGAAAAATGTACTGCGGTTTACAAATGGTTTACTGCTCTTCATAAAGGAAATTTACGACCATTTAACGCTGATTCGTAATTTGCAGAACATAACAGAAAGTACACCCTATGAAGCAAACCTTTGAAATATTGCCTCTGAAAATCATAATATTGTTATCTGTCGTTGTATTGGTATGTTCGTGCAATGATTCCCGCTCTGTAACGGCTATTGACTCCATACAAAATCAGCTGCAAGAGGCAATGCAAATTGGAAAAACGAAATATGAGGTCAAAATACCGGCAGCACCGCAAACAAAAATCATATACTTTTATCCATATACAGATTTTGAAAACACTCCGCTTGAAAATTCTGCCCGGGAAGAATTGAAAACAATTGCCACTTCCGTAGAAAAACCTATATTGGCGGTTATTGATACCGGTAAGGTTGTGAAATATGCTGAAGCTCCGTATTTTTTG
>JAFVRD010000022.1 GCA_017504435.1 Lentisphaeria bacterium | reverse complement strand
TGCTCCTGATAAGTACGGTTTGACCAATATTGATGTAAAAGTCGATTCTCCGACCGCGATCCGGAGCATTGAGATCATCAGCGGTGATAATCTGGTGGTCTACAGCCATGATAATACCGGTGGTTCCAAATTCCGTGAAAGTGCGGATCGGGTTGCATTCCGGATTTCCATTCAGGGAGTTCCGCAATCTCCGCTGTATCTTACCGGCAGTGTGAAGTTGCTGAACATGCCCGAAATGGAGATATATCCGCAAAAAAGCAGTTGGGGCGGCAATAAATATGAATGGACATTGACCAATCTTAATTTGTATACCCGTCCGATTCACCGTTTTATTTCCATTCCGCGCAAAGATCTGGCGAATGCGGCAGTTGAGGTCGATCTTCCCGGATTGACAAACGGCAAGCAGGTCATCCGTCTTGCCGATGTTCAGAAACTCGGCAGCTGCGGAATCAATGGTAAGCACAGTTCACACTTTATCGTGGTACGAAATAACTTGCAGGAACAAATGCCGGATAAACTGGGCGGCAAAACGTACCAATTTACCGCAGCGGTGCGTCCGGATTTGCCGGAATCCGGTTATCTGGTGCAGGTCGTTGATGAAAATTACCGCATTTACCGCAGTAAGAAAGTTTCTCCGTTTGTACCGTCCGGCAAAATAGTAAAATACAATGTGTATTCTGTTGGACAGGATAAGAGTGTTTCCGTAGATGTGGATGCGGATTTTGTCAAACCAGTAAAATATGATTTTTCCGGCAAACAAGGATCGGTGCTTTCCTGTTCTGTCGGCAGCCGCTGGGACGGTGTACTGAGCGGATTTGTGCCGATGGCGACCGGATTCGGGCAGGGGGAAACCGCATACGGCAGTTCACTGGTGCGTTATTTCAACAGCGGTAAACAGCTTGAAAATGCCACTCCGATGCGTGAAAATGCAGATGGACAGACGGCGTTGGTCTTTGACGGAGCCCAGTACGCTTCTTTGCCGATGGGTATTGTACCGCCATTCGGCAGTTATGAAATCGAAATGGATATCTATGTAGAGAAGGAAGGAAACCGGGTTCAAACATTGATGACCGGTACTCACCAGTCATTTACGCTTTATCTGCGGGATCGGGTGCCGGTGATCCAGATATATTGCAATAATTTGCCGGGGGCATTACGGCGGGCATCCGGACCGCGTTTGCTGCCGTGGAAATGGAACAAAGTGAAATTCCGCTTTGATCAGCACAAATTGCAGGTCACTGTGAACGGTGTTGCCGGTGAAGCGGTTGAGGCATACGGATTTCAGCGTTATCCGCGGGCGACCGCGTTGGGAGCTGCTGAAACCGGCAGCTTTTTCAAAGGTAAGATTCGGGGCTTGCAAATAACTCCCCGTTAAACAAAATAAAAATTCAACTTAAAAAAAGAGGTGGTTTATGAAAAAAATGATGTTATTTGCAGTGCTGAGTGTCATGTCGATGACATTTGGTGAAGTGTTGTGGGAAGTCAAAACGATCCGGGACTTTGAAAACCGTCGTCCTTTGGCAGCCCGGGAGGATGGCTCATATCTGACTAAAACAATGTGCTGGGCGGTCAGTAAAAAAATGTTTCCTGCTGATGCAAAAAACCGCTACCGTATCAGTTGCGATATCCGGGCGGTCAGTGATAAAGCTGCCCAAGCGGTCATTCGGGTCGGGGTCACTTCCCGAGATGTCAAAAAACGTCCTGCAGTGGTCAGCGGTGTGATGCCGTTCAAAGGTACAGAAACCGAGGTCGTTGCACCGGTGGCAAAAACGGATAAAGTAATTATGGTCAAAAATGCCTCTCAGTGGAAAAATTTTGCTGCCCGTATCGTTTATGATGCCGATCCGACCGGTCAGATGCGGGACATTCCGAATTTTGATTTTGTTTCCGGCCGTCCGGTCAAATATACTCAAAAAGGTGATGTTTGGGAAATAACCCTTAATCGTCCTGCTAATGTTGAATTGGCGGCTGGTACGGTCATCCGTCAGCATCTTGATGCGCGTAATGCAATTTTCAGCAATGCCAAAAAGATTTCCAAAGAGTGGAAAAATTATGAATTTGTCATTCAGCCGGGATTGACGATGAATGGTACAACCAGCAATAAACTTTTTCCCGGAGTGGCATTTATCTCTCCCATGTTGACATTGCCGGCAGAAGTTGAGATCCGCAATTTTAAATTTGAGGTGGTGGAATGAAATTCTGGGGAGTTGTAGCCGCAGTATTGACTTTGGGGTTGGGGGCGGCATGGGCAAATGCCATGCCGGATGCCGAAGCAGCGGCATATTTGAAAACGCTGGCAGAAAAAGGTAAAAATTATCAACGCCGTGCTGATAAGACCTATTTTTTCAGTCGGGCTCAGCTGAAATACGGTTTGGAACGCAACGATTTTTTGCGTCGTTGGTGTGACCGTCCTTTGATGCAGGAGACCGGATTTGCTAAAAGTGGAACATTTCAAGTTTCGCATTCCGGCAGTTATTCTGAAAAAGGCTTTATCAACCGCAACACATTTGTGGTCGAGTCAAAATTGTTGGAAAAATACAATTTTGCCGGTTTCGCATTCTTTCCGGAACTGACCGGAAGACCTGATATTTACAATCACATCGGTCAACCCGGGACGGGAAATATTGTTTTGCTGCCGGAGTTCTTTTTTCAATTCAAAGAATTGACCGAAGACGAAATCGAACAACGCATGAAAGTAGCAGAGCGGGCGTTGGAATCTCCTTATACCCTGCGTTTGAATGGCAAAGTTGCTGTTACCAGTTATCCGTGTACCATGGATAAGGGACTGCCGTTCTGGATCAAATTAAAAGCGGAACTCAAAAAGAAATTCGGAGATAAATTTCTGATCATGCCGTGGATGCCGTTGGATTTTGGTATGCGTCCGAGCGGTAAAAACAAGACCTGGACCAAAGGCGATATTATAAAAATGGAAAACCGCTTGCGTAAATTTTTACGTGCATTGGATGGTTTTTATTACAATACTCCGCCGTTCAGCAATCGCCGTTATCACTGGGAATTTGACCGTGAAGTGGCGATCCCGATCATTCACGCGGTGATGAGCGAACCTGAATTCAAAGACAAATATCTGGCATGGGGCACCAAAGTCGGTCACATGAATTGCCATGTGCAGTCATTCGGAGTGGATGCCTATAATACCGACACATTGCGTGGCTCCGTCGGTGCGGCAGTGCTGGCCAAAGCCGATATCGTCAACTGTGTGGAATGGGATGAGGAAAATGAAAACACCAGTTTCCGTCCGATGACGATGACCGGATTTTCCACACTGCGCATCTGCCGTGCATTTGAGCAGCTTGCCAACGGCGGCAAATTTTCTCCGCTGCCCGGAGATGATTTGAGTATTCCGAATCTGGTGTTGAGTTATCCGCGGGTGCTTGCAGCCGGTCAGTTGATCGAGGTTGAAGTAGCCAATATTCCTGACGGCAGCGGCAAAGCTCCTT
>JAFVRD010000003.1 GCA_017504435.1 Lentisphaeria bacterium | reverse complement strand
GGCTGCGCTTTATATGGAGGGCGGCACTTCAACATTAACAGAAACTGTCATTTCTGAAAACACTGCCTACCGCGGTGGAGCGTTTTATGTTAAAGGCGGAACATTGACATTGAATGATGCTCTCATTGACAATAATACCGCTACAAATCTCGGCAGTGCAATCTATGCAGACTCTGCCGCTGCTAAAATCACTATTGACGATTCCACCATCAGCAATAATAAATGTACCGGAACCGCAGCAAATAACGGTGGCGCAATTTTCAGCAATAACGCCAATGTCGTTATTTCGATCAGCAATTCAACGTTTTCCGGAAATACTTCCAAAAATTCTGACGGTGGTGCGGCGATTTATAACAATGCCGGTACAATCAACATCAGCAACACGGTTTTTGCGTCTAAATCCGATACGATTTATAACAAAGGTACAATGAATTGGAGCGGAAAAATCTCTCTTGCAGGAAATGTCGCGATTGGAGTTGTCAGTGGAGTATCCAAGAAAATAAATATCGCGGACAATACGGAGATTTCCCTGCTGATTGCGGATAGGACCAGTGATGACAGCGTGATTTTTCACACTCCACATGTTACATTGGGTAAAAACGTCTCTTTCAGTGTCGGCATGGCAGCAAATCAGGCAAGCGGCAGTTACAAACTTATTGGAACCGGCAATGCGATTACTTCGGTTTCGGTATATGACATCGCTCTCCCCGAAACCAGTGTCACCTTAACCGTGGATGCCGCTCCACAGAAATTCGGAGACAACTATCTGCTGCTGAATACCAATGCTGACAATGCACTCTGTCTGCAAGTATTTGATGCGATCTATGCAATAACCTCTCTGGATGGCAAGATCAAAGAAATTTATTCGGATGCAGCATTACCGTCCATCACCGTTAATGGCACAAGTCAAGACAAACTGGAAATCAAATCCGGTGCATCTTTCACCGGCTCTGCTCAAGCGGTCAATGTCACTAATAGTGTATTGGATATTAATGGCGCGGTTTTCAACAACATTACTAGTGCCGATGTATACGGCGGTATCGCCATTACCGGTCAGAACAGTCAAATGACGATCGCTGATACCACGATTTCCAATACCACCGCCAAAAGCCGCGGTGCGTTGCAGAATCGCGGAGCATCTGTTTCCGGAGGAACCGCGACATTGACCAACGTCGATTTCAGCAATAACAAAGCTGAAGCGGCAGGAAGTTTGGGCGGTGCAGTGTTCAACTATGCCACTAATGCTGATTATACCGCAAGTTATGAGCAAAACAGTGGTGAATTTACCAATAACTCTGCTGAAAATGGCGGAGCTATTTACAATAACAGCGAAATGATATTGCAAAATGTCACTTTCTCCGGCAATAAAGCCACCGGTAACGGTGGTGCTATCTACAATGCCGGAGTTTTGACTCTGACCAATACGGAATTTTTAAGCACAACAGATACCATTTACAACCAGAATGCTCTGAATATTTCCGGAACTATGGATCTGCGTGCAGATCTGTCCGGCAGTGGTAATGTAAACCTTGACAATGCCGCGATTACGGTTACTGACGCAATATTTGGCGGTACCTTGCTGAATCTCTCCGGGAACAACACTATTTCCGGCGGATCTCTGGGTTTCAGCGAAATCACCTTCAATGCCGGTGCGGCTCTTGCCTTTACCGTTAATACCGATTTGAGCGGTATCACCATCACCGTTGATGGTACCGGACTTGAAGCCGGGGCAGTCATTGCCACCGGAGTTACCGGTACTCTCGGCGATGATGACAGTGTTACCAATGTGGAAAAAGGTTATCTTGATATCGTTGACGGGAATCTGGTGCTGAAGGTCAAAGTTGAAAAAGACGGTGTTCTGGAAGAGAACTCCACCGGTTCAGTCTATGGCGGCGGCAACGACACAGAAAATGACGGCAGTGACATCACCCAGACTATCGCTTCCGGATTCAAACAGGGTACGGTCTTTGCCGGAAGCCAGAATGGTTCTGATGGTGTTGTTACCACCGTCATTACCGGCGGTTCGATCAAAAAGAACCTCTATGGTGGCGGTAAAGTTTCCGCTGACACCACCAATCTGACCATCAACGGCGGCGAAGTCGGTATGAGTGTGTACGGTGGTTTCCTTGCTTCAAAAGCCACGCAGAAAATTTCCCTTACCAACAGCAATTTGACCATTGATTCCGGTACTTTCAACAGCAACATCATTGGCGGCAGCCGGGTCGATGTCGGAACTACAGCATTGACTCACGAAGTAACCAATGTGAATTTGACCTTGAACGGCGGCAATTTCGCCGGAGTTGGAACCAGCACTGATCAGGGAACCGGTGTTTTTTCAGCCGGATATGTGGTCGGCACTAAGAGTGCCTCCGATACGATGCAGTATTATGTTGATACCTGCAATGTGACCGTTGACGGTGCGGTACTTGTTCCGGGTGTACTGTACGGCGGTGCGTATACTTCATATTGCGGTTATGCCGAAGTTGGTGAAGTGAATATCACAGTGGAATCCGGCAGCATAAATACCCTCGTTTGCGGCGGATGGGCACAAACCAATGGCTTGAGCAAAGTCGGCAATATACAAGTCAATATCAATAACGGTTCGGTGACCGAACTTTATGCCGGTGGCGCGAATGCGGATGGAAATACCGAAGTGACCGGAATGGTTGATATCACGATTTCAGGCAATGCTGCCGTAACTGAATTGTTTATGGGCGGCAAATACAACAAGAGTCTGGTTTCCGGTGATGTTACAGTCACCATTACCGGTGATGAAAAAACATTTGACCGCATCAGCGGCGATGGCTCTCATCTGGAAAACACCGGAACAAGTTCGCTGATCATCGATACGGTCGTGGATGTCGCACTGCTGGACGGCATTGATAAACTCACCATTACCGATGGCAGCCAATTGAATCTGACTGATGCGGATTTTGCCGGATTGAGCGAGATTTGCTTTGATCTTGGTGATGGTATGCTGGATGCCGCAGACTGGACTGCGATGACCGGTGTCAGTCTGGATAACTTCAACGGAGTCAAATTCATGGTCGATGACACAGAAATGATTCTGGCAGATGGAGTTTACTCTGGAAGCGGATTCAAAGTGTATGAAGAAGATAACAGTATCAAATTTGCGAAACTTGCATAACAGAAAGGATTAAAAAATGAAAGAAAAATTTGAATTTGAAACCCCGATGCTGGAAGAAGCTCGTTTCGGTCAGTTCGTTGCCGGAGCCAGCGGCGAAGGCGGCAACTACGGCGATGAAGACGCTGAATAATTGAGTCAAAAATTTCGCCCGGAACGTTACAAAACGCTCCGGGCGTTTTTAACCGTTTTTTTGAAAAAGTTATGATTGAACACGCCCAATGGATCGCTCCGGCAGGAGCAGAAAAATATACTCCGTGCCACTACAAAGTGGCAAAAAATATCACCTTTGACCACGTGCCGGAGCGTTGTCTGCTGCAGATTGCCTGCGACGGCAACTATCTGTTGGAGGTCAACGGTCAGCTTGCCGGGCGCGGTCCGGCACGCGGTTCACGTACCGTATTCTTTTACGATGAGTACGACATTGCCCCCTTGCTTCACGTTGGGGAAAACCGGATTTCTGCACTCTGCGTCTGCATGAACTATCCCGCCGAAGCAAGTCTGCCGATCACCCCGGCAGTACGGATCGCGGTCGGCGATATAACAAGTGATGCTTCATGGCAAAGTTTTCTCTGCCTGACCGAATGGCGCACCGATGGTCCGCTTTTTACCCGCCAATCCGGCTATGCCGAGTGGCGGGATCTGCAAAAAGAAGCGATCGCGGTTGAAACAGTGATGATCCCGGCGGACTCTCCCCTGCACCGGAAATCTCTGCTCAAACGCGATATTCCGATGCCGCTGGAAACAATCGTATTGCCGGTAGATATTCCGGTGGCGGCATTTGTTCCGGCGTGTGACCTGAATGATATTGCCATCGCTAAACTCTCGACTTCAGAGCCGCATTTTCCATTGCCACCGGGCAGTGAAACACAACTGGTTTCGCTTGCCACCGGAGGCGAACACGATATTACGCTTCCCCTGCCGGAAAATAACGGTGGCGTGACGATGGTCATTGATTTTGACAAAGAAGTTTCCGGCTGGGCAGAAGTCGAGTTGACCGCCGTGGCGGGAACGGTAGTCGATATCGCTTACGAAGAGGAATTGTACGGCGACCGGCTGCGTGCCGATCATACCCACACCAATCCGAGTTATCAATTTACCGACCGTTACATATTGAAAGAAGGCAGACAGAAAATCGGCAACTTGCTGATGGAGCGCGGCTTCCGGATGATCCAGATCACCTGCCGCAACCTGACTTCGCCGGTAACACTTCATGCGGTACGGGCGATCGACCGCCGCTATCCGTTTACCCGCCGGGGAGATTTTTTCTGCGCCGACTATCAGCTCAACCGCCTATGGGAAACTTCGGCAGAAACGCTTTCGGCGTGTACAACTGATGTGTTTACCGATTGTCCGTGGCGGGAACGGCTCTTTTACTGCAACGATTTTTTCATTGAAAACCGTACTGCCCTGAAAATTTTCGGCGATCCGCGCATCCACAAACGGATGCTGCAAATGGTGTTCGGTCAGACCCGGCGCGATACGCTTTTCCCTTGCAATATCCCCTCGATGGCGACCGAAAGCCCGGAGGACGGCAGCATTGATTTCCGCATCATCCTCTCCGGCGACCTGACGCTGGCGATTACTCTGTACGAATACTATCTGCACATCGGCGATTTAAGCACGGTCAAAGAATATCTGCTGCCGTTGCGCAATATGATGCAGACTTTTTCCTCGTGGTTTGATGAACGCCGCGTAATGATCCCGCCCGCGAAATACTGGAACTTCATCGACTGGTCATTTGAATTGAACGGCATGGATTTTTCCGGAAAAGGTACTGCGTTGATGAACTTCCTCTACATCATTGCCGCCCGCGCGACCAATGCTCTTTGTGCCGCCGTAAATGAAAAAGAATTCACCTCTGAAGCAGAATTAGCAGCAATCCGTGAAGCGACAATCAAAGTGTTTTACAACCGTGAAAAAGGCGTTTTCATCAACACCGACAGCGATCCCCATGCCAGTGAAGCATGGCTGAAAATCCTCGGTGTCCCGCCGGATGAAGCGTGCAATGTCACCGACACATCACGTCTGGTTCACGCACTGGCTCTCCTCGCCGGAGTGGATAAAAAGCTCTGTGCCGCGATGAACGATGAAACTTTGCTCACGCCGGAACTCTACTACAATATCTTTCTGCTCGATGCGATGGAACATGGCGGTTCAACTGCCGATGCGCTGAAACTTATCCGTAAACATTGGGGCAAAATGCTTGACTCCGGGACTCCGACCCTCTGGGAAAACGGCGTTCATAAAATCGGCAAAGCCGGTTTCGGCGGTTCGGCAAGTCTGTGTCACGGATTCAGTTCTGCTCCGGCGGCATTTTTGCAAACTGCCGTTCTGGGAATACGCCCAATTGAACCGGGATTTACCCATTTTGCGTTTGCTCCGCTTACTCCGGAAATCGGTTTCGCTCAAGGCAGAGTTCCCACTCCCCACGGCACGATCCGCTGCAAATGGAAATGCGCTGACGGCAAATTCACGGCAGCACTTTATGTTCCGGAAAACTGTACCGCCAGCACTCCGGCAGGCGAATTTACCGCCGGAAACTGGTCGTTGGAGTGGAAAGATTCAAAAATTTAACAGGAATAAAAAATATGTCAGAATTACACATTTTCAGTGATACAACTGCCAAACGTTTACTGGTAAAACACTCTGCCGCAGTATCTTCATGGCGCATTACGGATGCCGCCGACAGTGAGGTGGCGATAAAAATATTGGGCAACAATGGCGAATATACCATTATTGATGCTTCAAATTTACAGATGTGGACTCCGGATAAGCCGTATTTGTATACATTCACTTCTGCGGACACTTCCTGCCGTTTCGGGTTTACCGATTTGAATGCGGAAAACAACACTTTTGTCCGGTTGAACGGCAATCCTCTGTTTCTGCGGGGCGTTATCCGGGGCATCGTCGCTCACGATCACCCGAATATGACCGGTTTAACGGAAAAAGCCGCCTATGAAAAATATATCCGGCAGGCAAAAAAGTACGGGTTTAATCTCGTGCGTTTTCACAGCACGATCCCTGATGAATCTTTTGTAGAAGCGGCAGATGAACTGGGTTTTCTCATCCACTTGGAACTTGGATTTGCCTATCGCCACGACGAGCAGGGCAATAAAAAACATTTGAACGTTGACGCCGATTTGTGGCAGGAAACTTTGCTGCGTTACCGAAACCATCCGTCGCTGGCGATTTTCTGCATCGGCAACGAAATGCACGATGCAGGCAAAAGAGATATTGTCAAAAAATTGATCGCTGAAGGCAGAGAACTTGCTCCGGGGAAATTGCTGATGGACAACTCCGGCTGGGGCGAATTTGACCGGGACACGGCGGATGTTTATTCCCAACACTTTGCCTACTATCTGCCGTACAAACATCATTCGGAAATGTTTTCCAGCGATGAGTGCTGGCGTTTTGATGATTCCATGCACCGTGTCCCGGTAGACGAAACCGTCAACACCGCTTGCGGCAGTGCCGCTATCCACCGGGAAATGGTCAATCAGCGTCCGGTTTTCGCCCACGAAGCGTTACACTACATCGAGATGGTCGATTATGAAAAACTCAACCGTCAATTTGATGAATTCTGTGCCGCCGCCGGGGAGGAATATCTGAAATCTCACGACATCCGCAAACCCCGCTATATGACCGATTTACCCGCACTGATAAAAGCGAAAAATCTGGAAAGCAAAATGCCGGATTACATTCACGGCTCACAGATTTTCAAGCAAACTGCGATGAAAATATACTTGGAACGGTTGCGTTTTTCCCATCTTTGCGGCTTTGAAATGCTCCAATTTGCCGATTGCTTAAAGTACGAAAATAAAAATGGCATCGTGGACTTTTTTGACAATGACAAATACATTGATGCCGCGTGGATGCGCCAATTCAACAGCGATGCTGTACTGCTTGCCGACTTTGGCAAAGAGGTGTTTTATCACGGCGAAACCGTGAATATGCAGTTTTTCATTTCCAATTATCTGCCGCAGGTGCGGATGGTTGGAACATTGACGATCCGCTGTAATAATGAAGTTTTCTGGCGTGGAGAATATGTTTCTGTTGTTGGCGGATTGCATAAATTGGTTACTTTACAGAGCAATTTTACCCCGTCAGATAAAGCAGAAAAAATCACCGTTTCAGCTGAATTTATTTCCGGCGATGTGGTATTGACCAACAGTTGGGATTTGTGGTTATATCCGCAGATAAATATTATTAAAAAAGCTGAATTAGCATTGCATGACAAAAAACTTACCGATTTCATCAACTCTGTTCCGGCGGATGAAAACAGCAATCTTTATCTGACCGACACATTGAACGATGCGGTGCTGGAAAAACTGGATAACGGCAAACATGTCATGCTGCTTTATCATCTGGATTCCACTGATAATCAATATATTCTGCCGGCATCGCGGGAGCGTTTCAAACCGTGCATCTGGGATCGCGGCAGTAATCTTGGCGGCTATATCACTTCAAAATTTATCTGCGATAAACTGGCGATGGAGAAATATTTCACCACCAACATGCAGGAGCTTCTGGAAAATAATTGCAAAATCAATCTGGATAAGTTTCCCTTTGCGGTGCGTGAAATCATCTGCGGCATCGACAAGCCGGTACGCGACCGGATGCGGGGGTTGATTTACGGTGAAAAAGATTTTATTGCCGAAGACACGCTGCGGAATTTTTCGCACCTCTTTTCCGTAAAAGTCGGCAATGGCACGCTTACAGTATGCACGCTTATTCCGACGGATTTTGTCAACACTCCGGTAACCGTAAACTTGCTGGCGGCGTTGCTGAATCATCCGGAAGAGTTTACGGCAACAGAGCATATTTCCGTTGCCGAATTGCGGGAGTTTCTGCAACAAGTTACCCAAGCAGGAAACAAACCTGAAGATGTGATGAACCACTTCTGGGAAATCGACAACAAGCCCGTGGAAGATACATTGTTCTGGGAGGAAGCGCAGGTCGATTTGAGCAAATTGAAGTAACTTTATCGGGAGTCTGCCCGGTCGGGACTTTTCTCATATTCTTCCCAAGCCTGATAAAGAAGCAAATTCTTTTCCGGGGTTGCCAGATTGCGGGCATGTTGAACATGGGCTGCAATAACTTCAGATGAGGTAGTCTGAAGCAGCGGCACATGCTTTTCTGCTTCTTTGAGTGCCTGCTGTTTGTTGCGGGTTTTCAAACTGATCGCTTTTCTTGCTCCATTGACCTGATAGCGGAAGTAGTAGATACCGTTGGGTTCTTTCTGATAAACGGTACCGATCTTGAGTTTGATTTTTTGGAGAGCCATATCGTTTTCCATATCTTGATGTCCTTCCAAAAATTCTTAAAAATCCTTGAATATTCCCGTTGTGATCTAAAAACAGGGCGTTTTCGTTGGTTAATTATTCAGTAGCCAACTCAAACTACCGATTTTATCTCATCAACGATAAGAGTTCAATCACTTTTTAATTGACTTTTGCAATGACCTCTGTCTATTCCCGGATATAGCTGAAAACGGTCTGTTTTTTGCAAGATGCAAACCCCAAACGGTACTAAATGGTACTGATTGAGGCAAAATAAGCACAAAAATGTCGGCTGGCTTTTTTATCTTCCCCCGCCATTCTGAAACGCATTTTGAGCTTGAAAACTCAGAATTTCGCTGTGAAATGAATTTCTGAAAATCACTTCACTTTTATTCAGAAAAACTCAGGGTACTATTTTTCGTAAAATAAAAGTTACTCCCTTGGGGAAAAATGTTTTTTCATAAGCAACATAGGTAAAGGTCTGTCCCTGTTCTTTGCTATATGTATATGCTGCAATATTATTTTTTGTTTCACTTAATAACAATTTCCCATCTTTTATTTCCCATTTTCCTGTTGTTTCTTCGGGTGTACTTTCTGTAAGACGGGAAACATATTTTCCATCTGGCATAAAGGTATAAGTTATTGGTTGTTTCTGTTCTTTGCCATTGCGCCCCGTATCGGCGGCATACATTTGCCATTTACCGCAAACGATTTCAGGCGAAATATTTGATGCTGAACTACAACCAGATAAAAACGCAATACAAAAAACAGATATGATGAGTGTACGCAACTTGCATTCTGCCATAAGATGATCTCCTTTGTGGAGTTAATATAGCATTGTAAAAAGAAAATACAAGACGGCTTGCCGCCGTGTAAGCGAAGCGCAGTAAAAAGAAACACATCCTCCCGCCGTAGGCGGCAACTTCACGGGCAGCGCAAGCTGACCTCTTCACAAGTGAAATGGAGCGTTAGCGGAATGAAACGTCTTCACAAGTAAGTCTTCTCTGGAGTTCGGTGAAGATGTGAAGAAAAGGCTGCGCCTTTTGAGTGAAGTTGTGCTTCGCACGGTGAAGAGAAGACTTACGTCTTCGTTCGCCATTTTTTTGGCAAAAAAAAATGGCGGAAGAAGAGGGATTCGAACCCTCGGAGAGTTGCCCCTCGGCGGTTTTCAAGACCGCTGCCTTAAACCACTCGACCATTCTTCCGCATACAAAACATGTGCTATAAAATATCACTGTTTTGTTGATTTTACAACTGCATTAATTAAAAAACATTCATTTTTCCAACGCTGCACTCAATAACCCCTGCACGTTTCTGGCAAATTCAGCCGGATCGGCAACAGGACTGCCCTCCAAAAGCAACGCCTGATCGTAAAGCACTTTGGCATATTTACTCAACTGCGCTTCATCCGCCCCGGCGGCAATGCGGTTCTCAAACGCCCGGATCAACGGATGATCGCAATTCAATTCCAAAATGCGTTTGCTCACCGGAACATCCTGATTCATCGCCTTGAAAAGCCGCTCCAAATGAGGACTCAATGCCGCTCCATCCACGATCAAACAGCAGGGACTGTCTGCCAGACGGCTGGAAAATTTGACCTCACTGACACTGTCTGCCAGCTCTTTTTTCAGAAATTCCACGGTTTTGGCAAATTCACTCTGCGCTTTTTCAATCTTGCCGGCGTTTTCTGCATCCTCAAAATCGCCTTTGAGAATATTTTTGAAGTTCTTTTTCATGTACTGGAACATGCTCTGCATCACCCATTCATCAATAGGATCGGTCATAAACAGCACATCCATACCTTTGCGGCGGAAATATTCCAATGCCGGAGAAGAAGCGACCGCATCACGTTTGTCCCCGGTGATGTAATAGATTTCCTTCTGGGATTCCGGCATGGCATCGACATACTCTTTCAGGGTAATATATTTGCCAACTTCACCATTCATGGATTCATACATTACGATATCTTTGAGTTTTTCGGCATTGGCCCGGTCAGTATGGAGACCTTCTTTGATGATTTTGCCGAATTCAACAAAGAATTTCTGATAATTTTCCCGGTCATTTTCCAAAAGTTTTTTCATTTCGGAGAGGATTTTGCCGGTAACTGCGGTCTGGATTTTCCCCAACAGCGGATTCTGCTGCAGGATTTCACGGGAAACATTCAGCGGCAGATCACTGGAATCGACCACTCCGCAGACAAAACGCAAATAATCCGGCAGCAATTCTTTGCACTCATCGGTAATAAACATCCGTTTGATGTAAAGCTGCAAACCTTTTTTCTGGATATCCGGCATCAGCAAATTGAAAGGAGCCTGCTTGGGCAGAAACAATAACGCTTTGAATTCACTGGCTCCCTCGGCGGTCATGTGGACAGCTTTCAAATATTCGGTACCGCCGAAGTTGGATAAGTGAGTATAGAAACTCTTATACTCATCATCGGTTATTTCCGAAGGTTTACGCAGCCAGATCGCTTTTTGGGAATTAAGCACACGCTCTCCGGTGGTTTCATTCTTTTCTTCATCGATTTTCTTTTCCGGAGTGACGATCGGATAAGCAATAAAATCAGAATAACGGCGGACTATTTCCGAAATTTTCCAACTTTCCAGATAAATCGCGGCATCTTCTTTGAGATGCAGAATGATCTCGGTACCGGGTTCAGATTTTTCTGCCGCATCCAAAGTATAATCCGCCTGACCGTTGCTGCTCCACTTCACCGCCGGAGCACCATTGCGCCGGGTGATCAATTCAACTTTGTCCGCCACCATGAACGCAGAATAAAAACCGACCCCGAATTGTCCGATCAACTCCGGCATATCTGCGGATTTATCTTCTCTGGCTTCCAGCATCTGCAAAAATGCTTTGGTCCCGCTTTTGGCAATAGTTCCGATGTTCTCAACCACATCTTCTTCGGTCATACCGATACCGTTGTCAGCGATCGTAAGAGTTTTATTTTCACTGTCCGGAGTAATGCGGATCTTCCAATCCCGCGCCGATGCCGGATCGGTCAAACTTTCAAAACGGGCCTTGTCCAACGCATCAGCTGCGTTGGCTACCAATTCACGCAAAAAAATGTCCCGATTGGAATAAAGTGAATGGATCATCAATTGCAAAAGCTGCTGCACCTCGGTCTTAAAAACACGTTTTTTGCCCATAAAAAAATATATCCTTTCTGATTTTTATTGATTTTGCAAATTGCTTTCGTGTTAAATATAGTTTTTTTCTCTGAAAAATCAAGTTGCACAACCATTATTATGTTGATTTTTCTCAATGGCAAGATTATGTTAAATGGAAAACATATCAAGTTTATAAAATCCATAACTTTAAGGAAATGGGAATTCATCATGAGTGAAATCAACCCGGAATTGAAAAAATTATTAAGTCAGAAAGAGGAAATCTGCAATGCACTGGAAAATCTTGCCGCCGCCCCGGCAAGTGATTATCAAAGTGAGATCAAACGACTCTCAGATGCATACGCTGCTGTAACCGGAGTGCCGCCGGAATTCGCGGAATTGCTGGATAAACGTTTCGATGAAGCTGTAAAAAGCGCACTCGCCGGAGAAAGTGCCTTCATCGCCCGTCAGCAACGGATCGCAGCATTGGATTCTGATGTTGACACCTTGCTCGCGGCAGATGAATTCGCCACGCTCGGCGAAGTGGAAAAACTGGAAAAAAACATTCTGGAACTGATTCCAAACAGCCCCCTGCTGGAAAAACTTGCGCCTTTGAAATCACGCCTCATCGCAGAAGAAAACGCCTTGAAAGCCACCGAAGATGCCGTCAATGCACTGACCGATGAATTGGAAAAACTTACTGCGCTGGAAGATCTCGCCCCTCTCCATGACCGCAAACCGGAAATCGAAACCGCATTCGCTCAATTGGTAAACATCCCCCGTAAAGCCGCCCAGCGGTATCAGGATGCCCATCGCAAAGCATCAGTCAAAATCGCCCAGCATTATGAAACTCTCGACCTCGCCCGCTGGGAAAGCTACACCCGCAAATTGGATCTCTGCGCCGAACTGGATGCCCTGCTTGCCCTCCCGGAAAGCGAAATGAGCAATGCTTCCAAAAAACTTAATGAAATCCGCGAACAGTGGAAAAATCTCGGTTCAGTCCCCAAAGAAAAAAGTGAGGAGATCAACCCCCGTTATCTGGAATTGACCCGGCAGCTGCAGCACAAAGTCGATGAGTTTTTTGCCCGCAAACGGCAGACCCAGAAACTTGCCGCCGCTGAAAAAGAGAAATTGTGCGCACAGGCGGAGGAATTGCAAAACTCCACGGACTGGAAAAATACCGCCGCCAAAATGCGGGAGCTGCAAGCTCAATGGAAACAGCTGCCCCGTGCCGGCAATCATGAAAATGAACTTTTCCAGCGTTTCCATGCCGCCGCCGACACTTTTTTCAATGCCCGCAAAACAGCGTTGGACGCCCGCGATCAGAAATTCAAAATGCTTGAAGAGCGTAAACGCGCCCTCGTTGCCGAAGCGGAAAATCTCACCGATGCCCGCCGCGCCCGTCAGCTCCGGGAAGAATTCCGCACCATCGGATTCTGCGGCAAAATGGATCAGGAACTGTATCTGGCATTCAACACTGCCATGGACAACTTTTTCAATGCCCGCAAAGAGGCCAATACCTCCAAGATACAGGAGGTGAAAACTCTCCTTGAGGAAGTAAAAAACGCCGTATCCGCCCCTGCCGCCGCATTACCCCGCATCCGGGAGATCCGCGAACAACTGCGGTCGATCGGATGCCGAGACACCCGCAAAGAAGAACAGGCGGTGCTGGCTGAATTCGATGCCGCCTTAAATGAATTCCGCCGTTCAGAACAGCTCAAACGGGAACAGAATTCCGAAACGGTTGCACTTGAACTTGCTCAGGCTCTCGATGCCTGGAAAAATGGAGGTTCTGTAACCTTGCCGGCACCGGAAGTGCTGAATGGATATACCAAATTTCAAACATTTGCCAATACGCTGAATTCAGCCGTATCCGGAGACAGCAAAGCGGCAGAGAAACTTGACAAACTTGTAGCTGCCGCCAGAGATGACCGTGAACGGATCTGTGCTGAATTGGAAAAACTTGCCGGTTGCGGCAAACAGGAAAATGCCCCGCTTGATCTGGCACAGGAATTGCAGTTCGCCATGCTCGGCAATTTCGGAAAAAATGATAATGTTTCCTCCGGCAAAGCGGTTGATCCGCAGCAGCTCTGTGCTGATTTTGCCAACGCAGGGATCGTTCCTGCCGATGAATTGACAGCATTCCAAAAACGTTTCAACACGGCAAAAGAGATCGTTTTCAAAGCGTAATATCCAACAAAAACAAAAACAAGCAGGTTGCAATCATGAAAAAAACACCGTTTGAATATGTTGATAACTTCTGGGGCAACGGAGGTACCGATAATCCCCCATCTGTCGGTATGGCAAAAGCGTGGAATTGGCACAAAGCCCAGACCGGAAATACCAACCCTGCTGCCCAAATGCCTTTCGGCTGGGTATCTGCGTTGCCATATTCCGGTGGCTATGCCAGCGGATACGGCAATGTCGGCTGCTCCAGTGACGGTCCGCCTCCGCAAATATCAGACCGCAAATCAGCATGGGGAGTATCTCACTTTCACGCCAGCGGAACAGGATTTCTGGTATTTTTCTACAATTATATGCTGATCACCCCCAGTATACCGGGGGTGGATACCCGCGAGCAATCTATTTTGACCAATGAAATTGCTTATCCCGGATATTATGCTGCATCACTGCCGGATTACGGTGCCGACTTGGAATTGACCTGCGGTAAATTTGCCGCACTGCACCGCTGGAAATTTCACGCCGACCGGGGACGCCTCATCGTCGACGCAACCAATATCGGTTTGAAGTGTCCGGTTCCGAAACGCTATCTGGAACGTATTGAATTCATGGATTTCCGCATGGTGACTCCGGAATTATGGCACGGTTTTGTGGAAGCCAACGGAGTAAAACTCTATTTTTCACTGAAAATACATGGTAATATTCAAAATTACCGGATGATCAACGGCAAATTGACCTTGGATATTGCCGGATCAGCTGCCGAAACGGTATTGGCGTTTTCTCTGGTATCCACCGCGGATGCCGATGTCCGCGCCGCTGATGCGGAAAAATGCGGTTTTGAAAAAACTGTAAACAATGCCAAAACTGCCTGGGAAAAACTGCTCAATGCGGTAAAAGCTGAATTTAACACTGATGCCGAATATGAAATTTTTTACAGCGCACTCTATCACTCGCTGGTCAAACCGGCCGATGCCGGCAGCGAATATATTGATTTCCATACCATGTGGGATATTTACCGTACCCAGCTGCCGCTGATGTTGTCAATCGCTCCGGCTGATGCCCGCAATATGCTGCTCTCCATGCTGAATACGATCCACCGGTTCGGATTTTTCCCCAACGGTTATCAGATGTCCAGCGATTACCACCGGCATGACATGCAGGCCAGCGGCTTGGTGCTTTACACCCTGTGTGACGGATTTTTCCGCAATTTGCTGACTGCAGATGATTATCCGAAATTCAAATCCGCAGTACTTTTGGAATTGAAACATGCGGATATCAACGGCAAATCTCCGACCCACCGGCTTGATCTTGCCGGGGCATTGCATGCGGCAGCACTGGTCGCCGAAATGAATGGTGATGATTCATTCGCATCTGAAATGACCATAAAAAGTCACATCTGGCAAAAAGCCTATGATCCGCATACCGGATTGATGACCGCTGATGGTATCTACTATGAAGGAACACACTGGAACTACAGTTTCCGTCCCCATACCGGCATGAAAAAACGCATTGAGATTGCCGGCGGAACCGAAAAATTCAATGCCCTGCTGGATGAATTTTTCTGTGTGAACTGCAGCAAAAAATTTGCCAGCGACCGCCCCATGCACGATGATCACTTTGAGGGGATGAATAACGAGTCTGACATGGAAACCCCGTATTGCTATTTGTGGGCGGGACGCAGTGACCGGCTGGCGGAGGTGTGCGATCTGATCCGCCGCTGCCGCTTCACGACCGGTTCCGGCGGCTGTCCGGGAAATAATGATTCCGGCGGTTTGAGTTCATGGTACGTCTGGTGCTGCCTGGGAATATACCCGCTGACCGGAACACCATATTATCTGCTCGGTTCTCCCTCGGTTGCCAATGCGGAGATCAACTTCGCCAATGCATCTTTGAAAATCGAAGTTGCAAAAGATACTCCGGATGCGATTTATCCTGCCGGATATGAATTCAACGGCAGAAAATTTGCTGAACCGTGGCTGCCGGCAGCTGAATTGGAAAAAGGAGGTACGCTCAAATTTTACCTCTCCGGACAACCTGTTTCAGCATCACCGATCCCGGATTGGCTGTAAAATTTGTTGACAATTTACGGCCGCCGTGCTATATTACTCCGAAACGTGCGGTAATTGTGTATTGTAACGCGTGTTTTTTAAGTTTGAGATATCACCAGAAAATCAAAGGAATTTTTATTATGAAAATAAAATCTCTCCTGACGCTGTTCGTATTCGCGTTAACGGCAATTTTGAATGCTCAGATATTGAATCCTGTTGATGCACAGCTCATCTCCTGCGCTGCCGGAAATTCTGCTGCAGGAAAAATTACTCAGGTCGTGCCGCTTCAAGCCGGCAGTATTTTCTGGAAGATGCCTGGAACATCACTGGAACAGTTTGACCGGGTCGAATTTGAATTGACCGGAGTCACCGGTAAATTCGTACCGAATTCGTTTTCGTTCGCTTTCCGTGCCGATGGTCAATATCATTTTGCCCCCTACGCCCAAAAACCGGTGATCTCCAGTGGAAATGTGAAACTTGTTTTCAATATTTCCAAAGTCTACCGTAAAAATGTGGTCGCGATCCGGCTTTTTATCAACCGGAATTCAGTCAAACAGAACGCGTTTGATTTCACTGTTAAAAAAGCAAATTTTTTCAATGCGCAGAAACAGAGCGATGCTGAACCACTGCTCGATATCAGTAAAGCCACATTGATTTCCTGCAAAGACATCAAACCGGGGGTGAATATCTCCAATGGCAAAATCATCACTACTCCACTGGATTCCGGAGCCGTGATGATCCCGCTTCGCAAAGTACCGGAAGGATACGGTATTGTAAAAGTCACAGTCACGGCAGCTCCGGGAACATTCACACCGGGAGCATTTTCCCTCTCCTTGCGCGCCCCCGGCAATAAATATGATTTCTGCCGCAGTGCCGCCAAACCGGTATTCAACGGAGATAAGATCACCTTACGGTTTGATATCACCAAATTGACTCACCGCGGACATAATCTGCTCCGGCTTTACTTCAACCGGAATAAACAAATCAAAAATGAGATCAAATTTCAACTTGACAATATCGAGTTTGAAAAAAAAAAATTAACTGACGTTCCGCAAAAATACAAAACCATTTCCAAACTGCCCTTTTGCAAACACAACCGCAAGTTCGATAAAACCCTGATCATTCCGCGTACCCAGATCAAGTACAGTCTGTTTCTCAATTATCACGCACCGGGGACCAGAGATATCTGGCTCGATCGCCCGCTGGAAGTTGACCGCAACCTCACCGGAAAACTCCGCAGTTATGATAAAAGCGGCAATGCCCGCAGTTTGCAAAAAGATGCCGCCGCATTGTTGAGTTATGCCGACGCAATGGGGATCCTTGCCACCAGCCAAAGCTATCTTGACCGCACCTTGAGAGGTATGGAGTATGCCGATCAGGCCGGATTAAAAAATTACTGGCTGTTGGAAATTTCTCCGGCTCTGACCGATCTGAGCGACATGAGCGGAGACGGAGAATTCGGATTTATCGCAGATATCCTCAAACATGCGCTGAAATCTCCGTCGGCATTCCGCTACAACGGCAAAGTCGTGATCTCCTCCTACAATGCCAATGCCATCGCTCCGGAGAAATGGATCCCCATATTACAGGAATTGCGCCGGATCTCCAATAATCAGGTGTTGTTTGTCGCAGAAATCAGACCGCTTTTTTACCAAGCCGCAGGCGAATACAACCGTAATGGCGGGTTCATTTCCGAACAAACCCATGAGGCGATGAAAGATTTTATCCGTTCATACCTCAATGTCGCCGACGGAGTCTCCTTTGCCGGATGCAACCACCTCGCTGCCAAAACCGAGGATATGAGCACTACCCGGTTCGCACATAAATTCTATGAAGATATCCTCCTGCCGACTCTCGTATCTGTATGCAACGAACCGGCATATCGGAATAAATTGCTTGGAGTCAGTGCCGCAAAAGGTTATTTTTCCCGTAAAAACGCCACCAGCGGTCAAAACGAAGAAGGGACTCTGACTCTGCGCCGCAGTATGACTGCGGCATTGGCAATCGAACCGGATTTCATTCTGATGCCGGAGTGGAACGAAGCCAATGAAAACACCCACATCCAGCCGACGGTTTACGATTCATATGCCTCCCGCAGAGTTATCAATCACTTCCGGGGCAAAACCGAATCCATGCCGGATAATACCGCTTTGCCCAATTTGATTGCCAGTTACCGCCGGGAAATCGTCCGAGGTGAAATTCTGACCGTGGAAATACTGAATATCCCTGACCGGCGTTTCAAAGCCGGAACTATAACTGTTCGGCTGAAATTCAAAGATGCCAACGGCAATGTGATCATGGATTTCGGAGATGACACTTTGGACTCAACTGCGCTCTGCGAAAAACGCTACAATGTCCCGGCTGAAAAATTCATTTCCCATCGCCTGATCGTACCGGAACTGACCTGGACCGCCGCCGGTAAAGGCGGTAAATTTGACGGTCTCGCCGCCATTTTGCTGGAAACGCCGCCGACTATGAATAAAAAATATGTCAAACATCCGTTGCGCGACATGATCCCGATGGATAATATCAATCTGAACTGGAGCGTGGATGATTCAACAGTAAAAGTTTCCGGAGAAATGAGCACCAAATGCAATTTCAACAGTATTGAGTTGCTGGAAAACACCTTCCCCGTCGATGCCCTGGACGTTCACAATGAATATAATGATGCAGACGGCAGACAAACCATTTCCCTGATCTGGAACTCCATAACCGAAGGAGAAGCACTTTTAAATATCAAAAACATCAAAGGACAAAGCGACAGCATGGATGATAAATCCATTCACATGGCTGAATTCACCAGAAGTGCAGTCCGGAAAAATCATGGCATTATCACCAAAAAACTGAACTTTATCCCGCATCAGAATATGTTTAACTTCAAAACTACTGCAGATGCGGTTCTGGAAATCTCTCTGGATGATCAGAAATTCACAGTTTCCATAGCAGACATTCTCAAAAACGGAGTGTTCCGGAAAGTGTTTCCGGACAGCAAAACCATTCAACTTGAACCTAAAAAACGCAATTTCACTTTACCGTATCCCATCGGCTCCGCCAAAGCAAAATTCAATCTGTCCGCACTCCGGCTGGATCCGGCAGCGGTCTATTCTGTCCGGGCGATCACCGAAGACGGCAAAATTTTCAACAGCGCACCATTTTATCCCCAGCGATTGTCCGGTAAAAAAGTCCAAACCAATGTCTGGAGTTTTTCAGAACTTAAACCGGTGGCTGTCCAGTTGCCGGAAGAGTTTACCCGCACCGTTGATTATGATTTCACTCCGGCTGCCGGAGATATGCTCCTGACTGGAAACCGTTTTTATCATGCTTTCTCCGGCGGCGGCAACCACGCACTGCATCTGCTCCGCAAATCAGCATCTGCATCTGCGCCGGAAAAAATACGGCATCAGGGTGCTGATGTGCTGCGCTTTGACGGCAAAAATAATGTCATCACCGTCCCGAAACTGCTGGTCTCAGAACAGACATTGCGGATCAAATTCACGATCATGCCGGAAAATGACCGGGCTCAGGTCATTTTGGATGGAGGTTACACCTTTGACCGTTCATTGTGGTGCCACCTTAAAGAGGGCAGACTTTACGGCGGATTCCGCAACCGGCAGAACAAAATCGCTGAATTCTCCACTGCACCGGTCGTTAAAACCGGAGAATGGAACGACATTGAAATACGTTATGATCTCCATGACTTAAGCATTATCTGCAACGGTAAAACTGCAGCAAAAGTCAAATGCAGCGGGTTGATGTATAAACAATCGGATATCTTTTTCGGCGGTATGGATCAAATCAAGCTCCCCCTGCCCCGCTTCAAAGGATTACTGAAAAATCTGACTGTTTCCAATTGCCTTTGAAACAGTTTGGTTAACGGATAAGTAAATTTGTCAAAAAAAAAGAGTGTTGCTTGCCTTCTTTTGAGGTTTTGCAACACTCTTTATTATTTCCGGAGTTTCTCCAGCAGCACTGCCGGGAAGTCAGTATAAAATCTTTCGCACCCCATATTCAGGAAATGATCCATTTCCGCAGGTGCATTCGGAGTCCACACCCCCGGAACCATGCCGCGCTCTTTTATACGCTGTACGACTTCCGGAGTAATACCGTATTCCCAGACAACGAGCTCCTGAAAACGGTATTTTTCTGCACGTCCCAGTTCTTCATCCAAATTCCCGGGACGGATATCATAAAACACCACCGATCCGGGAAATAACTCCCGGGCGGTAATAACAGTCTCCGGCACGCCGTCATTGAAACCGATCAATTCATCGGGGATCCCCATATCACTGACGATTTTGCGTACCAACGGCAATGTTTCCGGTTCTTTGGGCTGCAGAGACAACCGGCATTTATCCTGAGTCCGGAACAACTCCAGTGCCTCAGCCAATGTGGCGATCTGCGCCTGCACCGGAGCCCGGTCAAAATGTACCCGGTTGAAAAACTCCGCCATATTCAGTTTCCGCAATTCAGAAAAATCCGTTTCTCTGAGCAGTAAACGTTTTTCCGCCTGACATCCGGTGTGATCATCATGGGAAAGCACGATCACGCCGTCTTTGGTCAAACGCAGATCGGTTTCGACCCAATCACACCCCAATGTGATCGCGGAGGCAAAGCTGTCTATGGTATTCTCCGGACAATGCTGCGGATCTCCGCGATGTCCGGTAACTCCATTTTTCAGAAATCCCATTTTATATTTCCTCAAAACGGATCGTTCCGGCTCTGCCGTGAGCGTCCAGCATTTCCATAGCTCCGAAACGTGCGGCTATTTCAGCTTCACGTTTCAACGCCGCTTCGGTATATTTCACCAAACTTGTCCGGCGGAAGAAACTGACCGTTTCCAAACCGTTGAATTTTTTGGCACTCCCGGCAGTCGGCAGCACATGAGATGCCCCGGCACAGAAATCTCCAATCGGTTCCGGTGTCCACTGTCCGAGAAAAATCGCCCCGGCAGCTTTGATATTGCGCGCCAGTTCCTCCGGATGCTCCGCGTGAATTTCCAAATGTTCCGGAGCATAATTTCCGGCGATATCTGCCGCCGTCTGACGGTCAGGAACCTCAATGAGAAATACTCCATTGGCAAGAACTTTGTCGATCGTTGCCTGACGTTTCAACGTTTCACGCTGACGCATGATCTCTTTTTCCACAGCCGGAATCAAAGCAGCATCGGTACTGACCAAAACCGCCTGTTCCAAACCGCTGCCGTGTTCAGCCTGACTGAGCAGATCAGCCGCAACAAAAACCGGATTGGCAGTATGATCCGCCACGATCAGAATTTCCGATGGTCCGGCAACCAGATCAATGCCGACTTCACCATAAAGCAGTTTTTTCGCCGCAGTGACATAAGCATTGCCGGGACCGCAGATTTTTTCAACCTTGCGGAGAGTTTGCGTCCCCAGTGCCAATGCCGCCACTCCGTATACTCCTCCCAAACGGCAGATCTCCGTTACTCCCGCCTGAAGCATCGCATACATCACTGCCGGATGGGTATTCCCGGGAGGAGTGATCGCCACGATCTCTTTAACTCCGGCAGCTCTGGCTATCCCCGCAGTGTGGATCACAGTCGAAACCAATGGAGCTGTACCGCCGGGAATATACACCCCGACCCGTTCCATCGGAGTAAATTTCTCTCCGGCTCTCACCCCGGGACGGATACCAGCCATCCAATTACGCGGTTTGGTCAATCTGGCAAACGTCTGAACCTGCGCCAACGCCTGACGGATCGCTTTTTTATCGGCGGCAGGCAATTTTGCCGCAATTTTTTTGGCTTCACTCAATGGCAGAACAAACTCTTCCGGGGTCAAATTCGCCCGGTCAAATTTTTCAGCATATTCCACCAATGCCGCATCACCGCGTTCGCGCACTCCGGCAATGATCTCTGCCGCTGCCCGTTCCGCTTCCGGCGGAAATGCCGGACGGTCGTAAAGCGCACGCATCCCTTTTTCAAATCCGGGTGTACCGTAAACAAGTTTGAACATACTCTATATCCGATCTTCCTTGACTTACAAATCAAATATCTCGTTATCGATCAACCGGGTCGTCCCGAAAAATGCCGCTGCCGCCAAAATCACCCTGCAACTGCCGGAACCGGGATATTTCATGGTATCGCAATCCAATATATCCACATAATCGACCCGCCCCCCGGCGGCAGTGATCGCATCGGCAGCGTCTTTTACCGCCGCATCCATACAGCTGCGATCCGCAATGATCCGCTTTTTCGCCGTTTCCAGCGACCGGTGGATCGACAACGCCCTGGTTCTTTCATCAGCTGAAAGATAACGGTTGCGGGAACTTAATGCCAGTCCGTCAGCATCACGCACCAGCGGTGCAGGAATTATCTCCACCGGGAAATTCAAATCCCGAACCATCCGCTGAATGACAAAACACTGCTGGGCATCTTTCAAACCGAATACCGCAAAATCAGGCTGGGCCAGCAAAAACAGTTTTGAGACCACCGTCGTAACCCCGCGGTAAAAAACCGGACGGCTCGCTCCGCAAAGCGGTTTGGACAAAACGGTCTCCTCCACCCAGGTGGAGGCATCACTGCGATACATTTCGGAGGCTTCCGGAGCATAGATCACATCTGCTCCATGTTCCGCACATTTGGCGATATCTCCGTCAAAATCCCGGGGATAACGGTCAAAATCTTCATTCGGCGCAAACTGAGTCGGATTGACAAAAATCGAAACAATGACCACATCCGCTTTTTGGCGGGCAATGTCGATCAGAGACATGTGCCCGTCATGCAAATATCCCATTGTCGGAACAAATCCGATAGTTTTTCCGCTGCGTTTGAGTTCCAACGCATACTTCTGCAGTTCACTGCCTCGGTTAAAGATCTTCATTTCAACGTCAGCACTCCACCATCCAACCGTGTTTATCCGGACGTTCGCCATACTGGATACCGGTCATTTCATCGTAGAGTTTTTTCAGCATCGGACCGATTTCAGTCCAGCCGTAATCAATGACCTGATCGCCGTAGACGATCTTGCCGACCGGAGTGATGACCACCGCAGTACCGCAAGCTGCAACTTCTGCAAAATCAGCCAGTTCAGAAACCGCAACTTTGCGCCGTTCCGCAGGCATGCCCAGATCCCGAGCGACTGTCATCAGAGAATCATTGGTCACCGAAGGCAGAATGGATTCCGAAAGAGTAGTGACATATTTGCCGTCTTTGGAGATCGCCAGGAAGTTGCTGGTGGTAAATTCATCCACATAGGTACGGGTTTTCGGATCAAGGAACAGCACGATCGGATAATGCTGTTCTTTGGCACGCTGAGTGGAAAGCATACTGGCAGCATAGTTGCCGGCAGCTTTGATATGACCGGTACCATGCGGTGCGGCACGGTCAAAATCCATGGATACCATCGCATCGACCGGCTTGATACCGCCTTTGTAATAGGGACCGACCGGCATTACCATGATGACCAATTCGTATTCAGCACTCGGACTGACTCCAACCTGAGCAGAAGTACCAAACATCACCGGACGGATGTAAAGAGAGCCGCCGGTGCCATAGGGCGGGACATAGTCCATATTGTCCCGCACCACATCCTGCACAGCTTTGACAAAACGTTCCTCGGGAAACTCCGGCATCACCAGCTGACGGGCGGAAGAGTTGAGACGTTTGGCATTGGCATAAGGACGGAACAGACGAACCTTGCCGTCTTTACCGCGAAATGCTTTCATACCTTCAAAAATAGCCTGTCCGTAATGCAGAGCATTGGCAGCGACAGACAGAGAGATATTGTAATCTCCGGTCAATCTGCCATCATCCCACTGTCCGTTGGCATAGTGGAAACGGATATTGCTCCGGGTCGGGCTGAATTCAAACTTGAGAGAGTCCCATTTGATGTCCTGCATGATAAATCCTCCTTAAAGATTGTTTACAGGTTTTCTGCAATAGAAATTTCATATTTTTTACGTTGTCTATAAAATATACAGCCAACACGCTTTTAATTCAAGTCCGTCCCCCGGATTGTTCACTTGGGAAAAATATAAAAAAACTGCCGCTTTTTTGGAAAAAAAGATAGATTTTTCAATATTTGGATGTTATATTGTAATGAAGTCAAAGGTACGGAAATGTTTTTCTTGTTGAAACATAACACATAAGGAGTAAAAAAAATGCACAAATCAATCTTCACCATCTCTTTTGCAGCTATGCTTTTATTCGCCGCCGGTTGTTCATCGACCAGCGTCAACGAAGACACTTCAGCCCCGGTATTGGAGCAGGCATTGGATGATCCTGCCGCCAATGGTGCCGGATTCGGTGCAGGAGACGGATTCGGAGCGGGCAGTGCTGCCGGTCAGGGAGCATGGGTCGCCCCGGAACAACTCAATACTGCCGCGGATGCTGACGGATGGATCCCGGTCGACCCGCAGAACCGTCTCGGCATGCCGGTCATATATTTCGCCTACGATTCCGACGTACTGGTTCCGAGTGAAACTGCCAATTTGGACAAAATTGCGGCTTATTTGAGCAAAAACACCTCACTGGGGTTGGTCATTGAAGGACACTGCGACAGCCGCGGCACCGATGAATACAACCGTGCCCTCGGTGAACGCCGTGCCAATGCCATCCGCGCATATCTGGCCGGACGCGGTGTCGCCGATGCCAGAATGAAAACGGTCAGTTTCGGCAAAGATAAACCGGCTGTCGATGGTTCCGGTGAAAGCATTTGGCGTCAGAACCGTCGCGGTGTACCGGTTCCCATGCAGATCCCCGCACGCTGAAAATAAAATTTCAATTGTTTTGCAGACCCGGGGAAATATCTCCGGGTCTATTGTCTTAGGTTATATATTATCAACTACTTTTACAGGTCAAAATATGAGCAAAATCAAAACCAATCATGTGTTTACTTCTGAATCGGTATCAGAAGGACATCCGGACAAAGTCTGTGACCGGATCAGTGATGCCATTCTGGATGCCTGTCTGATGCAGGATCCCGACAGCCGGGTCGCGTGCGAAACGCTTGCCACTACGGATCTGGTGGTGGTTTCCGGTGAAATCACCACCAATGCTCAAGTGCATTGGCGGCAAGTGGCACTGGATGCGATCAAAGATATCGGATATGTCGATCCGAACATCGGATTTTCTGCTGAAAATGCCAAAATCCTGATTTCGATCCACAAGCAATCCCCGGATATCAGCATGGGAGTCAGCAGAGCGGATCAGGGTGCCGGAGATCAGGGTATGATGTTCGGCTATGCCAGCAATGAAACCCCGGAACTCATGCCCGCAACGCTGATATATTCACACAAAATCGTTGCTGAATTTGCCCGGATGCGAAAAACAGATCCCCAAGTGGCAAAATATCTGCGCCCGGATGCAAAAAGTCAGGTTTCCATCCGGTATCAGAACGGCAAACCAATGGCAGTGGAATCAATTGTGGTCTCCCATCAGCACACTCCGGACATGCCTAAAGCATGGCTGGAAGAACTGGTCAAAAAAGTCGTTGCCAAAGTTATTCCGCAGGAATTGCTCAATAATAACATCGTTTATTATGTCAATCCGACCGGGAACTTTGTGGTCGGCGGTCCCCATGGCGATACCGGTTTGACCGGACGTAAAATCATTGTGGATACTTATGGCGGCGTAGGTTCTCACGGCGGCGGTGCTTTTTCAGGGAAAGACCCGTCCAAAGTCGACCGGTCGGCAGCATATTTCTGCCGTTACATCGCCAAAAACCTGGTAGCGGCAAAACTTGCAGACAAGTGTGAAATCCAGGTCGCTTATGCCATCGGAGTTGCTCAGCCGCTGAGTATCAATGTTGACACTTACGGTACCGGCAAACTGGCAGATGATGCCGATTTGGAAAAAGTTGTCCGCAAAGTTTTTGATCTCCGCCCCGCCAAAATCATTGAAGCATTGGATCTGAAACATCCGGGCAACGGCTGGTGCTATGCGGATACCGCAGCTTACGGTCACTTCGGCAGAGATATTTTCCCGTGGGAAAAATGCGACAAAACAGCGGAATTGATCGCTGCTGCCGCGGAATTTTCCGCTAACTGAAAAACAAGGCAGAAACAATATGGGAGTGCGGTTGCTTGGAATAGGTTCGCCTCTGGTGGATCTCTCGGCAGCAGTGTCAGATACTTTTCTGACTGCCCACGTCTCCGGATGCAAGGGCGGCACTCTCAATATCTCCGATCCGGAAAAACAGTTGATCCTCTCTCATGCAGACGGTGAAATACTGCGTTTTCCGGGAGGAGCCGCAGCCAATACGGTCATGGCAGCAGCAGAGTTGGGCATTGCCAGTGGTATATTCGGCAAAGTCGGCAGCGATGCTGACGGAGAATTTTTCAAATGTGCGCTGCAAAATTCCGGTGCTTCCGGCGATTTTCTGCTCACTTCCCCGGAAAAACCGACCGGTTATTGTCTGACATTGGTCACTCCGGATGCAGAACGGACTATGCGTTCAAATCTGGGTGCATCACTGGACATCTCCGAAACAGACGCCGCCGAAGTGGATTTTTCCGGCATCGAGTGGGTGTTGCTGGAAGGTTATTTTGTCAACACGGCATGCTTTGAAACATGTCTCAAGCGCGCCCGGAATACCGGATGTAAAATTGCCGTTGATATCTGCAGTTTTGAATTGGCTGAAAAATTCAGAGTGCGTTTTGTTGATTTATTATCTCAATATGCTGACTTGCTCTTTGCCAATTTTGAAGAGGCGGCGGCATTGACCCAGTGCGAGAATTTACAGGAAATTGTCACAAAACTCTCTACTGTTACGGATATTGCCGTCGTCAAATGCGGCGCAAACGGTTCGACCGTTGCACACAATGGGGAAATGCTCAATATTCCCCCTGCTCCGATCAACCGCTGCGTGGTGGATACCACCGCCGCCGGAGATTATTATGCCGCCGGATTCTTTTACGGGTTGCTGCAGAATATGCCGCTGGCAAAATGCGGTTACGCCGGTTCGCTGGTATCCGCGGAAATAGTACAGCAAACCGGGACAAAATTAAGTAAAGAACAGTGGAACAAACTTAAACATATATTGGAACAGGAATGCAAATGAATTACCAAGTCAAAGATATTTCGCTGGCTGATTTCGGACGTAAAGAAATTGCCATTGCCGAACATGAAATGCCGGGCCTGATGGCGACCCGCAAAAAATACGGCCCCGCTAAACCGCTTGCCGGTGTCAAAATTTCCGGAAGTCTGCACATGACTATCCAAACCGCCGTGCTGATCGAAACCCTTGTTGACCTCGGTGCCGATGTCCGGTGGGCAAGCTGCAATATTTTCTCGACCCAGGATCACGCAGCCGCCGCGATCGCCAAAGCCGGAGTTCCCGTATTCGCATGGAAAGGTGAAACTTTGCAGGAGTATTGGGAATGCACCCTTGCCGCATTGACATGGGATGACGGTTCCGGCCCGGATCAGATCGTCGATGACGGCGGGGATGCCACTTTGCTTATCCACCGTGGCGTGGCGGCAGAAGCCAATCCCGCGATCCTGGATGAACCGACCGATGTTGAAGAACTTAAAATCATCAACGCGCTGCTCAAAAAAGAGCTGAAAGAACATCCCGGCAGATGGACCCGTATTGCCGCCAATGTCAAAGGCGTTTCGGAAGAAACTACTACCGGAGTCCACCGTCTGGAACAGATGACCAAACGCGGCGAACTGCTCTTCCCCGCCGTCAATGTCAATGATTCCGTGACCAAAAGTAAATTCGACAATATTTATGGCTGCCGTCACAGCCTGACCGATGGTATCAAACGCGCCCTGGATGTGATGCTTTCCGGAAAAACAGTCATGGTTTGCGGTTATGGCGATGTCGGCAAAGGCTGCGCCGAAGCCATGCGCAATGAACGCGCCCGGGTACTGGTTAGTGAAGTTGACCCGATTTGCGCCTTGCAGGCGTGTATGGCAGGATTTCAGGTTTGCACCGTTGAAGATGCCCTGCCCCAGGCGGATGTTTATGTCACCTGCACCGGCAATTGCCATATTATCACCATTGGTCAGATGGCAAAAATGAAAGATCAGGCGATCGTGTGCAATATCGGTCACTTTGACAATGAAATCGAAGTTGCAGAATTGGAAAACTATCCGGGTATCCAAAAAACAATCATCAAAGACAGTTCATGTCCGGTCAGTGCCTACACTTTTCCCGACGGTCATACCATCTATCTGCTGGCGGAAGGACGTCTGGTCAACCTCGGCTGTGCCACCGGACACCCCTCGTTTGTAATGTCCAACAGTTTCACCAATCAGGTGCTGGCACAAATCGACATCGCCCGCAATCCCGGCCGTGCCGTCGGTGTTTATCTCATTGATAAAAAACTGGATGAAGAGGTCGCCCGGCTGCATCTGGACAAACTCGGAGCAAAACTTACCACGCTTACTCAGGAACAGGCTGATTACATCGGCGTTCCGGTGGAAGGTCCATTTAAGAACGATACTTACCGGTATTGAACAAAACAACATCTCAGAGGAACGGAAAAAATTCCGTTCCTCTTTTGTGTTTATGATTGCCGTATTTTCAGGCGGCGGCATCACCTGCCCAAAATCAAGTCCGCACGTTTGACCACCTGATTATTGCGAATGTGATTTTCTTCAAACGGGATCCATCTTTCCGCAAAAACTTTTGCGGCAGCTTCACCGTTGCGTAAACGTATGCGCCGCAGCTGTTCTGCCGGAGCAATATCAAAAAACACATTCAAATCAGCATACTTTCCAAACTCCGGATGCATGCTGTATGCTCCTTCAACAATACGCCATGAGGAACCGGCAACACTCCGCCGCCCTGTCAGTTTCATTTGTTTACAGTCAAAAATCCGGTAACTGAATTGTTTTTTATCACGCAAAAACGGTAAAACTTCCTGAATAAATCTCTCATAATGCACATTACCTCCGGCTTGAGCGAATCTTTCAGCAGTACGCAATTCCGGCGGCAGAAAGAAATCATCCATGTGGATGACCCCTGCATCCATGATCCGTGCCAGCATCCGCGCCAAAGTGCTTTTCCCGGATGCCGCCCTGCCGTCAACAGCAATGACCCGCACCGGTTTTTCCGGCAGTTCAACTGCTGCCAGCAATACCGGCAGCACGGTAATAAAACGGGTACTGACGATCCGGTAAGCCGGAGCATAAAGTTTGCGGTATTTTGCCGAATGGTGTACCGGTTTACCATTATACTCCTGCAATATTTGTTTCAAACGGGCAAATTTTTCTCCGGAAAGAACTTTTTCTGCGGCTTTAACTCCGGAATGAAAAAGATCATCTCCTCCGGAAAATTTTTCTGCGGTAGCTGTAAACATCTGAAACAACCATTCACCCGGCAATCCGGCTCCTTTCCACGCCCGTAAATCGACCCGGCATATATCCGGAGAAACAATTTCAAATATGCTGCCGGATACTCCGGAAATCTCATCAAATTCCTTCATAAAAACACGATATGCGGCACTGCGGTCAATCAGCGCATGCCGGGGGCCGTATGCAGATTGATATATCAATTTCAAAACATCGCACATTTCCATTTCCGGATGATCAGCCAACTGTTTTCGCAGACATCCGGCAAAATCCACCTCTTTTTCATTTTGAAAAAGACGGGTACGGTCTCCGGAAAAAATCATCCTGCAGTTGTTTTCACCGCCGGACAGCATCAAAATCACCCCTGCGGTAATCGCTGAAATCAACAATCTTTTCATAATTAAAACCCTTGAAGTGTGCCAATATCAGTATCGACCGTGCCTTTATTGAAATATGTGTTTTGCAAAGTTGCAGTATCTTGATCCGGGAAACTTTCTTTACATGGGATTTTTTCTTTTGCCCGCGATTCAATATGAGCATCCAAGAATGCCGCTGCCGCCCGGTTTTTATGGCGGAAATTCGCTGCCCGGTTTGGAGCGATATTGCCGGTCACATGAGTTTTTGCGGAGTTGACCGCATCCGCCCCGTAACACAAATGCCCGTAATTTTCCACCAGCATCGCGGTTTTTGCCGGATGAGTGAAACGGGATATTTTTATACCGGTATTTTTGCCATTGACCGTTTCGGTCGCAATCAGATAATTCAAACCGTAATTGGTGGTAATATCATCAGTGGCATCTTCATCCGGACACCGCAACACCTCCACCGCCTGTTTGGATGCCTCCTGCCGGTTCAAATAATACTGTACCACCCCGTCCAACCAGTTCTTTGCAGAAACAGCCTCGCCATTCGGGGTAAAACCACCCGCCAGGTTGTCCCGGCATGGCAAATATGAGTGATTATCATCAGCATAAAAAATATACACCATTGCTATTTGCTTCATATTCCCGGAACAACTTGTTCCGCGCGCTTGCGCCCGCGCAGATTGCAGTACCGGCAGCAGCATTGAGGCAAGAACAGCAATGATGGCAATTACGACAAGTAACTCTATGAGCGTAAATTTTTTGAGAAAAAAGCGACAATTCATGCACGTATATCTCCAAATGGGAATTTCGGCAACTGCACTTCACCGCAGTACCGGGCATGACTTCATGACACGCTTTGCTGGTAATAAAAAAAACGCAGGACATTCTGTCCGTATTGAAGATTCCGGCAGCTTCATGCCGCCTGATTACGGGATATAATATAACACTGGTTTGCTTTTTTACAACTTTTTTTACAGCATTTGCTCATAAAAAAAGTATTCTCTACCGCTGGTTAAAAATTCACTTCAAAGCAGCAGCAAGCGGACACCCATCCTCAACCGGATCACCGTTGCGGTAACGTTCAAGAACGATCCGGGAACTCTCTGCCAATGTCCGCCGGACAGCACGGCGTTCACCTTTTTGGCGGGCAATATACATCCGGTCGTAACCGGTGGTCTGATGGCGCATCCATGCAATAACCGCCGCTTCCGCCCGTTTTGCCAACGGAATACGCTCAGTTCTCGCCACAGTACCGCTGCCGACAGGAATCGCCTGATCGGTCACGGCATCCGCCAGATCCCACGCCAATTCTTCATAACAGGGAGCGAAATTCAAAAAATCCACCACTGCCTGACGGAATTCCACCACATAGGCATCCTGTTTGGCAATTCTGGCCTGACGTGCGGCTTCCAAACGGCGCAGATATGCCGGATTGGCACGCTCTGCTTCTATATCAGCTTTGACCTGTGCCACCACATCTTTGTCAGCCCATACGCCCCGGGCCTCAATGCGGTTTTTACGTTTCTGAACCACGACCCAGCACTCGGTGACCGCTTTCAATCTCCTGGTCAATCCGGGATCACCGGAGGGAACAAAAATCCATGCTTCCGGAACTTCCACCGCTTTGCCGTTATGTAGAAAACTCCGGTCGCGGTTGGTTCGCCAAACCTGAAATTCCTCTTTGCTCATAAATTGACCAAAGTGTATTCCCGGCTGCCGACACCGAGCTTTTCAGCATATTCCAATTGCTCATATCCGCGGAATTTTTTGCCTTCCGCCTTGACCGCATCATAACATGCCGCATCCAATGCCACCGGATCAAATGAACCGTAAACTCCGATATCCGGTACACATTTGCCCATCGCACGCGGTTCACAATCACACCCCGGTGTGACATTGGCAACAAAATTTATGTATATATTGCGCTTGCCGTAATGTGATGCCATGGCATATTCCATAAGTTTATGCCGGAATTCGCGCTTGCCGAACAACGCATTTTTTATCCCCGCCCAGGAAAATACCGATACCGCATGGTGGGGACAAATGGAAAAACACGCGCCACAGCCGATACATTTTTGACGGTCGATACGATATTTTTTTTCTTTGATTATTGCTCCGGCATTGCACCTTTTGGCACACAGTCCGCAACTGCGGCACTTCCAACTGCGGATACGGGGTTTCACTCCCAGATGCATCGCCATTTTCCCCCCTTTGGAGGCAAATCCCATGGACAACTGTTTCAACGCACCTCCGAAACCTGCCAGCATGTGACCTTTGAAATGGGATACCACCAGCACCTGTTCGGACTCGGCAAGCACTCTGGCTATGGCAGCGGTGCGGTAAATCCTGCCATTGTGGACCGGAACATCAATCGCCGCCTCCCCGTTTTCCCCGTCTGCGATGACGACCGGCAACCGGTTGAAACCATGCGCTTGAGCCAGTACGATATGTTTGGCGGCACGAAACCTCTCACCCCCGTAAAGCACACTGGTCTCGGTAAAAAACGGGGAAATTCCCCGGGATTCCAACGTATCAATCATGCCGTCGTAAACCTCCGGAGCGAGAAATGTCCGGTTGCCGCGCTCACCGAAATGCAGTTTCAGCGGCATTTCCGGAACAGAACTCCCGGATACCTCAAGCAATTTTTCCAGAACTTTCTTACCGGCGGCAGAACGTGCTTTATCATCTGAGTGCGGCAGCAGCGGAACAAAAAAAACATCTGATTTCATATACCAAACTCCTTTTTTCAAAATATAACCTCTTTATCCGGTCTTTTCAACATATCCCGCTTGAAAAAACGTAATTATGAACTTACATTATCCTGCAGATAAAATTTCAAATGCAATCAATGTCAAAACAGGGAGGTTTCATTATGTTGTATTGGATAATTCCGGCGGCTGCCGCAATTCTGATCGTTTTTTGGTGGATAGGCAAATACAATCTTTTCAACCGGCTTAAAATCACCATTACCGAAGCATGGAGCGGTATTGATGTACAGCTGAAACGCAAAGCCAATATCATCCCCAATCTGGTCGATACCCTCAAAATGCAAATGGATTTTGAAAGCAAACTGCTTGCCGATCTGACCGCCGCACGCAGCGGACTTACCAGCAGCAGCCGTGCCGAAGCTATCGCCGCCAATGACAAAATATCCGCATTGATTCCCCAAATCAGAGCCACTGCGGAAAACTATCCGCAGTTGGGAACCAATGCCTCGTTCCTCCGGCTGATGGAGGATATCCGGGATTGTGAAGATAAAATCGCTTATGCCCGCAACCGCTACAACATGAGCGTCGCCCGTTACAATATGGAAATCGTGATGTTCCCCGGCAGCATTGTGGCTTCGATGGGACATTTTACAGCGGAACAGGTTTTTGAGATCAGTGAAACCGCACGGCAGGATGCGGACAACATGCGTATAAGCAATCTGTGAAATCATCATGTCTGAATTATCCGCTCCTTTGATAGCTTCGGAAGAAGTCAGAAAAAATTTCCGCAACAGCATCCTGCTGATCGGAATAATCGCCGCATTGGTGTTCGCCGTTTCATGGTACATCGGGTACCTTATGCAGGATGTTCCTGCCGGATTGGTCATCGGTGCGATCGTGGTGCTGATCGTACTGCCCATCCAGATCCTTACAGCCAAATGGGCGATCCTCGGCATGACAAGCGGCAGAAAAGCCGATCCGGACAATTTGCAGGAACGCCGGGTGCTGCACATCGTCGAAGGCATGGCTCTTGCTGCAGGCTTGAAACGCACCCCTGATCTTTATATCATTCCTACTCAAGTTCCCAATGCTTTTGCCTCCGGCATGAGTGAAAAAGATGCTTTTGTCGGAGTTACAGAAGGTTTGATGCAGATGATGGATGATCAGGAACTTGAAGGAGTTATCGCCCATGAATTTGCTCATATCATCCACCGGGATATCATGCTCGATCAACTGGTCGTCGCACTGATAAGCGCATTGCTGATACTGGCATTCATTCTGGAAAGGATCAGCGTGATGCAGATGTTCAATGACCGGCGGCGTGACCGCGATTCCGGAGGAGCCGGAGCGATAATTCTGGTGGTAGTGCTTCTGGCGCTGCTGATCCGTCCGCTGGCAGCACTGCTGGGAACACTGCTGCAAATGGCGATATCACGGGAACGAGAATATGCCGCCGATGCCGATGCAGTCAGATTGTGCAGTTACAATGAGGGATTGGCAAGAGCGTTGGAAAAACTCGGCAGACAGGATGAATATTCCCGGGAGGAGGAAGATTCTCTCGGCGGCAGAAATCTTGCTGCCATGTATATCCATTTCCCCGGAGCTGAGCTTTTTTCAACTCATCCGGCGATCGAAAAACGGGTCGCCAGGCTGCGCAACATGTATTAATTGTAAAAAAATATCCGTCCGGCACTTGACAAGCTGACCGGATGGATTATATTAATTGGGAGTATTGGCAATGCGGGTGTAGCAAAACGGTTATGCTCCAGCTTCCCAAGCTGGCGACGCCGGTTCGACTCCGGTCACCCGCTCCATTTTTTGTTTCTGATCATTGCGTTTTCCACCCCAAAAAATGTAAACAGGGAATTGAAATATCATGAAAAAGTTTCTTTTGTTTGCCTTTGCCTTCCTGCTGACCGTGTTCAATTCCGGCTGTGTCGCTGACAAACTTCCGGCAGAAGATATTGAGGTTCTGGAAAAACATGCAGATATCATCAAAATTCTGCGTTCTCCGGAATTTCTGCCCAATTCCAAAGAAAAATATCAGGCGGCAAAAGAACTCATAAAATATGTCGATCTGCATTTTATCAGAGAAACCGGCACAGTCAATCAACTTTTTTATTACCGTGATGCGGCGATTGATTCCCCCGGAGCAAACGATCCGATTTTCACATTTACTTACCAATATGCCGATAAACTTTTGCGGATCAGATTTTTCACCTATCAAATGTTTGTGACCCGGGTCGAGATCACCGAAAAATGAGTGATGAGATATTTATGCGGGAAGCTCTGCACGAAGCAGAACTCGCCGCCGCCGCCGGAGAAGTCCCCATCGGAGCAGTTGCCGTCAAAGACGGGGTCGTCGTTGCCCGTGCGCGTAACCGGGTCGAGGAACTGCATTCGGTCACTGCCCATGCAGAATTCCTGCTGTTGCACCAATTGGAAAATCTTTATGGTGATTGGCGCATGAGCGACTTCACGTTTTATGTCACCAAAGAACCCTGCCCGATGTGTGCCGGAATGATAATCAATTCCAGAGTCAAACGGGTGGTTTTCGGCATCTCAGATCCCGCCGCCGGAGCATTGGGCGGAGCATTTGATCTCAACGCGGTTTCCGGTCTGCTGTGGCACTGTGATGTAACTTCCGGAGTATTGGCTCAAGAGGCATTGAGTCTGATCCGGAACTTTTTCCGGGCCCGCCGCAATCAATAATGGTCAATACACTTGTTTTCAAAGGGTTTCGGTGATATATTATAGGATTGTATTTTAAATTAATTCTATTCTGGACAAAAGGTTTATTATTTTTATGGATCAGCAAACCAAATCTATTGGAGAACGGTTACGGGAACTGCGTACCATTCTGGAAATTTCACCGGCAGAAATGGCAAATGCAACCGGAGTGAGCGAAGCTCAATATCTGGCTCATGAAAATGGTGATGCCGACTGCCATTTTTCATTTCTTTACGATTGTGCCAAACGCCTCGGTGTCGATTTGAATGCTATCGTCCGCGGACAAAGCCCCAAACTCTCCAGTTATGCGCTGAACCGCGCCGGCAACGGAGTTGCCATTGAACGCAGTCATGAATTCAAATATCATCAGCTCGCCGCCGATTTCAAATCCCGTATGACCGAACCGCTTTTTGTCGTCGCCAAACCGCAGCGTCCCGGCTTGCCCATTCCTTTGTCGACTCACCCGGGACAGGAATTTGACTATGTCCTCAAAGGGAAACTCAAAGTCCGTATCGGCGACAAAGTGGAGATACTCAACCCCGGTGACAGTCTCTATTATGACAGCAATCAGCCTCACGGTATGGTCGCAGTCGATTGCGAAGAGTGCGAATTTCTGGCGATCCCCATTCAGGGCGAATCCAAAAAAGCAGAACCGCCTGTGCCGGTAAAACGCCCGAATCAAATCGTTATTCCCGGAGAAAAACGACTCTGTCAGAAATTCATGCACGAAACCGTCGATGATAACGGACATCTGGTCTCCTGCCGTTTTGAATATCCGGAAAACTTCAACTTTGCCTATGATTGCGTTGATGCCCTTGCCGTAAAATCCCCCAATAAACTGGCGATGGCATGGGTGGGCAAAGACCATGTCCGCAAAGACTTTACCTTCTTTGATATTGCTTTGGAATCATGCCGTGCCGCCAATTATTTCACCAGCTTGGGCATCCGCAAAGGCGACCGGGTCATGCTGGTGCTTAAACGGCATTATCAATACTGGTTCATTATCAATGCTCTGCACCGTATCGGGGCTATTGCGATCCCCGCCAGCAATCAGCTGCTGGTCAAAGATTTCGCGTATCGTTTCAAATCTGCCGGAGTCAAAGCCATTGTCGCCACATCTGACGGCGATGTGACCAAATTTGCCGATGAAGCAGCAAAAGAGTGCCCCGGACTGGAACTGAAAATCATTGTCAACGGACAACGCGATTCATGGCACGATTTTGATGCCGAATATTACAAGCACGGTGATACGTTTCCCCGCCCCACTGATTTGCTTGCCACGGATCCGATGCTGATGTTTTTCAGCAGCGGCACCACCGGTTATCCAAAAATCGTTGAACACAGTTTCTCCTATCCGTTAGGACATATCATGACCGCCAGATGGTGGCAATGCACCAACCCGGACGGTTTGCATTTCACCATTTCCGATACCGGATGGGCAAAGGCCAGCTGGGGCAAGATCTACGGTCAATGGCTCAATGAAAGTGCGGTGTTTGTTTATGACTTTGACCGCTTCGATGCGGCAGATATCATGCCGCTGTTCAAAGAACATAATATCACTACATTCTGCGCACCGCCTACGATGTACCGTTTCTTTATCCGGGAAGATCTCTCCAAATACGATCTTTCCAGTATCGAACACGCCTGTATTGCCGGTGAAGCTCTCAACCCGGAAGTGTTCCAGCAATTCTACAAAGCCACCGGGCTGAAAGTAATGGAAGGTTTCGGACAGTCTGAAAGTCCGGTCATGCTTGCCAATCTTTTCGGCATGACCCCGAAACCCGGTTCGATGGGCAAACCGACTCCGGCATTTCCCATCGAACTGGTGGACAGCGACGGCAATCCGGTCAAAGACGGAGAAGTTGGAGAAATCGTTGTCCGTGCTGAACCGGATCAACTGCCCGGACTTTTCCGCGGCTACTATCAGGCAGAAGAAAAAACTCAGGAATTGTGGTACGACGGTCTTTATCACACCGGAGATACGGCGTGGCGCGATGAAGACGGCTACTTCTGGTATGTCGGACGTACTGATGATGTTATCAAATCTTCCGGATACCGGATCGGTCCGTTTGAAATCGAAAGTGTCATCATGGAAATGCCATACGTTTTGGAATGCGCCGTGGTCGGTGCGCCGGATGAGATCCGCGGTCAGGTCGTGGAGGCATATATCGTACTGACCCGCGGCACGACCGGTACCGAGGAGATGAAAAAAGAGATCCAGGAATATGTCAAAAGCCATACCGCGCCCTATAAATACCCGCGCCGGATCGAATTTCTCCCTGCTCTGCCCAAAACTACCAGCGGCAAAATCCGCCGCAATGAATTGCGTAAACTTGCCGCAGAAGCCGCAAAATAAATATCCCTGGAGAAGGATGGGAAGATGAGCGATTTCACGGAATCAGAGTTGACAGATTTGCTAAACCGTCTGACTCTGGATGAAAAAATCCGTCTCTGTGCAGGCATTGGCGGAGCAGCAACATTTCCGGTCACACGGCTTGGCATCCATTCCGTAAAAATGGTTGACGGGCCGCAAGGGGTTCGTGTTCCCAGACAGGAGGACGGCACCCAGGCGGTCGCGCTGCCCTGCGGGATTGCATTAAGTGCCGCATTCGATCCGGAATTGGCTGCAAAATATGGACGTGCCATTGCGCTGGATGCCAAAGCATTGGGTTTCTCGGTCAGTTTGGGACCGGGGTTGAATTTGATGCGGACGCCTTTATGCGGCAGAAATTTTGAATACTATGGCGAAGATCCGCACCTTGCCGGAAAAATTGCCGCCGGTTATACCAGAGGATGTCAATCGGAAAATATCGCCGCCACCCCCAAACATATCGCGTTGAATAATCAGGAGATCTGCCGCACTATCGGCAGTTCTGATATTGATGAACGTTCGCTGAGGGAACTTTACCTGACCGGATTTGAAATTACCGTCAAAGAGAGTCAGCCATGGCTGATGATGTCCAGCTACAACCGTATAAACGGTACTTACGCCTCGGAATGTGCATTGATTCAGGATCAGATCCCCAAGCGGGAATGGGGATTTGACGGAGTAATGATTTCGGATTGGGGAAGTACTCACGACCCGGTTGGATGCCTGTTAGGCGGATTGGATTTGGAAATGCCCGCCGCCGGTTATGGATTTCCGCCGGAACAAGTCCGGCTGCTTATAGAAAGCGGCATGATACCGCAACAGGTTATTGATGAGAAAGTCCGCCGCATCCTGCGTCTGCTCTATCGGCTCGGAGCCATTGGCAAACCGGTCACGCCTTCCGGCAGACCCGGCGGAGAATTTCAACAGCAAACTGCACGGGAAACTGCCAAAGAAAGTATTGTTCTGCTGAAAAACGCTTCGGCAATTCTGCCGTTTGACCGTAAAAAAATCCGGAAAATCTTGCTGACCGGTCCTAATGCCGATTTCCGCAATCACCGCGGCACTATGCAAATGCTGGGCGGTTCCGGAGCAGTATTCTCTGACCGGGAGCTTACCCTCAAAGAGGCATTCAGCAAATATGCCGCCGGCAACGCATTGGAATTTGAATATATCCCGAGTGTCAAATTTGACCATGACCGGGATTGTCCCAAAGGCTTTTTCGGCAGCAGCGGGATTCAATGCGATTATTATCACAGCCGGGAAGATATGGAAGCCGGACGCAACCGGCTCTTCTCACTGCCCAATTTTGAAGGCCGTTGGGATTTTACCGGAGCGGGAAATCAAGCCGCAGGCGGCGGGATCGAAGGATTGCCTAAAGATATTTTCAGCATAAAACTGCATACGATACTGACTCCGGATGCTCCGGATGCCGCGGAATTGACTTTTATCATCAGTAACGGTTTTGCCAGAATCAAAATCAATGGTATCACGGTCTTTGAACAATACGGCGGCAGGCAGAGTTACTGCCACAGTTTTGCTGCCGGAACTGCCGTAAATGCAAAAATAGAATTGGAATATTCTCCCCATTCCACCAGTCATGCCGGATTGCATATGGCATGGCGGTACACCGGAGAAAATCAGTGGGATAAACTTTTCACCGCGGCAAAGAATGCTGATGCCGTTATTTTTGCCGGCGGGACTCACCACCTTTATGACCGCGAAGGTCTCGGCAGAGGTTATGACCCGACAGTGGATATTCCCGACTTAAAACTGCCGGCGGGACAATCAGATATCATCAGGCATCTGACAGAACTCAACCCGTCAACGGTGGTACTGCTGACCGGAGGTTCCGTTATGGACCTGGAAGAATTCATTGAACAAGTCCCGGCAGTTATGGATCTCTGGTATCCCGGCGAAGCAGGAAATATGGTTGCCGTGGAGATGCTTTTCGGAGAACACAATCCTGCCGGTCATCTTCCCTTCACCTGGGCAAAAAAACTGGATGATTATGCCTGTCACGGCAATGGCAATTATCCCGGTACCGTCACCGGCGATCCCCGCGTCCGGTATGATGAAGGATTATTCATGGGCTATCGGCATTTTGACCGCAACGGTATCCTCCCGCGCTTCCCATTCGGATTCGGACTGAGTTATTCGGAATTTTCCACGACTTTGGAAAGTGTTGAAGTTTTGGACAACACCACATTCAACATCACAGTCAAAATTACCGTAGCGGTAAAAAATATTTCCGGCCGCGCCGGAAGCGAACTTATCCAGATATATACCGGTGCGGTATCTCCGGAATTTCCGCGTCCGGAAAAAGAACTCAAAGCATTCCGGAAAATACATCTGCAGCCAGGAGAATGCCGGTGTGAGGAATTCTCCATGCAGTGGCGGGATTTTGCCTGTTGGCATCCGGAACTGCATCACTGGTGTGTCCCGGCAGGAAATTACCGGATTTTTGCGGCCCGCAACGCCGCTGATATACTCGCCTCGGCGACAATAAATGTCGTTGAAGCAAATATATAACTTCCCGCGATCATATTACCGGATGGTGTCAATACTCCAGAAAAGCAATACTGCCCGGTTGTAAGAATCAAATGCGCTTTTGAGCAGCGCATGTTCCTGTTCAAGTTCCTGCACCTGAATTTGTCTGAAACTTCTCAACCGCAAACGCTTCTTGTGGAGATAATCCTGCAGCAGCAGCACACTTTGTTCCACGCTCTGCAAAAAATCTTTTTGTCTTTCAGAAACTTTTTCCCAATTAATACTGATATGCTTATCTTCTTCAACAGAAAATTGCAATTGCTGGATAAAAGCAATCAATTCATCCGCTAATTCCGGCGCATCACCGGCACGCCACTGCCGCTTGCAAATATTTTTGAAGCCGCTTAATTCGACTTTGCCGGACAGAGGGTCTTTGGCACTTTCAGCACGTTCCTTACGGAGTCTGATCAACATTTTCTCTGCCTCAGCGCGGCATGCGGCACGCGGATAATCTGACATCGCCTTAACTAACTGCGGGATATCTGCGAAATCCCGTATTTGAGCCATGACATTCCGTAATTTGCGGTTTTCAAGTCCTTCCGCTAAAAGTTTTTCAGCACTTTTCAGTTCTTCAAAATTTTCAGCTGCCGAAAAATTTTTCATGGTCAATACCAGATAGCGATGCATCAATTCCAAAACTTCAGGTTCAGAATTCTTAACAGTTTCATTTGTCTTTTTTACTACATGTGAAACTGTTTGATTACAAAGACTCACTGCTTCTGCCAACAATATTCCGGCTTCTGCGGCATTTTCCGATTCAGGATAAGCATGCAATGCCTTACGTAACTTATCAATAGCAGTAAATGAACATGCCACATCATTCATTTCTTTAATTAAGCAAGTTTCATCAGCTTTTTTTTCAAAAAAAGATGGTTTCAATGCATTTTTCTGTAAAAACTCATCCGGAGCTTTTTCAGACTCAGCCAGAGCTTCCGGAAGCAAATTCTGCCATGCCGCAGCCTTACTGCGCAGTTGTTTGATCCGTAATTTATGGCGTTTTTTGAACTCCAGTTTGCGAATACTTGACAATTCTCTGGCAAACCGTTTTAACTCGACAGGATGAAGCTCATCCGGACGGACATTACGGATTCCTTCGGCATGTTCAACCGACATTCCCTGATGGCTCACATGTAAAACCACTGCATTACGCAAGATTTGTCCGTCTGCCAAACGTAAATCATCCGCAGACACACTACCACTCCATGCCAATAATCCCAAAACACCCAAAAATATTACCGCATGTCTTGAAAAAAACATTTTCACTGAATTACCTCCTGTATAAATATTTCATTCGACCAAACTTTGATTTTTCTTTCAGCGCAATTGATATATTTTGGCATCACCGGCAATAAATTCATCTTTGATAATGCCTTTTTTGCATTTGAGATACAACTGCTGTCTGCCGGTTGACAGATTAACTGCACCGACATACATTTTCCCTTCCGGGGTGATCCAGGCTCTGGTTACAAACGGCCCCTCAACTCCGGTAATGAAATTATCCAGTTTTTTACCCAGTGCATAGCCGGGATACCACTGGGATATTTCGGCATTGATACCGGATACCACTGACCACAACCGTCCTCTCTCCCGCGGAACCCCGGCATGTCCCATGTGAAAAACCACTCCCGCCATATCATTAAATACAGCGGCATAAACTCCGGCACGCACCTCTTCGGCGATCCGGACTTCCGCTTTGGGAATGGAAACTCCCAGCCAGTATATTGCCGGTTTACCGCCGGCAAGTTCCCGGAGAGTTTTCATATCACTTTGCATATTCGGGAAAACACTTTCTGCATAAGATGAGCTCCAGAATGCGCCTTCCAGAATATCACAGGAATCTTTGTAATTCGCCAAAACACTGCTGCGGTCACACTGTAAAGTTAATATGCGTTCCGGATATTTATTTTTTACATAATCATAAACTCCCTTTATAAACGGAGCTGAATCATGACGTTCCAATTTGCCGTCTTTTTTGAAATAAATATCAAGCTGTGCCTCATAACTGATGCGGAACATCTGTTCTTTCGGAGCTGCCGCGACCGCTTTGTCGATCATTTCACGCCAGTTATTGTGATATACATAGCCGACGGTCGGTTTTCTTATCAAACTGACATATGGGAAACGGCGCAGTACCGCTGCATTTTTCATGATCCCGTAATTGGCAGTATCAAAGTTAAAGACCTCTCTGGCGTGATGCGCCCGTATCGCCGCAGATCCGCCGCTGATAAAAAAGACCGGTTTGCCGCCGATACGCAATCTGCTGCCGTCGATCGACGGGCCGCCCGGAGTCAAAGGTTCCGGTGTCAATTCTTTGCCGCAAATAATCAATAATCTCCGGGCGAAGATCTGACTTTTCAACGATTTGACCTCAACTGTCAACCGTCCCGGAGTTATGCCATCCAGCGGGACAGAGCCATTTGCCGGAATGTTGGAAATGGTTTTGATGACTTTGCCATGCCGGAAAAGCCGCATTTCCACCGGGGCTTCCAAATCGCATTGATACTGAACATCCCGGGTCAACGGAGTGGAATAAAAACGGTTGAGAGTAAAATTTCCGGCGACAGGATAAGCAGCGGTCTGACGCTGTTGAAACAGACATTTTTTACTTGCTTCAACCCGCAAATCGACCAGGAACTCGACTGCTGACATTCCTTTGGGATTAATTTCCTGACCCGATAACGGAATGGTAAATTGCGGTTTGGCGACTGCAAAACGTCTGCCGTCAACCCCACAGACGATTGCCACTTTTTTACGCAATTTTTCCGGAATAAAAATATCAGCATGCAGGGCATTGTTGCGGACGTTCCAACTTTTGATCCGGATTTTTTCTTCTCCGCCGAATATCAGTTTTCCAAATTCACGCGGCTCATGAAATGAGACCGCTCCACTCCAGGAGGTCTGTTTACGCAAACTGCCGCGAAATGTCGATAATGCAAAATTAGCCCGCCACACCGTTCCCTTGCCGGGAACTTGCGCTGATATCGCCGCAAACGGGATCACAAACTGCGCCACCCACCGATCCGGTCCGATATGGACTTTGCGCTGTACCGGAAGTGACGGTTCCCAACTGAAATCCCGGTTGCGCGCACTATACATACATCCATTCGGATTGACCGCAAACTGAAAATAATCCGGCGAATTTTCCGGCATCAGAAACACCTCGGCGGTCTCCCCGTTGAACATATCGGTATCATCATCTTTTTCACCCGCGATCACCGGTTTCCACCCGGCTTCCCGGCGGGAAGTCAGAGTTATTTTCAAAGCCTGTCCGGTACGCTCGATTTCCACCGCTGACGGCGGCCCGTTTTGAATGCAGCCGTCAACACCGGTAAATCTGCCGCTGTAACTGCTTTTTCCGGCAGGATCAATGACCAATTCTCCGGCAGAAATCCCGGTCATAAAAAAACAAACTGCACACCAACATAAAAATTTATTCATTTGATATCACACCCCGGTTGACATTGATATTGTACCAAGCATTAAGATACTCCTTTTTTTCTGAAAAATCAAGCGTTTGAACATTGTATTCAGTTGTAATCAGAAGTATATTAAACAAACGTTCAAGCAGACAAAATTCAAGGGTATGATTATGAAGTGCGCGATTGTCGGTTGCGGAGTTATTTCCAGAACTCATGCGGCGGGATTCCAACAAATCCCCGGAGCAGAACTTGCAGTATGTTGTGACCTGATCCCGGAGCGTGCCCAAGCGGTTGCTCAGGAGTACAACATCCCGGCGGTAACAACGGATTACAAAACAATTCTCAATGACCCGGAAATTTCTGCGATCAGCGTCTGTACCGATCATGCCAGTCATGCAGATATCGTCTGTGATGCGCTCAATGCGGGAAAACACGTTATCTGTGAAAAAGTCCCCGGCAGAACTCCGGAAGATCTTGCCCGGATGGTCGCCACTGCCAAAGCTCATCCGGAATTGGTTGCTTCCGGCATTTTTCAACACCGCTTTGCTCCGGGCAACATTGTATTGCGCGACCTCATACGCGAACACAGATTCGGTAAATTACTGACCGTCAACCTCAACTTCTGCTGTCTGCGTACCGATGAATATTATCAGAAAGATGCATGGCGCGGCACAGTTGCCGGTGAAGGCGGCGGGGTGCTTATCAATCAGGCGATCCACTTTCTGGATCAATTGCGTTTTCTTTTCGGCGACGTCAAAAATGTTTCTGCCCGATGTGCCAATCTCACCCATCAGGGAGTGATCGAAACCGAGGACACAGCAGCTTTCACCGCCGAATTTGCCAACGGGCTGTTTGTCACTGCCAATGCGACCAATTCAGCATTTGCCAGATGGCGGAGTGCGTTGACGATCACTGGAACGGAAGTCCAGATCGAATTCATCAACGAAAAACTCTCATTCCTTGACGGCAAAGATCCGGAAAATACCGCCGATATCCGCAACCGTCTGGAAGCAGTTGATCATGACGGGAAAATCATCGGTAAAAACTATTACGGCACCGGACACACCGCCCAGCTGGCAGATTTCATTGCAGCGATCACCGAAAAACGTGCGCCGGAAGTGCCCCTTGCCGATGCGGCAAACTCAGCAGCACTTGTCCATGCGGTATACGCCGCCGGGCTCAGCGGCAAATGGGAACCGGTTACGAATTATCTCTGAGAGTTTCCGGCAGTTTCAGTGTAAATCACGCAACATTTATATGTGTCACTTGGTCAAGCGGGTAAAACGCATTTTGCAGCTGCCCTGACGTCCGCTTTCAGTGATCAATTCAACTTTGTGGATATTGTTGCCCCATGCTTTATTGACCTTGGCATCTGAAATATCCAGTTTGGTTATTTTCACCTGAGTATCTCCGTCTGCGGTCAACAGCATATTGGCGATCTGCCAGCCGTTGCCGCGTTTCGTTACGGTATCCGGGGTATACAATGGGATTCGCACCGTATTTCCGTCCTGCATAAGCTCCCACTGGTCAAAAACTTCCACCGAATTATCCTCATAATTGTATGTGATTGTGCGGAGAGCCTGTTTCAGTTTGGCTTCCGGAGGATAAGCGGAAGTAAGATCCATTTTGAAAACACATTTGTGTTCATCATTGCTGACCATTGCCGCTTTTTCATCCTGCGGCGGTGCAGTAAGCTGACCGATACCGTTGAATTCAGGAACATTGTGCCCGCTGGAATTAAGGATCCAATTCTTATAACGGTCGGCACTGAAAGTCTGCAATGTATATACCGTACCGCCGAGGTCGATGACCACCGGTTGACTTTCGCAGAAAATCATGAATTGACCGATATCCATGTGGTAATGATTGCTGAAAAATCCCCGTTTGGCGGCAATATTCATCTTGCCATCTTTGAGATAAAGTATCTGAAGCCGGTCATAATATTTTAACGCTTTGGAAACCGGCGGCAATTCCGGCTGTTTTTCTGCCGGAAGCCAGAAGATATTGGAAATCAATGTAAAAATATCAGAACTGCGCTGTTTAAGCGCCGATTCCATATTTCCATATTCATACCCCATCGCCATCAACCGTGGATTGGCAGTACGCTCACCGAGGCGGTAACAAATTCCGCCCGGCAAAGTATCAGTGGTCGCAATACAATCACTGAAACTGGCGAAATACCGTTTGGACATCAGGGTATGAGTGATGTAATCGCCCATCATTGCATATTTTCGGGTATCATCCGGCATCTCCTGAAGCAATTCATAAAAACCGGTCAGAGTACCGACACTGACTGACCAGTAATTCGGTCCCTCATTACTGCAGCCGTCAGATGAATATATTCTTATGAAATCGGTCATCGCTGCCTTGAAAAAATCAATCAGTTTTTTCTGACGTTCCGGCTGATCTTTGAGCACGGTCAAAACCACCGCCAGACAGTTGCGGCTGCACCACGGACGCCAATTATTGACTTTTTTGATGAAGTTGAACGGAAACGGACGGATCTCCAGCGGTTCGATTATCCGGGTCATCAACTCACGCCGGGTCAATTTCACAATGTTAGGTGAAACTGCGGCAAGTTCCGGTTCAAGCAATTCCAGAATGAATGCCAGATTCAAACCGGTAGCTGATGCGAACAAATCGATCTGCTCATGCTGCAAAAACGGCAGCGGATCCTCGCTGCCGTCCTTGATATGAGCCGGCAGACACCAGGTGTGTTCAGAAGTGATATCCCACAGGTAATCAATTATTTTATCAATAAAACGTCCTTTGTATTCAAAACATTCGGCAAGTACCAGCGTGATAAGATTTTGTCTTTTTTCAAAATGGATTTTTTCATAATCGATACGGTTGCCATGCCGTTTGAAGCGCATAAAAAGTTCGGCAGAAGTTTGCGGAACCGGTTCAGCCAGCAAAATTTCGGCATTTTCAATAAAAAAATCTGCCACATCTTTTCCGCGGGGTGAATTACTGATCGTCTGCCATTGTTCACGGTTGGCGGCGACTGGAAAAATAAATTTTTTCAGAGAATCTCCGGCATAAATATTATTCATGGGCAAAACTGCTGAAATCATCAACACCAATAAATAAAAAATTTTTCTGCACATTTCCTGCTCCACATAGATATTTTACCGGCATAAATTCTGCCACGCAGTCAGAGCTTCGGACAGTTCCGGCAGATATTGCCGCCACAACTTTTCATATTCCAAAACCACCGGCACGGTGATTTTCTCCTGCTCCAACAGTTCAAAAAGTTCCGTCAGCGGCACTTCTCCGGCACCAGGCAGATCATGAATAAATTGAGGACCGCCTTCGGCGGCAATATCCCAATGACTGTCCTTAAAGTGAATTGTGACCAAAAACGGTTTCAACAAACGCAAAGACTCTGCAAAAGGTTCTTTCCCGACCTGAAAAGTATGGTGCGCATCCCAGATGACCGGAAGCTCTTCACCGCACAACTCCATAAGCTTCACCACCCGGTCACTCCAGGAAAAACCATCATGGGTCTCCAAAGCCAGACGGGTACGGAAACCGAAACTTTTGAACCACATGATATTATCCATGCACTGCCGGAGGATATCACCGGTAAGTTCTCCGGAAAAACCGCCGAAAAGCCGGATGTACGGAATATTGAATTCATCTGCTGTCCGCGCCACATCCAACAGTGCATCATGAGCTGCCAGATCTGTCGAAGCGATACGGAACGAACTGTCCAGCACCCGTACCCGTCCTGATTCGGTCAGACGGACAGCTGTTGGTCTGTTTTCCGGCAAACGCAACGTTTTTGCAACATCGTTTTCACCGGAAACCGTGCGGATCTCCAAATATTCGATCCCGTTACGGTCCGCCAATGCAGCCGCCTGTGCCAAATCGGCATCCGGACACCCCAGCGTGGAAATCCCCCAATGCAAAGACGGATACTTCTCTCTACACCCGTTCATAACTACTGTCTACAGAGAAATAAATGGTCTGTTACACTGCTTATTCGTCATCATCATCCGGCATGGTTTCGCCGAAAGTATCTCCGGAGATGAATTGACCGAATTTCGCCTCTTCCAAAGCCGGGGATTCGTAAGTGAATTTCTGTGCTTTCATTTTTTATTCTTTCTGTTATGCGAGGGTTGCAAATTTGATACCATCTTTATCTTCAAAGACTTTGAAGCCGCCTCCGGTGTAAACGTTGTCGGCAAATGTCATTTCGGTCTCTCCGATCATGAATTTGGCGTTTTCAAACTCATTCAGACTTACCCCGGTCATCACGGTCCAATCGGCGTTATCCAACACGGCATCTTCCAGATCGAAACAGATTTCGGTCAGTCCGGTGAAATCCGCATTGGTCAGATTCAGCGTGCTGCCGTCGGTAATGGTGAGTTTATCAATGCCGTCGAGCATCTCAACCGTGGCAGTCGTATCAATGACCAGTGAACTCGTTCCGGTATTTTCCAGGAAGCTGCCGTCGCCGCTGATGCGGTCAAAAGTTTTTTCTCCGCCGCTGATGGTAACGGTGACATTGCCGGACACCAGGCTGTTGTTGTACCGTCCGCCCATAAAAATGGAGTCAACTGCTGCCAAGTCAGTTACCGTAACCGTGACCGTTCCGGTGACGTTGGTTGCGCCGGAGATATCGTTGCCGCCGCCGACATAGATGGTATCCACTATCGCACTGTTTTCAATCAGGATATTCACATCGCCGACATTGCTGATGCCGTTGGTCTGCGCCCAGCCACCGCCGAATACGCGATCGACTGAACCGCTTGAAACCGTAATGTTTGCTTCATCTACTTGAGCCAAGCCGGATTTACTGACAAACGCACCGCCGTAAACCGCGCCGGTAATATCTGTGGCAACAGTAACATAGCTTTCGGCAACTTGATACTGGGCGTTTACAGCGGCAGTGTTATTGCCCTGAACATAACCGGCTCCGAAAATGCTGGCTCCGGGGTCGGTGGTGGTTCCGGCAAAGGCGAAATCGCCGCCGGTCAATGTCAAATTGACCTTTCCGACCGTGTGGGTGGTGGTGGCATCTGCCGCAGTTACCCGGCTGCCGCCGACCACATACTGATCGAAAGTACCGCCGGAAACCGTCAAATTGCTCTCGCCAAGCGAAATC
>JAFVRD010000021.1 GCA_017504435.1 Lentisphaeria bacterium | reverse complement strand
GTAACTGTGCCGATATCCTTGATACCGGTGGCAATGGTAACAGCCTGATTATCGAACAATGCACCGTTGACGGTAATATTTGCACTGCTCAAACTCTGACCGCCGGCAACAGTGAAATTGACCTGCGCTGAGCCGTTGAAAGTCAAACTGTTGGTACCGGTAAATCCGATCTGAGTGTTTATTGTGGTCACAACCTCATTTCCGAAAATGATCTGCGAATTTGTGACGGTGACAATATTTCCACTGTTGACTTTAATTTCATCGGCATTGAAATATACCGTCGCACCATTGATATCCAGCGTCGCCGCAACACTGCCGCTCTTGGTCAGATAGATTGAATCGTGTTCAGTCAGGAACTTGACGGTTCCGGTCATCCGTGCAGTAGCACCGTACAGCACCAAAGCACCACCGTTGCCGGCTTGATTGTTTTCAAAAACTGTATTGTTGCCGATGGTCGAATATTTACCATCTTTATTACCGATATAAAGCGCACCACCGTTATCGCTGGCAGAGTTGTTGTAGAACCAGGTGTCAGTGACATGAATTTCCACACAATCGATCGCACCGCCGTTATTGCTGTAACTGTCAATATCACTTACTGCCTGATTGTTGGCAAACGTATTGCCGATGATTTCGATACTGTCGCTGGTTTTTACCGTCATTCCGGTCAATGTAAGGACGGACGGATCAGTTGCAGAGATTGCCCCGCCGGTGGCATCCGAGAGGTTGTTTACAAATGTGGATCCGGAAATCGAAATTTCGGTATCATACATCGCTCTGATCGCACCGCCGGAGGCTTTGGACGAACCGGTACAACTGTTATCATCAAAATAACTGCCGGAAATATTCAAATAAATTTTGTTGCTGCTGCTGTTGTTCACAAAAATCGCACCGCCGCGGGCGTTTACCTGATCAACAACATCTCCGTCTTTGTTCAGTTCACTGCCGTTGAGTGAGCGGTTGCCGATGAACGAGCTGTTGGAAACCGACAGAGTCAAGTTGCCATTGGCATACACCGCCGCACCGTAATAAGCTTCATTGTTGCTGAATACGGAATTTTCAATCACAGCATCTTTGGTGATTTGAACCGCTGCACCGTTAGCGTATTTTTTATATTCATTGTTTTCGGCATCTGTTATGGTTGCTGCGGCAATATTTTTATCAAAAACAGAATCGGAAATCTGCAAATCACCACCAATGTTGTAAATCGCACCGCCGCCTTTGGTTGAGGTGTTGCCGGAGAATGTTGAATCGGTAACGGTCAAAGCGGAATACTTATTGTAAATCGCCGCCCCGCTGGATGTCGAATAAATATTGCTGGCACTTACCCGGTCAAGGATGAGCGCTTTTTCCGTTTCATTGGACTGCCTGGCCGTGAATGTCACATCCTGTGCGAGAACAACAGACGCATTTTGGTCGGCACTGGCAGAACTGATCGCATTGTAAGCACTGCCGAAGTAATATTCTCCGTCAAATGTGGTCAATGTTTTATTATCGGCAGTTATCAAAGCCGCATCAATACCGCGCAGGACATAGGTGCCGTCCTCCGTTGTATAAACATTGTAGCCGCTTTCTTTGACCGTCAGAGTTCCGTCCAGCACCAGATCGAAAACTTTGGCAAGATTTTCTTCGCCGGTCAGGAATGCCGCACCGTCGATCGTAATGACTGCGTTATTGGTCACGGTTGCGCCGGCGGCAAGAGTCAGCGGCGCAGTAAGGGTGATATCGCCGTCAACAGTGTACGCTCCGGTATAATCGCTGACAAATGCAAAACTGTCAAAACTCATCGCCGCGCCGAATCCTTCAGTTTCACCGATCGAAATGCTGCCAGCGACATCAACGGTGATCGTACCGTCGTTCGCAGTGACGACATTGAGTCGTTTTTTGTCACTGGTCAGATAAGCTTTGTCGAATTCCTGTTTCGCTCCTGCCGCAGTGAATCCGGAAATAGTCAGATTCGTTGCAACAGTCTGTTCGGCAGTGTAATCATCATCAATGAAAACATCGCCGTTAAATGTCTGTCCGGCTGCGAATTCCACTGCCGCACTGCCGGTGAAGTGCAGGTCGTTATTATCTCCGGTGAATCCGATCTGCCGGGAGATCTCAGATGTGACCGTGTTGCCGAAAATAAGTGCCGAATTCGAAACGATCATTTCATTACTGGCTACCTGCAGTGTAATGGCTTTGCCATTGTAGTACATTTGAGCATTGTCTACATACAGTTTCGCCACGGAGTTGGAGCCATTGTAAAGATAAATATCATCGCTGGCAGTTTCAAATTTGACTGTCCCGGTTATTTGCGCCGTCGTACCGCGCAACAGCAATGCACCGCCATTGGTGGCAGCGGTATTGCCTCTGAATACGGTGTTGTTCCCGAACACGGAAACCGTGCCGTCGGAATCGCTGCTGCTGTAGAATGCACCGCCGTTTTTGGTCGAGTAGTTGTAAGCAAAAAGTGTGTCAGAGACATTGAAAGAGCCTTCCAACGCTGCGCCGGCGCCGGATATGTTGCCGGAGAAAGTATTGCCAATAACCGTTGTACCATTTTCTCCGGTAACGGTCATGCCTTTCAGAACTATATTGCTTCCGCTGATGGCACCGCCGCTGCTGCCGTTATTGCCGATAAATGTGGAACCGCTGATGGTAATGATACCACTCTGGGTTTTGATGGCTCCGCCTGCTCCGTCAGATTCATTGTCTGCGAAGTAACTGCCGGAGATATCCACGGTGGCATTTTTGATAAAAACCGCACCGCCACGGGCGTTCTTCTGGTCGGAAGCAACACCTTCGCTGGAAACCTGTTTGCCATTGAGAGCCTTATTGCCGGTAAAGGTGCTGCCGGAAACCGTCAATGTTACTGCCGAACTGCAGTAAAGTGCCGCGCCGTAATAGGAGGTGTTGCCGTCAAAAACTGAATTAGTGATTTCAGAGGTGTTCCCAGTGTGGACCGCACCGCTTTCTGAATACGTGGTATATGACTCCTTGTTGGAATCAGTTACAATTATGGCGGCAGTATTTTTGCTGAACGTGGAACCGGAAATGACCAACTTTGCGGTAGTGTTGTAAATCGCAGCACCGCTGGCAGCAAAGTTTCCGGTAAATTTTGACTTGTCGACTTGCAGATTTGTTCCGCCGGTGTAATTGTAGATCGCACCTCCTGTGCCGATGGATGTGTTTCCGGAAAAAGCAGTTTCTGAAACATAAAGGTTTGCGCCGATATTGTAAATCGCACCGCCATTGTATGAAACAACATTGCCGGTGAATTCAGATCCGGTTATATTCAGCCCGGCACCGGTATTGTAAATAGTGCCGTTACCGTTGGCGGTATTCCCGGTGAATTCTGATTTGTCAATGCTCAATCCGGTTGATTTGTTGTAAATCGCACTGCCGCTTGCACCTGAATTTTTCGTAAATATCGAATCCACAATGGACAAATCGGTCCCTGTCGAATCATTGAAAATCGCACTTCCGTTGGTGGCTGTGTTGCCGATGAATTCACTCCCGGAAATCTCTGCTTCAGCGACGGCATTGAAGAGCGCACCGCCGTATCCGGTACTGTTGGCACCAACCACGTTTTCTTTAAAAGTCGAACCGCTGATGCTGAGGGAGCCGGTGGCATTTTTGTGGACTGTGCCATGTTCCCCCGCTGTATTTCCGATGAAAAACGATTCGGTGATCGTGCAGTCAGTAAGATAGGCATATATCGCAGAACCATTGGCACTGGCATAGTTTTTCTCAAATTTTGTCCCGGAAATCGTCAATGTGGACGCTGTGGATACACTATCTATGCTTCCTCCGGCGTTGTAGATCGCGCCGCCGGAACCGCCGAGCGTGCTGTTGCCAATGAATGCGGAAGCGGAAACTTCTGCTTTTGACGCACCTTTTGATATCCACATCGCCGCACCGTTGGCGGATGCAACGTTGTCCATGAACAAAGTGCCGTCAACAGTTACGGTGGTACGGACGGCATCAAGATTGTAAGCTCCGCCGTTGGAGGCCGTGTTTCCGGAGAACGTGCTGCCATAGATATTCACCTCTCCGGAAAGCTGAATGATCGCGCCGCCGTTTTTGCCTTCTGCAACCGTGTTGCCGGCAAAAAGCGTATCATTTATGATCGTATTCTGGTTGGTATACATACCGCCGCCGCTGTAGGCGTTGTAGTTTTCGCTGATGGTCGCTCCGTTGATGCGGAGTTCGCCCTGAGAGAAAATTCCGGCGCCGAGACCATTACCGACATTTCCGGTGATCAGAGTGCCGACGGTGACGGTCTCGCCATTGACCACTTTTTCTTTAGTCGTGATATAGAGCGTTCCGGAGTTATGTATCGCTGATCCGCGTCCGTAACTGTTGGTGTTTGCGGTGTTGTCAGCATGACACTGAGTGAATGTACCGGCGACAACATAGGTGGTTCTGGAACTGTTGCCCAAACCGCCGCCGTTCACATTAGTGGCAGTGGTGGCACCGATGATGCTTATGTCATCAAGGATCAGCATCCCGCTTGCGCTTTTGCTGAATTTATTTGTATAAGTTGCCCCGGAAATAACTGCATCGGTCGCTGATGACGGATAATTGCCATCGACATACTCACCGGATGCATTGACACCCTCAAAAAGCACAGTGCCGTCTGTCAGCGTTTTTCCTGCGACAGAAATTTCAGGCGTTATTTCGCTGTCAGCATAAAACTTGAGATTACTTACTTCAGCCATTTTCCCTTACCATTCACGATCGCGCGCAAAAGAATGCACAATTATACTATTACACATTTGCAAATAATTTACTCCAAAAAACATGATTTGTCAAGAGCCAAATGTGTTTTTTAAGGAATTTTTATGTTTTTCTGTTTTACACAACTGTTTTTTTATGAAAGATTTTGAAAAAATTACCATTCCATGAGCAAACAACTGTGCGGCGGCAGGATCACCGTGTCCGGAACCGTCATCCAGGTGCCCTTCCAGAAGTTTTTGACCCGGCTTGGCAATTCCGGAAAATCGATTGCCATTTCCTGTTCCTGATCTTTCCAGTTTATCAGCAATGCTCTGCCGCCGCCGGCAAGTTTTTGCAGCCAGCGCGCCGGACGTGCTGACGAAAAGATATCCAGCGGGACAGCCGCTTCGCCGGATTCGGCACTGACTACTTTGCGCGCCAGATCCAGACCGTCTTCATTCAATTTGGTCAGATCATCGGAGAGATTTACTGCGCCGCCGGACATCAGCGTAACTGACAACAGTACCTCCAATTCGTTTTTACGGGCCGAGGCAAAAGTCTGGCTGTAAAATGGATCGTATTGGGAATCCGGTTCGCAGAAAACCAGTACCGGCTGCAGCGTTTCCGGATGATCACTGGTTTCCACTCCCCGGCAAAGCGCGAAATCAGGGTCATTGATCCATAATTTTTTGTTCATCCAGAATCGGTACGCCACATTGAGCGCATTTTCCTGCGCGCCCTGCCATGTTGCGTGGATATCGCTGCCGACCCGGGCTGCGGTCACATATTTATTGCCGGTCATAAAAGCATAATTACATCCCAGAATTTCCGCCCGTCCGGCAACCCCGTCGCAAATGCTTTGCATAAGCATGCGTAAAATCCGGCTGCGCGGTATATTTGGGTCGGCAAATTTGCGGGCATCCATGGTACGTTCCAGAAAATCCAGTTTGAAATACTCGTACCCCTCATTTACCATCCGGTCAAAGAGTTCCCGGAGAAACTTCTGACTTTTTGCCACCGTGGGGTCAAGAACGAAACCTTTGCGGCGCATGCAATCAAACGAAAGACACGGCTGACCGCCCTCAGAGCATGCGAGCATGTCGTAATCCAATTGTGCGATCCGGGAGTGTGGTTCGATGATGGAAGGTGCCAGCCAGATACCGGGCGTGAATTTCATCCGGCGCAATTCAGCTGCCAAAGCTTTCATACCGGAGGGGAACAGGCAATTTGCGTGCCATTCTCCGTAGCAGTATTGCCAGCCGTCATCGACGATTATCCGTTTGACATGTTTGGATAATACCGGATCGGAGGCGATGAATTCCGCATTTTTCAGCACCTCATTTTCGGAAATCGTCCAGCGGTAGTAATCCCAGCTATTCCAACCGCAGACCGGTGCGGCAAAAGTGCGTTCTGTTTCCACGTTTTCTCCGGCATATTCTTCGAGCATCCTGATGCCGTTGCCGTTCCGGAACGTGACCGGCGGGAATTCTATGGTTCGCAGAGCGTAGTGATGGACTTCAGAACAGACAGCCAATTCCACACTGCCGCCGGAAACTTTACCTTCGATCATGGCATACTGGGATTGATCAAGCGGGTGACTGATCTGCAGAGATGCGGCATTGGCGGTGATCGTGCAGGTATAATAACTGGTGAATTCCTGCGGTTCAAATACCGGCATTTTGAATGCATGACATCTGCCCATTTTGATGCCTCCACAGAGTACATGATCTGCCGGGAACGGCGGCAATGCGGGCAACATCAGTTTGAGGTGAACTGCTTGTTTGCACAATTCCGCCCAGCATTTGAGAGTGAATTTATCAGCCGTCGCAATAACTTCCAGAAACCACTGTCCGGATGCGTTCCGGCAGATGTATTTTCCGGGGGCTGAATCCTCTTCCCAGTTCAGATATTCCAACGCTCCGTCAATTTCAACTTTGCTATCTGCTCCGGCAAATGACCAGTTACCCAAACGCGGCAGAATATTTCCGGTTTTCTGTGCTGTCATAATCTCTTTCCTCTATATCAACAGTACGTACAATGTACGTTTTTTTTATACTGATGCTAATATATTTACTCCTTAAAGAATATGCAAGCTGTTCCGCGGATTTTTATCCCGATATCTCCCTGTAACGGGAACAGATCCTTGCAAAAAAGAAAAGCTGTTGTAACCTGAAAAAGGTAAACAACAGCTTCAGTAACAGAACAGTTTATTGAGATTACACGGAGAAACGGACATGGATGACATCGCCATCCTGAACTTCGTAATCTTTGCCCTCGATACGGAGTTTTCCGGCGAGCTGTGCTTTTGCCCATGAACCGCATGCTACCAGATCATCATAGGAAACAGTTTCCATGCGGATGAATCCGCGCTGCAGGTCGGTATGGATTTTACCGGCAGCTTCCGGAGCGAGTGCGCCGCGGGTCACTGTCCAGGCCCGGGATTCCATCGGTCCGGCAGTGAAAAATGTGATATAATCCAACAGGCGGTAACCGGTCTCCACCACCCGGTCAAGGCCGGAACCGGTAATGCCGATATCCGCCATGAAAATTTCCGCCTCTTCCGGAGGCAATGCTCCCAATTCATCTTCAAATTTAGCGCAGACCGGCACTACTTCCAGATTATTGGCGGCGGCATAATCAGCCAGCCGTTTACCGGCTTCGCAATTGGTGAAATCCGCAGCCTGATCTTCTCCCACGTTGGCACAGACAAATGCCGGTTTCACTGTGAGCAACCCGAAAGTGCTTACCAATGCTTTCTGCCGGGGATCGTTGCGGTCATAATCCGGACGTCTGCCGGCTTCCAAATCGGCGATCATGGAAACAATAAGCTCATATTCAGCTTTGGCATCCGGATCGTTGGAACGGGCGATCTTGTGGGCTTTGTCACGGCGTTTTTCCAACATTTCCAGATCGGCGAGCATCAATTCTGTATTGATCGTTTCCAAATCGCTGACCGGATCGACTTTGCCGGCAACGTGAACCACATCACCGTCTTCAAAAAGACGCACCACATGAGCTATCGCATCCACGGTGCGGACATGACCGAGAAATTGATTGCCCAACCCCTGCCCCTGACTGGCACCGCGTACCAGACCGGCAATGTCAATGAATTTCAAAGTGGACGGTACGATGCGTCCGGATTTTTCCAGATCAGCCAGTACCGCCAGCCGTTTGTCCGGCACTTGAGCAATGCCGGTGTTGGGTTCGATGGTACAGAAAGGAAAGTTTGCCGCTTCAGCGCCACCGTGACTGAGCGCGTTGAAAAGTGTGGATTTGCCCACGTTGGGCAGACCGACAAAACCGCAGGAAAAACTCATTATTATCACCCGGATAAATGGATTATTAAACAAAAACCGGAGCGTTTTTCAACGTTCCGGTTCCAAACGAAACAAATCTTACTGGATGGCAGGATTCACAATCGCTTCATTACTGTAAATAAAGTTATTCCAATCTTTATCCACCGGAACCACCCATGCCGGCTTCATGATCGGACCATAGCCCCATCCGGCATCATCCGGATGATTCGGACATCCCGGAAGCGGGAACAGGAAAGTGGCAATATCAACAACACCGACAACTGCACGGGCAACGGTGTAGCAGACACCTTTGAGTGTTCCGTAAGTGATACCGGCAAGACCGCCCATATCGTTGTTGACTTCCGACCATTTCATCGGAATTTCAAAAACGCAGAATGCCGCATTGGTGATACCGCGTCCCAATTTCTCGACCGGAAGCATGACTGCCGGTTCTTCAGCTTTCACACTGGTGAAAGCACCGAATGCCGCGACGGCGACAAATGCCGCAATCAGAAAAGATTTGGAAATTTTCATTCTTTACACTCCATAGAAAATGTTTATATGCAAATAAATATCCGCAATCACTACTGAATATAGTGTTAAGTTGCACAAAAATCAAGTCTTTGACCGCGAATAAGACATTTTTTTTTGAAAAAAAACGTTTTATTTCTTTCCAAAGCGGTTTTCAGTACCGTCCAGCAGTCTTTGAATATTGGAACGGTGACGGAAAATCGCCAATGCCGCAATAATCGTCAAAATCGTTGCTACCAGCCAGTTTTTTCCCTGAGTCAGTACAAATATCCACTGTACTACCGGCAAAACCGCAGCTGCGGTGATGCTGGCAAGTGAAACATAGCGTGAAACCAGGAACACCACGACCCAGACCGCCAGTGCAGTAATCAGTGCGTATGGAGCCAGTGCCATGATCGCTCCGGCGGCGGTGCTGACACCTTTGCCGCCTTTGAAATTGAGAAAAACCGGGAAAATATGTCCGATTATCGTCGCGAATACGACAATAAGTGTGGTGATCTCTCCGCCGGTAAGACCGCGTTTGGCAAGATATTGTGCAAGCAGCACCGGGAGCAGACCTTTGAGAAAATCCAACGCAAAACAAAGTTTTCCGGCTTTTTTGCCGACACAGCGGGTCACATTGGTCGCTCCGATATTTTTTGAGCCGACGGTGCGGATGTCGATGCCGTTGACTTTACCGATGATATATCCCCAGGGAATACTGCCGCAGATATAAGCGAAAATAATTGCTACAAGCGAGTTGATAAAAACATTCAATTCCATATTCAATTCCATAGTTTTATTTTTTCAACTTGACAAATTTGTAAACTACACTATATTTACAATAACATAATATGAACCTTTTTCAACAAAAAGTCAATAGCAGAAAATGAAAAAAATCATTCGATTGATCATCGGTTCCGGAGAATCCTGTGCCGATATCCGTTATGCATCCGGCATTTCAACCCCGGACAGCTTTATTTTTTATGTTTATGATGAGATCCGGTGTGCGATCATGTCTCCGCTGGAAATCGACCGGGCCAGAGCCAATGCAAAACCCGGCGTTACGGTCGCTGCCGAATCTGAATATAACGGACCGCGCCGGGTGGAGATCCTCAGTGCCATTGCGAAACGATGCCATTGCCGGGATTTTCTTGTCCCCGGAGATTTTCCGTTGGCTCTGGCGGAGAAAATGCGTCATGCCGGATTGACGGTCGCAGTTGCCGAAGACTCTTTTTTTCCGGAACGGGAATTCAAAGCATCCGCCGAAGTGCAGTTTATAACGGCGGCACAGCGTGCTGCGGAAGCAGGATTGGCACGGGCAGTCGATATATTGAAAAAAAGTTCCATCGACGGAGAATATCTTGCTTATAACGGAAAAGTTCTGACCAGCGAGTTTCTCCGTGCAGAAATCGATTGTGAAATCCTCCGCAACGGCATGCTGCCCACCGGAACGATCTGTGCCGGCGGTTCACAGGGCGCACAACCTCATAATGCCGGCAGCGGGCCGTTGAAAGCTCATGCACCGGTGGTCATGGATATTTTTCCCCGCTCTCCGGAATCCGGTTATTGGGGAGATCTGACCCGTACCGTGGTGCGCGGCAGGGCATCTGCGGTGGTGCGCCGTGCCTATGAAGCGGTATTGGAGGCGCGTGAATATTGCAAATCGTTGATCCGTCCGGGAGCTTTCGGCGCAGAGATCCATTGTGCCGCGGAGGGAATTTTGGAAGGACATGGATTTTTTACCGGCAGTAATGATGCCGGACAATTCGGATTTTTTCACGGCCTCGGCCATGGAGTCGGGATGGAAATACATGAAAATCCGCGGTTATCTCCCCGGGCCCGGACTGCTTTGCGCGGCGGAGAAGTCGTGACAGTGGAACCGGGACTTTACTATCCGGAATGGGGCGGTATCCGTCTGGAAGACCTCGTCTGGCTCTCCGGCAGCGGTGAAGCGGTGTGTCTGACTACCGCACCGGATTTTCTGGAAATTTGAAGTTATTTATACACTCCGGAAATAAATCAGGAATTGTTTTTATCATTGCCGATAAAAACAATTCCTGCTGAAACTTTCAGTTCTGTTATTGGTAAACGCACATTCAGAATGTCGGCAGGTCGATTCCCAGACCGCCGGTAACTTCGCGCATTTTTTCCTGCATTGCAGTACGGGCGGAGCCGAATGCACTGTTGAGCGCATTTTGCAGTTCGCTTTCCAGAAATGCTTTGTCATTGAGCATTTCCGGTGCGATGGAGATGGAACGAACCGTGAAATCTCCGCCGACCGTGACGGATATTCCGCCGTTGGCAGTGGCAGAGGAGAACTCCATTTTGGGGAGTTCTTCCTTGAATTGGGCTGCCTGTGCCTGAAGTTCTTTGGCATGCGCCATGATTTTCATCAGATCTCCGAATCCTGCCATTATTTACCTCCGTGGGCTTTGGCGATCCGGCGTTTGGCTCTCCACACCACGAAAGAACCGGACAACATGACCGATGAGTAGGTTCCGAGAATGATACCGAGCATCATGACCATGACGAAATCTGCGATTTCCGGACTGCCGCCGATCCACATGATGAACACCACGACAAAGGTGGTGAAACTGGTCAGCAAGGTACGGATGAAAGTCTGATTGATGGAAAGATCGACCATTTCGGCGATATCGGCATTCGGTTTCTCCTGCAGGTTCTCCCGCAACCGGTCGAAAATAACGACGGTATCGTTGATGGAATAACCGATAACAGTCAGGAATGCCGCGACAGTGGTCAGACCGAGTGTGCGGCCGCAGGCGAGATAGATTGCCGCCACGACCAGCACGTCATGGAGCAAAGCAAGCACGCTGGCGACAGCGTATGACAATTCATAGCGGAGCACGATGTAAATGCCGATGCCGACCAGAGCCAACGCCACCGCAATGAGGGCGGTTTTGGTAAATTCCTTACCGATCAGACCATCCAGATGCTGGGTGTGAGCGGAATTTGCTTTGATACCCTGAGCCGGATAGGATTTGGCGAGGATCTCACCGATCTTTTTCGCAGTGGCTTCCGCGTTGGGATCATCACCGCGCAGGCGGACTTCCAGAATTTTCAGATCGCCGGTATTTTTATAAGTGAGCATGGCATGGGGGAATCCGGCTTTGGCAAGGGTTTTGCTCATTTCAGAGGTATTGCCTTTTTCGGCATACTCATAGGAGATGGATGAACCGCCGACAAAGTCGATACCCAGAATGCTTTTGCCGCGGATCACAAACATCGCGATCAGCAGCATGATCAGCAAGCCGGAAAAGGCCAATGCTTTGTTCCAGTGTTTTACGAAATTGAATTTCGGAATGGCAAACAGCTGCAGCATGGAGAGTCTTTTCACGTTGACATATTTGAAAAGATAGTCATAGAGCAGCCGGGTCACGAAAACCGCCGAAAACATACTGCACAGAATACCGATGCACAGCGTGATGGCGAAACCTTTGATCGCACCGGTTCCGAAATACATCAGGATCAAGGAGACGATCAAGGTGGTCACGTTGGAGTCGACCACCGCGCTCAAGGCGCGGTCATAACCGGCATCCACTGCGTTGAGAATGGATTTTCCGGCTTTGAGTTCTTCACGGATGCGTTCATGGATAAGCACGTTGGCATCAACTGCCATACCGATCGTCAGCACGATACCGGCGATACCGGGCAGCGTCAGCGTACAGCCGAATGCCGCCATCGCTCCGAGGATGAGCAGCATATTCAATGCCAGTGCCACGTCGGCGATCAAACCGCTGAAGTGGTAATAGATCAGCATGAATATTGCCACTGTTACCAGAGAGATGATACCGACAACGATACCGTTTTTCACACTTTCCTCACCGATGGTCGGGTCAGTGTCAAATACGGCATTGACTTTAAGTTTGTAGGGGAAACTTCCGGCGGTGAGGGCTTCAGCGATGCCTTTGGCTTCCTCTTCAGAGAAGCTGCCGGAAATATCAGCGGAACCGCCGGCAATGACATCGTTGATCTTCGGCGCACAATAGAGTCTGCCGTTGAGTACGATCGCCAACTGTTTACCTTTGTTTTTGGCGGTGACATTTTTGAAAAGTTCCGCACCTTCGCTGTTGAAACGGAGGATGATTTTGCGCTGTCCCATTTCATCCTGATACACTCTGGCGATGTCAATGGTCTTGCCGTCCATTTCCGGGGTTTTATGTACAAAGTATCCGCGGGTGATCTTTTTGCCTTTCACGAAATCTTCGGAAACCATGTATTCCAGTGTGGGCGGAACCAGCGCGGGATTGCTCCGGTACTGGGAAAATTGCTCTTCTGAAAGCGGTTCGACCAGCCGGAATTGCAAATCAGCGTCCAAACCGATATTGGCAAGCGATGCTTTTTCCTCTTTGGAGACCAGCGGCGCACGCAGAACGATGCCGGTGGCACCGAAAGGAGCGAGTTCCGTTTCAAAAATATTTCTGCTTTCCAGACGTTTCCGGAGATTTTCGATCGCGACATCGCGGTAATGGTCAAAATTATCGCTTTTCTGATCGGTCATCTGAGCTTCATCCGGGATCATGTCGATGTAAAGCTCCATACCGCCGTTGAGGTCGAGACCGAGACGGATGCTGCTGGAGGCTTTTTTGCGGATCATGCTGATGACATCGCCGTTGTTTTCCATGCCGTTGACTTTGACCATCTGAGTCAGATCGGCCTCTTTTTCGCGGGCGGCTTCAAGCAACGCCTGCGGAGCGTAGAGTTCCACGCCTTTGAGTTTGGCGGCTTCCTGTTTGGCAGTTGCGGATTTGATCAATTCTGCGGCGGCAGGGTCGTCAGATTTTTTGAGCAATCCGGTGAATGTTTCATAATAATCACGCGGAGCCAGCGGGTAGATCGCCCAAGCAAAGGCGAATACCACCAGCAAGGTGATGAATGTACGGAGTTTCAAGGGTCTTTTGTCCATTATTTGGCATTCCCGTTTTTGTTTTCTTCATCTTCCACAGAAGCAATGCCGTTTTTGACGACAAGGACTTTGACATTCTCGGCGATTTCCACGAGGAATTCTTTTTCGCGGACTTCGGAAACTTTGCCGTAAACGCCGCTGTTGAGCATGACGCGGGTACCTTTGACGATACGGTCAAGCATTTCCTGGCGTTTCTGCTGCTGTTTTTTGTTGGAACGGGAGAAAATGAAAATCATCACCACAAAAATCAGGATCATCGGCACCATGCGCGCCCAATCAAAACCGGCATTTTCCGGATTTTCTGCTGCGGCGGTTTCGACGGCGGCGGCATCACTCTGAGCCGGAGCGGTTGAAACGGTTACTTTGGCAGGGGCGGCGGCTTGGTCTGCGGCGGCGCAGATCACCGAGGTACCGAGCATGAATGCGAGGATAAGAGCTTTGAATTTCATTTTGGAATATCCTTTCGGTTTGGTTCAGTTTTTAGCGGGGACACCGAGCAAAGTCAGATGTTTGTCGAAGTGAGCTTCGATCGCGGCATCATAATCGGCTTCAAATTTGTGCATCGCTTTGAAGAAGCGTTCCCGCAGATTGCCGGTGAGGATCGGACCGTAATTGATGTGGAGCAGCTGACGTGCTTCGGGCATATCCATCAATGCGGGCAGTTCTTCATCTTTCAGAGTGCTGACTGCCGGGATTTTGTTGAAATCAGCGGTGATGTGGTACAATTTGAGCATATCAGCCACGTTGTCCAGCGCGCACTGGTGCATGTCGCGGTAGAGCTGGGGATCGCGTTTGGCGATGACTGTAACAGCGACCAGCCAGCTGGTGCCGGCGGTTTTGAGGTGGAGATAGTGCCGGGTTTCACGTCCGACGGTGGGATAAACCGCAAATTTATCGCTGCCGCTGTGAACGGAAATTTTGTAATTGCCATAATTCTGGGCGATCAGAGCGTGGACTTTGAACTGACGGTCAAATTCATCCAAATCGCCGATGTAGTCGATAGCTTTCTGGAATTCACCGATGAAACGGGGAGCCAGAGAGCTGAATTCCACGTTGCGGCGGCGCAATTCACGGACGATAAAAAGGTGGTGGCTGGGCAGAGTCGGACTGCTGGTCTCATCAATGGAGATCTCCAGATCGAATTCATCTCCGCGGGCGGCTTTGAGGTGATTGTAGACTTCCAGTGCGAAATCCAGAGCGGAGGTATACATCACGGCACAGCGTTTGGCGGTGAGGGCGTCGATTTTCACTGCCACATCATCGCCGAGGACAAAATCTTTGTCCGCATATTCAGCGATGACCAGTTTCTGCAGATCAGCCGGCAGTTCAGCGAATGCGGCATCGATTTTGGCAGCATCCCAATCTCCGGCAGCGGCATTCATCACATCGGAGAGGTCGAGCGTGATCATCGGCATGCCGGCGGCGAGAGCAGTATCGATATCTTTGATGGTTTTCAGGTGGTCGCCGTCAGCACCGTAACCTTCACGGTAATCGGAGGCAAAAACCAGGAAACAGGCATCATCAACCACGCCGCGGAAAGTACGGTTGGTCATGGTCAATTCGCGCATGGACTGCTGGGCAAGCACCGGGGAGACCTGAACTTTTTTGGCAGCCAGGACATGACCGACGGTGGCAAGACCGAGACGGTCGCCGCATCCGACGGTGGTACGGACATTGCGGAGACTGCGGGGGGCGCACCAGGGGAAGTGTTTACGCAGTGCGGCGGCATTCTGTTCAGAAAGAACGCAGAAAAGGGCGACAGATTTGTCTGCCAGCACCACTTTTTCGCCTTCAAAACCGGCAGGGATTTCTTTGTCGCAGCAGGCGGTCACGATCAATGATTTTTTCTCATCATCGCGCACCATCAGCACCACGGCATTGCCGAGTTTGTGAACTGAATCGGGATAGACGGTGACATTGCCGGAATTTTTCAGGATACCGGATTTCAGAAGATCTTCACTTTTGCCGAGGAGAGCTGCGGCACTTTCTGCGATTTTTTTCATGTTTTTTTCCTTTATATTATTATGTGTTAGAATTTTTTGACACAAAAAACTATTATTAACCTTTAATATAACCCGCAAAACCGCAATTTGCAAGCCGCCGACTCAGCTTTGTAAAAAAGAAAAGGAACTGTTGCAAAAATGTTTTTTGCGGGGAAAGACACCTTTTTTTCAAAAATGTCATCTCCCCCGCACCCCATCTTCCAAAAACTTCGAGAGGAATTGCTTTTATCGTTGCCGATAAAAACAAGCCGTGATTTTCTCCTGTCACGACTTGTTATACCACTGATTTTCAGCTCAAACAATAGAAAAAGGCTGTTGCTCACCTTTTTTGAGGTTTTGCAACAGCCCCTTGAGATTTTTTCTCAGCAACTGAGATTATCAATCTTTCGCGCCTTTGACATCGCGGAGAACTGACGGCGGGATAGCCCATTCAGCAGCCGTATTGGTTTTGGGAGCGACATAGCCGGTGTTCTGACGGCTGAACCAGCCAATACCGTTGAAGCCTTCAACGTGACCATCACCGAACAGGATGTTGCCGTATTCGATGTGATTGGCGTTTTTGGTGAGGTCAGCACCGATGTGGGTCAGGTCGGAAGCAATGGCGGAAGCGGCAAGGTCGGTCGGATTGACATAGCCGTAGCCATAGCTCAAGGTACCTTCGGAGCTGTTGGTGAACATATCGCTGCTGGTGCCATCTTCGCCGGTCGCACTGCTGGAGGGGCAGACGAAAGAGTCGGTGGCAGACAGGTGACCGGTATAACGGATCAGGTTGTATGCCATTTCAGCGTATGTACCATCGGTGGTGAGATCCAAATCGGTGTCGCCGTTTTTGGCGTTCAGAGTGGCACCGGGATCTTTACGTTTTGCGACAGTGTTCTCAATATTATAAACATTGAATTCGGCAGTCGCAGCATCTTTCGGTCTTCTGAATTGAACTTTACCGACCGGCAACTTTTCTTTGTTGTCGTTCTGATACTGAATAAGAGCGAGACCGATCTGTTTCAGGTTGTTGGAGCAGCTGGAACGACGGGCACTTTCACGGGCGCGCTGCAGTGCAGGAAGCAGCATAGCGGCGAGAATGGCGATGATCGCGATCACGACCAACAGCTCGATGAGTGTAAATCCACGACTTTTTTTCATTTCTTTTTACCTTTCTTTGGTTTTGTGCGGTTCTCCGCATATTTTTTGTTGGGTACAAACTTCCGTCTGTCGCTTATAATTTTATCCAAACTATGATATTTTTCCAAATCTATCCGCTTAAAACGGAATGTTTTTTTTTAGAAATATCACAATGTGAAATTTCAATACTCGTTCAGCAATTCAACCTGCCGCCGGCTTTCACCAGTTTCAGGTCATTTTCAGACATGGGATGGGTGAAAACGATCTTTTTCACACTGCCGTCGGCAGCGGTCAGCGTACCGGTGACTTCACTGCCCGGAGTCAACTGCGCCGGGAGATTTTCAAACGTGAGCGCATCTCCTTCGGTGATCGCTTCGTAATCTGCCGGATCTTTGAAAATCAGCGGCACGATGCCGAAGTTGATCAGATTGGCACGGTGGATACGTTCGATCGCCAGAGCCGCCACGACTTTTATCCCCAGATACATCGGACAGATCGCCGCATGTTCCCGGCTGGAACCCTGACCGTAGCTGTCTCTGCCGATGATAACCCCGTGTTTGCCGGCATCGCGGACTGCGGCTGCCCGTTCCGCAAAGCTCGGTTTTCCGGCTTCAGTGAAACACTCAAAGACCACTTTGCTGTAAGCCGGGATATTGCTGCGCAGTTTCAAATGCACTCCGGCGGGCATAATGTGGTCGGTGGTGATTTTGTCACCGACTTTGATGACCACCACACCGTTGACATTCTGCGGGAGGGCATCATTCACCGGCGGTTCGCCGATGGTCGGTTTGCGGATGATGCCTTTGCCGGGGACCGGCATCTGGAAATGGGCATCATCAGAGGTATACAATTCCGGTTCTCTGACATCGGGATATGCGATCCCCAGATCGCGGGGATCGGTGAATTCTCCGGTCAATGCGGCGGCGAGAGCGACTTCCGGACTGACCAGATAGGATTGATCGCCTTTCGTACCGCTGCGTCCGGCAAAGTTGCGGTTGAATGTCCGGACAGTGACCGTTCCGTCGGCGGGACTCTGTCCCTGACCGATGCACGGACCGCAGCCGACTTCCAGTATCCGCGCTCCGGCGGCGACCAGATCACCGAGCATGCCGTTGGCGCAGAGCATTTCCAGTACCGGACGGCTGCCCGGAGCGATGCCGAAGGTCACATCCGGATGGATCTTGCGTCCTTTCAGAGCCATGGCAAGCATGGCAAGATCGCGGTAGCCGCCATTGGTACAGCTGCCGACCAATACCTGACCGACTTTGATACCGGCAAGTTCCCGGACGGTTTTGATATTGTCGGGGCTGGAGGGACAGGCGGCGAGAGCATCCAGTGTGGAGAGGTCGATTTCCACCACCCGGTCATATTCAGCATCGGCATCAGCACAAAGTTCGGTGAAATCCGCTTCACGGTTCTGACGGCGGAGGAATTCCCGGGTACGTTCATCGGAGGGGAATACACTGGTGGTCACGCCCAGTTCCGCACCCATATTGGTAATAGTGGCACGCTGGGGGACGCTGAGATCTTTGACCCCGTCACCGAAATATTCCACGATGGAACCGACATTGCCTTTGGTCGTCAGAATGGAGAGCAGTTTGAGAATAACATCTTTTGCCGCGACCCACGGACGGAGTTTGCCGGTGAGTTTGACTCCGACGATCTTCGGCGTCGGAATGGTGAAAGGCTGGCCTGCCATGGCAAGAGCGACATCCAGACCGCCGGCACCGATGGCGATCATACCGATACCGCCGCCGGTGGGGGTGTGACTGTCTGAACCGATCAGGGTTTTGCCGGGTTTACCGAAACGTTCCAGATGCAGCTGGTGGCAAATACCGTTTCCGGGAGGTGAGAATACGACTCCTTTTTCAGCGGCGACGGTTTGCAAATAGAGATGGTCATTGCGGTTTTCCGGACCATTCTGCATCATATTGTGATCGACATAAGATACTGACAATTCAGTGGCGACTTTGGGCGTTTTCATCGCTTCAAGTTCCAGATACGCCATCGTTCCGGTGGCATCCTGAGTCAGGGTCTGGTCGATTTTGATGAGCAATTGAGAATCTTTTGCCGGATCGCCGCTGACCAGATGGGCGGCAATGATCTTCTGAACGAGTGTTCCTTTAGCCATAATAATATACTCCTGTTGGTTTACTCCATAATATAACCCGGCAAAAGCGGTTTTACAAGCAGAAAAAAAGATATTGTAAGAGCGTGATGTTTTCTCTTGCAATATCTTGCGGCGGCTTGGCAAAAAGCTGATGATTTTATGCTTTGGTGAATTTGGTATTGCGCCAGTTGAATTCAGTATTGATCCCGGTTTCGGCAATGATTTTTTTCTCTTTGAGGAGATTTTCCATGGTGCGGTAAGTCGAAATCGCACAGCATTGCATTACGCCTTTGGCAAATTTGGCTTTCAATCCCTTGTCACAGATATTGGCAAGTCCGGCGGGCTGGATTTCAGCCAGTGTATTCAAAAAAGTTTCTTCCAGACCATCCGGGATCGTTTCATCCACCACATAACGGTCGGAAAGTTTGCGGATAATGATTTCATCCGGTGAAAGCATACCGCAGGAATTTACCGGCAGCTGCTGCATCCGGCGACCCGGAAACGCCAGTGAAGTTACAGACATCATTATGCCGTCGGCATCTCGGGCGGCAACAACAGACTGATTGGTGTTGGCGTAAAAAAGTTTGCCCGGATGCTGACGGAAAATAATCACACTGGCGGCCTCTTCCGGCAATTCGCTGAATGTTTTTTGCACCGCAGACAACGGATCCATTCCCTGAGAGTAAAAATATGCTACTGTCGTTGCGGTGATTTCCGACATATGAACATTCCATTTGCCGAACAGCCGCGGGTATTTGCCGGAGGGGTCTTCGGTTTTGGCACTGGGGAACTTCCAATTCTGCTCCATAAGCATTTCGCCGTAGCGGATATAAGCTTTCTGCGGTTCTCCGGCAAATACTCCGGGAAAGCCCTGCGAGATCAACGCCACTTCGCCATCGGAAGTTACAAACGGATGTGCGCGGTCATCATCGCCGAATCCGCCGGTACGGCTGTGCCAGAGGCCGGTCGTGCCGGGAAAATCATTGATGTCAAAACGCTTATCCCAATCCACGCTGGTTCCGCGCATTTTACCGGAATAGATTTTGCCGTTATCCAATGTCGCCATGCCGGTAAATACTCCGCTCCACAAACCTTCGATCATTTTGCCCCGTTCCCGTAAGAGCGGAGCCGCGGGATTTTTGCCGGTATAAGCACACCAAGTACACATGATCTGATTCCTTATTTTTATTTTCCGGTTACAAAGTGAATATTTCAGAAATAAATATAGCCGGATTTTTACCGTAACGCAATTGATTTCTGCTAAAAAATCGTTTTTTATGTAAATTGATATATTTTGATCGCACTTATCCTGCTGTACGGTTTTATTTTTATTTACCGATGAATCTGCCGGTTTCTCCGGAGATCATCCATTTGCCGTTGCGCTTGACCATACTGCAGATGATTTCTTTGAGTTTTCCGGACATAAGGTCTTTTTCACAATAGATCACCGTTGCTTTGTCACCGGTTATTTGGATGGATTTGAATGTAAAAGAATCGACCACCGCCTGTACTTTGGGTTTCATTTTGGCAAGATTTTTTTTCGCGACACTGCGGAACTGGGTGAGCAGGGTCTGTCCGACTTCGGATTTCTCCAGCTCTTTGAATTGAGCAAGCTGTTCCGGCGTCACACTTTTGCCCCGTAATTCATACGCGGCAGCCATGATTTCGGAAAAAGATGCGTCCGAATGAGCCACCATATCTGAGGCACGGGCAAACTTTTTGAGAGTCTGGTAATCAAATTTTCTGCCGTCCGCGGAATGACAGACCGCATCCGGAGTGTAATACTGCACCACCGGGAGCATCCGGAAATCCAACGTGTGTTTTTTGATGTTGTCAAAGACCTGCCGGATCTCCGCTTCAGAGGCGGATGCACCGGCGCAGATCAGGCACACTGAGAGTAAAGCCAATAATTTTTTCATGTCAGAACTTCCTTTATTTTATATGATATTGAGGGTTAATTATCACTGTTGATACGGTCGTTTTCCTGCCGTAATGCTTCCAATTCCATCGCCCGGATCTCCCATTTTTCCTCGGTGGCGGCGATCTCTTTATCCAGTGCTGCCAGTTCCGTGTTGAGTTTGGCAAAATCCACCCTTTCGCCGCTGGCAAGTTTGGCGACCAGTACCGCTTTGCGGGAAGATTGTTCATCAAGCAGTTTTTCCAAAGATTCCACATCTTTTTTAGCCTGGCGCAGATTTCCGGCGATCGCGTTGCGTGCCTGCGCCCGCTGCCGCCGGCGCTCTCTGGCGGTTCCGGCAGAACTTTTCAGCGGATCGGCGGCGGAAATTTCCGGGTCACCGCTGGCGACGGATTTTTCCAGATAGTAATCGTAATTGCCGAAATATTTGGTAACTCCGGCGGGAGACACTTCCCAAATCGTTTCTGCCACATTGCGGACAAAATCAATATCATGACTGACCATTGCCACAGTTCCGGCATAATTTTTCAACGCTTCCTGCAGCAGTTCCCGCGCCGATACATCCAAGTGAGTGGTCGGTTCGTCAAGAATGAGCAAATTGGGAGGATTGACAAATATCCGTGCCATTTGCAGCCGGATCTTTTCACCGCCGGAAAGCACTCCGCAAGGTTTTTTCATCGCATCTCCGGAAAATCCGAATGAACCCAGCACATTGGCGATATTCGCAGTTGAGGCATCCGGAGGCAATGCCTGTCTCACCGCATCATATACCGACAATTGATCATTGAGCAATTCTGAAAATTCCTGCGCCTGATAACCGATCACGATGTGATGCCCCGGCACCACCCGCCCGGAAAGCGGCTTCAATATTCCTGCCAGAAGTTTGAGCAAAGTAGTTTTGCCCATGCCGTTGTAACCGATGATCGCCAATTTGTCTCCGGTATCAATACTCATATCGACATCTTTGAACAGCAGTTTTTCTTTTGTGTAACCGAAATCCACATGTTCAAATCTTGCCGCTTCCGCCCCTGCCGGCGGCGGTGCGGGAAACCGGATGACCCCATGATAATCCAATGAATCGGCAAGTTTGACATCTTCGATACGGTCGAGTTTTTTCTGGGCACTTTTGGCGGCGGCGGCTTTGGTGCTTTTGGCACGGAAACGGTCGATCATCCGTTCCAGCTGTTCTTTTTTGTGATCGGCGTTGCGTTTGGCGGCCTCCAGTGCGATCCGCCGCTGTTCTCTTTCCACCCGGTAGAAGTCATAATTTCCGGCGTAACGGGTCACGGTTCCCCGGTTGACTTCCAGAGTTACCGCTGTCAGTTTCCGCAACAGAAAGCGGTCATGGGAGATCAGCAGCAGTGTGCCCGGATAGTTGGCAAGAAAACGGCACAGCCATTCCACCGCCGGAATATCCAGATAGTTGGACGGTTCGTCCAGCAGTAATATGTCCGGACGGGAGATCAGCACCCTTGCCAATGCCGCACGCATCTGCCAGCCGCCGGAAAAACTGTTGAGCTTGTCATTGAGACGCTCCACCGGAAAACCCAGACTGGTCAATGCCTGTTTGGCCTCCACATCCAGATGATATGCGCCCAGATGCTCAATGGTGTTTTGCAGAAAACCGTGCCGTTTAAGCATTATTTCCAGTTCATCATCATTGTCGCACGAACTCATCTTTTCTTCAAGGATTTCCAGTTCTGCAGAATATTTCCGTAACTCCGGTATGGCATCCGCGACAAATTCCAGCAGTTCCCGGTCAAGTTCCGTATCCGGAATGTGCTGTCTCATGATCCCCAACCGGGATTCTTTGGGGATTACGATCGCTCCGGCATCCGGCATCACTTCGCCGGTTATCATGCCGAACAGGGTACTTTTACCGGCTCCGTTGGGGCCGACGACACCGACTTTTTCGCCGGTATTTATCCGGCAGTTCACATCTTTGAGGATATACTCGCCGGAATAACTTTTGGAAAGATTTTTGAAATCGATCATGGCAATAGTTTGGTTATTTTAATTCTATTACCGGGCGCAAAGCGGCAGCACGCCCGGGGGTGAATGGTTCAATTTTCATCGTTTGGGCATTGAATAATGCCGTTTTTCCGTTGAGAGTTTTTACAAAAAGCGGAATATCTGCCGACGGCAGTTCCGCCCCATAGAAACTTTTACCGGGCAATTCGCCTGCGGACAGGGATTTCTGCAGTTCCAATTCATTAGGGAAGCGGACTGTCGAACCGTATTTTTTGGAGGCGGCACGACAGAAAAGTTCTGCATCGGCAAGCGGCAGCAGTGCTTTGCCGCGAAGTGAGATAACGGCATGCCCCTGACATTCCGGAGCCGTATTCATTACTTCTCCACCGGTAAGTTCCGCGGCACTGATCATGTATTTGGAGAGGCGTTTCAGCCGTTGCCCCAAGCCGGGAACCGTAATGAACCAGTGATCATCCGGAATCAATATGAATCCGGGCGGCGGCGGGAAATCCGCTGCGGAAAAACGCAGATTCATCCCGGGAGTGATCTGCAGCAGCGCAGAAAATGTTTTTTGCCCCGGCGCGGCGATGAAGAAGCGATTGTTTCCTGCCGGAAGTTCAAGAGTGAAATTGTTTTTGAACGAAATGGATTTTGAACTCCCGTCCGGACGGATGACAGTGCAATTATGCGGGGTGTCAGTATTTATTCCGGAAAAAGTCACTGTTCCGCAATTTTTTTTGATCCGGTCAACAAGTTTCTGCAATTCGGGATCATTTTTCATGCAGATTTGAAAAAACTGCGGCCAGCGTTTTTCGATCTGTTCCAGAATGTCCGGGGCAGAGGTGATACATTGCAGCCGGAGCAGCCGTTTGAGGATATTTTTTCCGTAAGAAGCTGCAAACGAATAACTGATATTTTCAGAGGTTCCGGAGATCGCATCAAAGGCAAAAAATGTTTCCAGCACAGCATAGTTGGTACTCAATTTCATCTCATGTTCGGTAAGAGCTGTATCAAGCGGGGAGCTGCTGCTGTCCGGAGAGGTGAGCTGCTGCCAGCGGTGCATACCGGTACGGATGTGATCATTGGCGATTTGGGTGTGTGCGAATGCCTGACCGGTCAGCGAACGGTTTTCTGCATACTGTATAAAATCGGTTCCGGCATGATATGCCGCCATAGTCAACAGTGCCACGGTCGCCGTTACCGGTATCAATGGTCTGCGGCAGCAGAGTTTAAAAAAACGGTAAAGCGGATTGGGTGAGTAAGCACCGACCGGTTTGTTGTCCAGATAATGATAAATATCGGCACGCAGAGCCGGGATGGTATCATAACGACGTTCACGGTCGGCGGTCATTGCTTTTTTGCATATTGCAACAAGTTCCACCGGCAGTTTGCGGGATTTATCAGGGTTATTCAAGGGACGGTATTTTCCGGAAGCGACCCGGTTGACCAGTTCCTGATGTTCCAGATTCAGGTCATAAGGCGCATCCTGCCAGGTCAAAATGCAGTAAAGCAGTACGCCGAGTGAGTAGATGTCGGTTTTTTTATCGGGGGCGGCAAGCGTGCCCCGGAGCAATTCCGGAGCCATGAATGCCACTGTACCTTCTATCATGTTCGGGTTATCTGGAGCCGGAGAATCTGCAGTGCGGGCAACGCCCCAATCCAGCACCCAGACTTCACCGCGGTCACCGACCATGATGTTGGACGGTTTGAGGTCACAGTGCAGAATATTCTGCAAATGGGCAGCATCAACACCGTTGCACCCGGCAATAAAAATATCCAGCAATCTCCGGAGGGGATATTTGCGTATATATTCCGGGTCTCTACTGCGCAGTTTGCGGATGATGCTCTGCAAAGTTTCGCCTTTGATCCGGCGCATGCTGAAATACGCTCCGCAATCTTTATTCATGCCGAGATGATGGACGGCGATGATATTCGGATGGTCGATTTTGGCGGTGATCCGGGCTTCATTGATGAATTTTTTGACCAGATCGCCGTCATTCCGGTACGGAGAACGGAGCATTTTCAACGCAACTTTGCGCTCCAATGCCGGATCTTCTGCCTCATAGACGATACCCATACCGCCCATGCCGAGCAGTTTCAGATCTTTGAATGCGGCATCATCTGCCGGGACATTGGTTATTTCCCGTATGTCCCCGTCACCGGTTGATGCAACAGGGACCGTGAAATCAGGATTTTCAGCGGTTATCATATCCGGGACGGACTTTCCTGCGGATCATCTGCATCGCTCCGGCATAGCGGGAGAAATATTTCTCTCCGGGGAGTTTGTTCAGCGGCACGATGACCGGATTGTTCCAGAAAGCGGCTGATTCAAACAGAAACACTCTGGATCCGCGTACATTGTCAACTGTATCATTGGCGATGACGATGCCGACAAATTCACCATCGGATGAAAGAATGAAGTCTCCCGGGGCAGATTTCAATTCATTGTTGGCACGTCCGGCATTGCGGATAAACAGAGAACGGCTGCCATTGGTCAAAGCCAGAGATACTCTGCCGTCAAGTTTGGCACTGGAACCGCCGAAACTGGTCGGTTTGAAAAGGTAGAGACCATCCAGACCGCGTTTCAGCAACTCTTCGGCGGTGAGCAGTTTCAAAGGCGTACTGTTTTTGTCTTTGTAATTGAATCCGGCGATCCGCATTTCCAACGCAGATACGATCATTGCCGCCGGCAGTTTGGTCCGGACATTGCCTTGCGGCAGAAGTACCGAAAAGTCGATTCCGGTGATATTTTTGAAACTCAAAGCAGTTTTTTCGTCTCCGGCGAAACGGTTGGTCAGACCGACCAGCATGATCTTGCCGTTGAAATCCACCAGCGGATAATAACTGGTGCTTTTGCCGGTACGTCCGCCGAAAATGGATTCTTCAGTAACGGCACAATCGACCTGCACCACGGCAGAACCGTAACATTTGATAACGTTATTGACGTTTTTCCGGGATTGTTCAAGCATTTCCCGGGCGGCTTCCAATTTGGCAGATATCTGGAAATTGCTTTTGGTGGTCTGTTCCAGAGCGCGTTCTTTTTCTGCCAGTTCGGTGACGACATTTTTGACTGTTTTCTGCATTTCATCACGTTGGACGACCGCTTCGGTTTTTTCCAGCTGCAAAACGGCAAGAGCCCGTTCAGCTTTGGCAAGCTGATCTTGCAACGCGGCGTAATTTTTTTCCCGGACAGCCAGTTGTCCGGTCAGGTTGGCATTTTTATTCTGCAGGGCGGTATTTTCTCCGCGGCTGCGGACTAAAGTCGTATTCAGACGGCGCAATTCCTCTTTGGCACCGCTTAATTCCCGGGTCTGCCGGCGTGTTTCCCGCTGTTCGGATTCCAATTTTTCTTCGGTACGCGCCAGATCAGCACGGACGTTAGCGTTTTCGCGGGTCACATCGACCAGGGTTTCGCTGGTTTTGGCAAGCGTTTCCCGGGTACGTGACAACTCTCTGCGCTGGACGGCAAGATCCCGTTTGGCTTCCCGCAGCTGTCCGGTGGTATCGGCAAGACGGTTCCGGCTGTGTTCAAGCTCCCGCTGTCCCTGCCGCACATCGCTTTGGCTGTCTTTCAATTTGATTTCCAGTTCCAGCTTGGCTTTCTGCTCAGCTTCCAAACGGCGCTGCAATTCTTTGGCATCCAATTCACCGGTATTTTCCGGAGTGGCGGCAAGAGAGGCGCGCAGTTTGCTCTGCTGCATTTTATTTTCGGCAAGTCTGGCGGTCAAACGCTGTAATTCAGATTGCTGTTCCGGGGTGAGACTGCCCATTTTGGCAACGGTTTCCCGCAGTTTGGCGCGCAATTTTTCCAATTCCGCGTTCTGACGGTCAAGTTCGCTGAGCAGGACTTTGGTGGTATTTTCATCGAGACCTACGCCGGTACCGCCGGAATGTCCGGGGACCATGCCGGTCATCATGGTCAGCATCGCCGACACCAGAAAGTCACAGATGACGATGAGAATGGCTCTATTCACTTGCTGTTCCCCTCATTTTCCAAAGCGTCCTGACGGACAAGTTTCTTGCGCAGAGGGTACTGCAGGATCAGTCGCAGGAACAGACTGAAAATAATTCCGATCAATGTTGAACTGTAAGCGATCAGACGGCTGCTCTGGGGCGAGAAGGTCATGACCAGAAACGCGGAAACCGTACCGAAAAGTCCGAAATACAGCGGCACATCAAAAAACACTTCGGCGTTATCCAGACTGCGGAGTTTCAATTTGACATTGTCATCACTGGAGGCAATGGAGTTGACCACTGCATAACCGACTCCGAGAGCCGCCAGCTGCAGCAACGTGATGAAAATAAAAATCCACATGGAAACTTTGGCAGTGAAATCGGCTTTCTGTGCCAGAGTCACCTCTGATTCCGGACCGACATTGCCGAGAACCGGGGTATCCGCCGCAGAGAAAAGAGCTTTGAATCCCGGTATATTATTGAATGCATAAAGCATCCAGGCTGTCAATGCGGCACCTGCGATAAGCAGAATTGTAAAAATGATTATCTGTTTGGAGCGGTTGGGTTTCATAGATAGCGGTTCCTTATGGGTTGACAGTTGTTGTTTTCAGATGATATTTTCTGTACGTGAAGGTAAAATAACTCATCTTTTGTCAATAGTCAAGTCTTTGCGTTGAAAAATTCTCTGTCAAGAGTTATATTAAATCAAATAATATTGATTTCATACAGGAAAGGAATTCTCATGGCGGAAGCAATCGAAAAAAATGAACCGGTGGATTTTATCCGGGAGATCGTCATCAATGATGTTAAAAACGGCAAACACGGCGGTCAGGTCGTGACCCGGTTCCCTCCCGAACCCAACGGTTATCTGCATATCGGTCACGCCAAAGCTATCTGTCTGGATTTCGGCATTGCTCAGGAATTCAATGGCAAATGCAATTTGCGCATGGATGACACCAATCCGACCAAAGAGGACACCGAATACGTTGATTCTATTATCAATGATGTCCGCTGGCTGGGTTTTGAACCGGCGGCGGTGTATTATGCCAGTGACTATTTTGACCGGATGTACGAGTGTGCGGTGGAATTGATCAAACGCGGCAAAGCCTATGTCTGCACTCTTTCCAACGAGGAATGGGAGGAATACAAAGGCAATCTCAATGTTCCCGGCAGGGAATCTCCCGGCCGCAGCCGCAGCATCGAGGAGAATCTTGATCTTTTCACCCGGATGAAAGCCGGTGAATTTGCCGACGGAGCAATGGTTCTGCGTGCCAAAATCGACATGGCATCTCCGAATATCAATATGCGCGACCCGGTCATTTACCGTATCCGGCGTATTACCCACTTCCGTCACGGTGACAAATACTGCATCTATCCGATGTATGACTTCGCTCATCCGCTGGAAGATGCTTTTGAAGGAGTTACCCATTCGCTCTGCACGCTGGAATTTGAAATCCACCGGCCGCTGTACGACTGGGTGCTGGAAGCGTTGGATTATCCCCACCGTCCGCAGCAGATCGAATTTTCACGGCTCAATCTGACCAATACTGTTATGAGCAAGCGCAAACTGCTGCAGCTGGTCAAAGAAAATCATGTTTCCAACTGGGATGATCCCCGCATGCCCACTATCTGCGGTATGCGCCGCCGGGGTGTGCCTGCTGCGGCGATCCGCAAAATGTGTAAAATCGTCGGGATCACCAAATTTGACGGTATAACCGACGCGGCGGTGCTGGAACATTGCATAAGAGAAGAACTCAACGCGGTCGCTCCCCGTTTCATGGCGGTGCTGGATCCGCTGAAAGTCACCATCACCAACTTTCCCGCAGAAGGTGTACCGGAACTTGATGCGGTCAACAATCCTGAAGATCCTGCAGCAGGCAGCCGCAAACTGCCGTTCAGCGGGACACTTTATATCGACCGCGCCGATTTCATGCTGGAACCGCCCAAAGGTTATTTCCGGCTGGCTCCCGGGGCGGAGGTCCGACTCCGTTACGGTTACTTTATCCGCTGCAATGAGGTCGTGCAGGATGCTGACGGCAATGTGACCGAACTCAAATGCACCTTTGATCCGGAGACCCGCGGCGGCAATGCGCCCGACGGCAGAAAAGTCAAAGGTACGATCCACTGGGTTTCCGCTGAACATGCCAAAGCAGCAGAGGTGCGTCTCTATGACCGGCTTTTCTCGGTTGAACAGCCGGGAACTGACGGCGTGGATTTCCTCACCCAGCTCAATCCGGATTCCAAAAAGGTGGTCACCGGTTATCTTGAACCGGCAGCAGCTCGGCTGAATCCCGGAGATGTGGCTCAGTTTGAACGGGTCGGATATTTTGCCTGTGACCCGGATTCCACCGCTGATCTGCCGGTATTCAACCGTACCGTCACGCTCAAAGATTCCTGGAGCAAACAGCAGAAAAAATAATCATTTGCCATGTGTAAAAACCGGAACTGTCACTCATAAATTATTGGCGTGGCAGTTCCTTTTTTGTTGACAGAATCGGGATGGCATTGGCAAACATGTCCATTTCAAAAATACGATCCCGGATGTAAAGTAAAGAGTTGACCTGATAAAGTGGTCTGTTTCAAATGCAATCGAAAGGAAAAACAAATGAAAAAATTTGCAATCATCACCTGTCTGGGGGTTTGTTTTGCGCTTTTGGCAGGGGACACAACGTTCAAACACGATGTGACTTCAGAAAAAAAGCCGTGGACGCATGAGAATTTTCTCAACGATCCGGATGAATTTTCTTTTATCATTATCCCCGACCGTGCCGGCAGTGAACGCCGCGGGATTTTTCCGCAGGCAATCAAAAAAGCGAATATGCTCCGTCCGGAATTCATTATGACCGTCGGCGATTTGATCGAAGGACAGATGTGGAAAGAGCGTCAGGATCATGATTTTATGCGGGGACAGTGGAAGGAATTGAACAGTTTTACAGCTGTTTCTCAGGCTCCCTTTTTCCATGTTGTCGGCAATCATGACATTTGCCGTACCCGTCCGGGATTTCCCCGTGCCAATGAGACTACCCGTGAGGTTTGGGAGGAAAACTGCGGAACTCATACTTATTACAGCTTTGTCTACAAAAATGTGTTGTTTATCTGTTTCAACACCATGTCCGGCGGAGACAGCCGCAAACCGCAGGTCGCGATCACTCCTGAACAGTTGGCATGGGCGAAAAATGTGCTGAAAAATAATCCGGATGTCCGCTGGACGATGTTGTTTATGCATCATCCCGGTGCCTGGGGGCAGAATGCATTTCAGGAGTTGGAAAAAGATCTGGTGAAACGCAACTATACGGTCTTTGCCGGAGACTGGCATCACTACGTTAAATTCAAGCGTCATAACCGTAACTATTATGTTCTTGCCACTGCCGGCGGCTGCGGTTCCGGTCCGCGCGGCAAAGACGGACGTCCGATGCTTCGCGGGATGGAGTACGGCGAATTTGATCATATTGCGTATGTGACGGTCACCAAAAATGGACCGGTGGTCGCCAATATTCTGCTGGATGGTATTCTGCCGGATGATGTGGTAACTTATGAAAAAAGCAAAAACAGACACGGCGGAGATATGAATTTACCGCGTGTTACCCAAAAAGCTGTTCCGGCAATGAAAACTGCCGGCAGCAGATGGAAAATGGAATTGACCGAAGCCATTTTGAAAAAAGGTGTCAAATCGAATGTCGGTACCGTGACAAACGGAATCGTGCGTATAAACGGCAATAATCAGAGACGCAACTGGGCGCGTTTCGATCTTGATCTGTCTAATCCCGCCGGCAAAAAGATCCGGGTCTCTGCTGATGTCAAAGCTCAAATTTCCAGCGGGAAATTCCAGTTGGCGATACGCCGGATCAAAGGTGAAGACCAAACTCTTGCTTATGATGGACCTTTTGTCACGGCTTCACAGGATTGGACAAATGTCAGCGGCGTGATTCCGCTGGACGGTAATACTGACAAACTGCAGTGCTATTTGCTCTGTCTGAATATGGACGACCAGTCGTTTGTGGAGATCCGCAACGTGGTCTTTGAGGAAGTCCGCTGAATTTTTGCGCAAAAAAGATATTATGAAAGACACAAAAGATCCTTCATAATATCTTTTTCATTCAGAACACATTATGGCATGACCAGTTTTTCTCCCAGTGCCATCAATCGCACCGGGGTACGCGCCGCCGGGGTAAATTGAGCATTTCCGCCGGCAGCATTTGTTCCGGCGATCTTACCGGTATTCATAGCATCAAGGTAAAGTCCGAAGGTATTTCCAGCATATTCAGCGACATCTCCGGCGGCAAAAATATCTGCCGCAGAACTCCGCATTTTTTCATCGACCAGAATTCCGCGGTTGACCGCGATCCCCGCTTCAACGGCAAGAATATTGCGCGGTGCCGATCCGGCGGCAAAAATCACCGCATCTGCAGGAACGACCTCTCCGGATGCGGTGATCACTCCGGCCCTACCGATACCGGCGGCATTTTCACCGCAGCGTACCGAAAGATTTTCATGTCTATTGAGCCGGTTCAACAATTCAGCGGCATCCTCAGGAGCAAGCCGGCCGGGAAAGAGCGAATTTGCCCGTTCCAATACCGTGACCTGAATATTCCGGGCCAGCAAACTGTCTGCGATTTCCAGAGCAAGTACTCCGCCGCCGATAACAGCGACCTGACGGCAATCCGGCAGAAAAGCCTGAAGTTTGAGCAAATCCATATATTCCCGAAGTGTAAAAATCAACACCCCCGGTGCCGCCGGCAGTTGAGGCACACACGCTTTGCCGCCGGTAGCGATGATCAGCCGGTCAAAAGATTCCCGGCTGCCGTCGGACAACACCACAAACTTTTCCCCGATCGCCTCGACCGGTGAATTCAAACGCAAAGTAATGCGGTTGTCAGCATAAAAACTCTCCGGCTTGATAAAAAAAGTTTTTTCATCCGGCGGATTGCCGTTTTTGAGCAATCCCGACAGAGCCGGACGGCGGTAAGGACGGATATTCTCTCCGGAACAAATGATTATTTCCGCATCCGGAGCTGTATTACGGGCGGCAACAGCAGCTTCATGGGCGGCGACTCCGCCGCCGGCAATGATGATTTTCATATTTTTGCACCACTTTCTCTGAGGAAATTCAATGCAGCGGCAATTCCGGCATAACTGGCGATATCCCGGCGCAATTCGCTGGAAACGATCTCGCACGCGTCCATCGGTTCTTTCCAGCAGAATTCAGCTAACTTCGCTTTGATCGGATCGGTGTAAAGATCTCCGATCGCCCACGCCAGAGTGCCGAGCACCAGTTTTTGCGGATTGAATGCCTGAATAAATATTCCAAATGCCTGAGCATGACGCAAACTCATCTCCTCCCAGAGAGCGACTGCATAAGGATCATTGGCACGGCGGGCTTTTTCCAGAGCGATCATATCAAGTTTCGCCGGATCTCCGCCGCATATCTCATTGAGCAGAGAATCCGGGTGTCCGGCGATCTCCTCCTGCATCCGGTGCGCCATGGCAACTCCGCCGCAGTAAGCCTCATAGCAGCCGCGCATCCCGCAGGAACACTGTCTGCCGCCCAATTCGATACAAATATGCCCCAATTCACCGGCACTGAGGGCTTTGCCGCCGCGAATCAGCCTGCCCGATGAAATGATACCGCCGCCGATACCGGTACTCAAAGTCAGGTAAATAAAATCACTGCAGTTCCGTCCGGCTCCGAAAAACCATTCGGCAAGGGCCCCGCAGTTGGCATCATTTTCAAAACATCCGGGAATAGCAAGTTCTTTTTTCAGATAATCCAATATCGCCACATCGCGCCACAGCGGATTGTTGGTCGGTTTGGTCATGATCCCGCGCGCCGCATCTGCCGGAAACGGAGCAGATATTCCGAATGCCGCCACATCGGTCATATTCAAACCGGCTTCACCGACCAGACGGCGCGATTCAGACACCATCCACGGCAGCACTTCTGCCGGGTCGGTATTGCGGTTGTCGCGCCGGGAACACCCCAGCAATTCCCCTTTTTCAGTTCCCAAACCGATACCCAGCTTGGTGCCGCCAATGTCAAATCCGAGAAGAATTGTCATATCAAAACCTTTTTTTACAAATTTATCGGTAAAAATCTCCACAGTTCCTTGTAATAATATAACATGGGAATTATCTTTTATAAAGTACTGTTTCAGGTTTTTTAACAAGTTTTTTACGGAGAAATATTTTATGTTGGGATCAATTCTTGCCACAGTCCAAACTCCCGGAGTTTATTACGCTTATCAGCACAGTGATTCAGTCGGCAAAAGTATCGTGCTGCTGCTGCTTATCGGCAGTATTCTGACCTGGACAGTAATGTTGGATAAAGCGTGGTCGCTTTACCGCGCCAAACGACTGGCGGCACGGTTCATAAACATTTTTCAGAATAACGGCGAAATCAATATGCTTGCCCGGCCGCTGCTCCGGGAAGCCGAAGAAAACAATGGTCCGACCGCTGCGATCTACCGGGCGGGAATTGAAAAACTGCTGGATTTTTATGAAGCCGGTGCCGCAGCCGGGATCAGAAGCAGCATTCCTCAGCCGTGTAAACTTTCGGAAGCACAATATAATGCTGTTGAAGCCGTACTGGAACGGGAAGTGTCATCCCAGCTCAAAGAATTGGAGACCCGCATCGGGGTACTGGCAACATTGGTAAGTTTAAGTCCGTTCTGCGGTCTTTTTGGTACGGTCTGGGGAGTAATGATGGCATTCTGCGGAATCGCCGCCGCAGGTAAATCTGACTTCACTGCTCTCGCTCCGGGGGTGGCGGGAGCATTGCTGACCACAGTCGCAGGTTTGATCGTGGCAATACCTTCACTGGTGGGTTACAACCTGCTGACCGGTACGATCCGGCAATTGACCGTGATGATGGATAACTTCACTGAACAATTCATGGTATGTGTCAAACTCTCCCAGTTGGAATTGGAGAAAAAACAACCGGACAACGGTAATTTATAAAAGGGGGTGCGATATGTCACGACGCCGCAACCGCACTCCGATGGCAGCCATAGACCAGATCAATGTCACCCCGCTGCTGGATCTGACGTTTTTATTGCTGATCGCATTCATGATCACCATGCCGCTGATGGAATACGGCACCGGAGTCAACACTCCGGAAATGAATGCCAATGAATTGCCAACTGAAAATTTCATCAGTGTCACTTTGAGCAAAGACGGCACATATTTTTTGGACAAAGAAGCCGTCAGCAAAACCGCTTTGAGTGAAAAATTACGCGCCCTCGCCGGACGAACTCCCAAACCGCAGCTGCTGGTACGCGGAGACGGCAAGTGCGCCTATGAACAGGTCATCGAATTATTTGCATTGGTCCGCAACTGCGGATTCAATGACGCCACTTTGGTAACTCAGGCGGAGTCTGAGCCGAAATGAATCCTTCCCGGAACAGTGCCAGATTTATTTTGCTGAGCGTGATCTTTGCCCTGCATTGTGCTTTGATCCTCGGACCTCTGGGATTTGATTATCTGCTGCATAAGCAGGCGGCTAAAAAGGATATCCCGTTCCGGGTCAAACTCGGCGGCATCAAGCCATCTCACGCGCCGGAAGTCGGCATGCCGGAACATACCCGTCCCACCCCTGCTCCTCCGGCGGCATCGACCCCGCCGGCAGCACCCAAGCCAAAACCGAAAGCCAAGCCAAAACCGAAAGCCAAGCCAAAACCGAAAGCCAAGCCCAAACCGAAAGTCAAGCCCAAGCAAAAGGTTAAACCCAAAACCAAGCCCAGACCAAAGACCAAAGTCAAGCCGAAAGCCCAAGCCGCCCCCCGGCAAAAGCTGAAAAATAAACCGGCCGAGGTATTTCACGACAGCAGCTGGGATAATTTCGATCCCAATGCCGCGCCGCGCAATGCCGGAGGACAGAATTTCAACCGCAACGTTCCCATCGGCAGCCGTGACCGGGGACAGAAACTCGGCCCTGCCGACAACCGTACTCCGGCAGGAGGTGCGACCGCCGATGAAGAAAAATTCTGGATGGATGTGCAGAAATTCATCTTTGAAAAATGGGAACGCCCCCCCGGTGTTCTGGTCTCGGAAGAAACCGCAGTCATCGTGGAACTGACCGTCGCATCCGGCGGACAGGTGACCCGGAAACAGATCATCAAACGAAGTCCGAATCAGGCGGTCAATGCCTCGGTAGAACTGATGTTGCAAAACTTGAGTTATATTCCCAGACCGCCCAACGGCGGAACATCTTTCAAACTCAAGCTGGTTTCGCAATAAAAGTTTGTAAAAAACCGCTTGACGGAGTATATTATATATTTGGATATATAAAGAATATTTCAACTTGAGGACAAGAAGTTATGATAAAATATATTCCTGCGGCGGCATCTCTGCTTTTGCTGTTGGCAGGTTGCGGCAGAACTCCGCTGCGGGAGTATCATCCGGCAGCCCTTCCCCCGCATCCGGCAGAAAATACCGTCACTTTGAACAGATCCAAACAAATCAGTGCAGTTCTTGCTCCGCTGAGAATTCGCGGAGTGGCATTGTTTCCGGCGGCGATAGACGAACGTTTTTCACCGCAAAACGTTTGTACTGAATTGAAAAAATGCGGTTTCAACCGGGTGTATCTGCATATCACTTCAGAACAGGAACTGAATGAAAAACTCATTGTCCTGATTACTGAAATCGTCAACTCCGGCATGCAGGCGGAGATCGTGATCTCTCAACAGGATTTTTTCCGCCGTTATCAGGTCAACCGGCTGCTTCGTTTGGTAGTGTGCCAGTATCCGTCGCTGTATGATGTTGCGGAACAGATTGCCGAATTCAATGCGGAATTGCCGGAGAATGTCAAACTTACCGGGATCACGGTGCATTTGACTCCGCACCTTTTCAACAGTAAAAATTCCCACCGGGTGTATCGCTGCATTTACAACTGGAGTGACCGCAGTTACGGCAAAGGCGGCGATAATGATATGCTGCTGCGAAGTGCGATCGCGGAATTGACCCGGATAAAAACCATCCGAAATCTGCCGCCGGTGACCGTTGCGATACCGGATTTTATCCATGACCGGGCTTCAGAAGGTGAATTGAGTACCGGAACAATTGCGGATTTTTGCAAAATCACTCCGGATGTGGCGGTCATAAACAGTGCGAATTTGCCTTCACAACTGCCGGAGAAAATCTCTTCGGAGTTAAAAAATGCCCCCAAAGGCAGCCGGATTTTGATTATTTTGCCGCTGGCGACTCACACCTCCATGGATGCCGACCGGCTGCGGAGAAGAAACTGGAACGATTTTATCCGGGCATTGAGCGCATGTATTGAAAAAGTCCGGGAATATCCCGAATTCAACGGAGTTGTCGTCTCTCCGTTTTCGGTAATTGAATATATGCGTTTGGAGAAATAATATATGCGTTGTCCAAAATGCGGATGCAGTGATGACAAAGTCATTGATTCCCGCAGTGTCAAAGATGGTTTCGGGATCAGGAGACGGCGGGAGTGCATCCAATGCAATTACCGCTTTACCACACTGGAAAGTGTCAGCCCCGAAGAGTTGAAAGTTGTCAAAAGAGATGGCTCCCGGGTGGAATTCGATCCGGAAAAATTGCGCCGCGGCATTGACCGGGCATGTTATAAACGGAACGTTTCTTTCGGGGAGATCGACCGGATAGTCGGGGAAATTTCTTCTTCATTACAGCGCGATTTCAACAAAGAAGTACCCAGTGCTGAAATCGGATGCCGGGTCATGGAAGAGTTGCGGAAAGTTGATGAGGTAGCCTATGTCCGTTTCGCCTCGGTCTACCGTAAATTCACCGATGCAGCAGACTTTATTGAAGAGATCAAGGAACTGAAAAAGTGAATTACCGCAGTTGCCGTTTACGTCCCGGCAGAGAAAAATCACTGCTGCGCCGTCACCAGTGGATATTCTCCGGAGCATTGGAAAATCCGGATATGGATTTTGAACCAGGTGAATGTATTACCGTTTGCGATGCCAAAGGTTCTCCGCTGGCGGTCGCAGCATGGTCGCCGGATTCCCAGCTGCGCGCCCGGGTATGGAGTTTTGATCCAGAAAAAATAATTGATGCCGTTTTTTTCCGGGAACAGATCAATAATGCCGTAGCTCTGCGCCGGGAACTGGGGTTATTGGATCCGGCAGGCGGCTGCCGCCTGATATATTCCGAAGGGGATCAGCTGCCGGGGATCATCGTTGACCGTTACGGAGAATTTGCGGCGGTCCAATTCACCAGTGCCGGAGCTGACCGTTTCCGGGATATCATTGTCAAACTGCTGTTGGAACTGCCGTTCATCAACGGCGTTTATGAGCGTTCCGATGCTCCGGTACGCAGCAAAGAAGGGCTGCCGGTGCGGTGCGGAGAGCTGGGAGGCAAACCGATACCGGAAAAAATCGTTTTCAAAGAGAACGGTATCACTTTTGAAACTGATCTGCGGCATGGACAGAAAACCGGATTTTATTTTGATTTGCGCAGTGCCCGGGAAAAAATAAAAACTCTGGCATCCGGAAAAAAAGTTTTGAATGTGTTTGCTTACACCGGCGGTTTTGCGTGTGCGGCATTTGCCGGAGGAGCCGCAAGTGTGTTGAATATCGACGCTTCAGCTCCGGCACTTGAACAATGCCGGAAAAATCTGCTTGTCAACGGTTTTACCGGCAATTGGGAAAACCTCTGCGGAGATGCGTTCAAATTATTGCGGAAATTGGATGAATCAGGAGAAAAATTTGACCTGATCATTCTCGATCCGCCCAAACTTATTCCCGGCAAAAGTGCCATGCTCCGCGGCTGCCGCGGCTATCAGGATTTGGCAAGACTGGGATTCAAAATGCTCAATAAAAATGGTATTTTATGCAATTTCTCCTGTTCCGGACTAATGGAAATGCCGCTTTTTCAGAAAATAACTGCCGATGCCGCTTTGGATGCCGGACGCAGTGCCGGAATAATCTGCCGGTTGGAGCAAGCTCCGGATCATCCCACGGCTCTGGGAGTGCCGGAAACATTTTATCTCAAAGGTCTGATATCTGTAGCTGATTGATTTTTACATAAGGAAATATTTTATGTCCCGCAATGCTGTTTTTCTCATCCGTACCGCTGACCGTAAAGGTCTGGTCGCCCGGATCACCGGATTTTTTGCCTCCCGTGACCTCAATATTCTGGAATGCCGTCAATATACGGATATTCTGGAAAAAACCTATTTCATGCGGATCGCAGTGGAGCTGCCGCCGGAATTGACCCGCGCCGAGTTGGAAGCTGAATTCTCCGAATTGGCAAAGGAACTTACTCTGATTTATTCCGTTCATTACTCCGGAGAAGTTCAAAACGTTGCCGTCATGGTCTCCAAAACCAGCCACTGTCTGTACGATCTGCTGACCAATTCAGAGGAAAATCTGCTCGGAGGCGGCAGAGTCACTCTGGTCATCGGCAACCATCCGGATCTGGAAGAGGTCGCCGAAAAATTCAGAGTCCCCTACTATTGCTGCCCGCTGACCGAAAGCGGTGACAAAGAACAGGAAGCCAAAGTGATGGAATTGATCGACCGTCACCGGATCGATCTGGTGGTATTGGCTCGCTATATGCGGATTTTGTCGGATGATTTCATCCGCCGCTATCCGGCTCGGATCATCAATATCCACCATGCGTTCCTCCCGGCATTCATGGGCGGCAACCCTTACCAGCGCGCCTGGGAACGGGGAGTAAAAATGATCGGTGCCACTGCCCATTACGCAACTGCAGATCTGGATGAAGGTCCCATTATTGAACAGGATGTGGAACGCATTACCCATGAAAGCCTCCCCGAAGAACTCCGTCAGCGCGGCAGAGATATTGAACGCCGGGTACTGACCCGCGCCGTTCGCGCCCATCTGGAACACCGGGTCATCATCTCCGGTCAGCGTACGATCGTATTTTCTCATTGAGGGATATCATGCCGTTTTCATGCCGCCGGATAATTATCACTGCCGCCGGATCAATAATGACGGCACTGATGCTGCTTTTGCCGCTGAAATTCGGCGGTCTGGCAGTCATGCCGGAGGTCGGCGGTTTTTATCCGGAAGCACTTTTTGACTGGCTGTTTATTTCATATCCGCCGCATCTGACCGGCGTGATCGGTTCGGTGATCATGGTGCTTTTGCTGTTGACAGTCAAAACGATTCCCCGGAAATTGCAAATTTTCTGCATCAGCTGGGGAATACTTCCATTGTTGGCAGCTCTGCCCGGAATGATTTACGGCATGCCGGATGATACATTGGGTGAATTGACCAACCTCGCCGGGATCGGAGTATGTATTGCCTCCGGCACTCTGCTGATCGCAGAGGACAAGTGTTGGGGGAAACGCTTTGCCGCGGCATTTTGCTGCGGGGGATTATGGTGTGCCGTCACCGGGATCCATCAATACTTTTCCGGACTGGATGAATTGCGGGAGTTTGCCGCCGAACAAGCTCGCAGCGGTATAATCCTGTCAGATGCGATGAAACTGAAATTGACCGATCCCCGGATTTTTTCCACAATGGCATCCAGTAATGCGTTGGCATCACTGCTGCTGATGCTGACTCCGCTGACACTGTTTTTTGCATTCAAGTGGGGAAGTTTTTTTGAACCGGTCAAAATCTCCCGGCTGCTTTTTGTACTTGTTTTCACCGGCATAACTGTAACCGCCATGGTCATGACCTCTTCCCGCAGCACCCTGTTCTGTCCGGTGGCGGCAATTATTCCGGCGTTGCTCTCCAACGATAAATTCTCTTTGCGGATCCGGATGATACTGCTGGGACTTGCGGCAGTGATCATTTCCGGTGGAATATTTTTTGCAATTCACTTCGGACGCGGCACAACTTCCATGTTGGAACGGGCAGATTATCTGCGAAGTTCAGCACTGCTGACCGTCAAATACCCCCTGACCGGAAGCGGCTGGGGAGGATTTTTCCGGACTCACATGACCGTTAAATTATCCGGAACGGATGAATCGGCCCGGGATCCCCATAACGTGGTGGCGGCATTTGCCTCTCAAGCCGGAGTCATTCCGGGAATAATAATGCTGGCGGTTTTGCTGCTGCCGCTGATATGGCTTTGGAAAGAACGGTTTTCGCCGGGATTTCCAATGGCGGTATTCTGGAGCGGAGTGCTGTTTTCGCTGCATTCTCTGCTCGATTGCGACTGGCATGTACCGGCACTGCCGATCGCAATGGGGATTTTATATGCGGCGGCAATAAATGAGACCGGCGATGACAATGTTTCCACATTCAATTTGCGGCAATTAACAGCTATACGAATTTCTCTGGCATGTCTGACAGTTGCCGCATTTGCCGGAAATTACCGTTATTTGCAAGGAGATTTTGCCTTGGCACGTTTACAGGAAAAACTTTATCCGGGTTCTGCCATGCAGCGTACTGCCGCAGCACATCTGTCCGTTCCGCTGCTGATAAAACAACTGCGGGCTTTGCGTCCGGATTCTCAAACCAGCTGGCAGCTTGAGGGCGATTGGCTCTTGCGGTGCGGCGCGCCCGATGCGGCGGAAAAATGTTACCGCAAAGCCGCAGAACTTGATCCCCGCCGACCGGGGATATGGGCAAAACTTGCCCGGCTGCAAATGCACTCCGGCAAGCAGGATGAAGCAGTCAAACTGATGCAGAAAGCGCATGAATTATTCCCGAAAAATCCACGCTATGATGTCAAAAAATTCACTTCCGGAGAATTACCATGACCCGTAAATATGTTTTTGGCCCCATTCTCTCCCGCCGTTTGGGAGTTTCACTGGGGGTAGATCTGGTCACTGCCAAAACCTGCCCGCTGGATTGTATTTATTGCGAAGCCAGAGCGACTACCAATCTGACTTGTAAACGCAAAGAATACGTCCCGGTAAAAGAGGTTATTGTTGAATTGCAGGAGGTTTTACAGCAGATCGATCCACCGGATTATATTACTTTTTCCGGAGCCGGAGAGCCGACTTTGAATTCCGGCATCGGAGAAGTCATAACTTTTATAAAAACCGATTTCCCGGAAATCAAGCTCTGTTTACTGACCAACGGCTTGCTGCTGGGAGATAAAAATCTGTGCCGCGAACTGCTGCCGGTCGATTTGGTGATCCCCTCGCTGGATGCCTCAAATGAAGCCGAATATCATTACATCAACCGTCCGGTACCGGGTTCAACTTTGAAGCAGCTGGTGGAAGATATTGCCGGATTTGCCCGGATATTCACACACCGGATGGCATTGGAAATTTTTATTGTTCCGGGAGTGAATGACTCACCGGCAAGTATTGAACGTTTTGCCGATCTGGTAAAATACATTGCTCCGGCGGCAGTTCAACTCAACACCCTTGACCGCCCCGGAGCAATTCCCGGACTGACTGCCACACCGCCGGAAAAACTGGCCGAATTTGCCGCCGCATTACAGCATATCTGCGAAGTCGAAACTGTCCGGCCGCTGACTGAAAAACGGCAGCACTCCACATCCACTAAGTTGGAAGAAGAACTTTTGGAAATACTCCGGCACCGGAAACTTGACATGCACCAGCTTGCCATGGTCTCCGGGATACCGGAAACTGAATTGGCTCCGTTGTTGAGCCGGCTGACCCAACGCCGTCTGATCACTATGGCAGAGGACGGGACATACAGCACCGCCGGATGACCATCACAAACCGAGATCTTCTCCGACTAAAATGACTTTGATCCGTCCGGCGATCCGGCAGGAGTGCATTTCCACGATTTGAGCGCACATCCGCTGGGGGGAACGGCAATCATGACAAATGCCGGTTTTCAGACAGGGCAATTCCAGATCGAACCGGAGACCATTGGCTGGAGCTGCGAATGTCTGCGCCCGCTGACGTGCCGCATGAAGATCCCGGCAGATTTTATTCATCCCGACGATCAGAATGACCTGTTCCGGACCGTAAGCTATCGCTGCTATCCGGTTGCAATTGCCGTCGATATTGACCATGATACCATCTTCAGTCATGGCATTGACACTGGATAAATAAGTGCCGCACAGCAATGCCTGCCGCATTGATTGCTGCCGCGCCTCCGGGGTCGAAGCTGTATCCCGGTCAATGAGTTCAAACCCCTGCTCACGCAAAAGCTCTTTTATCCCGGTCTGGTCAAGTGTCACCGACCCGCCCCAGGAAACAGTATGAGTGGCAGGGATCAATTCCACAGCTTTGGCTGCCGCTTCTGCGGCAGTGGCACAGAAAAAACTTTCAAAACCGCGGCTTGCCAGAGCTTTGATCACGCCGGAAGCCATCAGAGCATAACGCTGCCGGAGCAAAGAGTGTTGATCGCTCATATTTCACCTCCGAAGGCGGTTTTATATTTTTGAACCAGTCCATCTACCACATAGATACCATTTTCATAGCGGGCTTCTGCCGGAGTGATAGGCAAAGTTTTATCCAGCAATTCGACTGCCTGCGTCTGAGCGAGGGAATTTTCCAGCGTATATACGGTTTGTGCCGGATCATCAAGCCGGGACAGCACCGTTCGGAACATCGTTTCCCCCGGATGCACCGCCGTGCCGGAAGCAATGACCGTATTATCGTTGTCCGTTACGCTCCACGCGGCATTGCCGTGCCAGATGACGGTACCGCGTTCACAAACGATTTTGATAATGGGATTGACTCTCTCCGTACAGCAATGCGCCAACATGATGCGACAGTTTTTGCCATTATCAAGTGTATAATTTGCATCGCAGGCATCGAACATCTCGATTTCAGGTCTGGCACGCAGCACCTCGCCGGAAACATTGACTGCGGCAGCGCAGCGGTCAAATCCGGAACCGTTGAGAAACAACAGCAGATTTATATAATGAGCGCAGGCGTTGTTCAACGGAGAATCCAACACCTTGATACCATTCACCGAACGCTTTGCCGCCCACGCATTGCGCTGATAATAGGCATCATCCCGCGGCCAGCAGACTATCCCGGTCGAATAACAAATCCCGCCCAGCCGTCCGGAAAGCAGCAGACGTTTGATAAAATGTATTTCCGGAGCATAACCGTTCTGATATCCGACCGCAACAAATTTTCCGGATTTTTTCTCGGCGGCGATCATCCGCTTGACCGATTCTGCCGAACCGGATGCCGGTTTCTCCACCAGTACATTCATCCCGTGTTCCAATGCCGTCAATGTCAAAGGTTCATGCGCGGCAATGCCGACCGGCAGACAAACCAAATCGATTCGGCCGGCTTCTGCCGCAAAAAACGCATTCGCATCAGGATAGATACGGGTATTATGCGTTTTAAGTATTGCCAGTGACTCTGCCGCCTGCTCCGGATTTATAACCACTGCGGCTGCGATATCAACCAATCCTGCTTCAGCCAGATTATGCAAATGGAACAAGTGACTGGCACCGAAACCGGTCACTCCGATAAGGGCAATTTGTTTTTTCATGATCTCTCAAATCCTGTGAATTCCAAAGTTTTTCCACGGTCGGCACTTTCCCGTGCCAGCAATACTGCGTAAGTTAGCGCAAAAGTCTGTGCATCAGTGACCAGTGCGGGTCTTCCGGTGGTCAATTCCAAAATAAAATCTGAAAACACATCCCGGTCGGCAGGAGGCGGTACGATCTCCTGCTCTCCATCGCCGTTGATCAGATATATTTTGCCTCCGCGCACTTCCAGAACTCCGGATGTACCGGCGATACGTACCCGGTCATCACCGTGAGTTGAAGCTGCTGCCGGACGCAAATAATCTATCCCGGCATCGGCAATAACACCGTTATCCATTTTGAACAGAGCATGCCCGACCATTTCCAAATCCCCGTGACCGCAGTTGTCATCAGCATCATGATAAGCGGTAACTGCAGAAAATGCCGCTTGGGAGTAAAACATTATCCAATCCACCGCATGACTGCCCACCCACGGTATCGTGCCGCCGTAAGATTTTCTTACTTTATAAAAATCCGGCCGCCGGCCCAATTTATAGGATTTCTGGGTGCGGATAAATTTGATTTTGCCCACTGCCCCGGAATCCACCAGTTTATAAGCGTGCAGAAACGCGTCCGCATACCGCAATCCCACCATGGAACGGATATGTTTTCCGGATTCAAGCCATGCCGATCTGACCATCGCCAATTGTGCAAAATCCAATGCAATGGGTTTTTCACAAAAAACATGTATCCCATGTGCCAGTGCATATGCCGCCATTTCCGCATGTTTGTCAAACGGCCCGTCAATACACGCGACATCCGGCTGCACTTCATCAAACATTTGCTGCCAATCACGGTAAACCACCGGATGTTGTCCATGTTCCAGGCAAAGAGAGGTCAATACATCTGCCGGAGCTTCACTGCCGGAAGCAACCGCAGCGATCTCCACAGACGGAACTCTCTCCAATCCCCGGAACACATACCCGATATGTCCGAAACAGCCGACAAGTACGATTTTCATACGTTTACTTCCCACTCCCCGGATAAGCAGCCGGTACCACCGACAGCCATTGCGGAATGCCCTGCATATTTATCCTGATATCGCCGACGGCAAGAACCAGCAGTTTCCATACGGCGGTTTCCGGCAGCGGTTCCGGCAATTTCACGGCAATGCGCCGGGTCGGATCGGATGAACGTTTCAACCACGGCAGCAGCGGTTTGCCGTCATTAAGTCCCGAAATCTGCGCGACTTCAGTTGATTCATCCTTGATGATCCATGCCCGGAATGTTCCGAGGTGGACTCCGGAAATATCAAAATTGAATTCCCGGGTTCCAGCCGGTACGGTAAAATATAAACATGCCGGAGACGCTTTTGCAAAATGAGCATCGGCAACTACCCTGGTAAATGCGGTATGGTCTTTGCCCGGAACCACATTCCAATGCCCGGTCATATCATCGTTGATGATGACAGTATAAAAATCACCTTTTTTACCGGTCACGGTGAACTTGCCGGAGTAATGTTGCTCTTTGACATCTCCGGAAACATCGGTAACTGTTTTGCCGTCAGGTGCAATGATCTGCATTTTCCATGCCGGTTTACATTCCGGACGCGCTCCGGTACGATGACGTTCCAGAGTCAAATCCGCACGCTCAGCATTAAGGAATATCCGGAATTCTTTGCGGTCAGGCCCGCGCAAATTGAAAGATTGCTCATGCTTATTCAATTTTTTCAACATCGCAGATGCGTTGAAAACATAAGGTTCTGCATCCGGATATTTCTCCTGAAAGCGGAGAATATCCTCCATGATATCGCCGGTGTAACAAAGCTCCATTGACAGAACTTTGCCGATCGGACTGATACCGACAACCGTATTCATGGAAAGTATTGATTTGGCAATATGAAATCCGTATTTGTCGCCGGTCAATATCGCCCGGTAACTGACTCCCGGCGTGGCAATACTGCTGGTACCGGAAAAACCGGGGGGAAAATAAGGTTTGTTGTCCCAGCTCAACGCATAGGGGAAAGCCATGGCTTTATCATCCCAGCTGCGCTGCTGCCAGCCTGCGCCGGAAATAATGGAACGTGCCACCGCCGGATCACCGGTGATCATGTGGTAGTCCCGCATCATGGCGAGCAGGGTGCCGATCAGAAACGGAGTATTGCCATAAGCATTTTTGAAACCTCCGGAGTGATCTTTGGGCATTTTATGGGGCCATGCTCCGCCTTTGTCAAACTTCTGCTCCCGCAATGCGACATTGATCAGCAGTTTGGTCGCATCAAGATATTTTTTATCTCCCGTGACATGGTAGTACGCCAGCAATGCTTTGCCGCTCCATCCGGCACTGCGTTCATGAGTGGAAAGTTTCTTCAGCCGCGGTGCAGTATAACGCACCAGATGTTCTCCGAGCTTCAATGCCGCATCCATGACCTGTACATCTCCGGTAAAACACCACGTTTCCAACATGCCCTGACTCCAGGTGTGTCCCGCCGCACCGCGGAATGAATAATCCACCGGATAACTCCAGCTTGCCGGCTGAATATGACGTTGATGATTCACCCCGGTGTGACCGATCCCGTGCTGGGCATTGGCACCGATGAAATACGGATCCGGATAAGCGTGGATGATATCCACATCAGCCTGATGCCGGGCGGCGGTCACCGCCCAACGGAAAACATCCCGGTTGCCGGTGCGGGCATAGAGCATGTAAAGACCGTGAGCAAGGTCATACTCATTGTTGGTCCAGTTGCGCCCGCGTTCACCGAACCAGTCACCGTAATTGAGGAATCCGTATTCACGGATGCGTTTTTTTATTTCCATATGCCGGTAAAATGCCATGACCGCATTCTCATCCCAACGGTCAAAACGGCGGTCTGACTGCGGAGCGATACCGGGAATGACTTTGGTGGAACGCAGATAATCCCTGCCTATAACCGGTACAATGTCCATTGCCCCGAGCTGTACGGCACTCGCTTTGCCGCTGAAGTCAATTTTCAAATGTTCTGTAAAGCCCATGCCCCATTTCAAGCGGTATTTGCCTTCACAGAACGGAAATTGCAGATAATCCGGCAAATGAGTTCCGAATTTGGCATCCGGCATCTCCGGCAGTAATTCAAAACCGACACTTCCGGCTGTGGTGCTGAATGCTTTGGGATAACGGTACGCGGCATTCTCCAATGCAAACGTGATCCTGCCCTGCCCGATCGCGGCACTGCCGGCGCCGGAGAGAGATTTCTGCTGATCTTTGCCGTCAATGCTGAGGCAGAATTCCTCTTTCTGGAAGAGCTGTTTGCCGGTCGGAACACTTATATCATCCATGGTCAGTCCGGAAACTTTACCGGCGGTATTCAATCTCATGCCCAAACTGGTAATGTCAGTAAATTCACTTTTCAAACAGGTATTGGTGTGATTCACTGCCATATCGACCACGCCACTGCCGGAGGTAAATCCCAACACCACCGTATAACTCCCCGGTGAATCATCACTGTATTTGCCCCGGATCTTGATTGAAAGATTACGGCTGCCGTTCTGCAGTACCGTGATTTTTTCCGGTACACTCATGGTGCTGGACAATGTTTTGCCCTGCTCTGTGACCAAAGTCAAACCGCCGGGGGCAAATGTTCCGGTATATTTGCCGTTGATCCGGATATTTTCCAGCATGGCGAACTGTTTTTTATTGATTTCAGCCTGCAGGACGCCGGTATCAATGAAAAGTTTATCCGCAGTTTCCTTGAGCATAGAACCGGCGGCTGCAGAAATTTTGCCGATCTTTTTGCCGTATTCCACCGCATAAGAAACTTTTTCATTGGCACGCAGCGGAGCGGAAAATTGTACCAGAAGCCATTTGATTGATTTATCTGCCCAGAATCCGGTTGCTGCGAACTGAGCCGGAACGTTTTTTCCGGCAGGATCAACGACCCGGATATGTCCCAATTCAAAAAGATGTCCTTGAGCAATCGGGATGCCGTAGCGCACAGCAGCGGTACGGGCAACACCGTTTTCTTCCAGTAATTCCAGCGGGATTTTCACCAGATCGACAGCCGGAAGCGATCCGGATTCCGGTACACTGAAGCAGGATTCCGGGATTTCTCCGGGAACAGGAGCGGGCTGATGCTCGATCATTTCCGGCAGAATCCCTTTATCTTTCAACGGCAGATATTTCATCCGGTCATTATAAAGCCGGTAATAGGATGCCGGATGTTTTATCTTGACGAATTCAGCGGCGACGGGGCGGGAATAACGCATTGCCGTCTGCTCCGGACGTTTTTCATTGCCGCCGTTCCGGGCAAAAAATTTCACCGTGACCGGAACTCCGGCAGTAACATCAATATCCTGCAGGATGACAAAATCATGCGCGGCACGGATATAATTTTTACCGTTGAGTGCGTTTTTACCTGCGATACACATATTGGTATCACGCAACATCCATTCCGAGATGACCCCGTTGAACACAGTTTCAAATGATGGATTGAATATCTTTGTCCCGGAAACTTTCAGATCATCATACTGCACCCAGCTGACCATATGCTTTTTGGTCCAACCGCTTCTCAGCATCAATCTCACCGTTCCAGTTTTTCCGGGGGTGAATGTAAAATAATACTCCTCCCATTTGTCGGGAGCATTTTTGGCAGTTTCAAAAATCAGATGCATAGCCTGCTTGTTTTCAGGCAGCCAACTGACCACTGAACGCTGCAGATTTTTTGAACAGGATACCTCCCGGCAATTCATTTGAATATCCTGCCCGTTGATCTCCACCCTGACTCGTCCGGCAAAAGCAGTCAATACCGCTGATGCCATAAATAAACTGAATATTTTTCTCATGGGAACTCCGTTTTTCAACTTATTTCATGCGTTCATAACGCATTTTGGTTAATTCCGGCTGAGCTATGGTTTCCGCAGCACGGGCGGCAAAACGAATGGTGACTTTTTGTCCGGCTTTGACATGCAAAGTCTGGGTGATAAAATAGTTATGGGAGCACTTGACATAATTTTTACCGTCACCGGCATCAGCTTTATCCATGCACATATTCATATCGCGCAGCTGCCATCCGGAAATCGTATTGTTTTTGACCGTTTCAAAATCACCATTATTAGCGGCACATCCGGCGAAGCTGAATTTATCATAAGCGACCAGCCGGATCATCCCGTTTTTCGGAGTCCAGTTGCCCCGCACCAGCATCCGCACCGGCCCGGTGGTGTCCGGGACAAAGGAAAATTCAAATTCCTGCCATGAATCATTCAACACGCCGCTTTCAAAAATCAGATAACGGTTGCGTTCAGCTTCCGGAACCCACTTCGCCGGAAGATTTTTCAATCCTCCGAATACGGAAACCTCACTGAAAGATGTATTATTGTTACGGCCATTGATATCAATTTTCACCCGGGAAGGCAAAACTTCTCCGGCAAAACCGGCTGCAAATGTAACAACGGCGGCGATCAAAAACAACTTTTTCATTTTCAAGTTCCTTTCTGCTTGATATTTTAATTCAGGGAATTTTTAAGTGTCACAGCGGCTTTCACTGTTTCACGGATCGCATCAAAATTGCCGCTTTCCAAATCGGCAGCTTTGCCCAGCCAGGTGCCTCCGACGGCAACGATCTCTTTTACCGCCAGATATTCAGCCACATTGCCGGTGGTGATCCCTCCGGTAGGCATGAATTCCACTCCCATGTGTTTGTAAGGAGCAATCAGCGATTTGATCATTTTTACTCCTCCGGCGGCCTCTGCAGGGAAAAATTTAAGGAAACGGCATCCTGATTCCATAGCCTGTTCCACCTCGCTCGGCGTACATACCCCGGGGGCAAATGCCCATTCATTGGCGATCGCAGATTTCACCACCGCAGGATTGAATCCGGGAGCAACTGCAAATTTTGCTCCGGCAGCGAAAGCCCGTTCCAGATCTCTGACATTCAGAATCGTTCCCGCCCCCAGATAAAGTTCCGGGAAACAGCGTGCCGCCTCCCGGATCACCTCCTCAGCAGCCGCAGTACGGAAAGTTATCTCCGCAGCAGGCAAACCGCACTCCACTAAAATCTCACACATTTTCACGCCGGATGCGACATCATTCAATACCAATACCGGCACGATCCGGATCTGCCGCAAAGCTGACACCACATTTCGGACATTTTCAGAAAAATTCATTTATTATACCCCGCTTTTATTTTTTTAAGTTTTTCCGCTTCCGGAAGTTGTTTGTAAAAGTGATCCAGAGGATAACACCCCGAAATCATACCATTCCGGGGCGCATTGGTGCAATCCCCGAATGTCCGGCAGATCCGGCATCTGTCCAGCGGTTTCCCTGCCAGCAAATCAGCCGGCATGTCCGGATAAGACAGCACCATGCGTCCGATGCCGACAAAATCAACCATCCCGTTGGCAATCGCATATTCGGCGGCATAAGGCAGATATTCCTGCAAACATGTATAACCTGAACCGACGATTTTGACATCCGGACACCGCTTTTTCAATTCAGCAGCCGCATGAATGTGACGGTAAACATTGTAAAGAGGATTTTCCGGCATCTCATAACCGTCCGCCACCGGGAAATATGCCGGCCGCTGCATGTGCACGCTGTAATAAGGACTGCCGATGGTGGCACAGATCAGCGAAACACCATACTGCTGCATCATTTTTACCAGTTGTACAGTTTCGGTCAGATTTTCATCCATATTCAATCCGCTGCCGTCACCGCCGAATGCATAAGGATACCGCCCCTGCCACTCCATGGGACAGCCGACTCCGTCTGCACCTTTGACAAACGGCATGATATCAAAAATACTGATCCGGGAAGATATCTCCAACCCCGGAGCCGCTTTTTGAATACCTTCTGCGATTTCCCGGAAAAAACGGGTACGGTTTTCAAAACTGCCGCCATAGGCTCCGGGCCGGTCGTAAGCAGTAAGAAATTCATGCCCCAGATAGCCGTGGGCAAGTTTGATATCCACAAAATCAAATCCTGCTTTTTGTGCGATCACTGCGGCTTTAACAAAGTGACGGATGATCTCCTTTACTTCGGCATCACTGACCACATTGGCGGCACTGTTGCCGAATTTTTTATCCAACAGCGGATGACTGTACGCGGTAACGGACTCCAGAACAGCCGCCTGATTGGGATGGCTGTATCTGCCGGAATGGGTCAGCTGCAAGCCGATGAGCAGATCATCCGCATTGCCGAATTTATCCCGGTGAAGTTGCCGCATTTCGGTGCAAAGTTTCTGCAATGTTCCGGCAGTATGTTCCGCAACCAGCAATTGCTGCGGATTGCTTCTGCCGGAATGCATGACTGCCGCAGCTTCCGTGCCGTAAATCAGTTTTGCTCCGCTGCCGGCGAAATTCAACCAGCGGCGGCGGGTGAATTCACCGGGCGAACCGTCGCTGCCGCAATCCCAACCTTCCATTGGCAGTATTGCCCAGCGGTTGCCGATGCACCGACTGCCATGAGCGAGCTTTGCCGCCAGAGCTGATTTTCCGGCCGGAGGCAATTCTGCCAGACCGATGTTGATATTTTTTTCATGCAGATACTGACGAAAATCTGCCAATGTCTTGAATGAAGCTACTTTGGTAAAATTTTCAGCCATGATTCAGAACCGCTTTCCTTTTTTCAAATGGGCAATAATGATCTCGCAGTCTTCCACAGCCTCGTAAGTATGAGGCAGCAGAGCATCAAACTGGATGGATTCGCCGGTTTTAAGTTGATATTCCTCCCGGGGCAGAGAGAATCTGACCACTCCTTTAAGCACCCAGAACAATTCATAATCATCCCGGTGCAGAGACGGCGTGGATAATTTCGCTCCCGCCGGTGCCACTGCATGCATGGCTCGCATATTGCCGTAATCGACCCGGCGGAATACAAAATCTCCGGAAACGTACTTTTCAGCATGCACCAGATGCGAAGTCCGGTTTTCAGCCAGAGAGATCAGATCGCTCAGTGTCAGACCGAATACCCGCGCCAAACGGAAAAGTGTTTCCATCTCTGCGGTACTCTGATTGCGTTCCAGTTTGGATATAACACTGGTGGAGACCCCGCTTTTACCGGATAATTCAGCAATACTCATCTCATGCTGGCGGCGCAACTCCCGCAAAATCGAAAAATCACAGATCATATTCCGTCAGCCTTATATATTTTTCCGGTACGGCAATCATGCCATACGGTTTCAAACCAACCGTCACATTCCGGCACCGGACGGCACTTTTCCCAGGAAAGTTCCGGATAACCGGCGGCACCGCATTTACAACTCATAATATATTCCCGGTAGGCTGGATTTTCAGGTTTTATCCGCCATTTTTCCGGCAATTTATCCGAAATTCTTTCTCCGGAATCATCCAGTACCAGAGAGCCGCCCCGGGAACCGATATAATCGATCTGCATAAGTACCGCTTCCAGATAATAGATATGCGCCAGACACAATTGACGGTTGCATAACGCCCCGGTCAAATCCTCCGGAGATAAACCGCCCAATCCGTCTGCAGCAAGTACGCCATATTGTCTGTAAGCTCCGTCCAGAGCCTCAGTGACCTTTTCCGTACTGCGGATAAACGCGCCTGCGGCACTCATACGCTGTTGAAATTCCTGCCGTTCCTCCTGCCATTTGCACTTCGCGGGCAATTGTTTCATCGCTTCCAAAAGCTGTAACTCTTTTTGAGCGATACCGGCAAATACTGCATCATCCGGAATTTCATCACGGTAACAAGCGGCAATAAATTCCGCCGCCCGGAATGCCCCGGTCTGCCCGGCATTGAGTGCTGAGCCGCCCGGACGGGTCACTCCATGGGAACCATTGACCTCCCCCACCGGGAAAAAGTGCTTCAAATTGACCGATTCCCACCAGATATTCCCTGCCAGACCACCGTTGTTATGCTGGGCACAAACCGCGATTTCCAACATTTCACAACTCAAATCAATACCATTGCGGCGGTAAAGTTCTATCGCCGGAGCATTGAGTTTCGCCAACCTCTCCAACGGTGTCGTACCGGTCGCTCCGGAACGTTTCAGATATTCACCGGTTTCAGGAGCAAGAGCCGACCAATCAAAATCATCCGGATCGCTCCGGTAATCCAGAAATACCCGACGGCCGCGTTCCACGGTTTCAATGTAGGTAAAAATATCGATCAATGATGAACCCGGCACATGTCCGGCAGCAAACGGCCATTGATAACCTTTGAGAAAAACAGCATCATTCAATTCATTGAGGGTATCAAAATACTCCCGCAAAAACTCTCTTTCATCTTTGCCGGAAGCATCGGTGGATATAAACCGGGGCAAAACCTGCATATAACTGCCGGAAACATTCCAGCGGAATTTGATCGATGCCAGTCCGAATTGAGACTCCGCCAGATTATAAGCCAATGCACCGGCATCCAGCGCCACTCCGATCGCTCCGGTATGAACTTGCGGATAAACACTTGCTGCATACAACCCTCCCGGACCGCCAACGGCAAATACGGTATTCACGGCTTGAACGGCCTCAAATTCACCATTAGTGGTATTCACAAATACAGCTCCGTACACTCTGCCGCCGGCGGCAAGCAATTTGACCGCCATGCGTTTTTCCACTACCAAAATATTTCTCCGCCGCACCTCTGATATCAATGCCCGGCACATATCCCGTGAAGTGTACGGTCCGCAACTGGTCGCCCGCCGTTTGGGGTCGTGATCTGTTTTGTAACCGATGTGCTGCCCGAATTCATCATGCGGAAAAGCCACCCCCAATGCAGCCAGATGATGAAATGCCAGCGGTGACAATGCCGCTTCAACCAATGCCGTATCTCCGTGTACCGACCCTCCGGCGCACAGATCCCGTGCCATAAGCACCGGTGAATCAGGTTCACTGCCGTACATACCAAGTTTATAATAGGTCTGCTTGTCACTGCCGGTATTAATGGAAGTGCCCATTTCCAGACCTTCAGTAAATATGGCAATATTTTCCACTCCGAGCGCATGCAAACGTACTGCCGCGGCAAGTCCTGCCGCGCCACTGCCGATAATAATGGTATGATATTTCTGCATCACTCAGAACCGTTCAATAGTAAGCCCGCCATCCACATTGATGACCTGACCGGTTGAATAAGCCAGCGCACCGGAAACCAGTGCCGCGGCAACTTTGCCGACATCATCCGGCATGCCCCAGCGTTTCTGCAAAGTGAGACCCTCAGAGATCATTTTGTCATATTTGGCAGTTACCACGCTGGTCATATCACTTTTTATGATCCCGGGGCGCAATTCATAAACGCAGATCCCCTCATCTGCCAGACGTACTGCAAACAGTTTGGTCGCCATCGCCACTGCCGCTTTGGAAATACAGTATTCGCCCCGGTTGATACTGGCATAATCCGCCGAAACGCTGCCGGTATTGATAATGCACTTGAAGTTCTCCCGTGAATTGGCAAGCATTCTTTTAGCCGCCTGCTGAGCCAGAAAAAACGGTCCTTTCAGGTTGATTCCCAGCACCCGGTCAAAACTTGATTCCGGCATATCCAGCAAATCCGCCCTGACTTCGGGTGCAACTCCGGCATTATTGATCAGTACGTCGATCTCGCCGATGGCACTTTCAAAATCTGTCAACAGCCGCGCCCGGTCGTCCGCCGAAGCAACATCACATGTGAAATAGGCAAACTTTCCCGGATATTCCCGACGCAATTCCGCCAGAAATCCTCCAGCACTTTCGATATCTGCTCTGCCGCAGAATCCCACATTATGTCCGGCAGCCGCCAGTGCCCGGACTATACCTGCGCCAATGCCTCTGGCGCCGCCGGTAACTAAAATATTGCTTGCTGGCATGATCGGTTCTCCTTGTATAGCCGCAGAATATTTCTTGAAAAACATTTTCTTAACGTTAATATATCACTTGAGAAAATTTTGTCAAGCATTTTACCCCCTGACAGCGACAAAAACCGGAAGAAAAAAATCCCGTTCCGGGGAAAGCCCGGACGGGATGCAGAATATCCGCCTTAAGCGGTCATACCGGCAGTGCCGGAATATTATTTGAGCAAGCCGCGCTCCTCCAGATATTCCCGATAGCGGTTGTAGAGATGGTTCGCTGACCGGTAACTGGAATTAGGGCTGAGGAAGTGGGAGAACTCAAAGGTCATTGCCCGGTCAAAACCGGCTTCTTCGGCTGCTTTAAGTTTGAGATACAATTTATCCCATTTGATCGGCAGGAAGTCGATCGGCATATCCCGGTCAAATGTTTCGGTATTGGTCCAGCACTGGATACCGTATTTATCGCAGAGCTTTTTATTGATCTTGAGAAAAGTCGGGAGCAATTCGATCTCCACGTGACCATCCTGAAACGCTACGATATCCACATAGCCCTGCAAACGGGACAACACCCGATCCCAATCGGCTTCATGTTCAGCCGGATCAACTGTTTTGCCCAGTTTGACCATGTTTTCATTATAGGCTTTGGCCCCCTGAATGGCTGGAGAAATCAGGATCGGCAGATTGCCGGAGATCTCTTTGAGGTGCAATGCCATTTTGCGATAGCACTGGGATGCCATATTGTCTTTGCCGCAGATCTCCTGGGAAAGATACCAGCCGCCGAATGCCGGATGTTTACCGTATTTGGCGTAAAATTCATCATTGACTTTGGTCATCAAAGCGGTTTCAGCTTCCACCGGATAATCATCATGCCACCACGGATTTCCGGAATCATAAGTGCCGAAAAAGAATTTCATGCCGTACTTTTCCGCCAGATCCAGGAAAAGCTGTACCAGATCAATGGTCGGCTCAAAGCACTGTTTCTCTTTACGGAGAATCTCACTGGAAAAGGTCATCCACCGTTTCCAGCCGCAGCGGATAAGCACCACCGTATCGATACCGACGGCTTTCATCGCCTGAAAGTCGGCATCCCACTCTTTCGGTCCCCAGTTCTGATGGGGGATATCATGACTGATTTCGTCAAGAAATGTTGCAGTAATTTTCATTTTTCCTACCTTTTATTATTTATTTGTCTGCACTTAATATAAGCGCAGTAAAACCATTGAGTTTGAATGTCAATTTGATATGATCGCCGTCAACAGTGATACTGACATTCATATCATTTTCACCTTCCGGAGCAACCGCTTTGCAGACCGCCTTTTTCAAATCTGCTTCGCTCCAATTCTCCCCGGCGAAATATTTTTTGTCCAGCAGTACGGTGAAATCATCCGCTTTGCTGTCATCATTGAATGCGACCAGACGGAAAGATTTGTCATTGTTCCACGCGCCGACGATCTTGTGTCCGTCCACATTGCTGCGGTTGGGGAACATCACCGTGAAGCTTTTGTTCACCGCGAACAGACCGTTGACATCACCGGCGACCTTGGTCAGCGTCGGCGGTACCGGAGCGGCTTCCTCCATGTATCCCGGACTGGCACCGAGAGCAAGGTCGAACAAACTGGCACGGAGCTGACAGAGCCGGGCAGCTTCAATGCGCTGATTTTTCAATTCCGGACGGCGGGCAAGCAGATCAAAAAGATAACGTTTGTTTTCTTCCAATCCCTTGTCGTTGAGCCAGCATTTTTTGCCGGTCATATTTGAATCAAATGCCAGACGGAAAATATTCCACCGTTCCAGACAGACCACCGCGGTAGTATAAGCGCGTTTGATCTCAAAATCGTAGGCACTTTTTCCGCCGAGCAGACCGTTTTCCAGCATAACCATATCGGTATATGCCTGAGATGGTCCGGCACTTTCATTGGCAACGACTTTTACTTTGCCGCCGTCTTTACGGAGCCGGTCGTAAGTTTCCGCCATGACCATGAATTCATCCAGATTACTGCCCATATCCCAGCCAATGGCACGGGGAGCATAGAAGTTGATCGCTTCAAAGATCTCTTTGAGATAAAATGCCCGGTAATCGGGATTGCCGAAGTTGTGATGTCCCCACGGGATCGTAGCATAACCGACATCATCAGCGACATTTTTCGGCAGTTTCACCTCATAACCGCCACCGTACAAATGCAGTGCACCGCCGGCTTCGCGTTTATACCACGCTTCCGGGAATGCACCGCGTTCACGTTCCCGCAGATTGGCGAGCTGACGCAGATACATAATGCACTTGAAGCCGCGTTCATTCTGCATATAATCCACATATTTTTTGACTTTTTCAGCAGAAAGTTTTTCCCGGAAAGCGTTACCGTCACTCCACCATTCACCGCTGATCGGATAACGTTCACGGATATTATCGTGCCAGGAATAGAACCAGATATTTGCTCCGGCGGGCAGACGGTCCTCACGGGATTTCATAAAATAAGTGTGACTGCCGAATACACCGGGATAGAAGTGACGTTTTTCCGGATATTTCGGCGGGAAAAACGGTTTCAGCACCGGGTGTTCAGTCTGCAGATTGTCCTGATAGAATCTCCATACATCCCGGAGCATGTATTTATCCCTGGAAAAGAGTTTCCAGTTGTTTTCAAAACGGAATTTATCACCTTTTTTGACCGTTTTCGGATTGCGTTGCAGTGACGGGATATATCCGGCAGGACGGTTGGGGGAAATGGTGACAAAATCATCCATATTGCGGGAACCGGCAAGCAGATAATATTTGTCGCCTTCCATGATCATCAGCGGATAAGCGGTATGCTGATAGGTATCCAGCACACCGGGGTTGAGGTCATTGGGTTCCTCAAGGAAACTGAAAATAGTCGCTTTTTCAGCATCCAGCACCCGCAGCGGACGCAATCCGCCGATCTGTTTTTTGTACGCAGTTAAATCCAGACCGTGCCGAACCGAAAGTTTGACCGGTTCAGCAAAATCCTGAAGTGCCTCAATGGTGACGACCTCACGGAACATTCCGTCCGCAAAATCATATTTTGCTTCAGCGGCAAATCCGCCGGCGGGAGTTTTTTTGCCATCCAGCAGGATTTCCCTGCCATCTTTTTCCACCGCGACTACAGTACCGAGTTTAGCACCGGGCTGAATGACCTGACCGTCAATGGTCAGACTGTGAAGCAGATTATTCTTTTTATTGACGGCGGCGAAAACACCATCTTTTTCCAATTTAACGACCGGAACATTCTCCACCGCCGCAGCGTCAAAAGGGCTGCCGGCATCTCCCCGGATGCCGAGTTTGACATCATCGATCATGACCAGATCTTTTTTATCCAGATTGGCTGAGGAGATGTAGAGTTGGAACTTGACCGCTTCTTTGTGGATTTTGAACATCTTTTCATAATACTGCCAGCTGTCATCGCTGAGATTTACCTCAAAACCGGTATAACGGAGTGTCCGGTTACTGCCGTTGACTTCACGGATCGTGACCTTGACTTGCCGGTTGCCGACAGAAGAGTTGCCTTCGCGGATCTTCTCACCGTCGCTGAGACGGGAAATGGCACGGGCGGAAAGCACATATTCCTGATCGTGTTTCAGAACCGGAAGTTCCTGGATCAGCGTGAGGAAGTTATTGTAACGGTGCTTGAGATCACCGGAAACCGCCAGACACTGTTTGCCGGACATGGTATCACTGCTGAGAGTGAAAAAGCGGTCTTTGCTGCCCTGCACCGCGGATTTCCAGGGGGTGAGCAGCGGATATTCAAAATCGCCGTTGATGACCATGCTGCCGGAAACCGGTTTCAACTCTTCCATTTCAGAAAAGCTGATATCATCGACCAGCATCACATCGGAATCATCAAAATTACCGTGCTGGATGTAAAGCTGAAATTTCTCCGCTCCTTTACGCGGCGTGAATGCCACACTGTAATTACGCATACTGCCATCGGCAAGATCGATATTCACTCCGTCATAAGCCAGACTTTTGTCTTTGGCAGTCGCCTGCCGGACAGTGATTTTTGCCCATTTACCGGCTGTATTTTTCAATCCGGCACCAACTTTGGCACTGAGAACGTAATTCTTACCGTATTCAAGAACCGGCAGATCCTGAATGCAGGAAATTGCTTTATTGTACTTGCTTTTGGTATCGCCGAGAGCATTGAGTTTGCCTTCAACGACGACATGAACTGGCTTGCCCTGTCTTTGCGGGGATTTCCACGGGGCAAGTTTTCCGGAGGCGAAATCACCGTTCTGCAGCAGATTGCCGGCTGCCATACCGGTACAGCACAGCAGTGCAGCTCCGGCGGTAGTAAACCATTTTTTCATGATTAGTCCTTTCTTTTGTTGATTAAGGGTTATATTATTTGGTTTTGCCTTCAAAAACTTTCTGAACATGCTGCACTTTGGGCTGCTTGCTGTTTTCAGCGGTCACCACATCATCCGGCAGTATGCCGTCCAGCAGGATATTGACCACTTTCGGGCCGTTGGCAGTCATGGTGACATAGGTTATGTGATCAAATTCACCGTAATCTTTGATGCCGCGCATTTTGGAAGTGCCTCCGGCAGTGGCAAGCAGATAATAATTTCTGCCCCGCCGCTGAAATTTGCTGTAACAATGAAAATCGCCGGAAAACACCGTATAATCGCGTTCTCCCATCGCCTGTTCAAGTTTCTTGAACGGGGCTTCGTTCCATGTCCACGGTGAATGGACAAAAATCATTGTCCAGTGCACATCGGAGTGTTTTTTCAGTGTATCCAGCGCCCATTGGGTCTGCTCCGGAGTCAAACCGCACGGTTTCGGCCGCGAATCCCGTCCCTCCTGCTGGTCAAGACAGAGAAACAAAACATTTTTGTAGACAAAACTGTAATATGATACGCCCAGATTATCTTTCCAGACTTTCGCTCCCATCTCGTTGACCATGGGGAAACCGGGGCGGGTACGGGAGATGTCATGATTGCCCACCACATAGAAAAACGGGGCGGCAGATTTTTCCGTAATGCTCCGCAATTCAGAGAATTGGGCTTTCATGCGTTCTTCAGTAAGCAAATGCGGTTTATTGATCCCCTCGATCATATCACCGACGGAAATAATGAAATCAGGATGAAACATATTCGCCTTTGCCAACGCGCCTGCCCAAATCCCTTTTTTGCGTTCGCCGCCGGTACGGTCAGGCACGATAATAAAGGAAAATTCATCATTCTGATTCTGGAATTTCTCGTGAGTCCAGGGCTTTTTTTCCGTTTTCACATCGTGAGTAAAAACATCTGCGGCGGCGACTGACATCATCAGCAACGCAGCAAATAAAATATTTTTTTTCATTTGCACTCCTTTCAGATATCAACGCTGGATCGTATGTGACACATAAGGATTGGGGGTATTTCGGTAAAACCAGACATTCAATTTTTGATCCACATCATGGCTCATACATGACTTCAGCCACAACTCATTCTGCTCAAACTGTCCGACATGCCCGTCCGCCCAGACCGCATTCCCGGTTTGTCCATGCCCCCGGAACGGCAAACCCGCCAGTGATGTGCCGTGACGCAGGTTATAATAGGCATATCCGCGATAATTGGCTTCTGCATTCGGTCCTCCGATACTGTCCATGTGAGTCGGATAATTTGCCGGTTCTTTTATTTCGTTGTGTTTGACAAAGCCTTTGTTTTTTGCAGCACCGTTATCCTTGTCCCATGACCACACCAAAGTCCAATCCGCACCGTTGGCATCACGGCGGCGGTAATCCAGATTCACCCCGTAAATGACCACATTATTGTCTGCTTTGGGATTTTCCGGCATCCCCGGACACCGCAGCAGCGGCTTGTAATCATCCGGTAAAAATTTCAATTTTGCCAGATTCACTCCCCAGTTGTAATGATTTGCAGCTGTATCCTCCCAATAAACCAAACCATTGGCAGGATAAAAGTCATTATAACTGCCCATATACTGATTGTTAGCAAATGCGATCTGCTTGAGATTATTGACACAGCTGGCGGCCTTGGCACGTTCCCGCGCCCGCTGCAATGCCGGCAGCAGCATCGCCGCCAGAATGGCAATGATCGCAATGACGACCAGCAATTCTATCAAAGTGAAACGGCTCGCGGGGAGAGGGAAAAAACTTCTTTTCACGGGAAAAGAGTTTTTTCCATTTCCCTGTACAACTCTGACTTTTTGAAGATGCAAACCGGGGTTCTGTCTCATGCGATGCCTCCTTAATTATTTTACCATTGGGAAATAACCATATCTTTATCATCAAGTTTACCGGTGTAACCGATTTCCCGGATTTCTCCAGGAGCAAGGACAAGATAATTATCTGACAAGGTATAACTTTTTGGATCGGTTCCGGGGAAATCGATCCGGACATGCAATGCCAGAGTTTTGCCGGTATTGCGGATAATGATTTTGTCACCGGCAATCTCTCCGGAAACTTCCGCCGGAATACCGAATGCTTTTTTGAAATCCGGCGCGCCGAATACCCGCACCCCCGCATATTCGCCGTTGAGATAGAAAAATACTGCGGTGATCCCTTCCGGCAATTTTTCAGATATTTCGCCGAGCTGCACAGTCCCGGTCTCCCAACTGCCGTCACATTCTCTGGTAAAAAGTCCGGTTCCATCAGCAGCTACCGCTTTCAAAGCGGCTGTGCCGGCAAAAGCATGATCGCAGGTGATGAACCATTTGGCATTGAGCTGATGATCTTTGCAGCACCATGAATCATCTTCCAGAGAAAGCAGCACCGGAGCATTGGCACGTTTCATACCGTACAATGCCATTTTCGGCACTCCGTAATAATCAATGATACTGAATGTGCAAGTGGGCCACGGCTCATTGTACTGCCAGAAAAAGCATCCCGATGCTTTGGGATAAAGTCTCCGGTAATGTTCCATTGTATATTGCAGAGCGTCACTCTGGGCAAACATGGATGCCGCACAGAATTCGCGCGCTCCCTGCACGTTGAAAACAGTCAGCGGCTTGCCCAGATCGTAAACATTGACCCGGTTGTAAAAATGGTATTCAAGTGCCGGACCGTTGAGAACTTCGATCTCCCGTTCCGGAATAAAACGGCAGAGTGAATCGTATTCAGGCATGGCATTGCAGCCGACTTCACTGGCAAGATAACGGAAGTGAGTGTTCCAGAAACGGTGTTCCATGTGATTCCACGGACCGTGATTGCGTTCTCCGGGGCGGGAAAGATCCGGACAGGAGGTGTGGAAAAGCAATTCCGGAGTCAATTCAGCAGCGATACGCTGATAATTTTTCAGCATCGGGCTGTTGGGTATCTCCCCGTAATACTGCATTTCATTGCCGCCGCAAATCAGAGCCAGCGACACATGATTGCGGATCTTACGCAGGATCGCCCGGGCTTCGACCTCTTTGAATGCCAGAAATTCCTCATCTTTGGGCGCATTGCTGCAGGCATGCATGAATTCCTGCCACACCATCACTCCGTAACGGTCACAAGCAGCAAAAAAACCATCCTTTTCGATCACACCGCCGCCCCAGACCCGGAAAATATTCATTCCGGCATTGGCAGCTTCCCGTACCAGATGTTCATAATCCGCATCGGATGCCCGGCTGTTGAGCAGATCAGCCGGAACATAATTTGCGCCCCTGGCAAACAGCGGTTTTCCATTGATGTTGAATGTCAGATCGTACGCTCCCGCCGGAGAATCCGGATTGCGGCTCATGCTGATCTGCCGGAAACCGACCTGCGCCGAACGCAGCTGGTCGCCGCAGCTGATATTCAGCGTATACAGTGCCGGAAAACCCATTCCCACCGGATACCACTTCTGCACATTGCGCGGTACAGGTATTTCCAAAACAAAATGGTTGTGTCCGGGTACACACTGCACCAGATGTCCGGCACTGGAACCGGAACCGCTGAAATTGAACGGCAGCAATTCCAAAGCAAATTCAGCTGCTCCGCCGAACCGGGAATCCACATCCAATTCCACCCGGGCAGTTTCACCGTCGTAAACAAAATGCCAATCTTCGATCAGCACTTCACTGTACGCCGAAACACTCACGCTGTCCCAGATCCCGGTCGGCACAATGCCACGTGACCAATCCCAGCCGAAACCGATCTGAGTACGATGATATTTGGCAAAATCCGCCGGATCATGGTCCTGATGATTCGGCGTGCCTTGCGGAGCAGGCTCAAAAACGGCAACGACCAGATTTTCCTCCCCGAATTTCACCAGTTCGGTGATATCATAATGCACCGGCACGAACTGTCCTTTGCATTTGCCGAACCATGCTCCGTTGAGAAAAAGTGTCGCCTGATAGTCCATGCCTTTGAAATCGATACAGACCCGGCTGCCGCGCCATGACTCAGGAACCGTAAAACGTTTGCGGAATGCCCACGAATAATTTTCACAATACGCCGTATGCTCCAGATTGCGGGCATAATAAGGATCTTCGCACTGACCGTTTTCCAGCAGAAATGTCCGGTCACATCCCGGCACCGTTCCGGTCAATGCCCACGGAGCAGGTTCACCCTGCACAAAACCGGCTCTGCCGGCATCACTGCGGAGCATATTGTGCAGATTGCGGGAACGGTTGCGCCATGCATTACACTGCGCCTCGGAAAGAAAATAATCCGCTTCCCAGTCACTGCCGTCCAATATGATAATTTTCGGTTCTGTCATTTTGTTCTCTTCCGTAATAAAAATTCTTGTACTTTACAAACTCTCCCGGAGAATCAACTCGCCCGGCAGAGCAACATTTTCACATTTCTTATTTTCCAGCATATCCAGCACCATTTCAACCGCGATATTGCCCCGTTCCCGTTTCAACTGCCGGATACTGCTCAATGCCGGAGTGGTCAATTGACATATACTGCTGTCATCAGTACCCAGCACCGCCAGATCCTCCGGCACACGTCTGCCCATTGCCACTGCACATTTGATCGCCGCCGCCGCCAGAATATCGCTGTCGGCAAAAACTGCCGTGATCTCCGGATGAGCAGTCAGCAGCTTGCGTACTGCGGCTTCGCCCTCTGAAAAAAAGTTGCGGCACTCCACCGTCACCGGTTCATCGGCATCCGGAAAATTGCGCCACGCATCCAGCCAGCCGGAACCGTCACAATTGTAATTCATCAAATAACCGGTACGGCGATGCCCCCGCTCATAAAGACTCTGTGCCGCAAGCTGTCCGATCACCCGGCGGTCACTGAATACACATGCACAATTCGGAATATCCAATTGCGTTCCCACCAGCACTTTCGGAACGGCTTCAAAACCTGCCAGCAGTTCCGGCACACTGCCGGCGGCACCGCAAATGATTATCAGAGCATCGACTTTCCGCTTGCGGAACATTTCCAGACGCTCACTTAATTCAGCTTCGTTATGGTATGAGCCCAGCAGAATATTGTAATTGGAATGCACCAATTTCTGTTCGATCCCGGTCACGATCTCGGGTACAAACGAACTGTTGATCTCATACGCCAGCACCCCGATAAGGAAACTCCGCGACATCCGTAACCCCCGGGCATTGCGATCAGGTTCATAACCCAACTCTGCCGCAGCTTTCAAAATCCGTTCCCGGGTCGCCGGCGATGCCATGATCCGGCTTTTTTTGCCGTTCAATACGACGGAAACCAGAGCCATGGAAACTCCGGCGGCGGCACTTACATCTTTCAAAGTCGGATAGGAAGCCATTTTTATACTCTCTGCATAAAACGTTTAATTACCTGACAGAATAAAATATATGACATGATTTTACAAAAGGCAATAGTTCATTAAAAAATAGTTGCATTTTTATGCAATTTACAATGTGTTTTTAGTGTAAAATGTGCTATATTATGCTGTATAACCATTAACCGATGGAGAAAAATCATGAAATTGCAGCGAATGGACACCCTGCTCCGGCAGGCACGGGAAAAAAAGATCGCACTCGGAGCATTTGAGTGCTGGGACAGCATCAATATTCAAGGCATCGCCAAAGCATCATCTCTAACCGGAATTCCGGTGATTTTTCAGGCGACTCCGGTCGAATACGAACCTATGGGCGGTGCCGCCGCATTGGTTCACATGGTAAAATTTTACGTTGACAAATACAATATCAATGCCGCACTGCATCTGGATCACGGCAGCACCCTTGAACAGGTGGAAGATTGTGTACGCAGCGGTTTTTCTTCAGTCATGCTGGACGCTTCAGCATGTGAATTTGAAGAAAACGCCCGCCTTTCTGCTGAAGCCGCCAAGATCGCTCACGCCGGAAATCTCTCTTTTGAAGCCGAACTCGGTCATGTTATCGGCGGCGACGGCGGTGACGGTGCCGAATCCGCGTTGACCGTTCCCTCTGAAGTTGTGGAATTTGTCAAACGTACCCAAGTGGATTGCCTGGCAGTATCCATCGGTACGGTTCACGGAGATTATAAAGGCAAACCGGAGCTGCGGCTGGATCTGCTCAAAGAGATCGCCTCGCTGGTGGAAGAACCGCTGGTGCTTCACGGCGGTTCCGGAACTCCCATCGCCCAGCTCCATGCTGCAATCAAACTGGGCATTACCAAAATCAACATCTGCACCGATATCCACAAAGCATTTCTCGCCGGTATTGAAGAGGCGCGCAAAACTCTCACTCCGAGCGTCCCCGGCAACTTTTACCGTCCGGCGGCTCAGATGATGACCGAAAAAACCGTGGAAATGATCCGGTTATTTTCCACCGGCATCCCTCAGGATTGACAGATTCAAGGTGACAATATGAAACGTTCCGAAATCAACCGCGAAATCCGTCTGGCAGAAGAATTCTTTGCCTCATTTTCATTCCGGCTCCCCAAATTTGCGGCATATACCCCGGAGGATTGGTCAAAACACGGTGATGAGATCAAAGAGATCTATGATTGCGAATTGGGCTGGGATCTGACCGACTTCGGCAGAGGAAATTTCCGCAGCGAAGGTCTTTTGCTTTTCACCATCCGCAACGGAGTCAGCGGTTCAACGCTCTACCCTAAACCGTATGCGGAAAAAATCATGATCTCACGCTCAGAACAAGTGACACTGATGCACTGCCATGAGGCCAAAACTGAAGATATCATCAACCGCGGCGGCGGCAATCTGGTCTTTGAATTATTCAACCGCAAAGGAAAAACCACTGAACTGGATCGGGAAACACCGGTGGAAGTTTCCCGTGACGGTGAATTGCTTACCCTCGCTCCCGGCAGTAAACTGATAATCTCTCCGGGAGAAAGTATCACTCTCAAACCGGATGTGTTCCATAAATTCTATGCCGAAAAAGGCGGAGATGTCATGATCGGTGAAGTTTCTGCGGTCAATGATGACCATAATGATAATGTTTTTCACGAACCGCAGCTCCGTTTCCCGGTCATTGAAGAAGACGAAGCACCGTACCGGCTGCTGGTAAGCGATTACCGCAAATAATCCATGCTCAAATACACGTTGTAAAAAGATTCTGCGGGAAAGACACCTTTTTGAAATGCTCTAAGGTTATCTTTCCCGCACCCCATCTTCCCAAAACTTTTGAGAGGAATTGCTTTTATCGTTGCCGATAAAAGCAATTCCGGATTTTTGAGTTTCCTCAAAATATATCCGATCAACCTCTTCTCAAACAGACCGTTTGAGGAAAAAGACAACCGACGTTGAGAATTTGTAAAACAAGCCGTGATTTTCTCCTGTCATGACTTATTATACCACTGATTTTCAGCTCAAACAACAGAAAAAGGCTGTTGCTCACCTTTTTTAAGGTTTTGCAACAGCCCCAATACCTTTTTATAACCGGTCAATCATCATTCTGGACACCGTTATTGGAATAACCGGCTTCATCCATCAGCAATTGTTTAAGCTTGGCAAGAGCCTGATTCTGGATCTGGCGCACCCGTTCACGGGTACGGCCGATCTGCTGACTGACCTCTTCCAAAGTCAAAGTCCTGCCGCCGCGCAGACCGAAACGCATTTCCAGGATCTTCCGTTCCCGTTCATCGAGCTTATCCAGCAAATCCATCAGCCGGAATACCGATTCAATATCGCCGATGATCTGATCCGGAGTCATTGCATGACGGTCGGGAATGATATCCTGAAATTCGCCTTCTTCGCCCTGCTGAATGGGGTCATGCAGACTTATGGTACGCAAATCAGCCAGACGCAGACCGGAAACAGTGCGTTCACTGAATTCCAGATGTTCAGCGATCTCAGCATCAGACGGGTCACGCCCCAACTCCTCTGCCAAACGCATCCGGACAGTTTTGATTTTGTTGATTTTGCCGGCAGACTGGACGGGAATACGGATCGTCCGGCTTTGATTCGCCAGCGCACGGCGCATGGACTGCTTGATCCACCATGCGGCGTAACTGGAGAATTTAGCTCCTTTGTCCGGATCAAATTTCTCCACCGCACGCATCAAACCGATGTTGCCTTCGCTGATCAGGTCGAGCAGCGGCAATCCCAAACCTTTGAAGTCATGAGCGATTTTAACGACCAGACGCAAGTTGGCTTTGATAAGCGTGGTCCGGGCATCCTCGTGACGGTCTGGATCAGCACTGTGAATGGCCTCTGCCAATTCCGCTTCCTCTTTTTTGTTGACCAGCGGGATCTGGGCGATCTCGCCCATGTATACTTTCATGGTATCATTTTTATTACCGCTGACCAATTTGGTTTCCAAAGCAGTTTTCCGGGCGGCATCAAGCTCTTTTTTGGTCCGCAGTTTGGCAGCCGAAGAAACTTTCACTGCTGCCGGAATTTCAGGGACTTCATCAACCTGTTCGTCTGCAACTTCCGGAGCAGCAGTTTTGCGGGGGGCGAATTTGGTCGGAGCAGCGGAAACTTTTTTAATGACCAGTTTCCGGTGCCGGACGGTCGGAGCAGCAGAAACCGCACTGCTGTCATCCGGATTGCTGTCGACTGCTTCAGGCGCAGGAGCATTTTTCGGAATTACTCTCACTCCTGCTTTCCGGGTTTTCCGGATCGTTTCTTCTGCGGCAGCTGACAAATTCTCTTTTTTTGCCATGTTTCAACTCCATATTTATAATTGTTTATAAAAAAATTCATTTTTTTCCGGTTCCGGACTGTAAAAAATCACCAAACACGATTATAATAAATGCCGGAACCGTTCTCTGTCACTGCCAGAGATGTGTTCTGTTTCTTAAACAATTATAAGCGATTGACAATATTTTTCAAGAGCTGTTTTTATGAAATGGCATAAAAAATTTAAAAATTTTATATATTCTGCCTCTGCAATGCCCGGTGTATGCTCCGGAGCATTGGCGGAAACCGCTGCCCTGCCGCTGCTGCAGCTTGCCCATCGATCTGCGGTGCCTCTGGCGGTTACCCTGCCGGATGCTCCGGCGGTTGACCGTGCTGCAGATGCCTTGAATGCACTGCAGGAGATGCTGGCTGCCGATCTGAAAATCGTAACTTTGCCGGAGTGCGGCAGAGGAAAACTGCTGTTTCCCGGAGGCGAAGCACGCAGAGCGCGCGCCTTGAACCGGATATTGAATGAAAAATGCGATATTATCATCGGCAGTGTTCACGCTTTTCTCGGTCCGGCACCGGAACCGGAGGAAAGTGCCGACTCCCAGCTGGAACTGCATCCGGGCATGACCATCGCTCCGGAAGAACTGCTTGCCAAACTGGTAAAACTTGATTACGATGATGAAGCTCTGGTAACTGTTTCAGGAGAATTTTCCCGGCGCGGCGGGATCGTGGATATATTCAGTCCCGCCCATGACGAACCGTGCCGTATTGAGTTTTTCGGAGATGAAATAGAGTCCATGCGCTTTTTTTCACCGGAATCCCAACGCTCCATCAGCAAAGCGGAAAGTTACCGGATAATCAACCGGGCAGGAATAACTGCCGGAGGTGCAGCCCAATCTGATGCCTTTGCCTATCTGGAACGCTCCGGAGATTTTGTACTGGTGGATATTCTGCCGGAAAACGGCATGGATATATTAAAAAAATACAGTATCCCCGGTGCACCGGAAAGATGGGAAAGCATCGCCGCCAGTCACCGTCATTTTGCATTTTGCGAAACCATGCCGGGGGTCCCCGACCTGCCGGTATCACCTCCTTTTGCAACCGATGCCGGCACGATGCCGGAGGCAGTTCAAAGTGCCAGAAGCGTTTTGCTCATGCAGCTGCTCACCCAGCGTATCACCTCGGTCATTGAAGCCGGAGAATGCGTGCTTTTCACCGCTGCGTCGGCTGATGATCTGCCCGGCTTGAAACATTGGGCGCAGAAAAACCAATTGCCGGATGAGATCGAATTTGCGGTTTCGGCGTTGAAAAGCGGATTTTACGGAGCCGGAGTCCTGCTGCTTACGGAAACTGAACTTACCCGATGCGGCTTCATGCTGATTTCAGAAACCATCCAACATGAAACTGAAGATGAAACTGTTTGTGCAGATATTCCGGAAACACCGGCAGATACCGCAGAATTTTCACTGACTGATTTTGATGAAGGTGACTATGTGGTGCATGTGGATTACGGCATTGCCATTTACCGGGGATTGAAAGTGCAGGATACCAACGGTATGACCCGGGAAATGATGGTTCTGGAATTCCGGGACAATCAACTGCTCTACGTTTCACCGGTCCAGGCGGCAAAAATCAGCCGTTATCTCGGTGCCCCCGGCAAAGTAAAACTTCACTCTCTCAATTCAGCCAAATGGCTCAAAGACAAAGAGACTGCCCATGCCGGTGTCCGCACCTATGCCGCCGAAATGCTCCGGTTTCAGGCAGTACGGGAGGCAGTTCCGGGGATCGCATTCCGGGCTGACCGGGAGGCGGTGGCGGCATTTCTGCGGGCATTCCCATTCAAAGACACCACCTGTCAAACCCGCGCCACCGGAGAAATCCGCCGGGATATGTTGAAAGCCAAACCGATGGACAGATTGCTGTGCGGAGATGTCGGCTACGGCAAAACTGAAGTAGCGATGCGGGCGGCATTCCGGGCGGTTTCCGCCGGTTATCAGGTGGCATTGATCGCTCCGACAACAGTTCTTGCCCAACAGCATTACCGCAGTTTCCGGGAAAGATTCAAAGAATTCCCCTACACCATAGATGTCGTCAGCCGGTTCCGTACTGCCGGAGAACAACAGCTTATTGCCGAAAAACTGCTCTCCGGAGGCATCGACATACTTATCGGCACTCACCGGCTGTGCGGCAACAACTTCAAATTCCGCAATCTGGGATTGGTGATAATCGATGAGGAACAGCGGTTCGGAGTGGATCAGAAAGAACGTTTGCGCCGCTTCAGAGTGGAAGCTGATGTATTGAGCATGTCCGCAACTCCCATTCCGCGGACTCTTTATCTTGCCATGGCAGGCGCACGGGATCTCAGCACTTTGACCACCCCGCCGAAATTGCGTTTACCGGTCAAAACCGTGATCGCTCCGCAGGAAGATGAATTGATCACAGCCGCCATCCGTGCTGAACTTGCCCGCGGAGGTCAGGTCTACTATCTGCACAACCGGGTACAAAGCATCGAGGAGTGTACCGGACATCTGCGCGAATTGCTCCCCGATGCCCGCATCGCATTTGCCCACGGTCAGATGCCGGAAGCAGATCTGGAAACCGTTATGACCGCATTTGTCGATGGCAATATAGATTGTCTGGTATGCAGTACCATTATCGAATCAGGATTGGATGTTCCCAATGCCAACACCATTATCATTGAACGGGCAGACCGGTTCGGTCTGGCACAGCTTTATCAATTGCGCGGCAGAGTGGGCAGATGGAAAAATCAAGCCTATGCTTACATGCTTCTGCCCCGTAATCAATTGACCGGTTCGGCGGCACGGAAACGCCTGGCGGCGATCCGGAGGTGTTCAAGTCTGGGGTCGGGATTTCAGCTGGCTCTGCACGATCTGGAACTGCGCGGAGCGGGAAATCTGCTGGGTTCGGAACAATCCGGTCATCTCTGCATGATCGGATTTGACCTCTATTGCCGTCTGCTCAAAAAAGAGATCGCCCGGATGCAGAATTTGAATTCTCCTCAGGATGAAATAGACAATTCCGCCGCCGAAGTGGAAGTCCAGGTGGAATTTCTCCAAACCGCATTGAGCGCGCCGTCGGGAATAATGGCGGCGGCATTGCCGGCAAGTTATATTGAAAATGAACATCTGCGAATCTCGGCTTACCGGCAATTAGCGGGAATATCCGGAGAAGAACGCTTGAATGCATTCAAAGATGAGTTGCTCGACCGCTACGGCAAATTGCCCGAAGAAGCGGAAAATCTGCTGGAATTGTCCCGCTGCCGCATCCTTACCGCCGCCGGAAAATTCCGCAAACTCAATGTCGCCAATCACATCATTTCACTGACCTCCCCCGGAGGCAGGATATACCGGGAAAACGGAGCGTTGCCCCGCCTTGACCCGCGTGATTCACTGAAATTGCGCCTGCATCATCTGCAAACGATACTGCGGCGGGCGGCAGTCAGAGCACAAAACGCTTGAGGATACCGATCAGCCAGATGGAAAATATCACCAGCGGTAATATCCAGCGCATATAGAAACAGAGGATACCGCCGGGAAATTTCCAGCCTTTTCCGGTATTCAATTCGGTGTAAAAATTATCTTTACCCCAACCGTAGCGGTTCATACAAAACAGTGTCAGTATCAACGCTCCCAGCGGCAGCAGATTGTCACTGACAATAAAATCTTCCAGATCCAGAACATTGCTCTGTCCGCCCAATGGATGAAAATTCTGCCATATATTGAACCCGAATACACACGGCAGTGTCAGCACTGCCAGGATCACACCGAATATGCCGCAGGATTTTTTCCGCTGCCATTTCAATTCATCCATGCCGAATGCAACCAGATTTTCAAAAACTGCGATCAGCGTCGACAATGCCGCTACTGACAGGAACATAAAGAACAACATTCCCCAGAATCGTCCGCCTGCCATATTCTGAAAAACTTTGGGCAGAGTAATGAAAATCAACGGCGGTCCGGCATCCGGAGCAATATTGAATGTATGACAGCAGGGGAAAATTATCAATCCGGCACATACGGCAACCGTGGTATCCAGCAATATGATCCAGAAGCCTTCCATCGGCAAAGAGCGTTCCTTGCTGAAATAACTGCCGCAGACGGCAATGCTGCCGATCCCGATGCTGAGAGTAAAAAATGCCTGCGCCATCGCCGCATGAACAGCATCAAAAAAACTTTTTTCAGCCAGATTGCCTGCATCAGGATAGAGAAAAAAGTGCAATCCGGCTTTCGCGCCCTGCATCTGCAGTGAATTAATGACCAGTATCAGCAGGATGATAAACAAACCGCCCATCATCACTTTAACGATTTTTTCAACACTTTTCTGCACGCCGCCCAAACACACCGGCACAGTAAGCAGCAATGCGATCATGGCATACAACACCTGCTGTCCGGGAGAGGCAAGAAACATATCAAATTTTTCGGCAGTCAATTTCGCACCGTTTCCGGCAACATATTCCCAGGTGTATGCAAGCAGCCATCCCGTTACCACGGTGTAGAACATCAGCAAAATCATATTTCCGGTAAAAAGGATGTAACCGGGTATTTCCCATTTGAATCTGCTCTGGCGAAGATTACGAAACGCGCCGGGATAGGTGCTGCGCCCAGCTCTGCCCATAGCCAACTCCATCATCAGCACCGGAAAGCCGAGCAAAGCCAGAAAAAACAGATAAAGCAAGACAAATATCCCTCCGCCGTATGCTCCGGTAATATAGGGAAAACGCCATACATTGCCAAGACCGATAGAACAGCCAGCGGTCATCAGAATAAATCCCAGACGGGATGCAAAAAGTTCACGGTTATTGTTCATAAAATCTGTCTCCGAATTTGTCTGCAGAATAAAGTATCTCCTGCTGCAGGATTTTTCAAGTTCCATGAATAAATTCTTGAAAAGTTCAGCTCAAAGTACCGGATTTTCCGATTGACAAACATCTGTCGGAGCAGTATATTATCGACAATGTTGTTTGTTATAAATTTCAAGGAGAAACATCATGATAGTCATCGTCAAAAAATCCACTCCTCCCGCTGCAGTAGAAGCATTGACCTGCAAATTGCGGGATTTCGGTGTGGATGTGCATATATCCCAGGGCAGTGTCCATACCGTTCTCGGTCTGGTCGGAGATACCAGCAAACTGGATATCGACCAATTAAAGATATTTGAATGTGTGGAAGATGTCAAACGCATTCAGGAACCGTACAAAAATGCCAACCGTAAATTCCACCCGCTGGACACTTCGATTCCAGTGGGCAAACATTTTATCGGCGGCGGTTCACTGACCGTTATTGCCGGACCTTGCTCGGTTGAAAGCGAAGAACAGATCATCGGCGTCGCCGAAAATGTCAAAGCCTCAGGAGCCAAACTGCTGCGCGGCGGAGCATTCAAACCCCGCACCAGTCCCTATGCTTTTCAGGGCATGCGCGAAGAGGGCATCAAACTGCTGCTCAAAGCCAAACAGGTGACCAAGCTGCCGATCGTAACCGAAATCATGGACATCTCGCAGCTGGATCTGTTTGATGAAGTGGATGTCATTCAGGTCGGAGCGCGCAATATGCAGAATTTTGAATTGCTCAAGCAACTCGGACATACGGACAAGCCGATCCTGCTCAAACGCGGTCTTGCCAACACCTATCAGGAGCTGCTGATGAGCGCAGAATATATCATGGCATCCGGCAATGAGAATGTCATTCTCTGCGAAAGGGGCATCCGGACATTTGAAACTTATACCCGTAATACTCTGGATATTTCAGCCGTTCCGGTTTTGAAAAAACTTTCCCATCTGCCGGTGATCGTCGATCCAAGTCATGCGGTCGGCATGGTCGAATTCATCCCGCAGTTGTCGCTCGCTTCTCTGGCAGCCGGTGCCGACGGGCTGATGATCGAAGTGCATAACAATCCGGCAAATGCCAAATGTGACGGACTGCAATCGCTCACTCCGGAGCAATTTGATCAACTTATGAAACGGGCCGCCAAACTCAGTGCCGCGATCATCTGACAACCGGGACGACATATCATGGATTATTCGGTAAAATCAGCAAATGGACTGATCGGAAGGATCGCCGTTCCCGGGTCCAAAAGTCATACGATCAGAGCGGTGGCGGCAGCATTGCTCGGCAGCGGAAAATGCCGGATAAACGCCCCTTTGCTCTCCGAAGATACGGTTTCGGCATTGCATGCCGCTGAAACTCTCGGTACAAAACTCTCTGCTCAAACACCGGAATATTGGGAACTTGCCGGATGTGCCGGCAATTACGGTAATACGCCGCTGACCGTCGATATGGGCAATTCCGGAACTTCACTGCGGATCATTACTGCGGCGGCATGTCTGGGCAGTGTACCGGTAACTTTTGACGGGGATGCCTCACTGCGTACCCGTATCATGCAAGGTGAATTGGATGCATTGACCGCCCTCGGCGCGCACACGGCAAGCACCGGCGGTTTTGCACCGCTGACCGTCTCCGGTCCTTTGACAGGAGGATATGCCAAAGTTGACGGCACCACATCCCAATATCTGTCGGCACTGCTGATGACTCTGCCGCTGGCGCAGGGAGATTCGGTACTGGAACTGGATTTTCTCAATGAAGCAGATTATGTACGCATTACTCTGGATTGGCTGCAAAAATGCGGCATCGAAGTAAAATACCGGGACGATCTGCTCCGGTTTGACATTCCCGGCAATCAGAAATATAAACCTTTTGACCGGATCATCCCGGCAGACTTTTCAACAGCGGCGTTTCCGCTGGGAGCAGGAGTCATTGCCGGTGAAAAAGTTGAAATCGCCAATTTGGATTTCGACGATTTGCAGGGGGATAAACGGGTCTTTGAATTTGTCCGGCAAATGGGAGGAAATATCGTCAGCACCCAATCGACAGTGACGGTTTCCCGTTCCCGTCTGCACGGAGGTGAATTCGATTTGAATGCCACTCCGGATGCCCTGCCGATCATGGCAGTTTTAGGTTGTTACGCGGACGGAGTTACCAAACTGCTCAATGTTCCGCAAGCCCGGCTGAAAGAAACTGACCGGATCACCTGTATGACCGCAGAATTGCGGAAAATGGGCGCGGATATCGAAGAACTTGCCGACGGGATGATCATCAGAGGCGGCAAAAAACTGCACGGCGCGGAAGTGGCAAGCCATGCCGACCACCGGATCGCCATGTCGTTGACCGTGGCAGCTCTCGGTGCGGAAGGTGAGACGGTTATCTCTGATGCCGGAGCATGCAGTGTAACTTACCCGGATTTTGCCGATGACTTCCGGAAACTTGGTGCCAGGATAAAGGAATTTTGATCGTGAATGAGTGTGAAAAAGTCCGGGTCGAACTCGGCAGCCGCAGTTATGATATTCTGTTTACCCGACTGGACAGCATCCACGCGGTGAATGCTTATGCTGCATTGCCTGCCAAGCACGTTTTACTGACCGCAGATTCCAATACCGCCCGCTATCTGCCGCTGGCAGAAGCGGCGTTGATCCGGAGCGGCAAAAAAGTTGACACATTTATCTTTCCCGCCGGAGAAAGTTCCAAAAACATGGATACTGCCATGCAGTTGTGCGCCCGCGCCAGTGAATTGGGTATGGGGCGCAGCTGCATGTTTGCGGCTCTCGGCGGCGGAGTCACCGGGGATCTGACCGGATTTGCAGCGGCAATGTTCATGCGGGGCGTGCCGTTTATCCAATTACCGACCTCGCTGCTGGCAATGGTCGATTCTTCAGTAGGCGGCAAAACTGCGGTCGATACTCCGGCGGGAAAAAATCTGGTCGGAGCATTCCATCAGCCGAAACTGGTCATCATTGACTGGCAATTGCTGAAAACTCTGCCCCAACGGGAATGGGGCAGCGGTATGGCAGAAATCATCAAAACCGCCATGATCAAAGATGCCGCATTCGCAGACAGACTGCTCTCCGGAACACCGGAAATCCTCAACGATCCGGAACTGCTGACCTTTGCGATCAAACGTTCCTGTGAAATCAAAGCGGCGGTCGTGGCAGATGATGAACAGGAAAAAGGTGATTCCGGCAGGATATTCCTCAATTACGGTCATACTTTCGGTCATGCGCTGGAACACTTGAGCGGTTTTCAACTGACCCACGGCGAAGCAGTCGCCATCGGGATGGACATGGCGGTATTCGCTGCAGTTGAAATGGGGATATGCGCTCCGGAAACAGCCAAATTGCAGCACGCTCTGCTGACCCGTTACCACATTGCCCCGGAAAGTTTCGCCGGCCGTCCGCTGGAAAAAAACACCGGCCGCATCG
>JAFVRD010000020.1 GCA_017504435.1 Lentisphaeria bacterium | reverse complement strand
TTTTCGGGAACATACGCCATCCGTCCCGAAAAACCAAGAGAGAACTTTTTTTGAAAGAGAACGATAACTCAACTCGTTACATTATACCGAAAAACTCCGGTTTTACGCTCAAAAATCCCATTTGCCATTATTTGCCAATTTTGTTGAATAACCACACAAAACCAAGCCAATCCCCCTCAAAACAATATTTTTTCAATCACAATGAAAAACAATAACCAAGCCACTTGCAACTTGTTTGTAATAAACATGTTTACTGTTGAGGCTGAAGTAGAAAGGCAAAAATTTAATGCCCGGGACGGGCAAAAAATGGTCGGGGTGGGGGGAGTCGAACCCCCGACATCTTGCTCCCAAAGCAAGCGCGCTAGCCACTGCGCTACACCCCGACATGTCGTCGTTATATAAGATATCACAGCAAAAGCTTTTATTCAAGAGTATTTTTTCTTTGCACTTGATTTTTTGCCAATAAAGATTATGGTGGATAGCAGAGAGGAGAATGTGTTCCGGTCACAGTTCCGATGTTTGCGGTACGCCGGAACTGGAGGAACACGCCATAAAAGAGGAGGTTTCTATGAACTTGTTGGCTAAACGTGAACATGAGGTTCCGGCAACTTTGGAAAAAGTTTTTCCGGGAGTAGATGAATTGGTCAGAACGATGTTCGGCAGAATGATCGAACCGGGATCGGGCTTGCTCCGCAGTTCAGTGTTTGATTCCCGCTGGGAAACCGAAGTCGGAGAAAAGGATGTTACCGTGAAAATTTCCTGCCCGGGGTGTTCCAGTAGTGATTTTGAATTGGAAATCACCGGCGATTTCCTGAATTTCAAATTGCACCATTCTCAAGAAAAAAAAGAAAAATGTGCATCCAAACATTATGTGTTCAGAGAACGTTCCTGCGCTGAATATGAAGAATGTATCAAACTACCGGTTCCCGTAAAAGGTGTTGATGCAGCAGCTTGTTATTGTGACGGTGTCGTAACAGTTACCATCCCGAGGGATTTGCAGGAACCTGTTCATCCCAAAACGATCAAAATCAAATGCGAAAAATAAAAGGAGCGACGATCATGACTGACGAAATCAAAAAAAGTGATGCAAAATGTGAATGCATTCATGTCCGTCCCGTTGCTGACGTTGTTGAAGAACATGACGGAATGGAAATCTCATTTGAAATTCCGGGAGCTGCTGCTGAACAAGTCGAGGTGGAGATTAAAGACCGGCTGATGACCCTCAATGCCAAAAGTTCATTGCATCGCCGGGGGATGCCGATCGTTTACAAGCGGGCGTTTTATCTCTCTGATGCAGTAAATACCAACGGGATCAAAGCCAAGGTCAAAGATGGTATTCTGACGGTTTTTCTGCCCAAATCAGACAGTGCCAAAACTCACCGGATAACCATTGATTAAAAATATTTTTGAGCGTACCGCATAAAAATGGACTGCTGCAAAACGATTGTTTCGCGCAGTCCTTATTTTATGGAATGTTTTAATCGTTTATGACTGTTTTCCGGTCTGTTCTTTTAATACAGATTGTGCTGATTTGATGAATCCGGATATGTTGGCAAGATCAGCCGGCAAAATCATGGTATTGCCGGTTTTTGCCAATTTGCCGAATTCGTTGATGTACTGTTCCGCCAGACGCAAATTGACCGCATCTTTGCCGTTGGCATTGTTGCCGATGGCATCGGCAATAGTGCGAATGCCTTCGGCAGTAGCTTGAGCTACCAGGCGAATTTCTTCAGCACGTCCATTAGCTTCGTTGATCCGGCGGTGCATTTCACCCTCTGAATGAGCGATCGCTTCCTGTCTTTCACCATCTGCCCGGTTGATACGGGATTGACGTTCCCCTTCGGATTCAGCGATCAGAGCGCGTTTTTCACGTTCAGCACGCATTTGTTTCTCCATCGCATCCAAAACAGATGCCGGGGGTTTTATAGTTTTTATTTCATAGCGGGTCACTTTGACGCCCCAAGGGTCAGACGCCTTGTCCACTTCTGCACAAATCGCAGAATTAATAGCGGTACGTTCTTCAAAAGTACGGTCAAGTTCAAGTTTGCCGATTTCTGAACGTAAAGTGGTTTGAGCCAATTGGGAACAGGCAAAAAGATAATCAGCGATACCATAAGAGGCTTTTACGGGATCGACAACTTGCAAATAGAGCAATCCGTCAACTTCAACGATAATATTGTCACGGGTAACACATTGTTGCGGGGGAACATCGATCGCCAGCTCTTTCAGATTTTGTTTATATGCGACCCGGTCTATAAAAGGAACCAACAGGTGCAATCCGGCGGTCAAAGTATGCTGATAACGTCCGAGTCTTTCGACAAGCCACGCCTGTTTTTGAGGAACTATCCGCAGTGCCCTGCTGATAATGATTACTGAAACAACAATACAAATTACTACTGGAATAAACATTTTTTTCGACTCCCTTTGTTGTGGTTATTACTGTTTTTTTACGATTAATATAAGACCTTTGCGTTCAATGATCACAACCCGTGTCCCGGGTGCAATTTCCTCGTTGGAAGCAGCTGCCCAAAATGCTCCGTGCAATTCAACTTTGCCGTCTTTATCAGGAGCGATTGATTCACAGGCCGTGGCTGTACTGCCGACAATGTCATTGGCATCGGGAGTGTTGAGTTTTCCGGAAATCACGCCCCCATGAAATATTTTTTTGCCTGCCAAAGTATACAAAGTTCCGGCAATGGCGAAAATCACCAATTGCCATATTAAGGTGATACCGGGAAAAAACAAGCAAATTATTCCGGTTGATATCGCTCCGATACCAAAGAAGCAGATAAAGACTCCCGGTATTGCAAATTCTAAAAGCAGCATTACTGCTCCGAAACATATCCACAGTGCACCGATGCTCATCATATTTTACTCCTTTTTTTGATTTTTTATCGTGTAACGCCTAAACTATACATCAATAAATAAATTTTTCAAGCGCAAAAATTTTTATTCAGCCCTTGCATCAAATAAAACTGACCAAAATAAAAAATCAATCAACTTTAAGAACACAGCCTCATCTTTCCGAATCAGCAAGGTATTTTTATAATATAAAATTTGATGTTTTATTTGTAAAACGCTTGCTTTTTGCCGGCGATACATATATTTTATAAGAGCAGTGTTCAACGCATAGATGTTTAAACAGTGAGGTGGTACATGGAGAAAGCAATTGAAATCATGCAATCCGGTAACCGGATCGTATTTACTCCGGAAAGCAATGGTATTCCGGCATATATTACCGTAAAAGAGTTTGATCAGGAACGGATAATTGCTCCTGAAGGATTCCGGTTGTTTATGGATGTGGAAAATATCGGCAGGATAACTCCCAGTGCGGCCGGATGCGCGCCGGAACATTATACTCAAAATGGAGCTGACGTAGTGGAATTTGCCAATTTGCATTGGCAGGACAGCTGTGGAAATCCGGTGCCGGATTTTAATTTGGCATTGCGTTATGAATTTTTTCCGGATGGAGTGAGTTTTTGTACTGCGGTGTTTCATGGAGAAACAGCTCATCCTCCCAAATGCGGAAATTTTTGCCTGGAAATGCCTTTGGAATTTGAAAGTTTTGACGATTGCCGTTTCGCCGTGTTCCCCCGGATGTTGTCCACCTCGGCAGCTGATATCCAAAGTACTACACCAAAACGTTTTATAGAAAGCGGCACAAGATTGGATTTCCCCCGAAATCTGCCTCAGACATTCGGGTTTAATTTATTTCGTGAACAGGGACCGGATTTGTATGCAGAGCTTTTTTTGGAATCCGGTGCGGCACTTTCCGGAAAGATGGAAGATACATTCAGTGATTTGACCTGGCATGGGAAAAATCCTGTTGTCCGCTGGTGTTTCCAAAAAACAATGCTTGTCAAAGATCATCGGCCACTGCAATGGCGCAACCGCTGGGGGTGGAATTTTGCTCCTCCGGCAGTGGTGCGCCGGGTGCCTCCGCAGCATTGTTACCAATTTATAGACAACTATCGTCATTATCCGACCGCTGATGAGTTGGAAACTATTCGCAAAAGCGGCTGTACGATGTTGATAATTCATTCCAATTGGCGGCGGGATGCTGCCGATGGTTCTGTTCCTTATGACCGGAAACGTTTGGCTGAAATCATAGAGTTTACCGGAAAAAACAACATCGCGTTACTGCTTTATATGCGCGGTAATGAAAAAGAAATTGTCGAAAACGGTGCATCATGGTTTTCGCGTATTCTGGATAAAAACAAAGATAATTTATATATGGATTATGCCGGACCAAGCGGCAGAATACATCCTCCGGAAGAGTTTTATCCTGGAGGAACTGTGGAATTTTATGATCACTATCTGACCTTGAAAAGAATCCGTGAAAATCTGGGCGATAACGGGATTCTGATCGGTCATACCGGAGCTTTTTTCAGTTCGCTCGGAATAAGTTTTTCAGACGCATATATTTCAGGAGAAGGGGAGCGTGGTCAATTGCTTTCCGGAAGAAAAGAGTATAATTATTTCATCATGAGTGCGGCAGCTCCCGGATCTTTATGGAGTGCGGCTTTTCCGGAATATGCGACATCGGCAGTTATTCCTTTTATCGCATCTGCCGGACAATTTCCACATTCACCGTTGGGAATGCAATTTGCATCTTCCTCACTGTTGCATCCTCCGGAACCGGGAATAAATGATACGGTGTTCCGTCCGTTGTGGAAAATATGGAAGACATTTGCTCATGAGAGGAATGTGTCTGTGTATTCAGATTACAATTCATGCGGCATATTTGGCGGAAGTGAAAAGATCGGGCATTATCTGATGATTTCAGCCGATCGCAAGCGTGCTTTGCTGGTATTGTCTGATTTCGGCGGAAAAGGGAATGTTTCTGTAAACTGGGAAAAAATCTCCTTTAGCATAAAGAGTAAAAAAGTGTTTCATTTGACTCCGAATGAAACATCTCCCGGTACTGCGGTTGAAACTGATGTTATTACTGCAGAGTTTACGGAATATCCGGCAGAAGCATATTATTTTACAGATTGCGATATTCCGGATGGATTTGCCGAACCTTATGAACAATGCGGACAATCCGGCAAAGCGTTTGAAGCAGGCATCAAATCGCAGCGTGAAATGCGTACTGTCCCGGCAACGGAAAAAGCTGTGCTGCAAATCTATCTGGATGACCGTATTTGTACCGCATTGGAAGATTCCATGGTCTATGATATTTATGACGCAACGATCAGACTTGGACGCATGGATAAAAACGGTTTTAACATGCTGGGAATAATCACTCCGGATGAATTTTTGCCGGGCGTTTCTGACCGCAATGATACTCCGCGGCTTATGCCTGGAGATGCCAGTAAGGAAATCGATCTGGTCAAATTGCTGGGCAAAGGAACTCACAAACTGGCAGTGAAAAGTTTTTATCAGGGATTGCCGTTTTACAACTTTGTCACCGTCCGGCTGTACTGTGACGATGGATACCGGGAATTGGAATTCCGGAATCAACTGGAAACGGATCGTTCTCAAATCACTTTTGAAATAACCATAAAATAAGGATTCGCTATTATGTTTTATGATTTCCATGCCCATTTTGATAAATCAGACCGTGATTTGATTTCGGTATTTGTCAAAAATTGCGAAAAAAATCAAACCCGCACCGTCTTAAGCGGCGGCAGTATGGGTGGATACCAATTTGTTTGCAATGAAGAGGTGATAAAATACTGCCGGGAATATCATGACTGGTTACTGCCGGCATTAAAAATTGATTTGTGGGATACCGCACCGGATATCTCGCAAATCCGGAAATTCAAAGATTTGGGATGTGTTTCGGCAAAGTGCATTTATCCGTATTACGAATATGATCATGATCTCTATATGCCGGTATATGAAGAATTGGAAAAACTTGACATGCCGGTATTATTTCACACCGGATGCTTTTTTGCGTCGGAAAAAGATATTCAATGTCAACGTCCGGCATTGTTGAATATGGATCCGCTGCGATTGGATAGAATCGCGAGATCTTTCCCTAAATTAAAAATCGTGGCAGCACACTTGGGAACCAGTTTTTTCCGGGTTCAGGCGGCACAGCTGACAAAGTCTTTTGGGAATGTATACAGTGACCTTGCCGGAAGCGGAGCATGGAAAGGCATGACTCCGGAAGAGGTCGGTTCTTACATGATTGATATCATGGATCGCAGCAATAAAAGACATTTCAAAAAACTGGTGTTTGGATCCGACTGTTATGTTTCGCATCCTGAGCTGCAAACAGAAGCTGTGAAACATTACCTGAATATTTTACAGCAAAACGGTTTGGATGCAGATGCGATTGCCGGAATAATGGGGGGGACAGTTGCCGGATGGCTCGGCTTATGATTTTTTTCAAGATGAATATTTGAAAAAAACTTGCATTTTTTCTTTGATTGTACTATATTAACACAAGAATAATGTGTTGTAAATGAAAAAATTGTCTGGTTTTCAGGTCAATTATATTCGTTTTGTTATATAAAATGTGATGCAGTGACAGTTACAAGTGTTGTTAACTGTCACTAACAGTATAAAAAAGTGGATTTTATGAACTATCGGGATGCTGTGACGCTCAGAGCTGAATTTCTCGGCGCATTGCTGCAAGACCGTGCGGATTATGTTCCCAATGCGGAATTGCTTGATTTTGCATTGCATCAGGAGTTGGGTCCGATGGTTTATTTTCATTGGCACGATTTATTGCCGGAAGATTGTGTCGGAATTTTTCGCAAAAGTTACATGGCATCAGCCGCAATGGATATGAAATTTTCGGCAGCATACACTGAAATAAAAAATATTCTTGATTCAGAAAAAGTTGCGTATGCTCCATTAAAGGGCATGGGGCTTATCCGGCAAAATATCTATGCCAATGGAGCATTGCGTCTGCATTGTGATATTGATTTGCTTTTGAAGAATCAGGACGATTGTTGCTCGGCATGGACTTTGTTGCAAGAAAAAGGTTGGAAGTCATCCGGAAATATCGAAAAATACCACCATTTGCCGCCTTTGTACAGAGGCAATGTGATGCTGGAAATACACCATTTGCTGCCGGGGGTACGGGATGGAGAACTCACCGAATCATTGTGGAAAAATGATTTGATTCCGCAACATGGCAGCTGTGAATATTTGTTGCCGGCGGAATTGCATTGGGCAGTATTGTTGTCACATGTTGCGATAAATCATGATTGGGAGCATGGCGCGAAATTCCTGACAGATGCCGGAATGCTGTTGAAATATCCCGGTTTTAATCAGGAAAAATGTTTCGATTTTTGTCATAAAATCGGCATAAATAATCCTGAAAATCTGCTGTTGGCATTTCCGGAAATATTTGGAGGTTCTGCGAAGCCGGATGGGTTTGCAGATTTGCGTGTTCATGCGTTGGAAGCCGCAATACCATTTGAAGCATTACTGATGACTCATGGGTATCCGTTTTCACTGCGGTGGTGGCGAAAACGTCTGGAAGGTTTTCGTCCGTCATGGCTGCGCCAGAAATACAATATTCCGGATGCACCGGCAGGTAAAATGCTGAAGTTCATGTGGCTTGATTACCGCAAAAAGATCAGCAAAGGTTTCAAATTCATATTTGCGAAGAAAACCGCTGATGAACGTATAAAAAATTCGGATAACGCCCGCAAACAACTGGGTATATCTGTTCAAAACGAAGTGTTAAGGCATATATGAATCAGTTGAAAATCGGCATCATTTTATCATATGTGCTTTTAGTTATTTCGACATTGTCAGGAATACTTTACACTCCTTTTTTGATTCGCAAACTTGGTCAGGAAGAGTACGGCTTATTTTCATTAGCATCTTCAGTCATTGCGTATTTATTGTTGTTTGATTTTGGGCTTGGGAGTGCGGTTACGCGATTTACGGCAAAATTTCGGGCAGAGAATAAGATCTGTGAACAATATGAAATGTTTGGAATGTTTTTTATTCTGTACACCATTGTTGCAATAGTTGTCGGAATATGCGGTTTTATGATTATTTGTAATGCTGATGCTGTATTGGATTGCAGTAAAATGACTTCAGAACAAGTCAGCAGAATGAAAGTGATTTTATATATTCTAACCGCCAATTTATGCGTGACATTTCCATTTTCTGTATTCAGTGCAATAATAACGGCATACGAAAGATTTTTTTTCATTAAATCACTGGGGGTAATCAGAATATTATTGCAAATAGCAGTAATGATTCCATTGTTGATTTGGGGGTATAAAGCCGTCGCTTTAGCCGTTACGATGACTATTTTTAATGCAGTGACACTCATATTTAATGCACTATATTGTTTTTTCCGTTTGAAAATAAAGGTGTATTTTGGCAATATGGATTTTTCGTTGTTAAAAGATATCAGCGGATATTCATTCTATATTTTTCTTAATGCAGTAATGGATAACATATATTGGTCATCTGGTCAATTTATTTTGAGTTATACCGGCGGTTTGCAACAAACCGCCATTTACGCGGCTGCCATACGTCTTGTGATGTTTTATATATCTCTGTCTGTTACGTTTTCAAGTGTATTGCTTCCAAAAATAACAAGAATGAGTGTTACAGACAGCGATATGCATAATATTTCAAAACTATTTGTCAAAGTAGGTCGTTTACAATTTTTTATCATAGGGACAGTTGCCGCCGGATTTTTGATTTTTGGACAGCAATTTATTCTGCTCTGGGCTGGTGACGAATATCAACATGCGTACTGGGTATGCGTTATCCTTATGTTGTCTTTGCTTGTTCCTTTGATACAAAATACTGCCATCGAAGTGTTAAAAGCAAAAAAACGCCTTGTGTTTCGTTCAGTACTGTATATTTTATTATCATTAGCGGGTTTGTTCATTTCGTACTTTTTTGCAGTTCGCATGGGGGTAATCGGATGCGCCATAGGAACGGGGCTGTCGTTGCTGCTGGGAAATGGAGTTATTATAAATATTTATTATTGGAAATTTATAAAATTGGATATTCCTCTTTTTTGGAGACAACTGACCCCATTGGTATCCGCTGTAACGGTTGTAACTGCTGTGTTTCTGATTTTTAATAAATACATTTATTCACCAGATATAACTGGGTATGGCATAGAGGTGATTTTGTTTTGTTTCGTAATGACAATGGTTTATTGGTTGTTTTGCATGAATACATCCGAGAAAGAAATCTGTCGTTCCATGCTGAAAAAAAGTTGGATGTTGCGTCGGAGACCGGAGCATGCTTGAGATAAGAGACAAGAAAATGTGTAGCGGATGCTCTGCCTGTGCCTCGGTATGTCCGGAAAAGTGTATTTCGTTGACCAGCGATGCAGAAGGTTTTCTTTACCCGCAAACAGATCATTCCAGATGTATAAAATGCAGACAGTGTCTTTCAGTATGTCCATTTACAAATCCGTATAAAGAAACAAATCCATTACGGTCATTTGCGGCCAAACATCTTAATTCTGAAATTCAGAAAAAAAGTTCTTCCGGCGGCGTTTTTTCGGCTTTGGCTGAAAGAATCTTTGCCGCAGGAGGTGTTGTCGCCGGAGTTCGTTGGTCTAAGGACTTTATGTCCGCGATGTTTGACATTGCTGAAAATATGGAAGATGCTTCAAGTTTTGTCGGCAGTAAATATTTACAAGCCGGAATGGAAGATATATATCAACGTTGCCGCAGTTATCTCGCTGACGGCAGAAAAGTTTTGTTTACCGGGACTCCTTGTCAGGTCGCCGGACTTAAGCATTTTTTGAACCGCGAATATAAAAACCTGTTGACCGCAGAATTGATTTGTCATGGAGCTCCATCTCCGTTGATATGGAAAAAATATATTGAAAAATTAAGATCAGACTGTAAATTTACGGAGTTGATTTCCGTCAATTTTCGGGACAAGACCGAAGGACAAAGGAGTTACCATTTATGCGTAAAAGGTAACTCAAATAAAAAAGATTTCCAAAGTTTCTCCCAACGTTTTTATGATAATCTATATATGAAAGCTTTTTTGCAGGATCTGTCATTGCGTCCGTCATGTTATGATTGTGCTGCCAAAAAACGCCGTTCTGGAGCAGATTTGACGATCGGTGATTTTTGGGGAATCAGCAAGTATTATCCTGAACTGGATGATGACAAAGGAATTTCTCTGGTGATTGCCAATAATATAGAAGCGTTGAATTTTTTGCAAACACTTGAAACCGTCAGTTTACATCAAGTTTGTTATGAGCATGGTTTGGTCGGTAATTGTATGATAGAAGAATCAGTTGCAGAACCGCCCAATCGTGGCAGTTTTTGGCGTATGGTTAGGCAGAATCAAAATATCAGTACTGTGTTATGGTTTATGACTCGACCGTCATTAAAACAATGTTTTCATGATACAGTTGTGAAATTTTTATCTGTCTGCGGTTTGTTGAATTTGGCCAGACGTTTGCGGAGAGGTTAATGGATATGGGTAAAAAAATAGGAGTATTCACATGGTGGGACAATGCCAATTACGGAGGTTTCCTGCAGGCGTTGGCAACTCAGGAATACTTGAAAAAACTTGGTCATCAGCCGGAGTTTATTAGGTTAACTGATAAGTTTTTGTACTATCGTAAAGGACGCAAGGAATGGTTGAAATTTGTTTTATATCAGATTTTATTCGGGTTTCCTTTGCAAACATGTTTACGTTATTTAAATACCCATCAGATTATTTCAAGGTTATTAAACGCTTCACCTTTTGCTTTTGCTCATAACAATTTGAAACAAAAAGAACTTGCGCGCTATGATCTGTTATTGTGTGGCAGCGACCAAATTTGGAATCCGTTATATTGTAAGCAAGGGGAATATTTATTGAATGATACCCCTGAAGAAATTCCGAAAATTTCGTATGCAAGCAGTGTTGCTGTAAAAAATATTCCCTTGGATTTACAGCAATTATATAAAAATGCACTTCCTAAATTTAAGGCTATTTCAGTTCGGGAAAAAGCCGGAGCTGATGTGCTGAGTGTTTTTTTTCCGAAATCAATAGAATGGGTTGTGGATCCCACTCTTTTATTGACTGCAAAAGAGTGGAAAAATATTCTGCAAATCAAGGAAAAAAAATCCGATCATATCGTGGTTTATTTATTGTCGGAGAACGTAGATACATTTTTGAAACTTATTCCATTGGTAAAGCATACCCGAAAAAAAATTCACTTGTATACCGAACACAGTGTACGATTAAAAATTCCCGGGGGCAATAAGAACTGGAATTGTTTTATAAAAAATATAAAATGGTGTCTATTTTTATTATTTTCTCCACGTGTTAAAATTTTAAAATATGCATCTGCTAAGAAATTTGTCACTGATATTTGTAATGCTTCCATGGTGTTGTCAGACTCATTTCATGCCATGATGTTTTCGGTGATTTTTGAAAAAAATATTAAGATATTCATACCTCCGGAACGGGAAAATATGAAGTCCAGAATCAAAGATTTTTGTGAACAAACTGATGGAAAAAATATTGTTGTCACAGATTTTTCCGGTGATGTTTTTGATATTCCGGGGAGTTTTTCCAAAGAAAAAATGGAGAAATGGAAACAAATGTCTTCTGAATGGTTGAAACTGCAATTGGAGGAGTCATAAAATGACAGCAAAAGTATCTGTATGTATAGCAGTATATAACGTTGAAAAATTCATAGAACAATGCGTACGTAGTTTGTTTGAGCAAACACTGGAGGATTTGGAATATATTTTTGTTGATGATTGTTCATCAGATCGCAGTATTGATATAATGTTGCAAGTATTGGAAGAATATCCTTTACGAAAAAATCAAGTGAAACTTATCAGGCATAATATTAACAAAGGAGTCGCAAAAACTCGATGTGATGCAATCCATGCAGCAACTGGAGAATATATTATTCACTGCGATCCAGATGATTGGGTCGAACATGATATGTACGAGACGATGTATCAAAAAGCAAAAGAAAATGATGTTGACATTGTCTATTGCGGATATGAATCTTATAAAAGTGAAATCGAACAAATACCAGGGGCGTTTTTTGAAGTATCTACTCCACGAGAGTACCTTAACACTATTTTTGATGGGAGATTAGCAAGTTTATGTAATGTTTTGTGCAGAAAAGAAATCATGGAGAATTCACAAGTGAATTGCCCCAGCGATATCATTATGCAAGAAGATTTATTGATAAACTCGTTGATGTTACCGTTTTGTAAAAGTATTTCGTATGTTAATCATGTTTTTTATCATTATCGCAAACATGCGACTTCTGCTTCCCACAGCATGAAAATGTTAAAGCAAGCGATGTGCTACAAATATATTGCTGATGTTAATGAAAATAATCCGCTTTTATACACTGATACGTTGAATAATTATAAGGCTTTCGTTTTGATCACCAGTTTAGCTGCAGGTATTTCAGGTGCGGAATTTAAAAAGTTGTATCCAGATGTGCAGATGAATATTATGAATACAAGGTTGAAAAAAGAACAAAAATTATTATTGACTCTCGCCAGACATTGTTATTGGCTGTCTCGCGTTATATATATTGTAGTACACAATTTACGAAAAATTAAAATATGAAAAATTCTATAATCATATTAAACTATAATTCATCGACTGATTGCCGTAAGTGTATCGCGGACTTGCAACGACAACGCGGCATAGATTTTAATATCATCGTCGTGGATAATGCTTCACGTCCGGATGATGTTGCAGTGTTGCAGGATATTTGTGCTGAAAATAGCGTTATTTTGATTAAAAACACGCATAACAAAGGTTATTCTGCCGGCAATAATATCGGGTTACGCTATGCTGCTGAATCAGGAACGGAGTTTGCATTGATCGTCAATCCTGACATGGAATTCCCTAATCCGGATTATTTAATAACTTTGCGGAAAAAATTTGACGATGATAATGATATCGTTGTCGTTGCATCAGACATACTGCACCATGACGGCTATCATCAAAATCCCATGAAACCAGACCGAGGTTGGAAAACCGGTTTTGATTTTCTTCGTGCACTGACAAAGCGGTCTTCAAATTTCAGCAATGTCAGTTTTATGCAATCTCAAGTATGTGAAAAGGTTTCCGGATGTTGCTTTATGATCAGGATGGATTTCTTGCAGGAAATCGGATTTTTTGATGAATACCCGTTTTTATATTGCGAAGAAGCGATTTTGGCAGCACAAGTAAAACAACTTGCAAAAAAGATGTTTTATATTGCTGAAGTTCAAGCCATTCACAACCATATAAAAAACACCAAAAGCAATGCTGTCAGAAGAATGAAAGAGTGGCGTCGATCCAGAATATATTTTCAAAAAAAGTATGCAAAAGACAATTTTTTCTTTTATATCTTGGGTTATTTTCTTTTGCATGTTTATTTTTTTGCGTTAATTAGTGCTAAATTTCGGAAACAATTATGGAAATAAAAAAAAATAATCATATTTTGCGTTTTATCGCAAGTTTTTATTTGCTGCTGATGGGGCAGCAGTATGTGTGGCTTGAAGGTGATTTGGTATCGCCGGTCAAAGTGACGGCTATGTGTGTTTCACCTTTGATAATCATTTTCCTTGTGCCACGTTTTTCCAAGGCTTTTGTTTGGGGATTGGTGTATTTATTGTGGCTGTTTGCTTCGATGTATCTTCGTTTTGATTCCCCACGATTGGAGACTTTGGGATACAGTGCGATGTTTTTTTGCATGTATATGATGTTTTATAATCTGGTTTATGCCGGGGCTTTTACAAAAGAATATTTTCAAAGATTATTAAAAGTTGCATTGTGGGCATATATTATCGCGATTGTCATTCAGCAAGTATGGTCAGTTGCCGGCGGCGGAGAGTTGCCGCTGATCAATTTTCATTACGTGCCACCCGACAGTGCCATGAAGGTACCGGGACTTTCGTTGGAGCCGTCACATAGTGCGCGAATCATGGGGATATTGTTTTTCGGATTTTTGAAAACCACTGAATTCATAAACGGTGAACCGGTAACTCTTGCATATTTATTCAGCAAATATCGTTTTTTGTTGTTGGGATTCATTTATACAATGATTTCAATGTTCAGCGGTACAGCTATTTTTGTTTTAGGGCTCTTGTCGTTATATTTTATGAGCAAAAAACAGATTTTTTATACAATTCCTTTTTTTGCTATTTTTATGATTTGGCTGTTTAATACCGACTATGAACCGGTACAGCGAATGTTGGTTACATCAGAGGCTGCTCTTACCGGAGACGCTCAAAATGTTATCGAAGCTGATCACAGTGCCGCTGCCCGGGTCGCACCGTTTTTAAATGCGTTCGCGTTGGATTTTGGTGATTCTCGAACCTGGCTGGGATATGGTACGGACGTGGCACTGGCAGATGGACACCTGAATGAAATGCACACTGTTTGGACCGACCGGGGGGTAATAACGTATTTTCTGGGATGGGGATTGGTATTCAGTTGTGCAATAACTGAGTTTTTGTCCATACCGACACTGATTTTTATTGTTGCTTTTGGCGGCACTGTTTCGAACATATACTATATTTGGGCGTTTCTTATGATTTTTACCGTTATATCATATTTTTTCTATTCCGAGAAGGTATCCGCGAACAATATTACAAATCATAAAATAACATGAAAATACGGCATTGAAAAAAACATCGATGCTTTTTTTATTGATAAGTCGGGTAAAAAACTGTTCCTGACTTGACAAAATGACAATTTTATGCTACCTTAAAAAGGTGCTTTTTTACGGTGATGGTCGTGAATATCAGTTGGAGCCGCGAAAAATTCTTCCGATGAACAATTATTATTCAACAGAATAAAGGTATTCCATGTATGAGAAATACAGTTAAAAGTGAATTGTCCAGACAAGATCTCCGTCAAGTTCAAAAGATTATGCTTTATATTATGAAGCGGATTCATGCGGTCTGTGTTGAACACAATATCAAATATTGGTTGGATTATGGAAGTTTACTAGGTGCAATTCGCCACGATGGTTTTATTCCATGGGACGATGACATGGATATCTGTATGATGCGAGAAGATTATGATAAATTCTGTGAAATAGCCCCGCAGTGTTTGGGAGATGAATTTTTTTGGCAGGACAAACACTCAGAAATAGGATTTTGTTTTGAATTCGGTAAAGTGCGATTAAAAAACACTGTTTATATGGAATATGCTTGGAGTAAAACCAAGTTGAGCCAAATAGGTTTTTTTGTGGATGTTTTTCCGATGGACCCATTTCCGGAAAATGTAAAATTGATCAAATATCTTGATCGTAAATCCGTGCTTTATAGCGGTTTATTAAATTACAAAGAGCATAATATGATCAGTTCCAACTGTTTTTATGCAATAATTCAAATAATAATGTCTTTATTATTATCTCAAAAAAGAATGAGAAAATGGTTTACAAATACAGTTCAATATTTGCAGCAATTTAAGACAACCAGTCCACTCGTTTCCAAATTGTGTATGGATACAGAAAGAGATATTTGTTTCAGGAGTTCACTTGAAAAAGTGATTTTAAAAAAATTCGAAGATACAGAGTTCTATATTCCTGAAAAATATGAAGAAAGGTTAACGCAATTATTTGGAGATTACATGAAATTGCCTCCGGAAAATAAACGTTTTGGTCATCATTCTATTGAAAAGTTTGATTTTGGCAAATACGCAAACATTTAACCTATAAGGGTATTTTTTTATGAAAAGAGTTATTACTTACGGAACATTTGATTTATTGCATTATGGTCATATCAATCTGCTCGCGCGTGCAAAAGCACTGGGAGATTATTTAATAGTAGCTCTTTCCACAGATGAATTTAACTGGAACAGTAAACAAAAAAAATGCTACTTCGGGTATGAAAAACGTAAACAAATGCTCGAAGCGATCCGTTGTGTAGATTTGGTAATTCCAGAGAAAAGTTGGGAACAAAAAATTACAGATGTTCAATTGTATAAAGCAGATATTTTTGTTATGGGGAATGATTGGGAAGGAAAGTTTGACTTTCTCAAAGATTATTGTGAAGTTGTTTATTTGCCCAGAACCCCTGAAATTTCAACAACAGTAATAAAAAAAGATTTGCAAAAGTAAAATTCTGTTAATACTGCAAATTTTGTAATGAGACAGCTTTCTTGACAAAACTTCTGAATTCCTTTCGATTATTTATTGTGACAGCAGAAACGATAGATGGCGTATTGAAAGCAACTCCATGTCTTGTTCCAGTTCCGGTTTGATTAGGAAGTTACGTTATACTGTGTCCATTGGGATACGTTTGAGTTGTGTCTCAATCCATCGCGAGCAATCAATTGGTTTTATATTTTGACAAATTGCAACAGTTTTAATATATTCTATTATGTAACGAATGAAAAATGTTCGGAGAACCTTTTGATGAGTATCGGAATTACAGTGAAAAAATATAATTTTCTGGTAAAATACAAACAATCCATTGCATTGTTCATTATAGTGATAATTGCTGTCATTTTGCGCATGGTATATTTGATACAGAGCCCCATTGAAACCCGGGATGGAATTGCATATATCAATTTTACCCATAAATGGTTTGAGTTGGGGCAGGCTGCTTTGCCTGCACATGAAACCGTGCCGCCGCCGCTGTACTGTTACCTGGGGAAAAGTTTGATGTATTGTGGATTGAGTGCGGCAAATGCTTTACTGTATATAAATATGATCAGCGGAATATTGTTGCTGATCCCGGCGTATCTGATCGGCAGATACATATACAATGATCGCAATGCCGGATTGTGGTTCGCGGCGTTTGCAGCAGTAATGCCGCCTTTGGTTGAGTATTCCTGTGTACGACTGCGCGAGGGATTGTATTTGTTTTTGTTGTTCTGGATAGTATGCCTGTGGATAATGACGCTTAAAAGAGTTCTTTGGAAATTAAATGCTTTTATTATCGGAGCACTGTGCATACCGGCATTATATTGCCGGTATGAAGCAGTGGAATTTCTGCCGTTTGTGCTGGTGGGGCTGCCTCTGGCAATGTTGTTTCCCAATTGGCAATGGAAAAATGCGTTTGTCACGGCGGTATTGATCAGCTCCGGAGTGATCGTTTGCGGAATGCTTTTTTATATTTTACCGGGAATGCCGGATATTTTTAATATTTTTTACAACAGGATTTTTGCACAATGCTTGGGAACTTCATTAAATCCGCTTTAGATATCAGCAATCTCCTCTGGGAAGTTGTCGGAGTATGTCTGGTTCCGGCATTGCTTTACTTTGGTTATTGCAGCAAAAAATATTGGCGTAGTGCCTGGTGGTATGTCGCGGTATTTATGGTACTTTTTGCCTGGGGGTGGCGAATTTACATTGGTACAAATTCTACCCGGTATTACATGATATTGGTTTTGCCGGCAATGATGGTGATATTTCATTTGGCATGGGATGGATTGAAACACTGGAAAAAATTATCGTGTATCACGTTGCTGATCCTGTTTGCGGTCTGCATTGCCAGAGATTTGCGGTATAATCCGCAAATTTCCGGAGAGTTGTCTCTCTATAAATCAATAGGGCAAGATGCCGGCAGATACAAACAGCCTTTGGTGATCGTGTATAAGGAGTCTTCATCGCAGATAGAATATTATTCCGGAGTCAAAACCGTCGGATGTCAGTATTATACGGATGAATTAGATCGGGTATATGAAGGATTGCAAAACAATTTGAATGTGTACCACGGATTATGTGATGTTTTATATATATGTATTCCGATCACAAAAAAATATCGCAATCTTGATGAAAAGTTGAAAACTCTGATGCCGGATGGCAGTGTGGAAATATTCGGCAGGTCATTCATGGATCGGAAAAATAAAAAAGAGTTGCTGGTATTGAAATATATTCCGCGTAAAGAAAAGTTTGACAGTTCTCGTGTGCCGTATCTTATAAATGGAGATTTTTCACAACTCCTCAGTGGAGATGCGTTGAGAAAAAAACAAGAATATTTTGGCAGACGGGCACCGCGTTTTATTTCTGAAAAACCATCTTTACCGAAAAACTGGGAGATTTATATAAGTTTGATCACCCGCTGCAATTCTTTGGCGAATGTGGAAAAACGCGGTGATAAAAATGTTTTGCGTTTGCAGGCTCATGGATCTTATGTCGCATTGATATCGCAATACTTTGAAGATAAGAATCCATGTGTCGTATATTTCAAGTTAAAAGCCAATTCCGACAGCTTTGTAGAGTTGTTACGTCAATACTATCATCCGGGGATTATGATTGCAACAATGCCGTTGAACTTGCCGGCAGGAAAAGAGACGGAGATAAAATGGCATATTCCATCAGAACACAATAAAAAATTAAGGCGGATATGGATCCAGTTGAATTCAGGTGATATCGAAATCAGTGATGTAAAAGTTCAGGAAAGGAATTTTTGAATATGAATATTCTCGTATTGGCTTATCAATTGTCGCCGTTTCGCGGTTCAGAATATTCCGTGGCATGGAATTATGTGCAAAGCATGTCAGAAAAGCATCATCTTACCGTAATATATGGTGTAAATGAAGAACACATGGGAGATTTTATTCCGGAAGAAGTTTTGAAAAAAGAGTTGATTTATCCGGATCATGTCACATTTGTTCCGGTTGCGCCGGGATGGATAGCCAACATTATAAATTATCCCAACCGCAAAAATTTCTTCAGACCGGCATATTATCCGGCATATGCATTGTGGCATAAAAAAGTTTACCGTACCGTAAAAAAATTATTGGATCAGAATAGTTATGATCTGATTCATTATCTTGGTCCGATCGGATATCGTCAACCGGGACATCTGTGGAAATTTGACATTCCGTATATTTGGGGGCCGATAAGCGGATTAACTTTTGTTGATCAATTTTTCTTTTCAACGATGTCGTGGCGGGGCAGAATAACTTATAAAATTCACAATTTACTTAACAAGTTACAGCAAAAATATTCCAAACGGATTTGCAATGCTGTAAAAAGAGCAGATGTTTTGCTTGCCGCTACAACCGAATGTCAGAAGATCATCAAAGATAAATGGGATGTTGATGCTCAATGGCTGCCGGAAAATGGTATTGCCGATATCACTTCCGCGAGTTTGACAAGGCGGAATTTTGCCAGTGCGGAAATTGATTTGATCTGGTGCGGACGAGTGGATGCCGGAAAACAATTGATAATATTGTTAATGAGCCTCGTGACCCTGAAAAAAAGGAATGTGAATGTCAAACTGCATGTTGTAGGAGATGGCGTTCTGGTACCGGGAATGAAGCAATTTGCCGACCGCAATGGTATTTCGGATATGATTGTTTGGCATGGCAAAGTTGCCAGATGCGAGGCAATGGATATTTTTTCAAATTCTCATATCCATGTGATTACCAGCTGTAGAGAAGGTAATCCTACTGTTATTTTAGAAGCTTTGGCGAATGGTGTACCTACAATCACATTTGACCATTGCGGGATGCATGATACAATAACAGATGAATGCGGAATAAAAATTCCGGTACCGGAAAACGGACACTTGCCGGTTGCTGTGGACGGATTCTCTGATGCAATAGAAAAATTGGCTTCAGACCGGGAATTGTTGAAAAAGCTGTCATTCGGAGCATTAAAACGGGCAGAATACTTTTTAATGTCTGAAAGACAGGATTTTTTTGAAAAACAATATCGTGCTGCCGTGGAAATTTTTAATACTAAAAAAAATAACTGATGCGTATATTACACTATTTTTTAGGATTCAACCGGGCAGGGGGATTAAATCGTTATGCGGCAGATCTGGCGCTTGCACAAACAGCTGCCGGGCATGATGTTTTTACCCTTTGTCCGCAGGGATGTTTTTTCAATACCGGACATCCGGAAATCAAAAGAATCAAAAATCATAAGCGGATCGGCTGCTTTGCTCTGTTTGGTGGCGCGCCGGTGCCGCTGCTGGAGGGTATCGCGGATCCAGACATGATCACGAATCATCCGGAATTAAGCAATGAGAATATTACTGCGTTTTGTGACGAGGTCCATCCGGATGTGTTTCATATACATACATGGATGGGGTTTCCGAAAGAACTCTTGATCGAATTAAAGAAACGCAACGTAAAAATCGTATTCACAACTCACGATTATTTTGGTTTGTGTCCGAAAGTTAATTTTATTGACTTTGACGGGCAATTGTGCTGTGAAGCATCTGATGAAAAATGTTCCCGTTGCAATTGTAATGCCCCGTCTGCCGGAGAATTGGCATTGAGAAATAATCCCTGTTTGCTGAAAATAAAAAAAATATTGCGTCCGGCAGTAAAGTTGTTGAAACGGCAAAAAAATGTTCCATCGGGAAATTTTTCAGTAAAAAATTATAAAGCTGTAAAAGAATACTATTGCAATTTGCTGAAAATGTGTGATATTATACACTGCAACAGCGATGTTACTGCCGGAGTATACAATCGTCTGGTTTCCGGTATAACCACCCGGGTTGTGCCACTCTCCCATGCCGGTATCCGGGATGAGAGAGTGAAAAAACAGACGGTTCCGGAAAAAATACGCATTATGTTTTCCGGATCTGCGGCAAGTTATAAAGGCTTGCCGATGCTGTTGGATGTGTTATCCGGACTGTATCAGGATGGATTTGCTGAATGGCAGCTGGATATATGGGGTAATGAAAACCATATTAAACAGGAAAATGTTTGGTGCAGGGGATTGTATTCCCAGGAAGAACTTAAAAAAATATTGACATCCTATGATTTGCTGATCGTACCGTCAATATGGTTTGAAACATTTGGCTTTGTCGTGGCAGAAGCACTATCGTGCGGAACACCGGTGTTGTGTTCCGACACCGTTGGTGCCAAAATATTGGTCGATGAAAAAATGGTATTTCACGGCAAAGACGGATTAGCCATGAAATTAAAAGATTTCTTCAGTGATCCGGAAATTTTGTTTCAGCAAAATGCAGCGATATGTGCGGCAGCACCGTTGAAAACAATGGAAGAACATGCGAACGAAATAATTGATTTATATCAATGTTGATAACATGAAAAAAACAGCAATAATAGGTTCGGTGGGTATACCTGCCAATTACGGAGGCTTTGAAACTCTGACAGAACAATTGGCAATACAATTGCAGGAACGTTTTGAAATAACGGTGTATTGTTCAAAATCAGCATTCAAAACGCATCCGGAAAAAATTCAGAATATCCGCTTGAAATATTTACCGCTGAAAGCGAATGGAATTCAGAGCATATTGTATGACATGCTGAGTATTTTTAATGCAATAACATACGCGGATTCTTTGCTGATTCTCGGTGTAAGCGGTTGTACTTTGCTGCCGTTTTTGCGGTTGTTCGGCTGTCGTAAAAAAATTGTTGTAAATATTGACGGCATTGAATGGAAACGCGCCAAATGGTCAGGATTTGCCCGCTGGTTTTTGCGTTTTTCCGAAAAGTGTGCCGTTAAATATTCTGATGTGGTCATCGGGGATAACCAAGTTATTACCGATTATGTTAAAGCAACTTACGGCAAACATTGCGAGTTAATAGAATACGGCGCGGACAATAAGAAGCTGGAGGCAAAATAATGAGTGCAAAATATGCGTTCGGGGTTTGCCGCATTGAACCTGAAAACAATATTCATGTTATATTGGAAGCTTTTCAAAGCAATTTGCAGATGCCTTTGATAATGGTTGGCAACTGGCAGCAGAGTGACTATGGACAATCTCTCTTTGATCGTTTCAATCAGGTCGATGGTATTACCTTGCTCGCTCCGATATATGATAAAAAAGAACTGGATAAATTGCGGGCAAACTGCAGTTTATATGTGCATGGTCATTCATGCGGCGGCACCAATCCATCTCTGGTGGAAGCAATGTATCTGGGATTGCCGATTGCGGCATTTGATGTAAATTTTAACCGGGAAACCACAGAAAACAAGGCTTTGTATTTTTCCAGTGCAGATGAATTGCACCGGATAATTGCCGATGCTGATAAAGTTGATTTGCCGGCGATAGCTGCTGCAATGAAAGAAATCGCTGACCGGAGATATACTTGGAAGCGTATCGCTGAATGTTATGCTGCTTTGTTGTAAATTGTAAAAAAAGAATCGTTATGCTTGAAAAAATACAAAACTGCTCATTAAAAATTGCCATTATCGGCATGGGATATGTGGGATTGCCGTTGGCGATAGAATTCGGCAAAAAATTTGATACCATAGGGTTTGATGTGAAAGAATCCCGGTTGCAGGAACTGCGTTCCGGAGTTGATTCCACTTTGGAAACGACTTCCGGCGAATTGGCAGCGGCAAGCCGGCTGCAATTTACATCTGATGTTGCAAAGTTGACGGACCGGGATGTTTTCATTGTCACGGTGCCGACTCCGGTGGATAAATACAATAGACCGGATCTTCAGCCTTTGTACCGTGCCAGTGAAACCGTCGGCAAGGTGATGAAACCCGGAGCGATCGTTATTTACGAAAGTACGGTTTTTCCCGGTTGTACCGAGGAAGAGTGCGTACCGGTTTTGGAAAAGTTCAGCAAATTGCAATACAATAAAGACTTTTTCTGCGGATATTCACCGGAACGGATCAATCCGGGTGATAAAGAGCATACGCTGACCAAAATATTGAAAATAACATCCGGCTCAACACCGCAAGCCGCAGAAGCTGTCGATGCATTGTATAACTCAATATTGGTCAATGGAACTTACCGTGCCAGTTCTATAAAAGTTGCCGAAGCCGCAAAAGTCATCGAAAACAGTCAACGCGATTTGAATATCGCTTTTGTCAATGAGCTTGCCAAAATATTTCATCTTATCGGAATCGACACTCAAGAGGTGCTTGCCGCAGCCGGAACTAAATGGAACTTTTTAAAATTCACTCCGGGATTGGTCGGTGGACATTGCATCGGTGTTGATCCTTATTATCTGACTCACAAAGCGCAATCATTGGGGTATTTGCCGGAAGTTATTCTCGCCGGCAGGCGTATCAACGACGGTATGGGCAAATATGTCGCTTCAGAAGTTGTGAAATTGCTTATCCGCAAAGAACATCCGGTCAAAGGAGCAAAGATTTTGCAATTGGGGATCACGTTCAAGGAAAACTGTCCGGATATCCGCAACAGCAAGGCGGTGGATGTCGCCGTCGGATTGCATGAATTCGGTTGCAAGGTGATGATTTATGATCCTTGGGCAGACCCCGGAGAGGTTCAGAAAGTATATGGTTTGAATTCTGAAAAAGATCTGCCGGATATGAAATTTGATGCCGTGGTTTTAGCGGTGCCGCACCGGGAATTTTCCTCGCTCAACGTCCGGCAGCTGCTTGCCGGGGCAGGGAGCATCGTATACGATATAAAAGGTTTTTTGCCGAAAGAAGTTACTGATGGCAGATTGTGATTGTTTCCGGTATTGCGGCATGCTGCACAAAAGAAAAAAACAACGATAAAAAATTAAAAAATCTCCTTGCACCGGAGCTTGTTTAACGGTATATTATGCAAAAGACATTAACGTTGGAGTTATTGACAAATGAATTCATACGCACAACTTTATGATGCGGAACAGACAAAACAGGGCGTCCGGTTGCTTGCAGAGCAAATCGGACGCCATTTCTCTGTTTCCGGGAATGGTTTCGCGCTGGTGGGCATTCATCAAATGGGGGTGCCGCTGGCACAAATGCTCTGTGAAGAACTGTCTGCCTGCGGTAAAACTCCGGATTTCGGACAACTGGATATTACGATGTACCGGGATGATATCGGGACAAGGAATATGCTGCCGCGGATACACGAAACCATCATTCCTTTTGATGTTAATGACCGGGAGATAATTCTGGTCGATGATGTGTTGTCCAGCGGCAGAACGATCCGGGCAGCACTGGATGCACTGACCGATTACGGACGCCCCGGATTGATCCGTCTGGCGGTGCTGGTTGACCGAGGAGAACCTGAATTCCCGATCCGGGCTGATTTTACCGCATTCAAAGTATCACTGCCGCCGGAACGGAAAGTGGTGGTAAAATTTGAGGCAGATGAAATTTCTCCGGCCGGTATTTTTGATGTAAATTGGCACAAGAACAATTAATATAAAGAGTGAAATCATGATCCAGTGGAAAAGAAAAGATTTGCTTGGACTTTATGATTTGAGTGCAGAAGAGATCATTTTTATTCTTGATACTGCCGCTGAATTCAAAAAAGTTTCCGAGCGCCGGGTGAAAAAAGTTCCGGCATTGCGGGGAATGACCGTGGTAAATTTCTTTGTCGAGCCGAGTACCCGCACCCGGGTGTCTTTCGAGCTTGCCGAACAGCGGCTCAGTGCCGACATTGTCAATATGCAGGCTCAGGCAAGCAGTTTGTTGAAAGGCGAAACATTGCTTGACACAGTAAAAAATATTGAAGCATTACAAGTTGATCTGGTCGTAATGCGTCATTCTGCTCCCGGAGCACAGAACTTTATTGCCGACCGCTTGAAATGCGGTGTGGTCAATGCCGGTGACGGTGCCCATGAACACCCGACTCAGGCGTTGCTTGATTTATTTACTATCCGTGAAAAACTGGGGGGATTCAAAGGGTTGAATGTCTCTATTATCGGTGATATCCTGCACAGCCGGGTTGCACGCAGCAACATTTGGGGATTGTTGAAACTGGGGGCGAATGTGACTGTTGCCGGTCCGTCGACTCTGGTTCCCCGGGAATTTGAAGAGCTCGGGGTACGGGTCTGTCACAATCTGAAAGATGCAGTCAAAGATGCTGATGTGGTAAATATGCTCAGAATTCAGCATGAACGTCAGAATAGCGGATTCTTTCCCAGCATCGGAGAATACTCCTCCTGGTTCGGCATCAAATCTGCGACTTTGCAGGATATGAAACCGGAGGCCTTGATCATGCATCCGGGGCCGATCAACCGGGATGTCGAATTGGCAGGTGAAGTGGCTGACGGTGAAAATTCAGTCATTTTGGAACAGGTCACCAATGGTTTGGCGGTGCGTATGGCAGTGTTGTTTTTAGTAGCGGGGTGCCGTAAATGAAAGAATATTTGTTTAAGAATGCCCGGATTATTGATCCGGCACGTAATATAGATGAATTGGGGAGCATTGGCGTTTCCGAAGGAAAAATCGTTGCGCCGGAAAGTCTGGAAACTCCGGAGATTATAGATGTGGGCGGCAAAGTCCTCTGCCCGGGATTCATTGATATTCATGTGCATTTGCGTCAGCCGGGAAATACCACCGCTGAAACGATTGCCAGCGGTTCAAAGGCAGCAGCTGCCGGTGGATTTACCAGTATCGTTGCCATGCCCAACACTAATCCGGCGGCAGACACTGCCGGTGCGATAGAACTCCTTCGCCGTACTGCAGAAAAAGAAGCAGTGGTCAAAGTGCTGCCTTGCGGCAATATGAGCAAGGGCGGTAAAGGTGAAGAGATGGCTGGTATCGGTTCACTCAAAGCTGCCGGAGTTGTAGCGGTCAGTGATGATGGCAAATGCATTCAGGATCACGCCTTGATGCGGCATGTGGTTGAATACGCCAAAAGTTTTGATTTGCCGATTCTGGATCATTGCGAAGAAGTCACGCTGGCAGCCGGAGGCGTGATGAATGAAGGCAAATGGTCGGTATTGCTGGGAATGAATGGTATCGCCGGAGCATCTGAAGAACTTATCATTGCCCGCAATATTCTTTTTGCCAGACAAATAAATTGGAAAATCCACATGCAGCACGTCAGCACTGCCGAAAGTGTTGAAATGATCCGTCGCGCCCGGGCTGCCGGAATTCCGGTCACCGGAGAAGCTACACCGCATCACCTGACCTTGACGGATGAATGTGTTAAAACATTTGACACCAATTACAAAATGAATCCGCCGCTGCGTTCAGAAAGTGACCGGCAGGCATTGATCCGCGGGGTTGCAGATGGTACGATCACTGTGATCGCTACAGATCATGCGCCGCACACGGCAACTGCGAAACTGGTCGAATTTGACCATGCACCTTTCGGGATCATCGGTTTGGAAACCGCATTTGCAGTTTGCCATACGGAATTAGTCGTATCCGGAGTGATAACTCTTTCCCAGTTGATCGCAAAACTGACCACCGGTCCTGCTGAAGTTCTGGGCATGAAAAATTATTCACTTGCCTGCGGCAATCCGGCGGATTTTACGATTTTGGATACAGACTTGGAATATGTCATCAATAAAAATAATTTCAAATCCAAATCCCGTAATACCCCGTTTGACGGCCGCAAGGTAAAAGGTGCTGTCACTATGACTGTGGTCGATGGTCGTATTGTGTTCCGGAACGGCGAAATTATATGAGTAGAGCATTTGACAAAGCAGTTGAGCTGCGTCACTGTCTGCATCGGATCCCTGAACTTGCCGGACAGGAGAAAAAAACTTGTGCGGCAATCCGGGAAGTACTGACGGCGATTCCCGGGATCAGGGTTTTGCCGCCGTATTTGCAAACAGATACGGTGGCATTCATTGACGGAAATGCGCCGGGAAAAAATATAACGCTGCGGGCAGATATAGATGCTTTGGCAGTAACCGAAGCTACCGGCGCGGCATTCGCATCTGAACATCCCGGCAAAATGCATGCCTGCGGTCATGATGTTCATTCGGCGATATTATATGGAGCTGCGCTGGAATTGTCTGACCGGCGCAAGGATTTTTCCGGCTCGATCCGGCTGGTTTTTCAACCCGGTGAAGAGGGGTTGGCGATGGCAAAAGATCTTATCGCCGCCGGAGCGTTGACCTCTCCAGCTCCGGATTTTGTTGCGGCACTGCATTGTGAACCGGGCTTGCCGGTCGGATGTATCGGAGTGAAAAACGGAGCAATGGCAAGCAGCTGTCTGCATTTTGAGGTGACATTTTACGGCAAAGGCGGTCACGGCAGTATGCCGCATTTGTCCCGTAATCCGCTGTCGGCGGCAGCCGTTGCGTTGACCGAATTACAGAATGTTGTCGGAAACAGAATCAACACCCAGCGTCCTGCGGTTGTCAGTGTATGCCGTTTTTCGGGCGGGAATGCTGATAATGTTATTCCGAATGATTGTTTTTTTGCCGGCACATTGCGGGCTTTGGATGATGAAACCGCTGCGGAATTACTGACGATCGTCAAAGATGTCTGCAGTGCAGTTGCAACATTGTATAAGGTGTCATGCGAAGTAAAGACCAACGGGGAATATCCGGCAACTGTTAATCCAGTATCAGGCGTCAAATTAGCTCAAAAAGTGGCAGCTGATTGCGGTATTCAGATTTTCAATCTTACCGAATCAGCGATGAGTTCAGAAGATTTTTCCTGTTTTCTGCTCAGTTCACCGGATGGTGTTTTTGTCCGTCTGGGGGCAGGGGAAACTCAGCCGCCTTTGCACAACAGGAAATTTCTGCCTCCTGATGAAATAATCCGCAACGGCATAAAATATACCGTCCAATTGGCATTGGAATATTTAGGAAACTGACGTTTTTGCATGAATTGCTATATACATGTTCCATTTTGTCTCTCAAAATGCGGGTACTGTGCTTTTTTTTCAGAAGTATGTCATGATCGGGAAATCCACAGGCAATACCTTGATCATCTGGATAAACAATTAAAATCCGCAGCATTGCCGATATTTGACACATTATATGTCGGGGGAGGGACTCCATCTGCGTTTGATTTGCCGGAAATGCAGCAATTTTTAGATATTTTGCAGCACAGTTTGAAGTTTTCTCCAGGTGCAGAACGTTCAATAGAAGCCAATCCTGAAACACTAACTCCGGAAAAAGTTGATTTATTGCGCCGTTATTTTACCAGAATCAGCATTGGAATACAAAGTTTTGATGTACAGCTGCGTTCAAATATCGGCAGACAATGCAGTGAAGCGGCGTTAAAAAATGCACTGGATTTGATTCAGACAGCAGAATTTCCGCATTGGAACGTTGATTTGATCTATTCCCTGCCCGGACAAAATACCGGAATGTGGGAACGTGATTTGCGTACGGCAGCATCTTGCGGGGCAGATCATATATCCTGCTATTCACTTACGCCGGAACATGACGCCGTAATGGGCGATGCCTTTGCTGAAGATGATGAACAGGAGGCGGTAATGTTTGATATGGCAGAACGTATTCTCCGGGAATATAACATTGAACGTTATGAAATATCCAATTATGCCCATCCCGGTTGTGAATGCCGCCACAATTTGAATGTCTGGCAGGGGCAGAAACTTTACGGATTCGGGCCATCGGCAGCTGATTTTGACGGGAAGGTCAGACATATTGAGCCGGCTTCACTTGAGTTGTGGTTGCAAAATGCTGCTCCAGAAACCGATGTCATCCCATGGACGGAACGACTCAATGAGATATTTGCAGTCAATTTACGGACTGTGGCCGGATGGCATAAGGAAATGTGGGAGCGCATCCCGGGCGCGGACTTGTGGGAAAATCGTCTGGGTATGGCAGAAAAATTGCAAAAAATATATCCGGGAGCATTGAATATTTCTCCGGAACGGATTAAATTATCCGGGACCGGACTTTTGTATTGGAATGATATAGCACAGGAAATATTATAAGATGAAAAAAAGTTTATTGTCAGGCAAGGCCGTTGAGTTATTGGAAGCCGGAGCAGTCATTATCACCGGGATTGATATCAAAGACGGCATCATGGAACGGGCTCAGGTCTATTTCGCCTCTGAAAACGAGGCGGTTATGGATATCATCAATAAAGATGATCTGGTGCAGAATTTTCCGGATGAGGGTGTTTATGTTTTAACGACCTCATCAGATGGAAAAAATGGCGAATTTCGCAAACTGGAGATGTTTGAAGGCGAAGAAGATATGTACTTCCGGACGGATGGAACCCATGAGGAAGTTGATGAATTCAGCAATGTTCCGACGGTCACATTTATGGAGACCGTTGAACAATTCGCTTCATTTAAGTTGAAAAATTGAGACCGACCATGGGAATCGAACCGACACCTTATATTCCGGTAAAACGTTATCTTCTGGAAATCGCTTATGACGGCGGCAATTACAGCGGTTGGCAAATCCAGCCGCACTGTCTGGCTGTGCAACAGGTCATTCAGGAACATTTGACCAAACTTTATGACAAGCAGCCCATTCATCTGATCGGCAGCAGCAGAACCGATGCCGGAGTCCATGCTCAGAATTTTGCAGCAACATTTCTGGCTCCGGAACAACCGGCGATCACAATGGAAAGATTATTCAAGGCTCTTAACCGCCGTTTGCCTCCGGATATAAAAATTCATACAATCAGGGAAGTACCGTTGACATTTCACGCCCGGTATGATACTTGCGGCAAAGCATACACTTATGTGCTTAATTTCGGCGAAGATTCACCGTTTGTCGGCAGATATGCCTGGCATCCGTGGCGCAAACAGAATGTTGATTTGATCCGGCAGGCAGCAACACGATTGACCGGAACCCATGACTATTCCAGTTTTGTAGTGGAACGCAAGGAAATTGATGATGCGGTCCGGACGATTTACCGTATCGATGTGGAAGAATTCGGTAATTTCTGCTGTATTACTTTTGTCGGCAACGGATTTTTATATAAAATGATCCGCTGTTTGATGGGAATGATCGAGGCTGTCGGGGCAGGGGTGATGACTCCGGAGGATGTCACCCGGATACTGGAAGCAAAAGACCGGACTCAGGCTCCGGAAACTGCACCACCGAATGGATTGTTTCTGATGAAAGTATTTTATGATGAAAAGGAACGGGAAAATTTCAAGTTGCCAGGGTTACCGTTTTTATTTTGAAAAGCTCTGTACTAAAAGAGTACTGAACAAAGTAAAATAAAAAATTGCACCCGCACCTGATTTGTTTCAAGTGCGGGTGTTTTTTTACAGCCACTCCTGTTCAAAATTGAACGTTTCTGTATCGCTGTTTTTCCAATTGGCATTTCGCAAGTCATAAAAATCATAAATACCGGGCAAATGCGGTATGGACATCACTTTGACCGGGAATATCCGGGACAAACCGCTTAAACGGTCATAGCGCAATTCAAATTTGTTGCCCCTGGCATCCGCAAATTCTCCGGTAAACGGAATTTTTGCCCGTCCGGTCAGCAAGGAAGGACGCCCCAGTCGGAAACACTCAACTGCAACCGGAGATTTTTGACGCAGATCCAATATATCCTGCTTGTTCATCTCAATATGTGCCATGACTTTTTGTATTCCGAGACTATGTAATTCCGCTGCTGCCAAACTGTTGGCAACCGGAAGCGGAGCCGATACAGATAAAACCAAATCAGCATCATTGTGAGATCTGAAAAAGTCCAGGGCATACAAAGACGTTATCCGGAAGCGTTTGATTCCGGCGGACAGAGCATTATCAACCGCCTTTTTCAATGCCGGCAGCTTATTTTCCGGGCAAAACTCCGGTAAAACCGCTTCATCCGTCAATTTGTTGATATCAAAAATATTATCTGCCCGAATTGCTCCACGGTTGGCTGGTTCTGCTCCATTAGGTTTCATCGCCACGGTTTCACGCAAACGCTCTTCTGAAACCGGCAAACTGGGCATTGCCAAATAATCCTGCCGGAATTTATCCAGCGGAGATATTCTGCTGTCGATGATCTGCGCCGGAGTTATGTTTGCGTGCAAGTGCGTGTAAAAATTCCGGCGCAATTGTTTTAACTCTGCTGCCGGGACAAACCAGTTTCCTGTTATTTCAGCACGGCTGTGAATATCAAGAGCGATATCAGGAGAATCGGTCTCTGCAAAAACAGCAAGCAGTTTATCGCTGTCAAGCGGATGTTTTTCTGCCGGTGCCAAATCCAATACCGCATTGAATTCCGGGCAGGGGGCATTCAGAGTACGGACGGTCAAATTATTTTGATTTACGGTTAATTGTAATTGCAGTTGTTTTTTGCGTGCCGGTAAATTTTCCAATCTTTTGGAATAATCCGGAAAACTTTCACCGATTTTGAAAACAATTCCTCCCGGTGTGACCGGCTTGTCACAACATATAAAAACTCTTTTGCCGATCTGAACATATTTTGCCGGATTGTTTTCCACGAACATTTTGGTCACGGTCAAAGCCACTCCGTCATCTCCGCTTTGAGGCTGGATCCGCAATCGATCCCCCAGATGCACCCGTTTGGCAGCTGTAAAACCAAATCCGTTATCCCGAGCGGCTTCGACAGTGCCGACCCGCAACCCGGCAGCTCCGACCGCATCGGATTTGATCAAATCTTTGGCGGATTGAGCAGTATAGAAGCCATGAGACCAACGGCGGCCACAGCTTTTTGAGAGCAAATTGCGGGCTTCCGGCAGTTTTTCTGCAAACTCTTCCGGTTTGGCATCAAGCATCATCCGGTAGGCGGATACCGTATTAAGTACATAATCAGGCTGCCGCAAACGACCTTCGATTTTCAGTGATTGCACCCCGATTTTTGCCAATTGCGGCAATAACTCCAATGCTGACAAATCTTGCGGTGAAAAGAAAAATCCATTACCGTTTTTGCTGAAATAACGGCGGCGGCAAGGTTGTTTACATTTACCGCGGTTGCCGCTCCACCCGCCCAGATATGATGAAAACAAGCATGCTCCGGAGAGCGAACAACACAGCGAACCATGCACAAAAACTTCCAGTTCCAAATCAGTTTTTTTCCGGATCGCCGCCAATTCATCCATCGTGATTTGCCGCTCCAGCACCACCCGTTTCAGTCCAAGCTGTTTGGCAACAGCCAAACCGGCAGAGTTGTGAAATCCCATTTGAGTGGAACCATGCAGAATCAAATCCGGAAAATACTCTCTGGCGATACGCAATACTCCGAGATCCTGGATCAATACCCCATCCGGAGCGATTTCATCAATGGTATCCAACGTTTCCAATAATTCCGGCAATTCAGATTCTTTCAGCAATGTATTCAAAGTGATATAAACACATTTATTATGTTTATGGGCATAATCCACCACTTTTTTCATCATATCCGCTGAAAAATTCTCTCCCCGCTCCCGGGCATTGAATTTACTCAACCCCGCATATACCGCATCTGCTCCGGCATCAAAAGCAGCTAAAGCACACGCCGGACTGCCGGCAGGAGAAAGTAATTCCATTTTATTTGTCATTTTTTATTTACTCCAATTTTATCCGCGGATCAGCCCACGCATACGCTATATCCGTCAATAAATTCATGATTACAAAAAGTACTGCACTGAGCAAAACCAGTGCCTTCAATAACTGAATGTCTGAATTCATCAGAGCTTCCATGCCGGCAAAACCCAAACCGGGAATCCCGAAAAAGGACTCCAAAAGTAAACTGCCGGTAAAAAGAAATGGTAAACCTGCTCCAGCTTTGGTGATGATCTGGATCATTGCATTACGCAGCAAATGACGACTGTAAACCGCAACTGGAGCAACCCCCTTTGCCAATGCAGTACGCAAATATTCTTTTTGCAGTTCATCGGCATATACAGTGCGGAAAAAACGCAGATTACTGCCGAATCCGCAAATTATACCGATGCATACCGGTAATACAAAATATTTGACTCCGCCATATCCCCATACCGGGAAAAGTTCCCAATAGTAGCCCAAAAACCACTGCCCGAAGATGATCGTCACCAAATAACTCATGCTCATGGTGATGACCGCCAGCAACAACAGCAATCTGTCAACAACTTTACCGGCAAATGCAGTGGCTATCAGAGCAAGAAATATTCCGGCAAGCAATTCTCCCGTGAATATCGGCAGCATCAAACATAATGAAGGCCATATGCCGCGTTTCAAAACATCTGTAACTGCTTCCCGGGTATTCAGCGTTTCACCAAAGTTGAAAAAACTCACAAACGGAAATTCACCCTTGAATGTGACCAATTCAGTGACAGCCCGGAAAAATTGGGAATTCCATGGTGACCTCTGACGCCGGAAAAATTGACATTCCTGAACCGGACAAACAGATTGCTGCAGCGGTAATTCGAAAATAACGGCATCATCTGCAATTGGTATTTCCTTTTTACTGCCGTCAGCATAAGTGATCTGTGCAACGATATCACGGGCTGGAAAAAGCCGTTTGGCATACCATCGATCTGAAGATTTTTGTAGATTTCCAAATGCTGCAGTTCGACAATGATATCCGAAAAACATCGGCAGATCGCTGCCTAATTGCCGCCGGAATGCTTCGATTTCTTCCGGAGCAGCGTTTTTTCCCAGCACCGCACCGGCCGGGTCTCCGGACGCAAGATTGAAGAGTGCAAACGTCAGCAGCAGCACTCCTAAAATTACCCAGATTGAATAAAAAATACGGCGAATAATATATTTTAACATAATGAAAGATAAAATACTATTGAAACACCGTTTTTTCAAGTTTGATTTGTGACCTTTTTTGAGCTATATTAAATGAAAGAATTAAACGATTATGTCATCAGAGGATTTTTATATGTCCCGAAAAGATTTTATCAGCGATCGTCTGGTCGATATGCGGGCACAGTTGCGCGACAGTTACACCAGTTATCATCAGGAAAAAGCCGCCCGCAACGCCGCAGCTGAAACTAAAAACAATGCTCCGGAAGCAAAACCAGTCTCCGAAGAAAATAAAGTTTCCGCGGTTGATATCTCTGCTGCCGGCACAGTACAAAATGAGTCCGCAGCAAAAAAAGTTTTACCGACCTTAAATGCTTCTTCCGGGAACAGTGCATTTGACCGGGAGTGGCGCGACCTTGAGGGCAGGGTACTCCACGATATTGCCGAGTTGGAGAGCGAAAAAATGCTGCTTCAGCAAAAAATGCTTGAACTTGAAAAATTCTCTGAAGTTTTGCGAAAAACCCAACAGAATTTGTATACGGGGGAGTTGACAGAAATACGATTGGCATATTTTTCCTCCAGCGGCCGCTGGAATTCGTTTGTTTCAAGAGGTGTGTCTGCAAATTCAGAAAACGCTTCCCGTGATGATCATGGTGCATACTGGGTGGCCGGTTCAATACTGGCAACAGGCATTATCATGGCGTTGACAATGGTTGGATTATTTACCTGAATAATTGCAAAAAACGCGTTTTTGTGCTATATTATTTTGATGTATGTGTTTTCAGGAGAATCTTGATGATTATAAATGCAACTGCATATCCAAGAGCAGCATTGATCGGAAATCCATCCGATGGATATTTCGGAAAAACGATCGCGTTTGTTTTCAACAATTACCGCGCATCAGTACAGCTGTATGAAACTCCTGAATTGACCATACTTCCGGCCGTGCGTGATACAAATGTTTTTGCAGATTTGGAAACATTATGTTCAGAAGTCGGCAAACGCGGCTATTACGGCGGTATCCGCCTGATGAAAGCGACTGCCCGACAGTTTTATCTTTGCTGCATAAAAAAAGGTATTTCTTTACCGAGACGCAACTTTACCATCCGGTATGACAGCGATATTCCCAACCGGCTGGGATTGGCTGGTTCATCGGCAATTATTACAGCTGCACTGCGGGCAATATGTCAATTTTACGAAGTATCGTTTCCATTGCCGGAGTTTGCCAATATGGTTTTAGCGGTGGAACGTGATGAATTGAGTATTCCGGCTGGATTGCAGGATCGGGTCGCACAAACTTATAATCACCCGGTATACATGGATTTTGAGCGCAATCACATGGAAAAATATAATTACGGGATATATGAGGCCGTTGACATTCCGGATGACTTGAATCTTTTCGTCGCCTATCGTACAGATTTGGCAGAAGGGTCCGAAATATTGCACTCCCGTCTGAGAGATGATTACAATAGCGGTGTACCGCGAGTATTGGATGCCATGCAGGAGTGGAGTGAATTGACGGTAAAAATGAAAGAAGCTCTGCAAAAACATGACCATGCAAAAATACCATCTTTGATAAATCGTAATTTTGATTTGCGTTATGAAGTTTGTGCCGGAAGCATCAGTGAAAAAAATTTACAGATGGTGCAGTTGGCAAGAAAAATGGGAGCATCTGCCAAATTCACCGGTTCTGGTGGTGCGATCATCGGGTCTTACGATGATGAGAATATGTTTGCTGAGCTGCGGAATGAACTGAAAAAATTTCAAATCGAAGTAATTAAACCGCAAATAGTCCGGGAAATGGTGCAAGCATGAAAAAAAAGGTGACCAAAGCCATTATTCCCGCTGCCGGATTCGGTACCAGAATGCTGCCGTTTACCAAGGCTGTTCCCAAGGAATTGACCCCACTGGTGGATAAACCGGTATTGCAGTATGTGGTGGAAGAAGCCGTCTCATCCGGAATTGAAGATATTATGATCATCATCAGTTCCGGCAAGGAAGCCGTCATACGCCACTTTGAATCAGCTCCGGAGCTGGAAATGAGATTGCTTGAATCAGGTAAAGATAAAATTTTATCCGCAGTTCGTGCATCCAATTCTCCTGCCCGGATAGAATACATTTATCAACCGCAATTAAACGGTTTGGGCGGTGCGATTCGTTTGGCTGAAAATTTCGCAGCGGGAGAACCGGTGGCGGTATTGCTGGGAGATACGGTACTGGATTCATCCGCAGCACGTCCGGTCACCGGACAATTGATAGATGTTTACGAAAAATACGGTAGTTCTGTGATTGCACTTGAGCAGGTGGATGCCGAGAAAGTCTCCAGCTATGGAATCGCAGATGCCGAACTGCTTGCCGGTAATATATTCAAATTGCATGATCTGATGGAGAAGCCATCACCAGAAGATGCCCCCGGTGATCTGGCCGTGGCATCCAGATATTTATTTACTCCCGGAATATTTTCTGCACTGCAGAAAACAACCTGTGGATTGCACAATGAAATCCAACTGACGGATGCAATCAGATTATTATTGAAAACAGAGAATGTTTTCGGGTGTCAGGTCTCCGGAAAGCGTTTTGATTTGGGAACGCCGGATGGTTTTATTGCCGCAAATGTAGAGTTTGCCATGCGATGTCCGGAACTGCGCAGCAAATTAATGCCCCGTTTGAGAAATATATTGAATCATTAAAATAAATAAAGAAGTATTGCCGTGTTTAATAAACTTATCAAAAAACTTTTTCATGTTCTGTTTCAAACAGATTTGGTTGCTGCTCAAAAATGCAAAAAAAATCAAAAGCATAAGAACAGTAAAAAATATAAAACTGTTCATCAAAACTCCTCCAAGAGTACATCAGCTCCTGTAGAGAAAAAAAACGGCAGACGCAATAAAAAATCCTCTACTGAACGAAGTGAAGCTCATTCACCCAAATCATTTGTTTCAACACACGTACCGGAACATCCTGAAAAACTTGCAGATGTCCCGGCAGAAGAAGGAAAATTACGTTTTCTGGATCTGCCATTAGCCGAATCGGTGCAATTCGGCATTCAACATTCAGGATTCAAGTATTGCACCCCGATTCAACAAATGACATTGCCGGCATTACTGGAAAACCGTGATCTGGCAGGCAAGGCACAGACCGGCACCGGAAAAACTGCTGCGTTTCTGTTGGCATCTTTTACCCGGTTGTTGAATTCACCGTTGGAAATACGCAAAAACGGTACTCCGCGAATGGTGGTGCTTGCTCCCACCCGGGAATTAGCTATCCAAATCCACAAAGATGCCGGAGAATTAGGCGTATTTACCGGATTGAATATCGCGTTGGTATTTGGCGGAATGAATCATGAACAGCAGCGTCGCTCTCTTGCCGGAACGGTGGATGTTTTGATCGGTACTCCCGGGCGTGTTATTGATTTTTCACGATCTCAGGCTCTCAATCTGCGCGAGGTTGAAATACTGGTCATTGATGAAGCTGACCGGATGTTGGATATGGGATTTATTCCGGATGTAAAACGTATTGTTTCGCAAATGCCTGCCAAAGGAGTGCGCCAGACGTTGTTGTTCAGTGCAACGCTGGATGAGAAAATTTTACATCTCGCTTCCGGTTGGCTTGCTGATCCGGTAGTTATTGAAAGTGAACCGGAAAAACTGGTCAGTGATAATATCGAACAAACCTTTTATTCGGTGTTGAGAGAAGAAAAACTTGCTCTGCTGCTCTACTTGCTCCGTACGATGGAATATGAACGGGTATTGATTTTCGGCAACCGCAAAGATGTAAATCTGAAATTGCAATATGACTTGGCACGTTACGGTTTTTCCGTGCCTCTGCTATCCGGGGATATTTCTCAGGACAAACGGATCCGGATACTTGAGAAATTCCGTTCCGGCACTGAAAAAATCGTGATTGCAACCGATGTTGCGGCGCGCGGGATCCATGTGGATAATGTTTCTCTGGTAATAAATTACGACTTACCTGAGCAACCGGAAGACTACGTACACCGTATCGGCAGAACCGGCAGGGCAGGGAACCATGGCGTGTCGGTAAGTTTCCTCTGCGAATACGGTGCATACTATCTGTCTCCGATAGAGGAACAGTTAAAAACCCGTTTCAGCAGTATTCTGCCGACCGAAGAGATGCTGCAGCTGCCTCCGGAAGTGGAAAATGTGAAATTGCCTCCTTCTCCGGTAAAACAACACGGCAACAGCAAATTCAACCGTGGCAATAACAGAAGGATCCGCAGACATTAAGTCAGGAAAGTTGGTTTATTATGGAAATTGAAAAAAAAGTAAAAATACTCAGTTGGATAATGTTGTTTTTTGTTACGTTGATTTATTATTTTGCCAACATGCAAAAAGTATTGGTTCCCGGAGCAACTTTCGATGAAATACAACAGGCATTCAATTTGGATGCGTCATCGGTAACCAGGTTGGGAGCGATTTTTCTTTGTGTTTATGCGGCAGGACAACTGGTGGCAGGATTACTGGCAGATCGTTATTCCGGAACGAGAGTGATTATTTTCGGCGGTTTGGTGTTCTGCGTCGGTTCGCTGCTTTCAGCGTATACCGGCTCATATACGTTGTTGTGCTTCAGCCGATTTATGACCGGTCTCGGTGCTGCAGCGATCTACTTGAGCATGGTCAAAGAAATCGCAAGAGTTACCGGCAGTTCCCTGCCTTTTTGGATCGGGATCGCGACTATTATCGGTTATTCCGGAGCAATAACCGGAGCGACGCCTTTTATCGCCGGAGTAAAACACTTCGGTTATGAACGGATGATGCTGGTGGCAGGAATCACAACTATTGTTGTTTATGCCGGATTTTTACTGACCGTATCCAAAATGAAATTGCCGCCGGTATGTCATGAAGTCAAATTCAGTTTATCTTCATACGGAATGTTTTTCAAACGCCGCCACAATATTTTTCTCGGGGGCGCGATCGGAATCAACTTCGGAACTTATTTTGCACTGCAATCTATTATCGGTAAAAAGTTTTTACAAGATTTTTGCAATTTAAGCAGTGAATCCGCAGGAATAGTTTTGACGGTAACCATGATAATTGCTGCCGTAAATGGTTTTATTCTTGCCAATCTCAGTCGTATGGCAGGAAATCGCAGACGTCCATTTTTACATTTTTCATCGTTCGGATGTCTCGCCGGAGCATTAATGATATTTGCAGCGGTATTGTTTGATATAAAACATCCGTTTTTATCTGTTTCCGGAATGCTGCTGTTGGCTTTCGCAGGCAATGTATCTCCGATATTTGTTGCTCTGGTAAAAGAGACTAACGAAGAGCACCGTTTTGGTACGGTATTGAGTATCAATAATTCATTTGCATACGCGGTGACAGCAGTATTTGGCAGTATCCTGGGACGTCTGATGGATTGTTATGCTCCGCAGGTTATCAACAATGTCAGTGTATATGGTCGCAATTCATATTTACTGGTTTTTGGCGTTTTATTGCTTTTGATTGCAATTTCGGTGATTTTTTCACTGTTTTTGAAAGAGTCTTACGGCAAAAATATTGCTGACAAAGTGCGGTGATCATCGGCGAGGATCAAACGCATCGCGCATGGCATCCCCCAATATATTCAATGCCAGGACCAATATAAGCAACGCACCGGAAGCCGAGGTGATTTCCCACCAAACGCCGCTCCACAGGCGGCTTTGACCATCGGCGATCATTATTCCCCAGCTTGGTGCGTTTTGCACCCCCATCCCCAGATAACTGACAATGACCTCCAACATTACTGCACTGGCGAAAAGTGTAGTAAAATATATGATGATCAAATGAAATACATTGGGTAAAATATGACGAAAAATGATTTTTATATCGCTGACTCCGGCAATTTTTGCTGCCGCCACAAATCCAGCCCGTTTCAATTTCATTGTCTCTCCACGGATAACCCGGCACAACGTAACCCAACCGCTTAAACCGATAGCAAGATATATCCCCAGCATCCCCGGCTCGACATGTACAATCGCGGCGATTTGCCTGAATCCGGATGCCAGAACCGGAGAAAGAAAATCCTTGCTGAACAGCAATGCGAATGCCAATATGAACAATAAAGTCGGCATAGCGGCAAACGTACTGTAAAACCACACAGTTATATCATCAGTTCTGCCGCCGAAATATCCGGCGCACACCCCGGCTGCCACTCCAATGATTATGGCTATCAAACCCGAAATAACACCTGTTTTCAATGCACTGGAACAACCGGCAAGTGTTCTCAGGAAAACATCACGTCCCTGATAATCGGTTCCTAAAATATGTGCGGGGCAGGGGGGGAGAAAACTGCTGTCAGTAGAAGATATCATATATGTCGGGAGCAATTGATTTTTTTGACACCAGGCAGCATAGATATCAAAGGTGAGCGCAGTCAGAATAAAAAATATTACTATTGTCAGAGCAGCAATTGCCCATGGATCTGTAAAAAATTTTTTCCATGCACCACTGAATTTCATCGCGAAGTGTTTTCCTGTTTTTTCAACACCACTTGCAGCAACGCAACATCTGCAGGTGTGACACCATCGATGCGTCCGGCCTGTCCCAATGTCGCCGGACGGATTTTTTCCAATTTTTGCCGTGATTCATTACACAATCCGCGTACGGCTGAATAATCAAATCCATCCGGGATCATAGTATCTTCCAATTTCTTCAACCGGTTGATTTCTACACATTCACGCTGCAAATAACCATCATATTTTGCTTCTATAAGCAATTCCTGCCACACCCGGCGTCCGATCCGGGTATCCGGCAATGTCAATTCAGACGCTGCACTTCCGGTTTGGGGCAGGGGAGAACCCGGAGCAAAATCCCGCAACTTGGCAAACCATAATTGTTTGCCGGTTTTGTTATTGCGGCAGAATGATAATTTTTCAGAAAGTAAATTTCGGTATGCTTTGAATTCCAGATATTTTTCATCAGGCAGGATTCCCCATTGATGTGCCAATTCACTTAAACGCAAATCTGCATTTTCCTGACGTAAAGTCAATCTGTACTCTGCCCGGCTTGTAAACAAACGGTATGGTTCAACGATTTCTTTAGTAGATAAATCATCCAGCATAACTCCGATATAACTTTGTTCACGACCGGGAAATACTGGTTCCAATCCGGCGGCACAACGTGCTGCATTCATACCGGCGATCAATCCCTGACCGGCGGCTTCCTCATAACCGCTGGTTCCGTTTATCTGCCCGGCAGTAAACAGGTTATGCCAACGTTTATTACGCAAACACCGTTCAGTTTGATGCGGGGGAATAAAATCATATTCGATTGCATATGCATAACGCGAAATCACCGCATTTTTCATGCCGGGCAGGGTACGGATCATCTGCTTTTGCACTTCCGGGGGAAGACTGCTCGAAAACCCATTGATATAATATTCACCGGTGTCAGCCCCTTCTGGTTCCAAAAACAACAGGTGATAAGGATGTTGCGGGAAGCGCACGATTTTATCCTCAAAAGATGGACAATAGCGTGTCCCGATGCCTTTTATCACTCCGCTGTACATCGGAGATTTATCCAGATTTTTCCGGACAACATCAGCAGTTTCATCGGTGGAATGAATCATATAACAGGGCAGGTCGCGACGATTGGCATTGACGACTGCCGGACGTAAAGACATACTCCAAAAGCTGAATTCTTCAAATTCAGGTTCGGACGGCTGCAGCTGCATGCCGGAAAAATCAATTGTTTTGTCCAATACCCGGGGAGGGGTACCGGTTTTCAGTCGACCGATTTCCAAGCCGAGCTGTCCGCTGAGAGCTGCGGAAAGATCACAAGACGCCATATCACCGGCACGGCCGCCGGGAAAATTCATCAGACCGTAATGCAGAGTACCATTCAAAGATGTTCCGGTGGTCAAAACCACGGCTTTAGCGCGGATTTGATCCCTGAAATTAGTAGTTATACCGCAAATTTTATTATTTTCCAATATAAAACCGGTAACTTCCGATTGAAGAATGTCTACATTGGGGGTGTTTTCCAGGAAAAGTTTCATCCCGGAACGGTACACTGCTTTGTCACACTGTGCCCGGGGAGACCAGACCGCCGGACCTTTGGTACGGTTGAGCATACGGAACTGGATCGCTGCAGCTTCCGAAACGATCCCCATTGCCCCGCCTAAAGCATCAATTTCCCGGACGACCTGACCTTTGGCAATGCCGCCAATGGCAGGGTTGCAACTCATTTGCGCGATGTGATCCATATTAAATGTGATCAACACTACCGATGCTCCAAAGCGCGACGCAGCCAAAGCCGCTTCACATCCGGCATGGCCGGCACCAACTACAATTACGTCGTATTCTTTCATGTTAAAACGTCTACCTGAGATCAATATTATACACAGGCATAAGATAGCACATTTTTTAACTTTTTTCCACCTGTATCCGTGCAAAACATAACATCTCTTGTAAAAAAATATGCAGCGGAGTGTTCTGCCAATAAAAAGGAGTTGAAAATCCTGACTTTTGCAATGTCGCATAATGTACGTTATGTTAAGCTTGAAGTCGGGGAGGTTGCGTGTTGTATTTTTGCAACAACTTAATTTTCAAGAAGTTACAATTTATGGCAAACAACTTGTAAATAACTTGATAATAACATTGACAACAAAAATAAAAATCTTGAAAGTTTTTATGCAAACCGGATTGAATTTTTCATAAGCGGTTTTATATTTTCTCATTGACATTTGATTTGAGAAACAATATCAGAAAGGGATAAAGTTATGAAAGCATTTTTCGTATTCTCCGGACAAGGCGCACAATTTGCCGGAATGGGCAGGGATCTTGCTGAAAATTCACCTGCGGCAGCAGAAGTTTTCAAACGCTCAGATGAAGCATTGGGATATGCTTTGAGCGATGTTATTTTTAATGGTCCGGATGATAAGCTCACTCAGACTGTTTATTGTCAGCCGGCAATCTATACAATGAGTTGTGCCTCCCTCGCCGCTTTTAAAGAAAAATATTCTGATATCCAAGCGGTTGCATGTGCCGGTTTGAGTCTTGGCGAATACGGCGCTTTATACGCCGGAGGTGCATTTGATTTCGTTTCCGGTTTGCAACTGCTTGCCCAACGGGCCAAATTAATGGATGCGGCATGCCGGGAAACCAATGGCGGCATGGCATCTGTATTAAATGGAGATATTGATATTATTCAGAAAGTTTGTGCTGAAAACGGTATTGATGTTGCCAATTACAACAGTCCCGGTCAAATCGTTATATCCGGGGAAAAAGAAAAACTTGCCGCAGCGGTTGAAGCGTTGAAATCTGCCGGTATACGCAAAGTCATTGTTCTAAATGTAGCCGGAGCATTTCATTCCCGCTTGATGGCAAGTGCCGGAGAAGCTTTAAAACCGGTTATTGCCGCTGCAAATATAAGTATGCCGGCAATACCAGTCTACCACAATTGCACCGCCCTGCCCGCGCAAAACCTTGATGAATTGAGGACAAATCTTGCCTCCCAAGTCGCCGGTTCCGTGCGTTGGGAAGGTTGTGTACGGGCGATGGCAGCATTGGGAGCCGATACAATGATAGAATTTGGTCCCGGCAATGTCCTGACCAAACTCTGTTCCCGGACTCTTCCGGAGATAAAAACTGTAAATATCGGTTCATTTGATGCGATAAATAACTTTTGACAGCCAGAGAGGGGATTTGTATGATTGATACTAAAAAAATTTCAGTTTTGGTACTGGGATGTGTGTTGATTTTAGCTGGCGGAGTGGTCGTATCTGCTGCAATGCTCAGCCGTTTTGCGGTAAAAATACAAAATAAAAATATCACCTCTAAAATCATTACGGTCAAAGGTGTTGCTGAGAAAAATATCACGTCTGATGTCGGAGCTTTTACCTGTACCATATCTTGCAATGCTCCGGATATCAAGTCCGGATACGCCGAGATCAACCGGATCAATGCAATTCTCAACAAAAAATTTGCAGAATTGGGAATCAAACCGGAATGGGTCGAAAATGTATCGGTCAATTATGCAAAAATATTCAAAACCGTAACGGTTCGCGAAGGAAATAAGGAATCCAGCCGGGATGAATTCAGTCATTACGCTTTTACCAGAGAATGCCGGATTCGTACGTCACAAGTTAAAATTCTGGAAAATGCTGCAGTACAGCTGTATGCTTTGACTGCAGACGATATTGATGTTTCCATACATTCGGTGGAGTATTTCATCAGTAATCCGGAGCAGTACAAACTTGAATTGGTTGATTATGCGACCCAGTCCGCGTATCAGCGCGCTCAAACCGTCGCTCAAAAAAGCGGTGCAAAATTAGGTAATCTCACTCGTGCCCGTCAGGGAGTTATACAAATCACCCGTCCGGCCTCAAATGATACCAGCGACTATGGGACTTATGATACCCGGACAATCAATAAAGTCATGCGCTTAGTGGTAACATTGGATTTTGAATTGGCAGAAAAATGAGTGATTTTCGAACAGTTTTTTTTGACTTTGACGGCACGATTGCTGATACCGAGCCGGATATACGCGGGGCTTGGCAAAATGCTATTGCCAGTTTAAACTTGCAATGCGATCATTTCGATACCACATTCCGGGTGGGGCCATCACTTCCGGAAACTGCATTGATGCTGTTTCCGGAAGTTTCAAATGAGTTTCGAAACTTGATCATGCAGGCATATAAAAATTTCTATGATGAAGCCGATGACTATTCGGCATGCCCCTACCCCGGTATGATCGAAGCTTTTAAGGAACTTGCATATTCGGGGAAACGCATTTACGTTGTAACCAATAAACGATTGAAACCGACATCAAAACTGTTGAAAAAATTTGACTTGCTGGATTGCTGTGCAGGCATGTTCACTCCGGATATAGTTTCGCCGGAATATTTGTTGAGTAAACCGGATCTGGTCGGTTTGGCGTTCCGCCAATCCTGTACCCCCCTGCCCTCACAGGTGCTGATGGTCGGAGATACTGAAATTGATATTTTGTCCGGTAAGCAACACGCATTGTCGACCTGCGGAGTGACTTGGGGCTATGGACGCCCCGGAAAACTGGAAAATGCAAATCCTGATTTCATCGTTCACACAGCAGATGAATTGCTGAAACTTTTTTGAAGCTTAGGTGTATGCCCGGTATCGGCAAATTTTTTGCAACTCCGATACTGGATTTTTTATTTTTCAGCAGTTGATTATATTTTGTAAATATATATTTTTCTGACCGCGAAATTGCCAAGAAAAACAATCCCGGTCGCGATGATTTTTGCAATCATATCATGTACTGCCATATGATCAATAAGTATCCACATAATCAAAATATTGGCAGTTAATCCAACTGTACTTACAGCATAAATAAACAATAATTCATACCATAATCCTTTTGGGTGCCCTTTTTTGAACAGTAAATATCTGCCGCAGCACCAATTCGCAAATGTTGACATTACAAATGCGGCAGGGAATGCAACCGCATAGTGCCATTTCCACAAAAAATCAAAGATATAAAATGCGCTCCATTCGATAATGGTAGCAAATGATCCGACCAAAAAGTAAATGATCAATTGGTTGCATGTTTTGTTAAAAGCGATCACTTGTTTCCCCTTGGCTGTTTTTTTATCATCTGACACAATTAACCGCAAACGCAATAGTGTTTACCAATGCATGAGCCAACACCGGTGCTGATAAATTCCGGTAGCGCAAATAGAGATATTGGAATCCACAGCCGAGAATAAACAATCCCGGCAATCCAGGCAGAAATCCATGAACAACAGAAAATAACACCGCAGTTCCAGCAAAAGCGGTTTCCGGGTGCAGTTTATACCACACCGGATAAATCATTCTTCTGAACAAAAACTCCTCCAATACCGGAGTGATCATGCATAACGATACAAAAAGCCCTGCCCTTTCCCAGCCGGAAAAAAGCGAAATCATTTCCGCCAGAAGTTGTTTTTCCGGATATTTCACTTCACACCATGTCAAAAGAGCTTTCCATGCGCCGGTGACCAATGCTGACAATACTAAAATAGCGACTGCTGTCAGCAATATTGACACAATTCCATGCGGTTGGATTTTATGAAATCCTGTCAACTTTCTGGGCATGATACATCCTGCTAATCCGCATATTCCGGATAACATGATGACCGCAATGTCAGGCAGCCCGATCATGCTGAAACACGTCGGCAGCAGCAGCAATGCTGCAAAAATCCACCACATCCGCAACCAGATCATTTTAATTTCTGATGAATCTGGCGGAGTAAAATCAATTTTCAGCAATGATCTCACGTTCATTTTCACCCAAGTGACGGATCGAAACGCGAATTGCATTTTCGGGGATAAGATTTTCAGCCCGTTCAGCCCATTCTACCAGTTTGAACGCGTTGCTGTCATCAAAAAATTCATCGACACCGAATGCCAGTGCCGATTCAGCTGACGATATCCGGTAGAGATCCAGATGATACAACCTCCCCTGCCCCGGCAGGGAATATTCCTGAACGATAGTATAGGTCGGACTGGAAACCGGTTCAGTAATTCCCAACCCCCGGGCAAAGCCCCGGGCGAATACAGTTTTCCCCGCCCCCAGATCTCCCTGCAAAGTCAACATACTGCCCAGCGGCAGACGCTGAGCCAGATCAAAAGCAAATTTTTCAGTATCTTTCTCAGAACGAGATGTTATCCGTTCAATAATTTTTTTCATATTTTCATTCCTGCATGATTTACCTGTCAGGGTTGAATATATCGCCTTAAATTGGGATTTCAAGTATCAAACGGCTTGAAAAAACAATTTTTTTGTAGTATTTTAAATGTCTGAACATTATCTGATTTTTATGATACCAAAGAGAAGTAATATGTGCGCTATTTCCGGAATCGTAAACACCCACGGTGAAGCTGTCGAAGCAATTGTAAAAAAAATGATGGCTGCTCAAGCTCATCGCGGCCCTGATGACAGTGGCATATTTTCATGCAGGGATGCGGTATTCGGTCACAACCGTCTGGCTGTGATCGACCTGAAAAACGGACATCAGCCAATGATCAGCGAAAACGGACGTTTGGCAGTCATTCTCAACGGAGAAATTTACAATTTCAAGGCAATTCGCGAAAAATTGACCGATTTGGGGCATCGTTTTGTCACCGAATCGGATACGGAAACGATCATACATTTGTATGAGATGTACGGCAGTGAATGTGTTGAACATCTGGACGGGATGTTTGCGTTGGCGGTTTTTGATACAGCTAAAAAGAAATTGCTGCTGGCCAGAGATCGTCTTGGACAAAAACCGCTGTTTTATTTTATGAATGGAGATTCGTTGGTTTTTGCCAGTGAATTTTCCGCACTGATGGCACATCCTGCGTGTCCGAAACAGTTGGACAAGGAAGCATTGCACAATTATCTGTCACTGCAGTATGTTCCGCAACCGGATACGGCATTTAAACAGATCCGGAAATTGCCGCCCGGACACATATTGGAACAGCATTTGGAAAATAATCAGATTTCTATCCGGTGTTACTGGCAGGCAGATTTTTCCATAAAAAACAGTACGTTGTCGTTCAGTGCGGCAACGGCAGAATTGCGTCGGCTGGTAGAAAAAGCGGTGGAAAAACGGTTGGTTTCTGATGTGCCGATCGGAACGTTTCTGTCCGGCGGAGTGGATTCCTGTATTGTCACCGGTTTGACGGCAAAATTGATGTACCCTGCTCCGTGTGATGCATTTACGGCGGCGTTTTCCAATGCCTCCTATGATGAAAGAGACAATGCCAGACGTTCGGCAGAGATCATCAACAGTGTAACCGGCGGAAATTTGCGACATCATGTCCGGGAAGTCAAACCGGATGATTTCGGCTTTGTTGAATCGCTTTTTGCCAAATTCGGAGAACCGTTCGCCGACATATCAGCGTTGCCGTTGTGTCTGCTCAGCAAGATTGCCAAAGAACAGGTTACAGTGGCGTTGTGTGGAGACGGTGCAGATGAGATATTTGCCGGTTACGAAAGATATTTAGCGATGCGTTATGCGGAAAAAATATATTTCCTGCCTCAATCTCTGCGTAAAATCATGTTCAATTTTTTAGCATCATTTTTCCCGAATCATGGAGAAAGAAGCAAAAGCGGCAGGATCAGACGGGTGCTGAAATTGTTTGCTGATCCGGAAAAAACCGGGTATTTCAATTTGCTTGACCGCTGTCCTGAACAATTGAAAAAGGAGTTGTACGGTCCTGCCATGCAGGAGCTTGCGGGGTGTGATTCATCAGAATGTTTTACGGCGATGAGTTGGGAATTGATTGCCCGTGACAAAGTTGAAAAACTTGCAGAATTGGATTTGCGTACTTACCTGCCCTGTGATATTCTTCCCAAGGCGGATATTGCATCTATGAGCAATGCCTTGGAGTTGCGCAGTCCGTTTTTGGATAAAGCGGTCGTTGAATTTGCCTCCCGGCTGCCGATGCAGTACAAGCTTAATTCCAAACAGCGCAAATATATTCTTTGTGCGGCGTTTCCGGAATTCATCACGCCGGAGGTGTTGAACCGTCCCAAACGCGGTTTCGGAGTTCCGATATCGGCGTGGCTGAGAGAGAGCTGGAAAAATCAGGCGCATGACAAACTGTTCAACTCCCGGCTGGTGATAGATGGTTTCATCCGTCCGGAGGCGTTGAATAAATACTGGACACTTCACCAGAACGGTTATGATTTCGGTTATCTGCTGTGGGATATGCTGATATTGGCAATGTTTCTTGACCGCAATCCTGATGCTAATTGATCAGGCCAGCATTCCGCTGTTTTTATCCTCAAAGATCTTTGCACTGGCGGCAGAATCGAAAGCTCCGATAGCAAGCATATCTTCATATTGATCGCCTTCATTGCCGAATTTAAGATCAATGGTGCAATTTTCTCCACCGGAAATGGTAACAGAATTATT
>JAFVRD010000019.1 GCA_017504435.1 Lentisphaeria bacterium | reverse complement strand
GTCTACAGAATATATACGTATCGTATATTGCTCACTGCTTGTATACTGGTGGGCAACCGCCCTGTTAGTTCCATTTTTCGGTTCGGTTGTAACAGTTCCATCCCCCCAGTCAATCAGCAAATCCGCGTAAGGATTCATAACCCCCACCGAATAAGACAGCGTACTTTCAAAGCTCATATCCACATCGTAGACGGTTTCATTGGGGTGATACGGCTTGGTATCGGCCATCAATAATCTGCGGAATCCGGACATTATTCCACCCCCGGAGAATATTCAGCGCAAACCGCCACGTTGTTGCGGATGTTGATAATGTATGATTTTCCGGCTTCAAAGGACGGTTCACCTATCCATCCCAGCGCAGACGAGAAACTGACCGTGACCGGAATTGCAGCGGCAGGGATCCAGATTTCACTTTCCAGAGATGATTCTGCAATATTTCCGACCACAAGTTCTTCACCTCCTGATGCAAGTATATACCGGCAGTTTGGCTCAACATCCAAATTCCAAATCCCGTCAACTGCAGAAACCGGCACATCCTCAAGGACATTATTATCTCTGGAGGCAACCGCAAGCGAAACACTTCCGGACGGAGTACCGTTTTCACCATGCCGCACTCTCAGAAAAAGATCTTCACTGGTGCAGCCGCGGTGCCAATGAGTACCGTCAGCACTGTATTCAAAGATCAATTCCCGGGCAATGGCAGCTTCCACCTGTACCGAAGTATAATATTCCGGATCGCCTGCCACTGATGGTGAACCGCTGCCGGCAAAGACCCGGTTATGCACTGTGATTTCAAAATGCCACGCAAAAACAGCGACAGCTTCATTATTCAAACCGCCGATCTCACAAAGCATCCGGCAGGAACTTTTACCGCGCAATGCCGCCACCATTTTTTCCACAGCTGTATCAGGTATTTCCACCGCAAAAACCGAATGACCATCGTTATCAGTACTCAAAGTTATCCCGGACACCTGCAGCAGCAGCGGAGAATCAGAATAATTACACTCCAGATCCAGCGCACAATAATAAGCTCCGGAAAGCAATTTGTCCAGAGGATATACCGGCAGAACCGAACTGTTTTGTCCGTACTCCTGACGCAGATCGAATTCCAGCCGCAATGCCGTGCCGAGGGTGAATTCAAGTGAAATACCGCTGGAAGAACCATATTCATCGCTCAACATTGTTCCGGCGGGAGATATTTTCAGAATATTTCTGATAGTTTGCATAAAAAGTTCCTTTCATGTTAAATATTTATATGGCAGGACCGGATAATTTTCCGGATTGATAAAAATCCGGGGCGTTGAGAATATTACGCGTACATAAGTATCGTATTCGTCAATTTCTTCCGGTGCATTGCTGTCAAACCTTGAAGCCGCATTGATTTGCTCCTGCCATTCGGAAAGATCCGGAATGTCGCTCTCTTTTTCAGGACAGAGGGTACAAATTTGCGTTTTTGTGCCTGAGACAGAACTGAAACCGCTTTTTTCGCTGTCCCACAGCCGGCATCGCCAATTCATACTCAGTTCGACCTGAAAACTTCCGCGCATTTGCAGTGTCCCGCCTGCGAATTCCGATGCCATGTTTGCCTGACAGAAAAAACGGTGATTTTTTGCCGAAATACGATATTCACGAATGATATTTCCGTCAGCATTACGCTTACGGAAATAACGTACCGGATATTCCAAATATGCAGCGGCATAAGTACCGTCATGTAAAATCAAATGCAGCGGATTTTCGTTATACATGTATTCAGCGGAAACCGTCTTCCCGGCAAGAATATCGTGAACTTGCAAATCAGCATTCATCCCGAAGTTTGCACCGCTGACATACGCTTTACTGCTGAATGCCAGGTATGGGTAAAGAGCGCACCGGTTCAAAATATCTGCCGCTGCATAAAAAAATCTGCCGTCATCCATACGGTACGGTTCCGGTCTGGCATAACGGTATCCTTCCAAATCGACTCCCATTTCGTTGAAAAAAGGATTTACCGATCCGACGGCAGAGTATGCACTCCATTGTCCAAATTTACGTGGATCAAAGGCTTTTTGTACCAAAACCTCAATCCGATGGCGTAAATTGCTGCATAACAAATCCCGATTGGAAAGCGTATTCATATTGAATCGCGCAGGGATATCCAATGCATACGATGGACTGGGAATAATATTGAAAAACTTTTCCCTTTCCTCAAGAGCTTCTTTTAAAATCTGGAATGCCTGCGGTATTGACAGAGGACGGGAGAACCAGTTGGCGGCACTGTTCATATGATCCACCCCGGCATGGCGAGCTCACTTTCCAGCGCAGGATTACGAACCGCTTTACCGCTGCTGAAACACGTTGCGATTTGAAAAACGAATGCGTCACTCCGGGTAGTGGCAACTCCTGAATAAGATGTGAATTCAACAGTTCCGGTATATGTGACCCGTCCATTGGAGTCTGGTTCTCCCCATTTCGCAATAAAGCAAAGTGAACCGGTTCCGGAAATTTCGGTCACCGGCACCTCCTCTGCTCCGGGGAAACGGGTCAATCCGCAGTAATCAAAATCCGCAAAACTGTGTTCGAGCCGGAAAACCGGTCCATTTTCTCCGTCAAGAGATTTGCAGGAAATATTGAATTCATACGTTTTTGCCCGTGGAATCCCGCTGATATTGATCAATGCCGGCAGCCATTTGCCGCTTGATATGTCATACTTCGGCGGAATAACTAAAACTGCCATCGCAGTTTGTGGATCTGCCGGGATCATACCATCAGGGGTGGGAGCAAGAGCCTCTCCGGGATAAAAATTGTATGCCAAACTGCTTTGTCCGTCCTTGCAGGCGGCTAATTTTGCCCATGTCAAACCGGCAGCGACAGCGACACCGCAGCCTTGCTCCGGAATACTTCCGGCAGTTATCCCCCACATGGCAAAGTCCGTAAGATGATTGTAGATCTCACAATACACCCCGAAACTGCCGGTTCGGCCCGTCCATGTCAGCGGAACCGGGATAAATGCCGGCAGTTCACAGCCGGTTTTGTTACAAATTTCCACCGTTGAAGTGCGGTGCGATTCCTGCATGTCGATACTGCCGACCGGCTCCTCTCCACGCAGCAGAGCATTTACCGCATTGTATCTTGCAGCCGGTTCCGGAGTACATGGTTCGCCGGGAAAAACATTGGCAAATTTCATATTTTATATCTCCAGAATATTAAAAGAACACCGTTCATAAATACGGCTGACATACAACGAGTGTACTGCTTCAGTAACCAAACCGGGATTTTTTTCAGAAACAGCCCACAGATGATCCCATCCGGACACATCAAGATAATGACCGCAGCACGCTCTTTGACCATTGGGGCGGATGGCAAATTCAAAAACCAGATCACACAATTCTGCCCCGGAACGGTTGGTATACGGTTCACTTTGTGTAACGCTTTCCAACAGCACCTCCCCCGGTTTCCAATGATGAAAATCACTGTCATTTACTTTGCCGACAATACTGATAAGTTTCCGTTTATAAGCGGTATTGATTTTGGATGCACTGAAGGTTGCCCGGCAAATTTCAGTAAAATGCGGTTCAAGCACCCGCATACTGCCGCACGCAGAATCATATCCGTTTTTGCCGTTCCAATTGATCCGGCTGCCCGGATAAAGATCGCTTTCACCGGCAATATTCATTGACAGAATTGTACCAAGCGATGAATTTTTCATCACCGATACCGTATTGGCAATAAAACGCCAGCTCCGGTCGCCGTCCTTACGCTCCCGTTTTTTATGGTATTCCGGCACCTCTCCGCAGCTGTAATCCGCTGCGACTTCAAAAACACCACCCCCCGGAGAAGCTGTGATCTCGATGGTACGCTGGCGGGCGGAGCCGATGCGTTCCGGAGCCTGCTGACGGACAGCATCCACTGCGCTGCCGGCATCATCGCAGCCGCTGACCACATAGATGATCCGGGCTTTTTCGCACTTGCCATCCGGATCGATGCGCCGGACTTCCCGGACTGAACGATTGATTTTCATAAATATAATCCTCAATTATAATTGTTGTTGCTGCTGATTGAATCCAGTATTTCCCTGATTTCCTGCAATTCACGCATGATTTTGTCAAAAAATTCCGTAATTTCCATAAAATATCCTCCTTCCGGATACGCATTTTTTTGTAAACCATTAACCGGTATAAAGCCGACAAAACAAAATAAATAACGGCTTTTTTTAAAAAATCACTTGAAAAAATTCTCTTCATGCTGTATTTTAACTACTCGACAAGTTTATATTGAGGAATAATGTCCACGGTCTCCGATGCCGCAGGACCTGAAATTTCAATAAGCAATTAAAGAATAGGAACAAAAAAATGAAAAGAACTTTTCAGCCTTCAAATCGCCGCCGCAAACGCCGGATCGGTTTCTTCGCACGTATGGCAACTGCCGCCGGACGCAACATCATCAGACGCCGCCGTCAGAAAGGCCGCGCCCGTCTCACTGCCTGATGTTCAAGTGAGCGATTCCGCTGTTCCACAAAGAAGCTGTGCGCGTCTGCGGCTGGTTAAAAAAGACAAAATGCGTTTCAAAGCGCAGTTTGACCAGGTCAGACGCAACGGCATCAAAGTAGTGGGGTCGGCTATTGTAGCGATAGTCGCACCATCTCCGGAAGGCGATATAGAGTGTGGTGTAATCTGCAGCAAAAAATACAGTCTGCTTTCAGTTGTCCGCAATCGGGCAAGACGGTTGTTGTGGGAGAGTTTCCGGATGCTCAAGCCGGATCTCTCCCCATGTCACATAGTGCTGATACCCCGCAGAAAATTGATGAGTTACAACCGGATTCAAGCGACAGCCGAATTGACAGCGTTGTTGACAAAACAAGCAGTTCTGGTCAGAGAGGACGCAATTTTGCAGTCAGAATGCTGATATTGCCGGTTCGCTTTTATCAATTATTTATTTCGCCGTTGTTTCCTCCTTTATGTCGTTTTCATCCGACATGTTCGCAATATGCGATCGAAGCGTTGCAGAAACGCGGGATTCCAGCAGGGGTGTGTTTGACGATTTGGCGGATTTTACGCTGCCATCCCTTTTGCAAAGGCGGCTATGATCCGGTTCCGGAACACGGTTTTCGCAACCGGTGTCATCATGAACAAAACCGATTGGAAAAATCAGAATGAAGTTTGACAAAGAAACTGTTATTATTTTAGGAACCTGTGTCGTTATTTTGCTGGCATGGCCCTTTATCAGTGAATCCATGGGGTGGAGCAAACCTGCCGGCGACAAAAATATCACTGCAACAGAAAAACCGGTTCCGGAAGTTCCTGCTCCGGCAGCGGCCGCACCGGTCAAACCGGCGGCACCGGTAATTCCGGTGGTTCCGGCAGTGCCTTCAGCACCGGAAAAAAATTACACTCTGGAAAATGATTTGCTGGCATTGCAAATTTCCGGAAACACCGGTAAGATCAATCGTATCACTTTCCGCAAATATCAGAATAATGCTCAAGACAGCGATATCAGCATTGAGACATTGTCGCCACAGGGAGCGATTTTCAACTACATTCCCGGAGCCGATATCCAGCAGGTCAAATGCAGCGTCCATGCCGGAAATGCAGATATCACGATCATTCGGGATTTTGCATCTGTCCGGGGAAATTTCCAATTGCGTCAACGGATAGCTCTGGATAAAAATTATCTTATCACCAGCGAATACACATTTGTCAATACCGGAAAAACTCCGGCTGTGATCCCGGCAGCGGTTGTTTCCGGTGGAGCAATGGGTCAATGGCATCAGCTTACCGGCGACAAGATCCGTGCGGTGGCATACCGGATGGATTATCTGACTGCGGATGGCAATTTCAAAGATGTTGACGGTGATGACGATGATGAAGACTTCTATTTATCTTCTCCCCCGGAAGTCCGTTGGGCGGGAGTGAGCAACAAATATTTCTGTCTGCTGCTCAAATCCGGAAAGCCTTTCCGTCTCTGGCAGTACCGCAGTTTTGTCAACGGCAGTAAAAAAGCTCCGCTGATCGCAGCCGGGGCGAATCTGCCTGCGATGACTTTGGCTCCGGGCAGTCAGGAGAGTTTGAGTTTTTCGGCTTATGCCGGTCCGAAAATCACTGCCAACTTGAACAATTTTGCCCCTGATGCCAATAAAGTCATGCATTTGGCGTGGGGTCCGCTGAATTATCTGGCGCGTTTTCTGCTTTGGCTGTTAAAATCCTTCTATGCGCTGTGCGGAAGTTACGGATTGAGCATAATTCTGCTGACACTGCTGGTGCGTACGGTATTCTATCCGATCACTGCACGCGGCAATGAATCCATGAAAAAGATGCAGAAAGTTCAGCCGAAATTCAAAGAATTGCGGGAAAAATACAAAGACAACCCGCAGTTGCTCAATCAGAAAATGGCAGAACTTTACCGCGAAGAAGGCGTGAATCCGTTTGCCGGATGTCTGCCGATACTGCTGCAGATCCCGATTTTCTTTGCGCTGTACGCAATGCTGGATAATGTTGTCGAACTGCGTCACGTCTCATTTCTGTGGTGCAAAAATCTGGCGGCGGCAGACACGGTTTTCCGGATCCCGCTGTTTATAGATTTCCCGTTTATCGGCAGCAGCATTCCGGTCAATCCGCTGGTGCTGGCGATGACAGCGTTGATGGTCATTCAGCAGCGGATGACTCCGATGTCGGTTGATCCGGCACAGAAAAAGATGATGGCGATGATGCCGGTCATCATGTTGTTGTTCCTGTACGATTTGCCCTCCGGTTTAACTCTTTACTGGACGGTCAGCAATATTTTCAGTATTATTCAACTCTGGCTGCAGAAACGTCGCGGCCAGCCCAAAGCAGAATCAACCGCGGCGGGCAAATAATTTAAGGAATTCAGTAAAAATGTCAGAAAATCCCAAATTCAACGAGTACAAAGAGCAGATCATTGACATGCTTGCCAGAATGTTTGATTTTCTCAGTTTGAATGGCGAATTCAAAGTCGAGGAAAAAGGCAGCAAAATCGGCGTTTTGATCTCCAGTAATGATGCCGGCAGGATCATCGGCCGCAAGGGTCAGACTCTGGAAAGTTTGCAGCTGCTGGTCAACCGGATGCTGTTCAAAGCCGATGAGAATGCCCCGTTGGTTTCTTTGGATATCGACGGCTATGCTGATGGCGGCCGTGACCGCCGCGGCAACCGCAAAGATGATGGCGAACACGGCGAATATCACCGTCGTTCCCGCCGGAATAATTCCGCGCCCCGTGCCAATGTTGCACAGTTGGAATTGCAGGCACAGGATGCTGCCAAGGAGGTAAAACGCTGGGGTGAACCGGTCACATTGCCGGAAATGAATGCCCATGACCGTCGCATTATCCACATCACGTTGAAAGATGATCCTAAAGTTGTCACTGAATCCATCGGCGATGGCGCGATGAAAAAAGTGATGATTTCTCTTAAACCGGCAGAATGATCCGGCAGTAACATGCAGGGGATGTTGCAAAACCTCAAAGAAGGCAAGCAGCATCCTTTTTTGCGTGGTGACACTTTGTAAACAGAAAAACGGTGTATGGCGTGGTAAGGTCGCTGATAAATCAAGGCAAATTAGCAGGAGTGTACATACGTACTCGACTGCGAATGTGTCCGCCGATTTATCAAGAGATTAACCGACATACTCCGTTTTTTGCGTGGTGACGCTTTGTAAACAGAAAAACGGTGTATGGCGTGGTAAGGTCGATGATAAATCAAGGCAAATTAGCAGGAGTGTACATACGTACTCGACTGCAAATGTGTCCGCTGATTTGTCAAGAGATTAACCGACATACTCCGTTTTTTGCGTGGTGACACTTTGTAAACAGAAAAACGGTGTATGGCGTGGTAAGGTCGATGATAAATCAAGGCAAATTAGCAGGAGTGTACATACGTACTCGACTGC
>JAFVRD010000018.1 GCA_017504435.1 Lentisphaeria bacterium | reverse complement strand
GCCGCTGATCGAAACTTTAATACTTTTCTGACCGGACTGGCTCAAAGTAAATGTTCCCTTGGTCGGAGCAGTCACGTCTTTGATCGTGATCGCTTTGGAGACGGTTGCAGCGGCATTGCCGGCAGCATCATACGCTTTCACGCCAATGGTCTTTTTGCCGATCAGGTTGCTGCTGGAGGTATAAGTGTAACTCGTACCGGTGGTCGAACCGACTTTTTTGCTGCCGACATAGATATCATAACGGGTGACTTTGACATTGTCTTTGAAGCCGCTGATCGAAACTTTAATACTTTTCTGACCGGACTGGCTCAAGGTAAATGTTCCCTTGCTCGGCGCAGTCACGTCTTTGATCGTGATCGCTTTGGAGACGGTTGCAGCGGCATTGCCGGCAGCATCATACGCTTTCACACCGATGGTCTTTTTGCCGAGCAAGTTGCTGCTGGAGGTATAAGTGTAACTCGTACCGGTGGTCGAACCGACTTTTTTGCTGCCGACATAGATATCATAGCGGGTGACTTTGACATTGTCTTTAAAGCCGCTGATCGAAATTTTAATACTTTTCTGACCGGACTGGCTCAAGGTAAATGTTCCCTTGGTCGGAGCAGTCTTATCCAGAGTAATAACAGAACTGGCGGACTTTGAAACATTTCCGGCAGCATCATACGCTTTTACCGTAACGGTCTTTTTGCCGCTGATACCACTGGAGGTATATGTATAGCTTGTCCCGGCAGTCGAACCGACTTTTTTGCTGCCGACATAGATATCATAGCGGGCAACTTTGACGTTGTCTTTAAAACCGCTGAGCGAAACCTTGATACTGGACGGAGCCGTCTGCTTGAGTGTAACGCTTCCGACAGTCGGCGCAGTCACGTCTTTGATCGTAATCGTTTGGCTGGCAAATTCTGACTCGGCATCCATGATATCTACGGCTTTTACCTTGAATGTCATACTGCCGAGCAGATTACTGCCTTTGTAGGTAAAGCTGGTTCCGGTAGTGGAACCAACTTTTTTATCGCCATAATAAACATCGTAACGGATAATCCCATTGTCATCAGTAAAATCGCTCATCGAAATGACGACATTATTCTGTCCACTCTGCTTGAGCGTTATCTGCCCTGCCACGGGAGGGGCATCTTTGAGAATAACAGCCATGGTAAATCTCCTTTCCTGTTACAAAGTAATACGCAACTAATATAGTCCATAATATTAAGATTTGCAAGTTCATGCAAAAAATTATTTAAAAACATTTCCTCCCCGGTTGAAATCTGTTCTCCGCTTTTGTCACCTGGATCCCCGGAAAAAAAAGACTGCGTTAAAAGTGGCTATAAAAATATAAAAATCAAGCCATGTCGACCAGTTATTGACATAGAACACATCAAGTGCGATCCTTTCATCATAAGACAGATCGCTTCTGCCGGAAACCTGCCACAAACCGGTAATGCCAGGTTTTACCCGGGAAAACACTTCGTAATCTTTACCGTAAAAAGCCACTTCTTTTTCCACGATCGGACGGGGACCGATCAGTGCCATTTCCCCTTTCAGGACATTGATAAACTGAGGCAGTTCATCCAAACTGGTCTTACGCAAAAATTTGCCGACACGGGTAATTCGCGGGTCATTGTCCAACTTGAATTTTTCATCCCATTCTTTTTTCAGTTCCGGATTTTCCGCCAGCATCTGCTCCAGCATCATATCTGCATCGGGTTTCATCGTGCGGAATTTCAGAACGTAGATCGTTTTGCCGTCTTTACCAAGCCGTTTTGCCCGGTAAAAAACCGGCCCGCGGCTGGTGATCTTGATAAGCAGCGCCAGAAATATTCCCGGAATAAAGGCCAACAGCAAACCGAATGTCGAAAGTATCACTTCCAATATCCTTTTTTGCACCAATATCCATTTGCGCATCATCCGGTTGCTTATTTCAAATGAAAAATAACGGTAAAAACTGACCGGATGAGACCACAACACCGGAAATCTCTCTGTATTACTCACCACCAGCACATGGAGAAATTCCGGCAAAAGTGTTTCGACCTCCTGCCCGGCAGTGTTGACATTGCCGCAATATATCAGGTAATTGATCCCATTTTCACGGGAGAATTCAAGTAATTCATTCCGTTCCAGATCCGGTATATTTTCAGCGATTTGTGATCCGCAACAGCTGGCGGTCAAATTCAAAATGCAATAATCGTCCGCCTCCATCTTTTCTGCCACGGTCCTGACCAATTCACGCTCGCCAACGATCACTGCCGGAATATTTCCGCACCGCAGTTTCCACAAAATGTAACGCAATATTATCCGCCCCAGCGGCAACATAAAAGTACAGACCATCATCGATATCGTCAACGCCACCCGCGAAAAACGGATATTTTCCCGGGTTACACTCAATATGGCAAAAAAGACCAGAAAACTGCCAATGCTGCTCAAAGTCAAACGCCGCAATTCATGAACCGGATTGATCGCCAGTCCCGGATAAAGCAAATTACCGCAATACAACCGCCCGGATATATTGAGCAGCAGCAGCAGCACTATGATCGGCCAAGTCCGGAACAATATGCTCATTTCATATTCTGCGCCGCAGAGCTTGTAGCCCCCAAACACGACAAAAAGGGACAAGGATAGAGTGACAACATCAGCCAGAAGCAATGAAAAAGATCGTATTCTACCCCCTGCCAACAATTTCATTGCTTTATTCTCCATATTAAATAGCTTTTTTTACCGCAAACGACTTTTTTCAAAAATCTGGCGCGCTTTCTGAATCTGCCCGGCAGACTCTGTCCGACATAAAAATCCGGGGTCGTATTCAACCGGAACGTTATGCTTCCGCCTGCCAGATAAGCTGCTACCGACAGCTTACTGTTGTCTCCCCAAAAAACCAGCGGTGCTTTATTGCTGCAGTAAAGATCAAAAATCATGTCGCGTTCACGATGCCTTGCACCACGATAATCATTCCGAATGATCCCGATTATTTCCGCGATTGCCCTATGCTCACGGATGATCTTTTTACGGGTATATTTTGCCAACAGCGGCTGAGCTGCATGAAACAGAAATCCTGCAGAAATCGCAGTACATGACAAAATCAAAGCGGCATTGGCAAGTGTAACATTGTATCTCTCCCGCAAAAACTGATATATTTCGTTGATACCAATGACAAAAAACCCTGCCATAAGCGGCACTGCCGCATACAAATAACGTTCGGAAACATACAATTTACCGTCAAACAACAGCATCGGAACAATGCAGAAAAAGGCATTGCCCAGAATTATCAGGCACAATATAAATTCACCTTTTGTAAAACGTTTGCGGCAGATAAGATATATGACCGTCAGCAGCGTAAATATTCCCACGGCATGGTAGAACCCTTTGGTCAATGCCTTGATAAATTCAGTCACATTCTCTGCGCTGTCACTCATACCCCGGTAAACGGACAATCCGATCGTGAAAACCGCAGCTGCCGCCAAAAAATATCCGGCAGCGATCTTGCGCAGTATCCATGCTGCAAGCATTGCTCCGGGAATCATTGCCGTGAAAATTGCCGCACTCAACCACAGCATATCGCTCATCTGCGGCAGACGGTTCAGCAGCTTTTCACAGATATTTATACCTCTGCAATCCGGAACTGCCCAGTTGAATATGCGGTAATTCAGGTATGTATTCAACAGCAGACACCCTCCCGTCAGAACAATAGGAACAAGCGAATTCAACGGGATTTTCCTGTTTTCAGCTTCCAAAACCATACCGGTAAACAATAAAAAGATACCGAGCATGATCATATCTGCCCGACACAGCACCGCCAAAGCGCAACCTGCTCCCAAAAGGATGTAACCGGAAATACCTTTTGTGTTTTTATATACCTTGATCAGAGCCCAGGCTATCAGCAGCAAAACAAAAATTTTGCAGGATTCACGCAGACCGGAATATGCCAACCGGATGTTGTATGAAAAAAAAGCGTAGAATGTCGTTGCCGCATTGGCGATCCACGGTTTTTCTGAATAAAGCTCCCGGAAAAGTTTCCAAATCACCACTCCTCCAGCGAAAAACCACAGCAAAGAAGCAATTTTCGACGCCATAAATCCGTCACATTGAAATATCCGGGCGATGATCCCGCCGGCAACGATCGGCAACGGCTGAATACGCGGATGAAACGCGTATCGCCAATTCCCGGAAGCGAATGCTTCGCACATAGGAGCATAACGCAAAGCGACATCCCGATCCGGAATGTTATCAATAACAACTCCGGCGATTGCCAATGCTGCCGCAATAACAAAAAAAGCCGCAAACATTATTTTTTTATATATAGGGGACAACACCAACTATCTCCTGAATTACCAAATACCCGGTCAAGACCAATACCTACGCAAATAAAGTAGCATCGTTTTTTTTATTTTACAAACGCTGCGAGCAAATATATTTGTAAAAATCCGGTCAACATCCGGAGTTTCATCCGTGCGATCCGTGTCAGGCGAAGTTACCGGGGCTGATTTTGTATTTCTTTATCAGTATTCATTTAGCACAAAGCTTAAAAATTAAATGACATACCTCACAATAATAAAAAATTGCTGATACCTTTTTGCCGCTTGGGCTGAAAATATCCAAACAGCTGCACTATCTTAAGCAATATAAGATGTAATACGGGGAAGAAACCTGGTTTCAAAAAGGTTTCTTCCCCGCATTACATACAAGTATATTACTGCTTATTCGTCATCATCATCCGGCATGGTTTCGCCGACACTCTCTCCGGAGATGAATTGACCGAATTTCGCTTCTTCCAAAGCCGGTGATTCGTAAATGAATTTCTCTTCTTTCATTTTTTATTCTTTCTGTTATGCCAGTTTTGCAAATTTGATATCTTTTTCATCTTCAAAGACTTTGAAGCCGCCTCCGGTGTAAACGTTGTTGGCAAATGTCATTTCGGTATCTCCGATCATGAATTTGGCGTTTTCAAACTCATTCAGACTTACACCGGTCATCACGGTCCAATCGGCGTTATCCAGCACGGCAT
>JAFVRD010000017.1 GCA_017504435.1 Lentisphaeria bacterium | reverse complement strand
CGGATTCTGTCAAATATGTAATGTCGGCAAATACATTCCAAACCGCCAACGGTGCTGAAGATACACGGAAGATCAACTGATTATTTTCAACATCCAGCGAGTAAACCTGATCTCCAATTTTCAGCTTCTCTCCCGCTTTCAGCGTGCCGAGTTCGCCGACTTCAAACCCCATTTTCAACTGATTGGAGTTGCCATATTCGCCATGGATAGTAATCTCACCATTGAATCCATCTGCTCCGTCAGCCAGAATATATTCGCCATTAGACTGATGAGCCATAACCGTTACATTCAACGGCATATTACCGACATTGCCAAGATCATCCAATATTGCCTCTTTTTTTCCATCAAGCATTGAAATTACAAAATTGATTTCAGCTTCTTCAAAAAGCACCCCGGATTCCGTTGAAATTGTTCCTCCGTGAGTCATAATTTCTCCACGAACAGTTGCCCCAGATTTCAAATTCAATGCCGCCTTATTATGCAAAATGATCGTATCACCGGTTGCCCCATCGGCAATTTCCAGAATTCCGTCAGCCGTCACAATAGCCTCCTCAATAGAGCCGTTGATGACTGTTATCGCATCCATATTCAAAACGCCAACAGCATTTTGAGCTGATACCTTCTCTGTAATTTCTGACGGCGTTATTGAGGTATAATCATAGGTGAGATTATTGGAAGTTTTGGGAATAATAGATTCTACTCCTGTAATTTTCCAATCAGTTCCATTTGAATAATTCCTAATATACCACTCATTTCCTTTTTTTACAAGGTCACATACCCTCCTCGTATTTCTGGTAAGATACTGGTCAGAATCTGTTATGGTTATCTTTTTACGCTTCAAATCAACAGCGTAGCAAGTTACACCATGTTTGCCTTCTAGTCCAATACATCCAATATTAGTAGGATTGTTCTCTAAATGCTCTAGTCCGGACGCAACATCTTTATGGGTTTCATAAATATCATTAATATCATTTATTCCCAAATCATTAAAAACACGTTTTACATAAGTCATTTTAGAAATGTTTCCATTTCTACGATAATATGCTTTACTCCAATATTCAAAACAGGCTTGGGCTGAAACAGAACCTAAATATCCAGCATCACACAACATATTAGCTGCTACAGCAGCCCAGCAATGCATAGTTTGATCTTCAGCTACATGAAATTCAATATTTTGACTTTCACAAATATCTGAGATAACAACCTTACTTCCATCAGAATTTAATTTGTATAATGTTCCAAATATACCTTTTGCCTTGTTTACTGTAAATTCCAACCCATAATCACGATTCAAACTGTTAGCCGGAATAGTTATTTTCAAATCTTGACTCATATCAGCATAGTCATATTGTATTAAATTCATTTCAGCAGTAATTTTATCAACTTTTCCAGTTGTTTCATCCAGTAGCTGCACATCTATTCTTTGTGTTTTTTCTCTGATATTGGGAATCAACCTAATCACGCATACAGGATTACCATTCGTATTTTTATATTGGGGACAACACTCCAAATAATAGCCATCTTTATTAGCATCGCTATTTTTCCCATCATACAATAATTCAACATCATCACCTGAACATCCAGTCAGGAATACAGCTCCAACAGCAAGCAACAAACCAGAGCCTAATAAACTACCATATTTCGGAGTTACCGTCATAGTTTTCTGAATTTCTTCCGTCAGCACAAAGTCATTGACTTTGATAGTCCATGTTGAATTTTCTGCTGTTTCGGAAATTTGGGTGCCGTAATAACATGCATTACTGGATAAATAAATTGGCATCCCATCCAAAACTTGGATACTGAATTTCTGTTCAGCTTTGTCAATACCATCCAGAACAGTTACAAATTCATATTGCCCATCGGGCGTATCTTTATCCAGAGTGATCGTTGCAGTTGCACTATACGGTACTTTCATCACCACTCCGTCAAACTCATCTTCCCGCTCCCCATGGTAATAGACGATCTGATCAATTTCATCAATCGAATAATCGATAGAAATACAAGGAAGTGTTTTTAAACAAAGATTATTTTCCTGATCCAGCACAAGAGTATAATAATCATTACCAATTTGAATATTGTTATACATTCCGTTGGTCCATTTAAACATTCCAACTTCGCTGCCATCAACGGTGAAAACAACATCGCTCTTGAAATTTGCCGCATTGCCTGCAAGTTTGTAAGTGCCTTTGTCAAAATCAGAATCTACATTGACCGTATAAGTGGGTGAACCTGAAATTCTTTTAATATCATTGATCACAGCCGGGCTTGCTTCACTCCGGTCTGTCAAATCTATAGAAATAATACTCCCTGAATACGCGGAAACTACTCCGCCCGAAGCGATATTCAATGTCCCGGCGTGCATACCTCCTCTTGAAAGAGATATGTGTCCGCCGGAATTGACTGTGGTTTTACTGGCAATTCCGCCGGAACAAATCTTAATGTATCCTGAGTCAATCACGGTATCAAGTGCAGTTGTTCCGGAATGTACTGTCGCAGAACCGGATAAATTCAATCCGCAGAATGTGTTTCCCACAAACGATGCTTGAGCATCAGAATCGACGTCAACATATCCGCCGTTTTCGATGATTTGTGTTGCCACACCGCCGCTGGAAATACACATCCAACCGCCGGAATTGACAATGGTACTGTTCGCCACACCGTCGCCGATAAAAATGACACCGTTCAAACGGCTGATACAGACGGTCATTCTGCCGCCGGAATTGATCATCGTGCTGTGCGCTTTACCGCCAGCGAAGATATACATTACGCCGCCGGAATTGACCGTCGTGCTGTTCGCCACACCGTCATAGATGTACATGCAGCCGGAATTGACCGTCGTGCTGTTCGCTGCGCCGCCGCGGATGTTCACACGACCGCCGGAATTGACCGTCGTGCTGTTCGCCACACCGTCACCGTAAATGTGCACATAACCGCCGGAATTGACCGTGGTACTGTTCGCCACGCCGCCACTGGAGATGTTCATGGAGCCGGAATTGACCGTGGTACTGTTTGCCACGCCGCCGCTGTAGATGTACATGTAGCCCCAGGAATTGATGGTGGTGTTATGCGCAATGGTATTTTTATGCACGGTCATTGATGCATTTGATAAAACCAACCCGCTGATGGTATTGGAAGCAAATTCCACATTTGCGCCGGCGCGAACATTGACATCCCCGCCGTTTTCGATGATTTGTGTTGCTACCCCACCGCTGAAGATATGCATATAACCGCCGGAATTGACCGTGGTATCGTTCGCCGTACAGCCGCGGGAGATAATCATGGAGCCGCCGGAATTTATCGTTACATTTACGGCTTTGTCATAATAGTAGTATTTAGTGTCGCCACCACCATAGGAAGAATAGTTCTCCGAATGATACTGCAAGGATAATTTGCTGTTCAAAATTCCCGTATATGTTTGATTGTAAAAATATTCCGCGGCATAGGCGACAAGACCGCTGCCGCCGTGGTCGAGGGTGCCGAGCAGGTGGTCGGTTTCGTGGGCGATGGTGGAAACGATTTCAGCGTTGCTGTTGGCGGCATTAAGCATCACGAAGGCTTTGTCGGTGGAGTTCTGATTGCCTTTGTCGATGGTTTCCGCAAGACCGGCAAAGTTGCCGTACTGGTCAAACGCAGAAGTTTTGCTGATGAAAATGGTGGAGTATCCGGCAGACGTGGGGCGTTCAGTTACAAAAATCACATTCTGATCAGCATAAAGCGCATTGAGTTCGGCTGTAATATCAGCAATGCGTTCCTCTGTCAAAGAAGAATTTTTTACTTCCACATTATCAACGGTCAGAATTTCGCCATTATAAGAAGTCGATTCTCCGTCAAAATCCAAGTACACATACTGCACCGCTATCTGCGGAACATACTGCAATCCACCATTTGCTATAATTTGCTGTTCCATTGTATTCTCCTGAAGCTGAAAATATACACTACATCATAATGTACCATACAATATTCCCTGTTGCAAGCGTTCGTACATTTTTTTACAGATAATCAATAATAAGTCATTTTGCCGCAGTTGTTCTACTCTGTAAAACAGAGCAAAGTGATACGACTTGCTTGTGAAGTCGTTTCATTCCGCTATCACTCCATTGCACTTGTGAAGTTTCTCCCTTCAGGAGTAAGGATGGTGTTTCTGCTTAAAGCGCACCTAACGGTGCTTACAATATAAAACAACGGCATTCAGCAGAGAATGCTCTGATCTGCATAAATTCCCCCAAAATTCTCCGCTGTAAGAGGTCAACAGACCTCCGCCGGAGAAAGAAAATCACTTGAAGCACACAGCACCATCATGTACTGTGCCCCCCAATGGAGCAAGCAGACTTTCCCCCTCAAATCGGAGTATCTTTGGTAGGTCGGAATGTTATCAAGGTATCGCATGAAATTAAAAAAATTCTCTGACCTCTTACAACATATCCGATAATAAGTTTATAACGACATTTGCAGTCTGATGTGATCAGAACATAAAAAAAATGGGCTGCCGCTTACCATTATTGATGGCTTGCAGCAACCCGGAGTAATCTTTGATTACATGATTATGGACAGCCAAAGTATCCCGGAAAACTATTTATTCTGCAGCCAGTTCGCTCCAGGCTTCCAGAAGAATATCCGCCGTATAAATAGAATAACCACTGCTGCGCGGAGTGGTCTCATACCCTCCCCTGCCATAATTCCAGGAGTTGGGAATATATCCACCGCCATACCCTTTACCGCCATTGTAGTTTCCATGAGAGGTAATAAGACAAAGTTTGTCATTGAAAAATGAGCGGCGCACCGTCAAACCTATTTCAACAAACGGCTCGCTTGGCAAACTGGCAATCACTGCGGAATCCCCGAAACGCAAACAACTCAGCAAAAATTCCGGAGCATAGGTGTTTTCTGCAAGTTCCAAAAGTTTTTCCGCAAAATATTTCACTGCAAACGGTGTACCTTTTGCCAAATCTTCACTGGTCAAATTCACCTCTGAACCGACTTTTGATGTGTCAACATCAGGATACCTGGCTACGATCTCCCGGGCTTCTGCCAGCTCTTCCGGATCGATTTCACGCGGCATGGAACTTACATGTGAATTGGTCATTGTGATTCCATCTCCGGAGACCGGAAGCAGTGTATCCAAAGCTTTGCGGATGCTTTCAGCATAGCCGGTTCCGATACGTTCCGGTTCAGCATAGCAAGTCTGATCCATATCTGTAGAAACATCAAAATGGTTGATATTGCCGGATGCACCGATCAAAGGCAGCAGCATTGCCGCCGGAGCCATCTCTTTTTCCAGAGAACGGCGCAAAAAACCCGGCCAATCCGCAGACACACCGCAACCACCGATAGTATCTGTATGATTGACGATACTGGAGATCAACAACTCCAATCCCCGGTCTGATTTCACTGCTAAAAGTGGTATTTGCGGATCGATTTCGCCTTCCGGACGCAGAATATCCGGATTCAATTTGCCGGGATTGGTAACAACGGTACCGTCTTTCATCCAATAACGGCGGTTGAATATAAAACGGATATCTTCTGCCATGCCGCAGAGCAATTCGCCATCCCTCTGATCCTGCAGTGCTTCAACCATTGCCGCAGCAGCTTTTTCAGCTGCAAAATCGCAATATGCATCGCTGTTGAGATCTCCACCGACCATCGGTGCCGTGTGAGTATGAGTGGCACAGATAAGCAGATTATCAGGAGTAAAATTATTGATCCCGGCTGCTTTAAGTGCGGCAAAAATTTTGTCATAGAGAGAGATGGTAATGCACAGCAAATCAAACTGCATTATCGCCATTTCCTGATCTTTACAGCGGAAAATCACGATCCTGACTTCCAAATCATCTTTTACGTGATCCCACATACGCTTGTTGAAATATCCCGCCAGAGAAATCGGCAATTCGGGATTGATATTCTGACGCCCAAGACCAATATTTATTTTCATAACACAGCTCCTTTTTTATGCAACAATACGCGCAACGGGAATCCATCCCGTTACGCGCATGATTTAATTAAGTTTATTGTTGTCCGGCACTATTACTCTTTGTCACCATCATGTTCAGCCTGATATTTGGCAATGATTTCATTGGCAACATTGGCAGGAACCTGCTCATAACGCTCAAAACTCATTTCAAATGATCCGCGCCCCTGAGTCATACTGCGCAGCTCAGTGGCATAACGGAACATTTCCGCCATCGGGACTTCCGCATGAACGATCTGCAAACCTTCATCAGCAGACATTCCCAGAACCCGGCCGCGTTTGTGATTCAGGTCACCGGTAATATCTCCCATATAGGAATCCGGAATGCTGATATCAACTTTCATTATCGGTTCCAGCAGAATCGGATTAGCTTTGGCGATCGCATCGCGGAACGCCATTCTGCCGGCGATTTTGAATGCCATTTCGTTGGAATCCACCGGGTGGTATTTTCCATCGTATACAATAACTTTGATCCGTTCCATACGACATCCGACCAGCGGCCCGGCATTCATAACTTCCAATACCCCTTTTTCAATTGCAGGGATAAAGTTTTTGGGAACAGTACCACCTACGACCTCGTTGGCAAATTCATAACCATTATCGTTGTATTGAATTCTCAAATAGACCTCGGCAAACTGTCCGGCTCCGCCGGTTTGTTTTTTATGCCGGTAATGACCATCGCCTGCGGTACGGATAGTTTCACGGTACGGAACTTTGGGAGTGGAAAGGACAGCTTCAACTTTGAATTGCTCTTTCAAGCGTCCCGCTACGATCGCCAAATGCTGGTCGCCCATACCGGAAAGCAAAAATTCATGGGTTTCCTCCTGACGGGACAGACGCACGGTTGGATCACATTCGGCAATTTTCTGCAGACCCGCAGCAATTTTTTCATCGTCACCACTTTTTGCAGCAGTCACTGCATAAGACATCGTAGCACCCGGAAATTCGATTCCCGGCAGGGAACGGCAATGGCTGTTTCCGGCAACTGTGTCACCGATTTTTGTATTTTTCAATTTGGCAACGGCAAAAATCGTTCCCGGTCCGGCTTCTGTGATCGGAGTCTGATTTTTTCCGTTCATGACCAGCAATTGTCCGAAACGTTCTTTGTTTCCTTCATTGATATTATACACATCACTGTCTGCTTTGAATGTTCCGGTAACAGTACGGATAAACGCCAACTGACCGCTGAAAAGATCATTGACACATTTGAAAACCACACCGTAAGCGTCGCCGTTTTCTGCGATATTTTCCGGTCCGCCCGGAAGCGGCACGTATTCAAGCGGATTCGGGAAAAGATTGATCATCTCATCCAAAAGTTCTTTGAGACCGACTTCAGTAACCGCACTTGCGGCAAAAACCGGGATAGTACTGCCGGATTTGATACTGTCACGCAAACCGGAACGGATCTCTTCATCAGAAAGCGTTTCACCGCCGAGGAATTTTTCCATAAGCTCTTCTGAAGTTTCCGCGATAGCATCCATCCACAACGCTTTGCATTCTGCGACATCACCAGCGATTTCCGCCGGAATATCTGTATCAAAAAGCACATTTACGACCCGTGAAAAATCGGCACTTTTGCCAACCGGCCAATACAGCGGAATAATAACGTTTTTGCCGTGATTTCTCCGCATGATCTCCAAAGTTGCCTTGAAATCAGCCCGTTCTTTGTCCAGACGGTTCACCAAACCGAAACGGGGAATCCGACGCTGTTTGGCGATTTTCCATGCTCTGGCAGTACCGATCTGGGGACCATCAATGGCATCAATAACAACCAATGCCGCATCAGAAGCCCGGATCGCTCCGACGACCTGACCGACAAACTCACCATATCCGGGAGTATCTGTAAAATACAAGTTGGTATCCTGCCATTTACAATTCAACAACGATGCGTAGATACTTGATTGTTTGGCTTGTTCTTCAGCCATGAAATCGCTGACCGTATTTTTACCCTCAACCGTACCGGCACGCTGAATAGCTCCGGTCAATCGCAAAATCTGTTCGCAAAGAGTGGTCTTACCGCTGCCGGAGTGACCGGCAACAACGAAATTACGACTATTGGCAGCATTCGACATCAAAATCTCTCCTTCTGGGTTAGATTGACTTGATTTCACCTCAATGTCAGTTACAATAACCGGGGATTTTACGCTTTTCAAGGCGATTTTTTAAAATTTTCACAAAATTTTTTTATCGCTTGCATACTTCCATTTTGCATGCTATATTTTTATTTCATAGTTATTTTCGGGAACTGTTTGTGATGATTACATTCAAAAAACTTGATTTTGCACCGGATTTGCAAATTATCCGGGATATTGCCGATGATATCTGGCCCAAAACATTCCGTGATATACTCTCTCCGGAACAAATAACTTATATGATGCAGATGATGTATGCTCCGGAGGTCATGGAAAAAGAACTTGCTCAAGGATACTGTTTTGAAGTCGCATATATCAAAGATTCTCCTGCGGGCTACATGGTGTACTCCGCATATGAACAGCCGGGATGTGCCAAACTCCACAAACTTTATCTTTTAGAAAAATTTCATAGCAGGGGCTATGGTTCGCAAATGTTGATCCACGTTGCTGCCCAATGCCGGAAAATGGAATTTTCCCGTTTGATCTTAAATGTGAATAAATACAATGAACGCGCAATCAAAGCCTATAAACGCAACGGATTTACCATTGTTGAATCGGTAAAAATTGATATCGGTAACGGATTTTTCATGGATGATTTTGTTATGGAAAAAAATTTGTAATGCAACATTATGCAAATTATATTGCTTTAAACAGATATACCAGATATATTTTCCAACAGCAGCATAATTATATCATGCAGGAAGGAAATAAATTATGGCGATTATCAAACATGACAAACATTTTTTAATTGAATCATCATACGACACTTATGCTATTGCATTGCCGGAAGACAACGCTTTGCCGGTGAATGTTTATTGGGGCGCATCCGGAATAGCACCGGAAGATCTGCCGGACGACCGGCAGCGGCAACGCCGTAATTATGCCACTGTCCTCAACCGAAGCGGCAGGTCTCTTTTTAATGAACTGCCGCTGTTTTATGGCGAAAACATGTTTGAGAGCTCCTTAAAAGTCACCTTCGCCAATGGGGTCAGATCGGTGGAATTTGAACTTCTGTCCGAAAAAACATCCGATAATTCACTGATTCTGGAATACAAAGAACGTTATGAAGCCCTGCGTCTGACGCTGATTTACAAAACTTTCTGCGACGACAGATTGATATCACGCAATACGGTTATCACCAATGATTCAGATCAGCCGGTGACTTTGGAAAAATTTGCCTCCGCCACCTGGCATATTCCAAGTGAACATGCGGTCAGACTTTCGACTATGCACGGGCACTGGTGTGGAGAATGGCGGCTGCAGCGCAACGAAATCCCTTATGGAAAAACGGTTATTGAAAGCCGTACCGGCATGTCCGGACACCACTATACTCCGGCATTTATGATCGATAACGGACTTGCCGCAGAGGAGTCAGGGACCGTATATTTCGGAACCCTGCTGTGGAGTGGTGACGGCAGGATCGCCGTTGAACGCGATTGCTTCGGAAATGTAGCAGTGACCGGCGGCATCAATGAATTTGATAATACCATTACCCTGAAACCAGGAGAATCTTTTACAACTCCCGAATTTATCGCCGGACGGGTCGAACACGGCTTTGGAGAAATGAGCCGGCTCATGCACAAATTTCAACGTCAGGAATTGCTCCCGGCTGCATGGAAAACCCAACCCCGTCCATTCCTGTTCAATGGCTGGAGCACCTTGACCGTCAATGTGAGCGAAGAAAACATTCTGGCTTTAATGGAACGCGCCCATGATATCGGCGTGGAGCTGTTTGTCATAGATGACGGCTGGCAGCAATATCTCGGTGATTGGTATCCTGATCGAAAAAAATTCCCCCGCGGTCTGCGTCCTGTGGTTGAAGCTGCCGCGAATTACGGTATAAAACTTGGATTGTGGGTGGAGATCGAATCTTTTGAATTGGCAAGTGATCTTTACAAAGCTCATCCAGAATGGGCGATGCAATACCCCGGCAGAAAACCGTTTGCCAGAGAACGTGCCGCGATCAACCGCACCAGTGTCATGCTCAATTTGGCCATTCCGGAAGCCGCGGAAGCGATGTATCAGGCATTGCACAAACTCATCAAAGAAACGGGGATCGCGTACTTAAAACTGGATATGAATTGTTATTTCACATCCCCGGGGGAACTCTCATGTCAATACCGTACCCGGATCGATCACACCCGGAACCTGTATAAAATATTTGAACGTTTGAGCCAGGACTTCCCGGAAGTTCTTTTTGAAAATTGTGCCAGCGGAGCCGGACGTACCGATATCGCCATGAGTCGTTATTTCGGCAGGATCAACCGTTCTGACAATCAGGACCCATGTGATGTCCAGTTTTTTCACGAAGGATACAGCATGTTCCAACTGCCGTTTCTGGCAGGCGGAGCCAACCATATTTCCGATGGACTGCCCAACCAGAACGGTTATCATACTCCGCTGAAAACTCAAGCAACAGCCGGGATGCTTGGATCATTTGCCTGCGGCAAGAATCTGGTGAATACTCCTCCGGAAATCCTCAACGAAATTGCCGGATTCGCCAAAATCTACAAGTCGATACGTCATATTACTCACAATGGTGATTTTTATCGTTTGCGTTCAGCATACACTGATGATGGAGCAGTATTTTACTACTGCATGCCGGATAAAAGTGAAGCATTGCTGTTTGCATTCAGAAATGTTGCCCACTTTGGTCTGGCTCCCAAAAATATTCTGATCCCGGCATTGCTGCCGGAGGGAAGATATGAATTGAAATCTCTGCTTACGGATAATGTTCATATTCCGGAAATTGGCGGAGCTTTCCTGAAAAACATCGGTTTGGATTTAAAAATCAAAGAAGATCACGGTGCTGAACTGATCCACATTAAGCGAATCAAATAAATCAACTTAACCTATTTATTGAAAGGTGATTTTTATGAACATAAAAGTTTGGAATGCAGAACTCCCCCCTTTCCCCAGAGAAGGTCTTTGTCATTTGGAACCGACTCACGATTGTCCGGTAACGATGATGCTTAAAGCCCAGGGGGCAAAACTTTCCCGCATCAACCAGCTGGATGTACCGGATGATCCGGCAGCATTCCGCCGCTTCCAGAAAAGTCTCCGCAAAAAAATATGGGCTAAACTTGGAACATCTTATGATGGTAATGTTCCATTGGATGTCAAATATTACGGTGAGATAAAATATGATGGCTTCACCATCCGCAAATTGACTTATCAGAGCCGTCCGGATATCCATGTTACAGCACTGCTCTATGTTCCGGATGGAGAAGGTCCATTTCCCGGAGTGGTACACATGCACGGTCATTTCAATGTCGGGAAACTGGGCAGCCGGATTCAGGAAACCTCTCTTACGCTGGTCAAAAACGGCTATGTCGTTCTGGCGGTGGATGCTTTCGGAGTTTACGAACGCGCATGCAAATGTCATGAAGAAGAGTATCATGGCGGTTTTCTCGGCGGTTCGATTTTCAACATCGGTGAATCTCTGATCGGTGAACAGGTCGTTGACAATATGCGCGGCGTTGACTTGCTGAAATCACTGCCGTTTGTCATCAGTAATAAAATCGGAGCCACCGGTGCTTCCGGCGGCGGCAATCAAACCATGTGGCTTGCGGCGCTGGATGATCGGATCGCAGCAGCGATGCCGGTGGTCAGTGTCGGTTCATTTGAATCTTATGTGTACGGGGTAAATTGTGTTTGCGAATTGCTTCCGGACGGCTTGACATTCACCGATGAAGCCGGAGTTCTGGCACTTACTGCACCGCGGCCGCTGAATATCGGTAATGCCCTCTGGGATGTCAATCATACGTTCTCTGTCGCCGAAATGCTGAAAACTTATCATCTGGTCGAAGAAGCCTACTGGAAACTCAATGCAAAAGAGAATTTGCGTTACACCATATCCAATCGGGTGCATGGCATGATGGATGAACAGCGTGAGGCATTGCTGGGCTGGTTTGATCTGCACTTGAAAGGCATCGGTCACGGCAATCCCCGGCGTGAACCGGAAAATGAACTGGGCTCCCTCAGCGAACTTTCTGTATTTGCCAAACCGGAAGACCGCCCCGCTGAAGTACGTCCAACTGATGTGCATTGCCGCATTGTCGGAGATGAATTACACCGGAAAATGATTGAAACACCAAATTTTGATCCTGCAGTCAAACAACGTGAACTTGCCAAAGTTCTGCGGATGCAGGCGTTGCCTGCGGTTTCACATCTTTATCGTTATAATTCACAGCAAGGATTTGAACGCATGGCACTGGAAGTCGGTGATCATCTGATCCCGTTTCTGGTCAAACCGGGAATTGTTCCGGGAAAATATACCTTGTTGTTAACTACTGATGGTAAAAATGCACTTACTGATGAAGCGATTTCTGCGGCAGCTCAGGATGGTTCTGCGGTGGTCATGCCGGATCTTTTCGGAACCGGAGAAACCTCCCGCAGCAATCATATTCTGGGAATGTTCCATCAAACATTCCGGCAGCTGCTCTGGCTGGGCAGAAGTATACCGGGAGAATGGGTTTTTGACATTCTGGCATTGGTCAGGATGCTGAAACGTTCTTTCGGTGCGGATAAGATCATGGTAAACGCAGACAAGGAAGCCGGATGCTGTGCGTTGTTTGCCGCGGCATTGAGCAAGGGGGATTTTGCATTGGAATTGACCGATATTCCGGGCAGTTACCGTTTCCGCTCGGATTCCATTATCTCCTACTCCATTGATCCATTCAAAGACCGGACGATCAAAGGATGCATGTATACAACTATGCTGGCATTGCCGGGATTCCTCAAGTGGGGAGACATTTCTCTGGTTCATGCGCTTTGCAAAAATGAAATCAAAATCTCTAATCTGCGCGGTTATGACGGCACGCTTTACACCGCCGGGGAAACTGCGGATTTTTATGCTGAAAGCGAAATGCTCAAAAATAAATTCAACTGAATTCACCATAAGAAAATACATAAAAAGAGCTGTCGCCTGCCCTGAATGAGGCTTGGCGACAGCTCTTTCGTGAAAAATCCGAATTATTTGCCGGATTTTTTGGTCAGTCTCATCAATTCAGGATGATGATGCGAGAAAACTCCAAGCTCTTTTTTATCATACCTGTCACCATGCCCGCCGGTTACGGTATGCGCCATCTTTTTATCAGAAACTTTCAACGCATTATACGCCGCATAAGTTGTCGCCGGGGGACAGGTAACATCAACAAAGCCGACTGCCATCCGGGTGGGACATTTTACCATCGGAGCAAAATTCACCACATCAAAATATGCTGCCGCTGCTGCAGCTTTGGGATTGTGGGCAAAAAGATTGGGCCAACCGGGCAAGTGACCGGCATCTTTGCCGAAATGATCACACATCGCGGTCGCATTTGAAACACAGAAATCGACCTCCGGAACCAATGCTGCACAAACGATTGCCTGACAGCCGCCCAAACTGCCGCCGATTGCATAAAGTTTACCGTTGTATTCAGGTAAGGTCTGTAAATAATCAGCCGCGAGAACCACCCGCAAAAAAATCTTACGCATTGCATACGCGAAACGGTCCTCTCCGGAAACATATTGATAATTTTTTACCTGTGACCGCATCTCTTTTTCCTGCGCATATTCACGTTTTTTGGTCAGATTCACATTTTTCAATCCGTGAAAATTCAAATTGAAACTGATTGCTTTGAAAGGTTTGGAATAACGGATCGCAACCGGCAATTCGGCACTGACTTTGCTGGCTCCATTGAAATTCAAAACGACCGGCAATGATTTTTTTCCGGCATCAACCGGCATAACAAGATATCCGGTCGCGATCACATCCCCCTGAGTGATTTTTACATCATAACCGGTAAAACCTTCGGGAAGATATTTGGCATCAATTTTTACAGTTTCAACTTTTCTTTCCGATTTACGCATTTGAGCGATCTGATTTTGCCAAAATTGTTCAAAATCATCCGGACGTCCGGTTCCGGCAACGATCTTTTCCGGTTCAACAGCGGCGCCGCCAAAACTGCAGATGTCCCTTCCTCTGCGATCTTTGCCCAAATAAAGAGTCACCAACACAAACCCCGGAGCTTCTGCTTTGACTGTAATCTCACGGGATGTCAATGGAGCTGCCGGAGTATCACTTTTGCCGTCATTTACCGTGTAAGTAACATTTTCAATAGGTCCGCTCACTATAAATTTAATGTTTTCTCCGACCTTGTAAACCGCACTCTCACGCTCGGCACGAACCAGAGGCTCCGTTTTTGGAGCTGCCCAGACAGTTCCGGCAAGCAAAGCAGCCGCTAATATGAAGTCACTTTTTTTCACAACTGATATCTCCTTAAATTATTAATGAGTAATTTATCACCCGCAAGTATACAATACTGCATGTGCCGGATTTTGTCAATGTATTTTTCTATAAAATCATAAATTTTATATTATAAAAAAAATTTGCCAATAAAAAAACGGAATGTCCATTAAAAAAAACGGACACTCCGTCAACGAATCGTATTCTGTCAAAGCAGATCGTCTTCTTTTACCACTCCCGGCACCCGGAATTCAGTTTCCTCAAAACTGCTTTTGTTGCATGCCAGCACCATGCGCACCAATGACGGTATCGGCAATGTGGTCACAATGGACAAAATGATAATGGCATTGAAAAATTCTTTGTCCAATATTCCGATTTCCTTACCGATCGCCGCCGCCGCCAAAGTGGCAGACAACTGTGGAACAGTCATCAGACCGGCAGCCACACCCTGCGGCGAATTAAACCCGCAAATCCGCATGGCAAGATAACCGGAAGACACTTTGCTGAGCATCAACCCCAGTACCGTAAGTATCACGATCAACCAGCTCCCGGTCGCTCCAAAAGCCGAAAAGTCGGTCTCCATACCGATGGAAACAAATAAAAACGGTATCAAAAAGCCGTATCCAATACTTTCCATTCGCCGGAAAAGTATCATGTCCCGCTGCCGCACCACTTGCGACAACCCCAAACCGGCAATAAATGCCCCAACGACCAGGTTGATTCCGAAAAGTTCTCCAACGATCACAGTGCAGAGAATTACCAGAAGCACAAACGTGATCAGCACATCTTCGCCGGGCTGGAAATATTTGAGCAGAAATTTTCCGCTCAATGATACAAGCAGTACCGATACAATCAGATAGAGCAGTACGATACCAAGAAATACCGGCACAAAACTGTTGCCAAAAAAGTCACTGCTGACATGATCAAAAATAGATAATGTCCCTTTTACCACCATGTGAGACACCTGCGTGCTTTGCCGGTGCAACTGCACACTGACCGCCAGCAGAATGATACTGGCGATGTCCGTGACCACCGTAGAAATCAATACTGCCGCACCAAATCTTGTTTTGCTGAGTTTAAGCTCACGCATCACCGGAAAGACTATACCTACCGAGTGTGAGGCAAACAGCGACGCGTACAGCAGCTTGCCTGCCAGATCTGTCGGTTTGAAATACCAATATACCCAATATCCGGCAATTGCCGGAATCAAAAATGTCATTATACTGAGCATTATCACCGGTTTTCGCACAGATTTTATCAGTTTGAAATCCGCCTCCATACCTGCCAGTGCCATGAGCAGCATCAAACCGAGCGACCCCAGAGAATTGATGACCGTATTGAAACTTTCTGACGTATGTCTGACCGTTTCCGCCTCCATACCGGGGGTCCCGAGGAAACTCAACCACCCGGAAATGATCTTGACCAGATCCACACCTGCCCCCGCCGGACCGATAAGCATACCGACAATAAGCAGAGAAATCACCTGAGGTATATGAAATTTCCGGAGTAAAAACGGAACAAGCCCCATTAATCCCGTGAAAGACAGAAACAAAATCAAAAAAGCCGAATCATTCATCTGAAAACTCCTTTTTGGAATGGTTTGAGCTTAATATAGAACATCCTGAAAAAAAATCAATAGCATATACGATATTTTTTTCGCATTTAAAAAAATTCACTTGCGGCTCATTGAATATCCCCGGTTTCAGATGTATATTATCTTTCTGTATTTTTATTTTTTGACTATTTTTATGAAAACTGTTTTATGAATACATTACCTGAATTTCAGACTCTCGGAGTCTGCGACGAACTGATCCCCGCCCTGCTTGCCAAAGGTTTTGAAACCCCCAGCGACATACAGAAATTAACGATCCCGATATTACTTTCCGGGGAAAAAGATCTGATCGGTCAGGCGTTGACCGGTACCGGCAAAACCGCGGCATTCGGACTGCCGATAATCCAGACACTCAGCCGGGGAGATGTGCCGCAGGCACTGATTCTTGCCCCCACCCGGGAATTGTCAATACAAATATCCGATGAACTCAAATCTCTGGCGGTCAACCGGGATTTGCGTATTGTGCCGCTTTTCGGAGGTCAAAATATAACAATTCAGCTGGCAGAACTCAAACACGGAGTGGATATCGCCGTAGGTACTCCCGGACGGATCATGGATCTGCACCGCCGCGGCAAATTGAAACTTGATGCATTGCAATTCGCCGTTCTTGATGAAGCCGATGAAATGCTGGACATGGGATTTATTGATGACATCCGTGAGATCCTCAGTTTGACCAATGCGGATAAAAGAATGCTGATGTTTTCAGCAACCATGCCGGATGAAATCATGGAAATCGCCGGCGAATTTATGCGGCCGGGTTATGACATTGCCAAAGCCGGCGGCGAAAGCGCTACCAATATTGAGTTGACAGAACAGTATTTTCATGAAGTTAAACGGGAACATAAAATCGATGCCCTCGCCCGGCTGATAGATGCCGACAGCGAGATGTACGCGATGATTTTCTGCCGTACCCGGGCCGATGTCAATGACGTAGCTGAAAAACTCAACGCCAAAGGATACCGGGTGGAGGCTCTGCACGGTGAAATTTCTCAAACCCAGCGGCTGCGGGTCATCAACGGTTTCAAAAAACGCCGTTTCCCGCTTTTGATCGCCACTGATGTCGCAGCGCGCGGGATAGATGTCAACGATTTGACTCATGTGATAAATTTTTCACTGCCAGCCAATGCGGAAACTTACATCCATCGTATCGGCAGAACCGGACGCGCCGGACGGCACGGAGTGGCAATCACATTTGTAACGCCCGGAGAACGGCGCAAAATAAAATATATCGAAAATGATATCGGCACTCCCATCATTCAGAAAAAACTGCCGGAGATCAACGATATTATCAATGCCAAAAAAGAAAAATTTGCCGAGATGATCGCGCTGTTGATTGAAACCGGCGATGCCAACGATTATCTGAATTTCGCCGAAGAACTCTGCACTTTGGGAGGGCATCCGGCAGAGGCGTTGGCAGCAATGCTGAAAATGCATTTCAAAAACGAACTGATGCCGGGAAGTTATACCGATTTTGCTGCAAAAGAAAAACCTGATAACAGCGGCATGAAAAAATTATTGCTTTTTGCCGGACGCGCCGATGGTATCACTGTTCCGGATTTACTGGCAGAAATTTGTGAACGTACCGGTGTCCGCGGAAATCAACTTGGGAAAATCATCTGCCGTGCAGATAAAACTTTTATCAATGCGCTCCCGGAAGATGCTGAAAAAATATTAAAAGCGTTCCGCAATGACCGCAACTGGCGTTTCAAGTACGATGAACCACGCGAAGAACGACGCAAAAAGAAATTGGAACGGGATGAACAGGGTTTCCAGGAAAAATCCCCCCGGAAAAAACGCGGTGAACGCAGTGACTACATCAGTACGGAAAAAACTGCAGCAAAAAAACGCGAAAAACGTGCCGCCGGAAAAAAAGACCGTCCGCAGCGCAAACCGCTGCGGGAAGAATTCATGAAATGGATCGCCGAAAGTGATGAGATTTGAAAAAAACGGTTATACTGACTTGAAAAAAAGCACTTGTTGAATTAGATTATCAACAGGTGCCTTTTTAATTTAATCAGGGAGAAAACCGTATGAAAAAAAATCTTTTTCTGCAAATAACGCTTGCTGTCGTGGTTTTGTGTGCCGCAATATTTTTATTTGTGTATGCAAACCGGGAAGGTAAACAGGATAAAATTTTCGAACAGGCTACGGAGGAAGTTGATTTCGGCGGAGAAATGCTTGCATACCAAAACCTCTCCGGAACTACTGCGCTCATGGAAATGCTCTTTCCCAAAATAGTGGAAAATATGATCGCAAAAAACGAAAAACTCACTCCTGAACAGATCGAAATTACCAAAGGCATTTCTGCCAATTTACTGAAACTGCTGGACATACGCTCATTTCAAGCCGTTGCCGCCAGTTCAAATCAGGTCGACAAAAATATTTTTGTTTACAAATCATCGCTGGTGATTTCACCGGAAACGACCTCTATTCTGGTCAACAAAAGTGCCGAAAACCGTCCTCTCAAGCTGCATGCTCTGCCGGCAGATACCAAAATTGCATTTGCATTGCAAACCGATTTCGCCGCAATTTGGCAGCAAATCAAAAAACAGATGAATGACCGGAACCCGGTTTGGCAGAATATTCAGGATTTGAAACAGCAGAATATCGATATTGATGCCGTACTTAATTCTCTGCAGGGAGAGATGTCGCTGGTGATCGCCGGAACCCCTGACCGTCTCCGTTTCAAAGCGGAATTACCGGATCGCACCGGAGCAGTTGCCAATCTTTTACAGCAATTCCTTCCGGCAGCTCCCGGAAGTAATAAAACCGAAATTCCAATCGCTGCCAATCTGACTGTAAATATTATGTATGAAACCGGAAAGGTATGTTTTGTATCCGGCAATTACCAATCCGGTAACGGCAAAGCTCTCAAAGCAAATGCAAAACTGGCTTCCATGCTCAAATATCTGCCAGAAGAAGGCACTGGTTACATTTTGATGAATATTCAGCAAAGTGACATTGATATCGCGCATTTATTGCTGAGTATTTATCAGCCGGAACTGCGCAAAACAGTCAATCTCAGCCCATTTGCATTTATTGGAATTGACCGTAAATTTGCTCACGGAACTGCCGGAACGATCGTATCGGATTTCTCGATTCCGCAGCTGCAGTCCGGCATGCCGATGATGATGATGAATATTATGTTCAATCAATAATAATGAGGAATTTTTACCATGGGTAAAAAAATTATTTGGCAGGGAGGTACTCAACTTGCACCGGTACCGGTCGTGCTGGTCGGATGCGGCGATGGAAAAGATTTCAAATATAATCTTATCACGGTTGCATGGGCAGGTACATTGTCCAGCAATCCGCCTACCATCGGCATTGGGGTGCGTCCGGAACGTTATTCAAGAGGCTTGATTGAAGCCACCGGAATGTTTACAGTAAATATGCCAACGGCGGCAATGGCAGAAAAAGTCGATTATTGCGGAGTCGTTTCCGGCCGGGATGTGGACAAATTCGCCAAATGCGGTTTCACCGCCCTGCCCGGCAGCAAAGTATCCGCTCCGGTGGTATCCGAATGTCCGCTGGCATTGGAATGTCAACTCAAGCACACGTTGAATCTGGGTTCACATTTGCTGTATGTCGGTGAAGTGGTTGCGGTTCAAGTTGAATCAGCGTTAGTGGATGATCAAAATCACTTTGATGTGGCAAAAGCTGATTTGCTTGCCTACGCTCATGGAAATTATTTTTCACTGGGAGAACCGCTGGGGAAATTCGGATTCTCTGTCAAAAAGAAATAGCTCTGTACTAAAAGAGTACTGATAAAAAGATAAAATACGCCACCGGGTGCTACCCGGACGCGGTTCATCCGGCTCCGCCAAGGCTGCGCCGGGACAAGGCGGCTCTTTATTTGGTGGGGCGCCACCGTAAGCGGCGAAATATTTGCCGCAGGCAGTCATGGCAGTGAAAGCCGACACCTTCTGCCGGAAACGAAGTCACGCATTTGCGTGACAGATTGAAGTTGAAGGCTGTATCGTTCCGCTGCAGATGTTTAGTACACAGCCAAAGAAATAAAAGATTATGACAAAAAAACCGCCGCCCGGCGGGATTTTTTTATAACGTGATGGTGTGGAACTCAAATGTGCGTTTTTCCGTGTTACAGGAAATTTCCACCATGGAGCCGTTGCTGCTGACACTGCCGGCGCAACATTCACCGCGTCCGTCAGAAGTGATTTTCAGATACGGTTTATGAACGTGACCGCATAACACCAAGTCCAAATCACCGTTTTTCATTGCCTGCAACACCTTTTTCTGTCCGAAAAGCCGATGCCGGATACGAAGCAGCGGGTGTTCTTCGGTCATAGGATAATGCGAAATAAGTATTCGCGGAGCAATATGTTCTCCGGAGCAATTTTCCAGAATGAATTTTTCTTCCTGTTTCCGCAGGAATCCCCATGAGCAGAGCAGATTTGAGGGTGCGCTGGTATTTACCACCAGAAAATCGACTCCGGCAATATTCAATTTGCACGGCATATCACCATAAACATATTTCCCCTGCGCCAATTCCGCAACAGCGGCGTGCATTGCCTCCACGCATTTGGGGCGGCGGACATAGCAGTCGTGATTGCCGGGAGTGTAGATCAGCGGAATATCGGAATTTTTCAACGGCTCCAGAATTTTCAAAACTTTGGCAAATTCACCGGGTTGTCCGGCACTGGTCAAATCTCCGGTACAGACCGCCACATCCGGGCGGGTATCCAGAATATACTCCACTGCTGTTGCCAGTTTGGAGAGATCATGCCGGAATTTCCGCCGGAAAGTATAATTGAACACCCCCACCCAGCGTTTATCAAAATATGCCATCCAATCTTCGGCGGGACCGCCGCCGTGGGGGTCGGAAAAATGTACTATTTTCATATATGATCCACAAATCAATTCCGTAAAATGTTTCCGCTTAATATAAATCTTCAAACGGTCAAATTCAAGTTTTCCGGATTTTTTATCCTCGGCATTTGCAATATATCCTGGGACAGGATATATTATTTGTGCTGTCCATGACAGCGGTTGATTGAAAACCGTTATATTTCAGCAAAGGCGATGGAAACCGACCAAGTAGAATTTTGCATTTGCTCTGAAATCAGTTGCGATATACCGGTAGGATTACTGTGTCAACAGGTCTTATCGGGCGCTTCTTTGTGTTTTCAGAGCAGGTTCTTGGTCGGACCTCCATCGCGATACTTTGAAGCGTTCGTTTTTTATCCGAATGCAAGTCAGGGATTGTTGGATTTTGCAATAAACATTGTAAAATGAATCAAATTTACTGATGGAACGACGGGGACTCACAGTTTTATCATCCTATTGTTTACTCTCTTTCTGTTTTTACAACCGCGAAATCCGGCAATGGATTATCGCGGTTTTTTATTTGTAATCTTTATTGGCAACAACTGTGTTCTTTTCAGAAAGGAGGTTAAACAAGGATACAGATCAACAAAAAAACTAACTGTACATGATAAAGGAGACAAAAAAATGAAATTCACTGAAGAAATCAAACTCCAACTCGAATCATTCGTCGCCGGATTGACTCAGCAAGTATCATTAGCCGGAATGCCCAGCGTTTTTGAATCACATTGGGGATGTCAAGGAGCATGTGAAGGTTCGTGTAATGGCGCGTGTAAAGACGACTGTGACTACACTTGCCAAAGTGCATGCACTAACGACAACTGGGGATAATACTTTTATCACCCGTATGCAAACTTTGCATACGGGTGAACACTCTAAAAAAATCTCAAAAATGAAATTTTCAGAAGAAATCAAACTTCAACTCGAATCATTCGTCGCCGGATTGCCCCCACAAGTATCATTAGCCGTGATGCCCAGCGTTCTCAAGTCACATTGGGGATGAAAAGGTACATGTGAAGGTTCGTGTCATGGCAACTGTGCAGTTGGCTGTATTTGCGGTGTTGGCGAGATAATACTTTTGTGATCATCCGTATGCAAAATTGTATACGGGTAAAAATGCCTGTGCTGAATCCTGTTACTGCAGAGAAGCGGCTGAATGAACATCTGGTAAAACGACCTCCAACAGAAGGATATTTATGGATGAAAGATGACACTTCCAAACGCAGGATCGTTCAAATTACCATTACGGAAAATTGTAATTTGAATTGTATATATTGTTATGAAAAACAAAAAGATCTGCATTGCCTCCCTTTTGATGAATTAAAAAAAATTATCAGCAATGAATTTGCAAAAGCAGATCAAATGACAGAATATCAGTCTGTGGAATTTGATTTTCATGGTGGTGAAGTAGGATTATTTTTTGATCGTATTATAGAAATTTGCGAGTGGATGTGGTCACAAAAATGGAATAAACCCTATATATGCTTTGCCACAACCAACGGTACATTGATTCATGGCGAATCCCAAACCTGGCTATGGAAAAACAGACACCGATTCAAAATTGGATTGAGTCTGGATGGCACACCACAAATGCACAACATGAACCGGTCAAACTCATTTGATTCGATTGATTTGAAGTTTTTTAGGGAATGTTTTCCTGACCAGCATTGCAAAATGACCATATCTCCTTTGAGCATTCATTATTTAGCAGACGGGATAAAATATATTCACTCTCAAGGCTTTGATTTTTCTGCCAATATTGCCTACGGAATGACATGGGATGAGAAATTGTATTCGGTTTATCGTGAACAATTAAAGCTCGTTGTCGATTTTTATTTGGAAAATCCTGAAATTGAGCCGATAAATTTAGTATCCAGAGGAATAGGTCAAATCGGATTGCGTGCAATGCGTCCGGAAAACAGTATCCCCAAAAAATGGTGCGGTTCAGGAAGCAACATGATTTGTTATGCTCCTGACGGTAACACTTATCCGTGTCAGGCATTTATGCCGTCAACAGATGTCAAAGACGGCACATGTGTTATACAAAAAATTGATTTTCATGATGATGCCGCATTCAGAGATCCGCAATGCAAAAATTGTGTACTTGAAGGATTTTGTCCAAATTGCTGTGCGCACAATTACATGGCTAACGGCAATATATGGGAACGTCCGAAAGATTTATGCAAATTCAGAAAGATTGAAGCGGTCGCGGCTGCTTTGCTGTTGGGAAAAATGGTACTGACTCCGGAAAAATATATTTTCACACGCAAAAAATCTCAATCTGAATTGTTGATGATTGCCAAGGGTGCGTTAACGGTACAAAATGAATTGGCTGATGAAATTGAAAACTATTGATAATTCATTCATATTATTTTTTACAGCCGGAAAAGAGAAATAAATTCATCGGCGGTGATACCGTTGATATATTTCGCAAGGTCGCAGGACGCTGCGACCTTTTTTATGGCATTAAGTTCCGGCGGCAAGCCGTTGAATTTTGCCGCCAGTTCCGCAACATCGGCACTGCCGAAAAAATCGCCCAGTATCAGCATGTTGGCAATGCGGTTTTCCACCACATTGAAGCGCACTTCCACCCCGCCGCAGGCAAAACGGTCTTTCCACTCATAGGAATATTGCCCCACGGTACCGTAATTCCAATCCCAGGTGCGGTATTTCTGATCCGCCAGTGCAGATGCTCTATTTTGCAGTTCAGTTGGTATTCCACTTCGCATTGCGCCGGAAACTTTTTGCAGTTTGCTTTGCAATTTCTCCAGAAACTGCTCCACATCCATTTCCGGCAGAAATTCCCGCAGATTTGCCACCCGTGAGCGTACCGATTTTATTCCTTTGGCACGGATCTTGCTTTCATCGGGCGTCAACGCCGAAGACAACACCGACAAATCAGTGTCAAAAAGCAGTGTCCCGTGAAACAACGTCCGGTCATTCAGCACGCATTTGGCACTGCCGGAAATTTTTCTGCCATCGACCAGAATATCGTTCCTGCCCTGAAATTCGGCAGCAACTCCCATTCTTTGCAATACTTGCACGACAATATCGGCATTGCGGGAAAATGCTTCCTGTTCCAATTGTCTGCCCGGAGCCACGATCGTATAATTGATGTTGCCCAAATCATGATAAACCGCCCCTCCCCCGGTCATCCGGCGAATGACCTGAATTTGTTTTTGACGGACAAATTCCGAATTTATTTCGGCTCCGGTATTTTGATTCCTGCCGACAATTATGGCATTGGCGTTGCGCCACAACATTATCGCTTCAGTGTATTCTGAAGCAATTACTTCTTCCAATGCCAAATTATATGCCGCATCAGTGACGGGATTTATCAATAATTTCATATTCAACAAAAAAATACCGCCGGATTTCCGGCGGTATCAAGTCAGTTGTTTTTACGGCATCGCCATAAAGGAGAAAACCAGTGCAAAAATCGCACAAGTTTCAACCACACCCAAAACAATCAGATAATTAGCAAATCCTTTGCCGGTTTCAACAAAAGACACGCAACCGTTAGCTCCGCATTTGCCTTGAAAAATCGCGGATGCCATCTGCGCCACTCCACCAAGCAATCCCATGCAGACATAAGCAAGTGCATACTGGGGTTTTTCTACGATCGCCTGTTTGGAAAGCACCATCATCAACATTGCATAAATCGTCTGACTCAACGGCGCACCGACCATTGCAATCAACATAAACGGTGCAGCTTTACCCTGCTGATAACATTTTTTCCACGCTCCGATCGCTGCCGCACCGGCAGAACCGGCTCCAATCGCTGAACCGACCGCAGCCAATCCGACTGCAACATAACCGACACCGATAGCCAACGCCTGCATTGAAGTCAATTCCATAATCAATTATCCTCCTTTTTATGTGATTTAAATGGATTAAAATTCTGACCACTCCATGACAATCCGGTATGATTGGAAAATTCCAACGTATTAAGCCGTACTGCATGAACCAGCACACTCAACAGTGCCAATGCGATATTCAGTGCATGACCGATCAGTACAACTATCACACCGGCAGGTATCAGCCACGCTGACACTTTACACAAATCAAACGCCATCCCGTTAAAACTTCCGGCAATACACGCTCCGGCAAGACCGACCGCAAACAAGCGGATATAACTGAGAACATCGGTAAAACTGCCGATTATGTCAAAGGGAAATTGAAAAATATCCGCTGCCTGTTTCCAATTCACCCCGTACAACATGACCAACAACAGCCCGATCCCGTACAAAACGTACATAAACTTCGGAAATTCACCGGGATAAACGATCAAACGCAACGTCAGGAAGAAATTCCCCCAGATAATCAGCATCCAGCCGATGTGCTGACCGGCCGCACGCCAGTTACGTTCAGCAAAAACCCGCCACATTCTGCCGACGGACAACTGTATCACCGCCAGAATAAAGCAGAAAAACTGTATATTTGCCTGTTTGGCACTGCTGCTGGCAAAGTCCCGGAAACACTCCAACGCGGGGATCTGCCATGAACCGATTTGAGAAAGTCCGAACCAGCTTCCGCAAAGAGCACCCCAAACCGTTGCCGCCGCACTGAGTACCAGCAGCAAACGCATCGGCGGCTTCAATGCCGGAACTTTGCGGGATGCCGCCAACCCGGCAACAGCAACTGCTCCGAAAAGAATTCCGTATCCGGCATCTCCGATGATGATCGCGTAAAAAATCGTAAAAAATATAAGCACCCCGCCGGAAATATCGATTTCCCGGTAACCGGGGACGATGCCGAGGAAATCAAACAGCGGTTTGATCATCCGGGTAAATCTGTTATTTTTTATCAGTACCGGCACATCATCATCTTCATCAGGATCAAGAATCAGCAATCCCCAGCCTTTTTCAGCAGCTTGTGCAGACAGTTTTTCAATTTCCGGAGTTGGGACATATCCGCCAAGCACGGCAATTTCACCATGTTCTGCCAGAGAATCACGCACCCGGCTGAATTCAAACCGGCCGGAAATTTCATCTATTGCCGCATCAATCGCACCGCATGAATCGAGCAACGAGATCATCTCCTTGCGAATCGAATCAAGTTCGCTGTCGATGTCTTGCAATTTTGCTGCTATCCGGCGGGGATCTTCATCTGGTGCCATCCGCATTACCGGATATTCAGAAGCATCAAGTGCAGTTGTGAAAACCACGGCAAAAGCGACCTGTCCTTTGTGGCGGCAAATTTCGAAACATCCGTCATTTTCAGCAGCTGAAGCCCGGATAAAATCATCCGGAGTCCCCAGACAAAGCAAAACATTCACTCCGTCCTGACGCAATTTTTCAATCAAACTGCTGTCAAAATCTCCCCAGACAGCCAACTCCTCCAAACGATGCGCCAAATCACTTTGTTCGGCAAGCAGAACCGATTTTTTTTCAGCTAATGCTTCAAAACGCTCTGCAGCACGATGACCGGAGTCTATATTGCCGGGATGGTCTTTTACGGATATTTTCTCATCCGCAGCAAACTGCCGCAGGGCAGAAACACACCGGGTCAAACGGAAAAGTTCTTCCTTAAGAACATTCGAATCATTGGAAAAAGTCTCATCAAGAGTAATCTGCATCACGCCGAGATCACGCAAATCATTCAATGCATGCTCCTGCTCCTGCCGTAACGTCAACAACGTTACCTTTTTCATCTGGACGATCATATTATATCTGCTCTTTCAACAAATTCCAACTCTTTGGATTTACAGTAAAATATAGCACATATTTTACCGAAAATCAAATTTACGACAGTTATTTTACCGGATTTGCCCACTGCCGCGCACAATGTATTTATAGGTGGTCAATTCATCCGCGCCCATCGGACCACGGGCATGAAGTTTATCGGTACTGATCCCGATTTCAGCCCCCATGCCGAATTCACCGCCGTCAGTAAAACGGGTCGAGGCATTGACATATACCGTTGAACTGTCGACATTGGCAGTAAAATAATCTGTATCTTCCTGAATACCGCTTAAAATGCCGTCACTGTGCCGTGAACCGAAAGTATTGATATGTTCAACAGCTTCTTCGACACCGTCAACAATTTTTACTGCCAGAATCAAACTCAAATACTCTGCATAATAATCGGATTCTTCAGCTTTTTTTGCTTCATTGCAAAGTTTGCAGAATTCCGCATCACCGCGCAATTCGACACCTTTTGCCAGCAACGCCCGAGACACTTGCGGAACAAATTCAGCGGCAATGCTGCGGTCAATAAGCAAAGTCTCCAATGCATTGCATACTGCCGGCCGGGAACATTTCGCATTGACAATAATATTCACTGCATCAGCAAAATTGCACCCGGATGCCGCATACAAATGACAAACCCCTTTGTAATGTTTCAAAACCGGCATGGTCGCTTCTGCGACAACTGTCCGGATCAACCCTTCACCGCCGCGGGGAATGACCAGATCTATATAACGATCCATTTTCAGCATCAGTTTTACCGCCATACGGTCAGTCCACGGGATCAACTGCACCACGCCCTCCGGCAGACCGCACTGCGCCGCTGTCCGGTTGAGAACTCCGGCAATCGCCATATTGGATTCAAAAGCCTCGCTGCCGCCTCGCAAAATCACCGCATTACCGGCTTTTATACAAATACCGGCAGCATCAGCAGTAACATTGGGACGGGACTCAAAAATAATCCCGATCACGCCGAACGGCACCGAAACTTTGGATATCTGCAATCCATTGGGACGGGTGACTGTTGACAGGACTTTTCCTACCGGATCATTCTGTGCGGCAACCTGTCGCAATCCATCTGCCATACTGTTTATGCGCGCATCATTCAAAGTCAACCGGTCGATTTTAGCCGCATCCATGCCGGAACGGTGTGCTGCCTCCAAATCTTTGGCATTGGCTGAAATGATTTCACTTTTGGCTGCGATCAACGCATCTGCCATTTTTTCCAGACATATCTTTTTAGCATCAGCCGGTAAAACAGCAAGTGCGGCAGAAGCACGGCGTGCCTGACGTCCGAGCTTTTCCAATATCAACGACATTTCCTGTTCGGTCATAAAAAACTCCATAATGTTTCAAAAAAACAATTCTTTTTGAAATATACAACATCATAACCGTTTTTTCAACAAAAAAAAGTCTCTCCGGTAAAAAATCACCGGAGAGACACGTTTTGAACTGGAATTCAGCTTCAATTACCGTTTGACACGGGCATTGCCTTTCCAAATACTCCAGACCTGATCTTCATCAGCGGGCTGAGCATAATCGGTCAGATGGGTGGTCGCAAGTGCGCCGGTGGCCCAGCCGAACTGAGTCCATTTTTCCGGTTCCCAGCCGCGGAGAATGCTGTAAAGGAAACCGCCGACAAATCCGTCGCCGCCGCCGATACGGTCAAGAACATGGATTTCACGGGGTTCAACAACCTGCCAGACTCCGTCGACATTGGTGATCGCACCCCACAAGTGAGTGTTGGTATTGACGACCTGACGCAAAGTCGTGGCAAAGGCAACTGCATTGGGATACGCAGCTTTTACACGCTCGACCATTTCTTTGAAGTTTTCGATTTTTTCGGCAATACCTTTACCGCCGGCTTCAGGTCCTTTGATTTTCAAACAGAGCTGGAAGTCTTCCTCGTTACCGATAAGGATGTCGGACAGAGAAGCGATTTCAGCAAAAATAGCACTGAGTTCTTCTTCACGACCGACCCAGAAAGAAGCACGGTAATTGAGGTCAAAAGAAATTTTGGTGCCGTATTTTTTAGCAGCACGGGCAAGTTCCAGACAGAAACGGCTGGTATCCGGAGAAAGTGCAGCGATCAAACCGGAAAGGTGAACGATCTGAACCCCTTCTTTGCCAAAAATACGATCAAGGTCAAAATCTTTGACATTGAGCATACGGCCGACTTCACCGGCACGGTCATTCTGCACGCGGGGACCACGGCTGCCGTAACCGCTGTCGGCAAGGTTGAACTGGTGACGGAATCCCCAGGGACCGCCCTGCTCAAATTCGGGGCCTTCATAATCCATGTGACGGCCGGCGAGATTGTCTTTGATCATCCGGGCGACCGGGCTGTCTTTAACAAAGGCAGTCAGGACTTTGACTTTCAAACCGAGGTAAGAAGCAATACTGGCGACATTGGTCTCCGCACTGGTAACCTGCATCTGAAACATATCACTGCAGTGAAACGGCTGACCGTTGACCGGAGTGAGACGAATTCCCATACTGGTCGGCACCAGAAGAGAATACATGGCATCTTTTTTGAGTTCCAAAGCCATTTTGTACTTTCCTTAATTTTTTAGTTGTTATTCAGGGTATACCCCATTACACTTTGATAATATAACACACAAAGTGCAAAATTACAATCAATTTCCGGTCAGCAATTTTATCCGGCGAGAACCGTTGGGGAAACGCAGCTGAAATACCGTTCCCCTGCCCTCAGTAGAAACCACGCCGAATTCAGCACCGTGTTCCCGGCAAACCCGTTCAATTATCATAGTACCGATACCGTTGCCGGATGACTTGGATGTTTTGAAAGGCACAAACATTTCCCGCAAAGCTTCCGCAGACATGCCCCGTCCGGAGTCGGCAAATTCCAAAATCCGGAAATCAGCAGTTGAATACCCGTATATATCCAGTTCTCCACCATTACTCATCGCCTGCACCGCATTGCGGATGATATTGTAAAAGGCTTGTTTAAGTTGCTCGGCATCTCCATTGACCGGTGGCACGGCATCTCCCCAACTGCATTTGACACTCACATGACGCGCTTCGATCTCCGGACGCATAAAAGTCAGAACATCGATTACAGATTCTTTCAAATCCACCGGCGCAAAATTGGCTTTTCCGGGACGGATGGCAGTCAGAAAAGAGTGTATAATACTGTCCAAACGCTCAACTTCACTGCGGCAGCGGCGAATCATCTGGGCGGCTTCCTCCGGAGAAAGAGCTTCATTTTCCGGATCGTCACAAGCTCTTTCCAACATTTCCAGATTCATAGACAGACTGTTCAGGGGGTTGCCGATTTCATGAGCCACACCTGCCGCCAAATGCGAAACCGCTTTAACAGTTTCTCTTTCCAGATCGCTGGTGGCACGACGGCGGCTCTCGGTCACATCATGCAGAATAACTGTTGCAGCATCTGCCGCACTGCCCAGCGGCGTCAGATAAAACTGCAAATAACGCTCTTCCGGATAAAGTATCTGCAATTCCTGTCGTGAAACCTGCTGATAACCGCCCTCCCCGGACATAATGATCCGTGCCCAGTCCACATCCGGCAGAAGTTTGGACAACCGGAGATTGGAAGTATCTTCCGGCAAAGCAAGCAGTTCTTTGGCGGCACGGTTGAAATACCGCAAACGCAGGTCGCTGTCTATAACCAGGATACCATCATCCACTGCATTGAATACCGTTTCAAAAAAGCCGCGTTCCCTGAGCAGCAGAGAAAATCCCGCCTGACGGCTGGAGGCATCCAGAGACTCAAACCTGGCACTGAGACGGTCATAAAAATTTTTTCGGTCAGCCATTTCAAATATCCTGTTTGCATGCTATATTATGTACATTGATATAAATATATACGCGGTCAAATAAAAATTCAATATAAAAAAAGGTGCTTTTATGCCGTTATTCAGTTATCACTGTCGGGAGTGTGATGCAGAATTTGAACTTCTGCTTGCACGGTTTGATTCCGAAGCAGAGTGTCCGCATTGCGGTTCACCGGACATAGACCGTCTGCCCAGCCGGATCGGAGCCATCTCCTCCGGCAACAGTTGTGCCATGAAATCATCCTGTCCGGCAGCGGGAGGCTGCTGCTGTCACGGTAATTGCTCTGGGAAACATTGAAAATCATGAACAAACAGGAACTCATAACCACACTGGAATCTCTCGGCATGCGCCCGGGGCGCGGTTTGGGACAGAATTTTTTGCTGGACAGCAATCTTTTGGATTGGATCGTCAGAAAATCCGGGGCAGCCGCAGGAGAAAAAGTGCTTGAGGTCGGCCCGGGATTCGGAGCGTTGACTGAACGTTTGATCAATACCGGCGTAGAGCTGACCGCGATCGAATTCGACCACCGCATTGCCGGATATTTGAGAAACAAATTTGCTCAATATCCGAATTTCAAACTTATCGAAGCTGACGCCTGCAAAGTCATCTACCGGGACATCTTTCCGGAAGGAGTCAAATTCCGGGCAATCGCCAATTTACCCTATGCAATAAGTTCAGTTTTTATAGCCCGGATGCTGGAATGTCTGAATCCGCCGCAGAGTATGTTTTTTATGCTGCAAAAAGAGATGGGAGAACGCCTTGCCGCCACCCCGGGTACCAAAGCCTATGGAGCATTATCTGTGCGGACTCAGCTGTTTTACGAAGTGACCGTGGAAAAAATCGTTCCGCCGCAGGTGTTCTGCCCGCCTCCGGAAGTAGATTCAGCATTGGTCTCGTTCCGTTTGCGTAAAAATCCTTTATGCGATATGGACACTGCCGATATAGTTTCCTGGCTGGTAAAAATGCTGTTCAATCAGCGCAGAAAGCAAATGGGAAAAGTCCTCGGCACGATCATCGGCAAAGAACAGGCGGCAGCCGCGATGGCTGATGCAGGATTTCCGCTGGAAGTCCGTCCGGACAAACTTACTGTTGCGGATTTTGTAACCCTGACCAGGGCGGTGATGCCTTATCTTGGTGAAAGAGAATGAATACCGATTGGCAGGAACTCCGTAAAACATTACGGACGATCCTGGATGATGAAATCGCCTCCGGTAATGAATGCGGATGCCAGTTGTGTATTTATCACAACGGGAAACCGGTGATCAACATTGCCGCCGGATATACAACTCCGGCAAGAGTGGAAAGAGTGGGCATTGATTCACTTTTTCCGTTATTCTCTGCAGGAAAAACGTTTCTCTCGGCATTAGCGTGGAAACTTGCTGAACGCGGGCATTTCTCCTACGATACTCCGGTGGCAGAATTCTGGAAAGAGTTCCGCACCCCGGACAAATCCGGAATAACTGTCGAACATCTGCTCTCACACCGGGCAGGACTTTATCTGCTGCCATCGGGACAGCCGGATTTGACGGACTGGGATGCTATGTGTGCCAGAATCGCCGCCATGCCGACGCGCAACCTTCCCGGAGCCAAATGTCACTATCACCCCCTGACTTTCGGCTGGCTGGTCGGCAGAACGCTGGAACTGGCATCCGGAATATCTTTGCCGCAATTGCTTAAAGAACATATTCTCGTTCCCGCCGGGGTGGAAAATTCAATTTTTTTTGGGATTGATCACCGCAATTCAGCCAGAGTAGTTCCGATGGATGACACCCTCATGCCGGTCAGACCGGCTTGGGAAGCGGTCAAAATGAATGATCCTGCGATCCGTAACTGTTGTGTCCCTTCATTTAACGGGATCGGTAATGCAGAAGGATTGGCAAAGTTTTACAGCGTTCTGCGCGGAAAGCTGGTCTCAGAAAAAACGTTTGATTATGCTGCCGGAAAAGTTTTCCGCGATGCGAATGATCCGATCCGGGAACATGAATGGTCTGTATTCGGCTTGGGTATTATTCTGCCCGGTCCGCCGGATGACCGCCGGATGTTCTGCGGTCACGGCGGTGCTGCCGGAGCGGAGGGATTTTATATGCCTGATGAAAATGTCGCTATCGGTTTTGTCAAAAACCGTTTATCGCCGCGCCATCCTGAACATCCGGTACGCGACCGGATTTCAGCAGCATTGGATATTCCGAACAGATTTTGGTAACAGATGAATTTACGGTAAAACGGATAATTTGAAATAAAATTTATTTTTTTCAATCAAGAAGAAAATATTTTTTAATCAACATCCGTTATATAATATAAAGTGGTATGGGGCTTGTTGTATTTTTGCACGGGGCAGAGTACAATAATCATCCGGAAAAAATAAGAGGTTGTGGGTATCAAAATGATATTGGGAATGAATTGGATTGACTGGTTGATCGTGATAATTCCGGTGACATTTGTCTACATTATGGGATTCCGGTCACGCCGTTATGCACGGAGCGTGGCAGATTATCTTTCTGCCGGACGGGTATGCGGACGTTATGTCATAAGCGTGGGAGATATTGCCAACGGCTTGAGTATTATCGGTTTGCTGGCATATATCGAGGTGCATTACCGTACCGGATTTGCGCTTGAATTCTGGAAACAGTTGACTATTCCGCTGACGGTTTTCATTGGTTTGACCGGATATTGCACCTACCGCTTCCGGGAGACCAAAGCCATGAGTTTCGGTCAATTCCTGGAAATGCGTTACAGCAGAAAGTTCCGTATTTTTGCAGCTGCGCTGCGTTCTTTGTCTGAAATCATCGCCAATGCGATCATGCCAGCAGTCGCCGGACGTTTCTTCATCTACTTTTTAGATTTGCCGAAAACGATCAACTTATTCGGCATGCAGATATCAACATTTATGGTCGTAATGCTGATTTGTATTTTTCTGGCTGTTTCGCTCATTTGCATGGGCGGCACATTGGCACTGGTCATCACGGATGCGATCCAGGGAATGTTCCTGTACCCGATCCTTGCCGTTTTTGTGGTGTTCATTCTGGTAAAATTTGATTGGAACAACGAAATCGTCCCGGTAATGATGGATCGTGCTGCTGATGAAAGTTTTCTTGATCCGTTTGATATTGAAAACCTCCGGGATTTCAATTTATTTTTCCTGATCGTCACCTTATGGGCGACCGTATTGCACCGTGCCAGCTGGATCGGTGCCGGCACCAGTTCTGCGGCGCGTTCACCCCATGAGCAGAAAATGGCAGGTTTGCTGGGAACATTCCGCGGCTTGCTGGGAATGATGTTTTATGTACTGATTGCCGCAGTCATCCTGACAATCCTCAATCATCAGGATTTCTCCGGACTTGCCAAAAACGTCCGGGTACATCTGAGTCAGAAAGTCAGTTCTGATGTTATTGATTCACCGGCTCTGCGTGATAAAGTCAATTCACGCCTTGCTGAATATCCGGAACAAAAACATCAAATCGGCAAAGATGCGCCTCTCAGTGAAAAAGACAATCTTGACACCCGTTTCCTCAGCGTTGTTCACAAAACCCTGCTGGAAGGCGACGGCACCCCGATCGCTGAAGCGGATAAAGGAAAACATGAAGCCCAAGCTCATGCAATGTTCCAGGAATACAGAACCTTGTATCATCAGCAGATGATCTCATTTGCCCTGCACGATTTTCTGCCGGTGGGACTGACTGGGTTGTTTATTCTGCTGATGATCATGGCAATGATCTCAACTGACGACACCCGTATTTACAGTGCTTCTCTGACAGTTGCTCAGGATGTATTTCTGCCGTTTTTCAAAAAACAGCTCACTCCGCAGCAGCACATCTGGCTGATCCGGGGAGTTTCCATCGGCGTTGGAGTGATCTTTTTCTTCGGTTCACTCTTTATGGCTCAGTTGGATTATATCAACTTGTTTGTCACGATCGTTTGCTCTCTGTGGATGGGCGGCTGCGGTCCGGTCATGATTTTCGGTTTGTACAGCCGTTTCGGAACGACTGCCGGAGCATGGACAAGTCTGCTTTCCGGAATGTTTCTGGCAATCAGCAACCTGTTTATCACCCGCAACTGGGCAAATATTGTTTATCCTTTCCTGAAAGAACACAACTGGGTAGATGCCGTCGGCAATACTCTGACCGCAATCTCCAAACCTTTCAATCCTTACATCGTCTGGGAAATGAACCCGGTCAAATGCCCGATCAACAGTTATGAATTGTATTTCATGACCATGCTGATCACAATTATACTGTATATCGTGGTATCAAAATTGACCTGCAAAGAGCCGTTCAATCTTGACCGCATGCTTCACCGCGGCAAATATAATCTGGACGGAGATAAGAAAACCCGCGAAAAATGGACTTTCAAAACTGTGTTCAAAAAGATCATCGGCATCACTCCTGAATTCACTACTGGCGACAAAGTCATTGCCTGGAGCTTCTTTTTCTACAGTTTCATATATCACTTTTTCTGCACATTCCTGCTGATCATCATTTGGAACAACATTACTCCGTGGCCGTTGGAATGGTGGGGACACTACTTCTTCGTGGTACAGCTGCTGGTTCCCGGAATCATGGCATTTATCTGCACATTCTGGTTCAGCATCGGAATTGTCGTAGATATGCGCAAAATGTTCAAAGACCTCTCTGCCCGCAAAGTCAATCACCTTGACAACGGTCAGGTCGTCGGAAATGTTTCTCTGGCTGACAAAGCAGAACTGGAAGCTGTGGATTCTGAAAAAGACGCTGAAAAATAAGGTTGTTTTCCCCGAAGCCGTTTGGTCAATAAACGGCTTTTTTCTTGACAAAAACGGTTTTCAGCAGTATATTAGGGACGATTGTTTGTTTCCCCGGATAAGGAAACAACGATACTTTTCAACAGTCATATTCATAAAAATCAGTTTTTGGGCAAAATAATCAAGGAGACAAAAAATGGGATTTTTGAACTCATCAATGTTGATTGCTGATGCATCAACAAAATTTGCAAACGTATCCATGTCGTGGATAGACTGGCTTATTGTCATTATTCCAGTCGCATTCGTCTACTATATGGGACTGCGTTCCCGCCGTTATATCCGCAGTGTGGCAGATTTTCTCTCTGCCGGACGTTTGTGCGGCAGATATGTGATCAACGTCGGTGATATTGCCAATGCTTTGAGTATAATCGGTATTGTTTCTACATTGGAGATCAACTATAAGAGCGGTTTTGCTATCTCATTCTGGAGCAACATGCTGATCCCGGTATCGGTATTCATGGGATTGACCGGTTTTTGCTTTTACCGTTTCCGGGAAACTAAAGCGATGAGTCTCGGACAATTTCTGGAGATGCGCTACAGCCGTAAATTCCGTATTTTTGCGGCAACTCTGCGTACACTCTCGGAAGTGATCGCCAATTCGATCATGCCGGCAATCGCTGCCCGGTTCTTCATATTTTTCCTTGACCTGCCCAGATATGTAGATGTCTGCGGAATACGGATCTCCACATTTATGCTGATTATGGCAGTGTGTCTGTTTATTGCTATTTCGATCATTTGTTTCGGCGGTACGCTGGCATTGATCATCACCGACAGTCTGCAGGGTATGATGATCTATCCGCTGATGGCAGTATTTGTCGTTTATGTGCTGATCAATTTCAGCTGGACGGATCAAATCGTTCCGGTAATGCAGGACAGAGTTCCGGGACAAAGTTTCCTCAATCCTTTTGATATCAACGACCTGAGAGACTTCAATTTGTTCAGCTTGCTGGTCATTCCTATCTACAACAGTATCATTCACCGCTGTTCATGGACCGGTGCCGGGTATTCCACCGCCGCCAAAACCCCTCACGAATCCAAAATGGGCGGTTTGCTCGGTACATGGCGCAACGCTCTGAACATTATGATGGGTGTGCTTTTTTCAATTATGCTTATCACGTTGCTCAACTACAAAGACTTTGCCGGTGATGCCAATATCGTCCGTAAAGAGCTGGCTGTAAAAATCAACACCGAACCGATGCTCAATATTTCAGATGATATGAGAGCTCGTTTGGATAAAGTTGTCAGCAAACAACAGCCGATCGTACATGAAATCGGCAAAGATACTCCGTTAAGCAACGACAACAACCTTGATACCCGCTTCCTGCAGCCGATCAAAGAAGAACTTTTGAAAGGTGAAGCCGGAAAAACTTATGCGGATGACACCGAAAGAGAAGCTGAAGGAAACTCCAAATTCCAGCAGTACCGCACTTATTTCCATCAATTGAAATTTGCGATTGCCATGAAAGAAATGCTTCCGGTAGGTATGATGGGACTCTTTTTCCTGATGCTGTTCATGGCAATGATCTCTACGGATGATACCCGTATCTACAGTGCATCTCTGACTTTTACTCAGGACGTAATCGTTCCGCTGTGCAAAAAAACACTGACTATGAAACAGCATGTTCTGGCATTGCGGCTGAGCTCCATTGCTGTGGGCGTGATTTTCTTCTTTGCATCGATTTTCATGGCTCAATTAAGTTACGTGTCATTGTTTGTGACCATTATCACCTCCATGTGGATGGGCGGCTGTGGTCCGGTCATGATTTTCGGGTTATACAGCCGCATCGGTACAACTGTCGCCGCCTGGACCAGTTTGTTGACCGGGATGTTCCTCTCGCTGGGAGCTATCACAATCGACCGCAACTGGGCAAATATATTCTATCCGTTCCTGGAACGCCGGGGTTGGACTGAACAAGTGGGAAAAGTGCTGGAAACCATTTCAGCTCCCCTGCCCTGGATCCATTGGGAAATGAATGCCCAGCGTTGTCCGATCAATGCTTATGAGTCATCCTTTTTCATCTCTTTGCTGACCCTCGCACTTTATATTATTGTCTCCTATGCGACCTGCAAAGAACCGTTCAATCTGGACCGCATGTTGCATCGCGGCAAATACAATCTGGACGGAGAGAATAAGGATACGGAAAAACTTACGTTCAAAAACGTTTTCCGCAAACTTATCGGTATCACGCCGGAGTATACAACAGGCGACAAAGCCATCGCATGGGGATTTTTCGTATACTGTTTTATTTACCAATTCTTCATCATCTTTGTGCTGGTACTGGTCTGGAACGCATTTTCGCCGTGGCCGCTGGAATGGTGGAGCAAATACTTCTTCATCGTCCAACTGGTTATTCCGGGATTTTTAGCGTTGATCACCACATTCTGGTACGGCGTCGGCGGCATAAAAGACCTGATCCAATTGTTCAAAGATTTGGAAAAACGCAAAGTCAACCATTTGGACAATGGCATGGTCGATGGCAATATGTCGCTGGCTGACAAAGCTGAACTGGAAGCTGTTGACAGCGAAAAATCAGCTGAGTGATCTGTTTATAAATGAAATATAGAGATACCCCCGGAACATTCCGGGGGCATTGTTTTTGAGAGATGCTTATTTTCCTTGCTGTTTTACCTATTGTTGTCGCACTTGTTTTAATGAGTGTATGCAAAATATCTCCCGGCAAAGCGATGCCGGTTTCATGGTTGTTGACCGCTGTTACTGCGGCTATTTTCTGGCACATGCCATATGTGGTAATTATGGCGGCATCTATCCAGGGGTTAATAAAATCTCTCGATATAATTTTGATCGTTTTCGGGGCAATTTTGCTGCTTAATGTCTTAAAGTGTTCCGGCGCGCTCCGTACAATAAACAATACTTTTTCCGAAATTTCCCCCGACCGCAGAATACAAGTGATCGTTATTGCCTGGATATTCGGCGGATTTATCGAAGGTGTTTCCGGATTCGGAGCTGCTCCGGCATTGGCTGCTCCATTGCTGGTCGGACTGGGCTTCCCTGCGGTCACGGCACTGGCAGTGACATTGATATGCAATACTCTGCCGGTACCGTTTGCCGCAGCAGGACTGCCTGTCATCAGTTCACTGGGAACATTGACCGATCGCATAGCTCTCACCGGAATGAGCGAGAGTGAATTCAATCATGCTGTTTTTGATAAACTTACTGCAATAAGCGGTTTATCCGGATTGTTTATCCCGTTGCTGGCAATTTCCCTGATGATTTTACTCAGCAAACGCCCCGGAAAACTCCGTTCCATAATCCAAATCACCCCGCTGGCACTTTTTTCTGCCGCTGCATATATTCTGCCCTGGCGTTTAACGGCATTGTATATCGGTCCGGAACTTCCTTCCATGATCGGAGCGATCATCTGTTTCCCGGCAATACTGCTCTGCATAAAATGGCGGATCATGATTCCCAAGGAAGTATGGGATTTTCACGATAATGAAAAACATGTTATCAATACGGTTCAACAAAATGATTCCCCGCTGATGCCATCATGGCAGGCATGGATGCCTTACATCGTATTGGCGGGAGGGTTGTTGATACTCAGATTTCCACTGCTGCCTTTTAAGGAATTATTGAACTCAGTAACGCTCAAATGTCCGGATATTTTCGGAGTGGCAAACACCGGAAGTTCCTGGAAAATACTGAACAATCCGGGAATTCTTCCTTTTTGCGTATTAGCATCTGCAAGCGCATTACTCTGGAAAATTCCGGTCAAAAAACATTTGCAGATCTATTCAGATACGTTTAAGCAGATTATAATGACGATTCTGGCCCTTTCCGCCGGAGTTGCGATGGTGCAGATCATGGTATTTTCCTCCCGGAATGCAGATGGTCTGCCCGGAATGCTCAATTGTATAGCCAACAGCGTTGCCGCATTGACCGGCAAAGGCTTTTTGGCAGGTTCGCCATTCATTGGTATTTTCGGAACATTCTTTGCCGGTTCATGCACCGTTTCCAATATATTGTTTACGGCATTGCAATTTGATACTGCTCACGCATTAAACAGTGACACCATGCTCGCAACGGCACTGCAAAATCTCGGTGGAGGGCTGGGCAGTATGATCAGGATAAGCGGAATAATCGCTGCATGTGCAACTGTAAAAGCCGCCGGTCAGGAAGTCAAATTGCTGTTATTGAATGTGGTCCCGGTACTGCTGTTGACACTATTGGCATTGACCGTGATGTGGATACTGTATTGAATACGGATTGATTCAACTCTGTTTTTTGCCTGAAATCATCCGGATTTGATCACGCAGATCAGCAGCACGTTCAAACTCCAGAGCTTCTGCGGCGGCAAGCATTTCACTGGTCAATTCGGCAATCAGATCAGCAACTTCTCCGGCATTGAGCTTCAATTTGTCAAAATCAATCATGCCATCTGCACCATCATCAATGGTACTGCATTGAAAATCGGGCATTTTACCTTTCTTTTTTCGGGGAGAACTTCCGATGATCTCGCTGATAGTCTGCCGTTTTTCTTTAATGACAGTTTGCGGTACGATACCGTGAGCCTCATTGTAAGCGATTTGCTTTTTACGATGGCTTGCAGTTACATCAATCAATCCCTGCATACCGGGAGAAACTGCATCACCATACAAAATCACTCTGCCATTGCGGTTGCGCGCTGCCCGTCCGGCAGTTTGGATCAATGCCCGTTCTGAACGCAAAAATCCGACTTTATCAGCATCCAGGATCGCCACCAAAGCAACTTCCGGTAAGTCAATACCTTCCCGGAGCAAATTGATCCCGATCAGACAATCAAAATCTCCGTCACGCAACTTATTCAGTATCCGCACCCTTTCCAACGCATCCAATTCAGAATGCAAATAACTGGTACGAATACCGATATCACTCAAATAATCAGCCAATCTTTCGGCATTTTTTTTGGTCAGAGTCGTAACCAAAGTCCGCTCACCTCCGGCAGCGACTTTGCGGATTTCTCCAATGACATCATCCAACTGTCCATCCAATGGACGCACCTCGATTTCAGGGTCCAGCAATCCGGTGGGACGCACCACCAGATCAATCGGCATTTCAGAACGTTCCAGTTCCCAATCTCCGGGTGTGGCAGACACATAAATGGTCTGCCCGGTCAAACCGTTGAATTCCTCAAACATCAGAGGGCGGTTTTCCAACGCGGACGGCAGCCGGAATCCATGATCGATCAAGGTTTGTTTCCTTTGACGGTCAGCTTTATACATGGCCTGGACTTGCGGTAAGGTAACGTGGGATTCATCAATGATAGTCAAAAAATCATCTTTGAAAAAATCGAACAGACAATACGGTCTCATTCCCGGAGTACGTTGGGAAAGATGCATCGTATAATTCTCGATTCCGGAACAATAACCGAGTTCTTTCATCATTTCAAGATCATATTCCACCCGTTGGGCGATACGTTGAGCTTCCACCAACTGATTTTGAGCTTCAAAAAATCTTACGCGCTCCTCCATTTCAAGCCGGATGGCTTCGGAGGCACTCTCAATCCGCTCCGGAGGCATCACAAAATGTTTACACGGAAAAAGTGTCCCCTGCGGCAAAACCGATTTCAATTTTCCAGTCAAAGCGTCCCGCCGTTCCATTCGCTCGATCCCGTCGCCCCAGAAGCTTATCCGGATAAAATCATCCCGCTGCGGTTCAAAAACATCTATAACATCTCCCCTCACCCGGAATTCGCCTTTTCCGGGTGCTGTATCATTGCGGTTATACTGAATTTCCACCAGCCGCCGCAGCAATTCATCCCGGTTGACCGTATCACCGGCATCAATACGGACACACATTTCATTGAATTCTTCCGGAGCACCCAAACTGTATATGCACGACACACTGGCAACAATTATCACATCCCGGCGTTCCACCAGACTTGCGGTCGCGGAAAGCCGGAGTTTTTCAATATCTTCGTTGATTGAAGCATCTTTGGCGATGTAGGTATCCGTCTGGGGGATATATGATTCCGGCAGATAATAATCGTAATAACTGATGAAATATTCAACCGCGTTTTCCGGGAAAAAACTTTTGAATTCACTGTATAATTGAGCTGCCAGAGTTTTATTATGTGAAAGCACCAATACCGGCCGGTTTTCCTGAGCAATGGCGTTGGCAAGCACAAATGTTTTTCCCGAGCCTGTCACTCCTCGCAAAGTTTGATAACGCGCTCCGGAACGCAAATTTTTCTGCAATTCCCGAATAGCCTCCGGCTGATCTCCCGCCGGAGCGTATGGTGCATGCAATTTAAATATACCCATTGAAAAACTCCATTCCCATATTCTCAGAGTGAAACAGTTTTTAATATAAACAGAAAAACATTTTTTGCAAGTCCGTCATTGATTATTTTATCAATATAACTTGACAAAATTTTTATTGTGTGCTATAATAATTCCATATCCTTGACGTACAATAATGTACGTTCGTTGCAAACGTGATGATTTTTCAACAAAGATTTTCACAACAAATGAATAACAATAATTTATGAAAACAGCTGCCCGGAACAGACAGCAACCGGAGAAAACGCTCATGGAATTTTCATTTGATTCAATTTTTGATGGATTTACCACTGCCGTCTGCGACACAGTACTTGAATTTGATGCAGATGGTCAAGCAAAATACCATGATTTGCTCATATCCCGTGTGCTGAGCAAATGCGGCCCCAAGCTCACTTGCCGGATAAAAATCACCAATCCGTCACCGCACGCAATAAGATTACCTGATATCACAGTACTGCAATGCAGTGTTCCGGAATTCAAAATTCCGTTTGAAAAAATAAAAATTTTCAAACTTGCCAGACAGAAAAGTGATGTTCCCGGAATATTTTTTCCGGCAATAAAAGATGAAAATTATCAGGATGCCGCCTTTGACAGTACTGAAATGGCTGCCGGATTCGGAGTAAGTGCAGGAGATGGCGATTGCTTAGGGGATACAGATTTGATTGAAGCTGATCCGGCAATGGTATTCATCACGCCGGAACCGCTGTTCACCGGTTTTTCCAGTCAAAACAATCATCTTTCAAGTGTCAGAATCACTATTGATCATGATAAACCGCAAATCAGCTCGTTTTCTGCGATTGCTGAATTGGATGCCAGACCGATCGCCCCGGGTGAAACATTCTGCTGCAATGATTTTGTTGTTGAAACAGGCTCTTCACTGCAGCAACTGCTGAAAAATCATGCTGATCGTGTCGCGGAAATATGCGGAACCCGCCATTTGCCGTTTAACAATGTTTATTGCACATGGTACTACTACGGAAACAATATAAATCAGCAGGAGATTCTGGATAATCTGGAATACATTGCTGAAAAATCTCTGCCGTTTCAGGTGTTTCAGCTGGACAACGGATGGCACAATGGATTCGGCACATGGGATGCAGATACTGAAAAATTTCCTGACGGCATGGTAAAAATTGCTCAAAAAATCAGTGCAGCCGGCATGTGTCCGGGGATATGGACCGCTCCGTTTGTAATGCAGCCGGATTCCGAAGCGGTCAAACTTTATCCGGATATCGTTTTGCGTGATGACAATGGAGAACCGTGCCGGTTCAAAACATCATACGGAATGTGTTTTATTCTGGACCCGTTTGCAACCAATGCCGAAAAATATATCACCGGTCTGTTCCGCAAATTGACCGACTGGGGATATACATATCACAAACTGGACTTTCTGCGGGCGGTATTCAATCATAAAAATGCCTGTTTTTCCCGTCCTGCCACCCGGGCAGAAGCATACCGCAAAGGATTGCAGTTGATACGCAATGCCCTCAATGACAATAATTATATCAATGCCTGCGGCGGACTTTTTGAAGGTTCTGCGGGATTGGCAGAAGTTGTCCGTTCCGGAGCTGATCTACGCGGTCACTGGTACGGCGGAGATGCCGGAAGAATTGCCAATTATACCATGCGTATGAAACAGAATATCTGGCGCAATTTTTACAACCGGCTCTGGTCAGTTGATCCGGATGCACTGCAGCTGCGCCGTAATGATATTATTTGGCAAAACACCAAAAAACATCTCTGCTGCGCCAATTTCACCGATGATGAAGCATTTTCAATAACGGTAAATCAATTCATCGGCGGAGGCATATACTGTGTGTCCGAAAGATTCAAGACATTTGATGCCGACCGGGAGGAACTGCTCCGGTTTCTGCTGCAGCTGCGCAATGGAGTACCGGAAATAATCGGCACGCCGGACGGATATATACCGGAACTTTTCTATTCCGGAAAAAAACGGCATTTGCTGTGTATTTGCAACTGGTACGGCGATGAAAGCAAAAAATATACTATCACATTCCGGATGCTGCCAAAAGGAGTTTCCGGCAGCGTGACTGATATTTATTCGCATTATGCAGTTGGTATTATCGCCCCCGGAACGGATTTGGAAGTGGAATTGCCGCCCCACAGTGCCGGCATATACCAAATCGGCAATGATTGAAACGGCATTGCTCTATACCCCGCATAGAGAAGCTTTGATAAAAATTATTACAGCAAATAGTAGTGCCGCGAAGACGAACGAAAAATATTTTTTATAACAAATGGGACAATAACAAAAAAACGTTCCGGAAAAAATCCGGAACGCTTGTTTGCGGCTATACTCAGAAGCGGAAATCCCGTTTGCCGTTGTGAATATTATCCAAATAATCTTTGGCAATAAAGCGCACTTTTTCGTTGGGAATATTCAACAATTCGTCAGCAATCACTTTTTCACCGACAGCCTTGGTTTCCGGCGCGGCATAATCTTCCAGATATTCTTTGAGTGTCATCAGGGCATTGGGCTGACAGCAGTTGGCGATCTGACCGCTTTTTACCAGAGACATAAAACGGTCTCCGGTACGGCCTTCGCGGTAACATGCAGTACAGAAACTGGGGATGTGTCCCATTTCCAACAGCCAGCGGATAACTTCGTCCAACGTCCGCAAATCACTGACATCAAATTGGGCAGTTTCATCATGACGGTCTTCAGTGGTATAGCCGCCGACACTGGTACGAGAACCACCGCTGATTTGGGTAACACCTACTTTCAAAACCCGTTCCCGTGCAGCTTTGGACTCACGGGTGGAAATAATGATCCCGGTATACGGAACCGCAATGCGCAATACCGCCACGATCTTTTCAAAAATATCATCACTGATGGCATTGCTGAATTCTTTGGCATCAATGTCATCTGCCGGACGGATACGCGGTACACTGATCGTATGAGGTCCGACACCTTTGTATGCCTCCAGATGTTCAGCATGCATCAGCAGACCGGTAAAATCGTAACGGTAATTTTCCAATCCGAATAAAACTCCGCAGCCAACATCATCAATTCCGCCGTCCATTGCACGATCCATTGCTTCTGTATGCCATGCGTAATCATGTTTCGGACCGGCAGGATGCAAATATTCGTAATTTTCTTTATGGTAAGTTTCCTGAAAGAGTATATAAGTCCCGATCCCGGCATCTTTCAACTTCCGGTAGTTTTCCACTGTAGTCGCGGCAATATTGACATTGACCCGGCGGATCGCGCCATTTTTGTGTTTGATGGAATAAATTGTTTTGATACTCTCCAAAACATATTCGATCGGATTGTTGACCGGATCTTCGCCGGTTTCCAAAGCCAACCTTTTGTGTCCCATATCCTGCAGAGCGATCACCTCATTAATGATTTCCTGTTGGGTGAGTTTTTTACGGGGAATGGTTTTATTCTGCCGGTGATAAGGACAATAAATACAGCCGTTGACACAATAGTTGGACAAATACAGCGGAGCAAACATAACGATCCGATTGCCATAAAAGCGGTGCTTAATCTCTCTGGCAAGAGCAAATATCTGCTCATTGATATCGCTTAAGTTGCAATCCAGCAGCAGCAAAGCCTCCCGGTGGGTCAACCCCTTCATCTCCCGGGCCTTGGTCAAAATTGCATTTATAACATCACGGTTGCTGCTGTTATCGGCGGCATACTGCAGAGATTCGCGTATTTCGCCGTCATGGATGAATTCTTCTGCTTTGGGTGACATAATATTGTACATAATGTATCTCCTTTACATTTTTACCCAGTTTATTTTTTCAACTTCCAGATGGACAGTCTCCGGATAAAAACGGGGCGCACCCATCATCCCCGGCGTCAGGAGCAATATCACCTTCCGCCTCGGAAGCACCTTTAATATACATCGGCCCGCCGGTATTTTCAAGCAAACACCGACGGGCCGCAAACAAATTTTCAGGATAGAAAATTATTCCTGTACGCTGAAAGAATCTTTACCGACTCCGCAGACCGGGCAAGTCCAGTCATCCGGAAGATCTTCAAATGCAACATTGTTGTTTTCTGCGGGATCATAAACATAACCGCAAACATCGCACACATACTTTTTCATAGCTGATATCCTTTCGTTTTAGTGGTTTATTAACAAACTGCTTTTTCTTTAAGCATTTCTGCCAGTGCGACACCGGTATCAAATGCCTTTTGCAACTCATCCCGGTTCGGACGGTATTTGGATTGGATCAATGCAAACGGCTGCTCGATTTTCATTGCCTCCAACTCAGCGGCAATATATTTTGCGCCTTCTCCGCTCCAACCACAGGAACCGAATGCAAAACCAAGTTTATTCTGTACTTTCAGACCTTTTACGTAGGTCAGCACATCTGCCATTGCCGGAAAAACCTGATTATTCATCGTAGGTGCACCGAATGCGACAATACCGCTTACCGCGACCGAAGTCATAACTTCACTGCGTTCACTGACGGCAAGATCGATCAGATTAACCTCGACTCCGGCACTGCGGATCCCATCTGTCAACGCCCGCGCCAGCATTTCCGTAGCATGCCACATCGTCGCATATACCACCGTTGCCCGCAGCTGCGGTTTCTGCTCTGCCAAATCACGGTACATCTGCAACAAACGTCCAAAATCTTTGCGGTACAGCGGTCCATGATCGGGCGCGATAACTTTTAAATCCAGATTCAGCGACGGCAACGTATCCAGCAATGCCAGAACTTTGACACTGTAATTATTGATGATATTGGCATAATACTTGCCCATTTCGTAATCCAAAATGGATTGATCGTACTCATCTGCCCACAACTTGCTGCCGGCAAGGTGCATCCCGAAAGCATCCTGTGCAAAAAGCACCGCGTCCCGGTCATAGAAACTCATCATGCTGTCCGGCCAATGGAGCATTTTGGTATCAACAAATGTCAAACTCCCCTGCCCCAAAGCAAGTGAACCAAAAACGACCTCGACATCCACGCCGTAATACGCCTTCAACGTTTTTGCCCCCATCGCAGAAGCAAAGACTTTTTCCGGTTTCACCGCCGCGATGACCTCATTCAAAGCCCCGGAGTGATCCGGTTCGGCATGATTGGAAACGATATAATCGATTTTCTGAGGATCAACGACCGTGGAAATACGTTCCAGCATCTCCGCTTCAAAACCGGATTTAACGGTATCTATAAGCGTAATTTTGTCATCAATGACCAAAAATGCATTATAAGTTGTTCCGCGTCCGGTCAAATAACCATGAAAATTGCGGACATGCCAATCAACTGCACCTACCCACCATACATTTTCAGAAACACGTTCTGCATTGTAAAAACTTTTCATTTCCCAAACCCCACATCCCGTTCAAACGGTCAATCAATCTGCGGCATCTGCCAGATTCCATGAATATTGCAGCTGGCACGCACTATCAATTTCGGAGACTTGTGAACGTAGAATGATGCCTGAGGCAAATCTCCCGGCTTGAGGTGGCAACGGTTTACATAACTGCCGTTGAGAACTTCGATCCATTCGATATAATGTGCTTCGGTCATCGGATGTTCAACCGAACCGACTTTGATCAGAATTCCATCATCCAATGTTGTCAGCACCGGAATATGCTTTTCCGCCGCAGCTTCCTGTGTATTGGCAACCTGCAATTCCATAGGCTCTCCACAACACACGGGAGCAGTAATATCAGCACCGGCAGTTACTTCAACTTGCAATTTGCAATGTTTGCAACGATAAATGTCCATGTTCTTCATTTCAGTAATCCTTTTCAGAGGTTGATTTTTTTGACGTCCCCCTCGCGTCACTGTTCAAATATACACGATTTTTACCAACATTCAAGGGGATATCCTGCTTGAAATATTAAAAATTCAGAGTTATATTGTTGCCTGACGAATAAAAAACGGTCATGAAGTCCGGAACCGTACTGTTTATCAGTTGTTATATGCTTTGTAAATAAAAAAACAGGGAAACATCATGTCTGAAATAATTATCCCCGAAGAAATAAAATCCATGCCTTTTGAACAGGCGTTGAGCGAATTGGAAACTCTGGTTGCAAAAATGGAAAACGGCGGCTTGACTCTGGAAGAGTTGATGTCCGGATTTGAAAGAGGCAGACAGCTCAGTACCTGCTGCCGCAACAAACTTGCCGCGTTAGAACGCAAAATTGAAATTCTCTCCAAAGATGACGGATACGCTGGCAAATGGAATGACTTCAATCCCGGGAATACCCGCAATGCACCGCCGAGCGGTCATGAAGCGGCACCGGCAAACGACAACAGCGAATTGCCATTTTAACCGTTTTTTCATACGCAGCAAATCATTGTGAAAGCAGTGTTATCCGGTTGACCGGCAGAAAAGATGATATTTGAATTACAAAACCAGTGTTTGATGCTGGGGAATATTTTTGAGATGTTCCCGAAAGTTCCACTGGGTCAGCTGCCAGGACTGAAATTTTTCACTGTATTGAAATTCATTTACGGAGGCATTGCCGGCTAACGGCAACAGAGTATGCGCACCGCCGATTCCTGCTACACTCCGGAATATCCGCATCAATACTCCGCCATGAGAAATCAGCAGAATCTTTTTCCCCCGGTGTTTATTCAACACATCCTGCAAAAACTCATCTATTCTGACCTGAAATCCAATCTTTGATTCTCCACCTGGGAATGCGCCGCTGCCGCTTTCACGGTAAAAAAAATCCATTTTCTCCGGATACTTCTCGCGCAAATCAGTATAATTCCACCCTGATAAATCACCGCAATCCAGTTCACGCAGCTGAGCTGTTAAAATCAATGGCACATTTGTATGTCCGGTATCCATGATTTTTTGTGCGGTCACCGCCGCCCGTGAAAGATCACTGGAATATATGACATCAAACTCCCTGTCCTGCAGATACTCTGCAACAGCCTCTGCCTGAGCTATTCCGGCACTATTAAGCGGATACTCTTTCTGTCCCTGCAAAATACCGTTCCGGTTGGCATCGGTTTCTCCGTGTCTGACAAAAGTAAACAATGTATTCACGATACCTCTCCATGTTATCCTTTTTCCGGCTTAATATAATCTCATCCGGAATGCTTTTCAAGCAAAAAAACCGGACAGATCACTCCATCCGGTTTTTTGAATATCCCTTCGACAGGGATTCTCTCATGCTCAATATTTTTTGGTGAGCAAAGAAGCAGAATCTTTATCAAGGAACGTTGTGCAATCAGGATGCTGCTGCAAAATACTTGCCGCGCACATATTGGTGATCGGACCTTCCAAAGCATTTTTGACCGCTTCAGCTTTACGCAGATCCGGAACACTGTTGATGATGCAGGCAGCTTTCATGCACTGTTTAACACTCATGCTGATCGCCTGTTTCGGAACATCATCAAAAGTCGGGAACCAACCTTCTCCGAGCTGCTGTTTACGGCAGCGTTCTTCCAAGTCGATGACCAAATAAGAACGTTCCGTATCAAAATCAGCCGGGGGATCGTTGAATGCCAAGTGACCGTTTTCACCGATACCGACAAAAGCAACATCAATCGGATTGGCGGTGATATTTTTCTCAAGTTCAGCAAGCACTGCCTGAATATCATCAGCAGAACCATTCACCGGGAAAAATGCAGCCGGCGGCACCGGCAGTTTGCAGATAAAACGCTGCCAAAGGTAAAGACGGAAACTGGCGGGATGAGTGATCGGCAGACCGACATATTCATCCAAATGGAAAAATTTGACCACGCTCCAGTCAATGTTTTTTTCTTCCAACAGGGCTGCCAGCATTTCAAACTGACTGGCACCGGTTGCCAAAATCACGTTTGCATAGCCTTTTTTCTCGATTGCAGCGCGGATTTTAGCCGCACCGAGAGCTGCCGCGGCTTTGCCGAGAGCAAACTTGTCTTCCAAAATTCTTACGTCCATTTTTCATTCTCCTTTCTGAAAATTACGGACTCAAACAACCAATGAATCCAAAATTATCTGTGCGCCACCTACGGCGACTCCCCGCCGCCCGAAAGTAGAACGCAGTATTTTGGGTTCTTTATTCAGTATTGAAGCGACAGATCCGACGGCAAACGCCTTCTTGAACGCCTCAAAATAACTGTCTCCAAATTCCAGAACATCCCCCCCCAATACGACTGCATCAGGATCAAAAAGATTCGCCGCAGTACTCGCTGCATACGCCAGCAATTCAGCATTGGCATTGACCAGTTCCACAGCTTTTTTTTCTCCGGCGATATAACGTTGCAAAAAGGTGTCAAAATCCACCTCTTCACGACACTTTTCAATATATTCTCGCATGACTTCCCGGGGACGGGCAGCCTCTTCCAGAATTCTGCCGTCCGGCAAATGCAATCCTCCCACCTCTCCGGCACATCCATGTGAACCGCTGAATATTTCACCGGCAACCACAAAACCGGCTCCAACCCCTACCCCGCTGGTCAAATACACCAGACGTTCAGAGCCGCTTCCGGCTCCGAAAAGTGCTTCTGCCAACGCGGCAGCATTGGGACGGCGTTCCAAACGCACCGGAATTCCGGCAAGTTCATGCAATCTGCTCAGAAGCGGTTTACCGACCACATCCAACGTGGAATACATAACCGCACCGTTTTCATCTACAATACCTGAAACAGCCACACCTACTCCGGCGATATTATTTTCCGGAACCTGATGCTTCAACAACTTGATAACTTTACCGGTGACTTGCAAAATATTTTCAAAGTCATTCTCATAAGCGATTGATTCGGCAAAAAGCACCCTGCATGAAAGGTCACACAAAACGCCTTCTATACATCCATCCCCGCCAAGATTTATTCCGATTGCATAACGCGCAGCCGGAATAAATTCCAGCATGATCGGCGGTTTCCCGCCGGTTGACCGCCCCGGTCCCAATTCGCGCACCAGTCCATCCGCGATCAATTCATCAACGATTGCAGATACCGCAGGTCGGGTCAGCGCACACTCCCGGGCCAGTTCAGCCCGGGAAATCTGCTTGACTGCCCGCAATTTGGCAAAGACACGGCGTTTGCCGGAAACATGAGTAAAACGCATTTTCACCAGTTTGTAAATCAAATTGACAATGTGTCAATATAACCCTTTTCAACAATAATGTCAACCAAAAAAATCCCAAAGTAAAAAAAAAATAAAAAAACTTCATATTTTCAGTAGAAAAATGCCGGCAATCAGTGTACCTTAACAAAAAAGATGTAAGGAGATACACCATGGAACAAATCGTTATTGCCGGCAACGGTCCCGCAGGTTGTACTGCTGCCATTTACGCCGCCCGTGCCGGATTATCCCCTCTGGTGCTGGCAGGGAACACACCGGGAGGATTGCTTACTCAAACCAGTGAGGTGGAAAACTTTCCCGGATTTCCGGATGGGATCACCGGTTTTGATCTGGTAATGAATATGCAAACTCAAGCCGAGAAATTCGGTGCCCGTATTGAATACGAGACGATTTCAGAAGCGTTTTTAACTCCCGGCGGGCCTCATAAACTGATTTTATCTGACGGAACTGCTGTTGAAACTCAGGTTTTGATCATTACCTCCGGAGCAACTCCGCGCGCATTGGAAGTCCCTGGTGAAGACCGCTTGCGCGGCAATGGAGTTTCTGCATGTGCAACTTGCGACGGAGCATTTTATAAAGATGTTCCGGTGGCAGTTGCCGGCGGAGGAGATTCGGCAATGGAAGAAGCATTGTTTCTGACCCGTTTTGCCTCGGAAGTCCATCTGATCCACCGCCGGGAACAGTTCCGGGCGTCTCGAATCATGGTCGCCCGTGCCAAAGCCAATGCAAAAATCCGTTTCCATCTCAATGCAAAAATCACCGAGATCATCGGAAATTCCAATGTAGAAGGCATCAGGATCATCGACAATATAGCCGGAACAGAAAGTATCATATCCTGCAAAGCTGTTTTTGCCGCCCTCGGACATATACCCTGCAACGAAGTTTTCCAGAAAGCCGGCATCGAAGTGGATGAACGCGGCTTTATAATCACCCGCGACAATACGACTTACACCAATATAGCCGGTGTATTTGCCGCCGGAGATTGTGCCGACCCGCTTTACCGGCAGGCAATCACTGCAGCAGGTACCGGTGCACGTGCCGCTATTGATGCAGAAAAATATCTGGCTGAAAAATAAATCATGCCGGATGCCTCAAATTACCGTATCATCCGGTCTTCGCGCCGAAAACAGGTGGCGTTGCGCATTGCTGATGATGGCACGGTGGAAATTCTTGCTCCGGAAAAAATTTCCGATCAAATTCTGCATCAGATGTTCATGCATTCCGGTGACATTGTAAAAAAATTGCAATTACGCCGGACCTGCCGCCCTGCGCCTGCTTTTACAGAGAATTCACAATTCTGGCTGCTGGGTAGATTATATCCGCTGCATCTGACCAGACGATTGTGCCTGTTTGACCATGCGTTCATGATTCCGGACGGCAGTAATGAAGATAAAAAAGCCGCATTGATAACTTTATACAAAGAATTATCGCGGCACATCATTATCAACAAAGTCACCCGTTTTCAGGAAATATGTCATCTTTATCCGGAAAAAATAAATATCAATTCCGCAACCACCCGCTGGGGATCATGTTCAGGTAAAAAAACTATTTCTTTCAGTTGGAAACTGATTCAGTGTCCGGAAGAATTGGTTGATTATGTCGTTGTTCACGAACTTGCACATCTCAAAGAGATGAACCATTCCCAAGCATTTTGGGCGGAGGTCGGAAAAATCATACCTGATTACGCCGACCACCGTGCTGCACTGCGAAAATTTGCCCGGCAACTGCCGCACTGGTGACCGCGTCAGCGTCTGCGGCGCGGAGGTGCGGATTTTTTGTGCATTTTTTTCGGGGCATGATGAAAGTGCTTTTTTTTATGCATTTTTATCTTTGTTCGATTAATTTTTTTAATTTTTTTCACAGAAGATACGGTATTGCGTTTGTGATTCCGGAACACAATCGGTTTGCTCATTTTTTTGCTGTGATGATGTGACATCCGTGGGGGCAAATAATGAACCCGGTGTTTTCTATGGTGCAAAAACTCCGGTTTACGCACTGGAACTTTTCTGTGGTCATGCCAATCAGTTTTATGCGGTCCGGGACGATGGCGATGAAAATGTCTATTCCCCGGACGCCGGTAATGAACAACGTTCTTTATATTCACGACTGCGACCCGACTGTCGTTATACATTTCTGCGAAATCATCCCGCCATTCGGACTTTCTTCGGGCAAGATTCCGTTTCCGTCGGTCAACTGCACTTTCAACTTCATCATCAACGAGTTCAGTGAATTCAACCACCATGCGACGTAACTTAGATGCTTTTTGACCAGCTTCTACATATGGGGCATAACGTTTATGCAGCTCAGCACGTTCCTGTGCTGTTTTGGGCTTCATTCCCAAAAACTTCCGAGCGATTTCGTCACTGACATCCTCCAAAACTGCCCCGGCTTTAGCGGCGTATGGCAGAATGAAATAAAAGACCTCCGCAGCGGCTTTCTCTATTCGCGGAAGAATCTTGTTCAACGTTGAATCGGAAATATCATCTGATACGACAGCCCGCATGGACTTCCCGAACACCCGTTCTTTTTCGGCTGTTTTTTCCGGCAAGATAACAAAAGAATCTTCGATTTCATTGCCATTTTTATCGACTTGAACCACCGGGGCGTCCTCTTTACTTTGAACGACAATGACCCCGTCTTCTTCAAAAACCTCGCCTTTTTGTGCCGCTTCTACGATACGTTTGGCAGTAGCATCATCCACATCTATTTCAACGACGTTTTCCGGCTCATTTGCATCAGTTTCACTGTTGGAAATAACCACTTCTTCGACATTTTCAGCGGTCTCATTTCCGGCGGTTCCGGCAATACCATAACCGATGTACCCCAAAAAGACAATCAATAAAAATATTATTTTCAATCTGTCCATGTTTTACTCACCCCACAAAAACATCCGGAATATCTGATTTCAACAACGCAAACAAATCGACCGCAGATTCATAAGAAATACCCAAATCAACGGCTTTCTGCAACTCACACTGCCAATCCGGTTCTATCCGCAGACATTTTCTGCTGAAAAAATCATATTTTATATATGCAGCCAACAGAGAAAAATCACTTCTCGGCTCAAGCATTTCAGCGGCATTGAGATATTCCAATGCTTTTTTTATCAATGTAATCGAATGTAAAAATGGTTTTTTACCTTTTAACATGGCAGTGGCAGCCAAAAAATAAGTTTCCGGATTATCACTGCCGTAATTCATCGCTTTTTCAAAAAAAACAAGTGCTTTATCATACAATTCAAGACGTAAATAGCAGCATGCCAATGAAAAAGCACTCGCATACTCCGGGATTGCTCTACCGACTTCAGCGGTTGAGCCCGTTGCGGTTATATTCCCGGATTCAATCAGCCTTGACCAAAGTATTATATCTTTGTTGGCGACATTTTTAAGAGATGCGAAGTTTTTTATAACAATAACTCTGCCGCAATATTCGCATTTATGTATATCCGGCGAAATTCCGGCTCCGCAACTGACACATGATAAATCAACTGCCGGCATATTTATAAATCTTTCCTGCAATCAGCGACTGCATGCTTTTTTAACCTGTTCCACCATAAAATCAATCATCTGCACATCAGATTCAATCTCTGAAATATCTCTGGAATTGAATTTACCGGCCAATTCGTTTATTTTACATATCAATGCCTGATATTCCGGAGACACTCCGATTTTGCCATGAGAGGATAACGAGTATTCTATCTTTTCAGCCAGACGTTTTAATTTCAAAGAGCAATCGGATTTTTCTGCCAGATTCGCCCACAGCCTCAAAGTTACGGCAATTTCATCAGGAGCTGCAACATTTACCGGCAACGGCTCAATTTCACAATTTTGCATTTGCTGACCGAACAGAACCATCGTTGACGCTATCCAAAATTGCAAAAGAATAACTATTTGTATGCAGACAGCAACCAACCACCAATTTATGAAATATAAAGGTGTCAATGCCAATGCCGCCAAAATGAAAAAAATTTTTCTTCCGGCAAGGCATAACATCCACAGTATGATTAGACAGATCTGCACACAAAGAACAATTGTTCTTACTGCCGGAAACGCCAGCAAAACGTAACAACTCCCCCAAAGAGTCAATGAGGCAAAAAAAGTTTTCAATACCATTCGGGAATAAGTTATATACCCCCCACCAATAAACTTTTCTTCCCTGACGATAAAATCTGCCGGAACAATGATTCCTTCAAACCAGACAAATGCCAGTAAAAATTCCAACCATCCCCAATACCACCAAAAATATTGTATCCCGGAAAACAACAATACTCCAACCGTGGTGACAACTGCACTGCCAATTAAAAAAATTGATATTGCTCCCGGAGACAAACAGCGTTTGGCAAAAGAATATCTGATTTTCATAAAACTCTCCCTGATCAAAGTTCATCAACAATGATCTTACGTTTAGCATAATACTCTTCTTCGGTAAGAATCCCCTGCTCAAAAAGTTTTTTCAATTGAGACAGTTTTGCGACAGGATCTGCGACATTGCCAGCAGATGTGCCACCCCGATCACCTCCGTCAGCACTCATAAACCGTCCGACTTCCTGACCGCCCAACTGAAATCCTGCCCCCAATCCCAAACCTGTTCCGAAACCTGCCATCATCCCCGGAGAACCGGGATTTTTAGCGGCCTCTTTCAAAATTTCCATTTGTTTTGCTGCAAAATAGCCAGCTCCCGGGGCATTGGCACTCAACTGTTTCATTTCCCATGCCTGGGCACTCATCGCCTGCAACTTCTGCTGATCTTCCTGAGCAACATTGATATTACTGATATCGAAATTGACAAGTTCTATACCGAAACGTGCCAATTCAGCACTCAATCCGTTCAGGTTACTATCATCTCTCAAACGGGAAGAAATTTCAGCATATTTTGCGGCAATATGGGATATAGAAAATGCGGAATCAGCGGCAATAAAAAGTTTTCCGAGTTCAGCAGTGAAACATTCCAATATCCTGCCGGTAAAATAATCATATATTTTCTGACTGTCAGTACCGCGTTGACCTCCGGTTATCTGCCGGACAAAACTTTCCGGGTCCCGCACCCGGATCCCCCAAGAGCCAAATGCTCCGATTCTGACCGGGAACCCATTGTAATCAAAATCTATCCGTTGCGGAGTCCCCCATTTCAAATCGCGTTTTATTGTCGTGCTGACAAACCACACCTCTGCACTGTAGCGGGTATTGTCTCCAAAAAATTTTGAAAATAATCCACCTACGTTACCTGTTACCAAAGAGTGGGTACCGGGCATAATCACCCCGGAAGAGACGCCCCCTTTGCGGAATATTGCCACTTGCCCCTCCTGAACGACCAATTGCTGCCCGAATGTTATTGCATCGCTGCCGGAATAACACTGTACCAGTTCTTCATCTGATTGCGGATGCCATGCTATAAAAGACGTTTCTTTTCTACTGAACAACCCCATTCTGTCACCCTGAATTATCCCTGAACTGCCATTTTACGCTGTTTAATCAAATTTTTCATTGCCTTAATGCTGTCTTTTTGTTCTGAAGGTACAGAAAAACTCACTCCATTGCCGCTGGAAACTTCAATACTGGCCTGATTAAATTCTTTCAAAAGGAATTTCTGTTTCGGCACAAAAAGTTTTATAATTGGCACACGTCTCAGTAAACTCAATAAAATTTTAAGAAGACCGGGGATTCTTCCTGCATATTGTTGAAGATAAGATTCAACTTTGACATTAACAATATCCGTATAAAAATATTCATCTGAAACATATTTACGGGTATCTGAAACTAATGAAATATACTTAAGAGAGCAATGTAAAATATGTTCAGAAAATGCGATCTGAACTATTGTAACAATGGGGGATATCCATATTTTTTTATTGTTATATTTGATTTCCTTATCAATAGCCCATTCCAAAAAAATATCATCAAGTTTTCGTGAACCGCGTTTATCCGCGAAATCATATCCGGTAAATACAATCGGATCTGCAAAAGATAACTCATCGGGATCAACCCCCAACCAGTCGGACACCTCTTCCTGAAAATATTTTTGTTCAATCTCTATTTGCTGGAACATCTCCTGAATGTCTTTTCTTCCGCCAAAAAGACTGGTAATAATTCTTATTATACCACCGATCGCACCGCCGGAGTTTGATTCTGAAAAAGCGAAAAATTTGCGCATCTTTTTTTGAAATTTCTCTCTCTCTTTTACAGGCATTTTACTCAACGGAATCCCGCCCTTCGAAGATTTTTGCCTGGAATATGAATTTCCGGATATGAGATTGGATTTTTGCTGTGGTACTGTTTGATAAGGAGATTTTATGCCGGGAACTTGAATCGGCGGCTCTGGAGCCGGTGGAGCTGTTATCAGAAATTCGCTTTGACAATTAGGGTTCGGACACTGCGCGACCATACCGATATATTCGGCATCGACTAACATTTTTTGCATGCACTTGGGACAAGAAATTTTTATCTCGCTCATTTCCCCACACCTTTCTTTGTTTTTACCCCCAAATAAAAAAAACGCGGAACTCAGACAAAAAACTGAATCCCGCGGATATTTTTTGAATCATACTGATTTCTCTATGCGAAACTCAGTATGCTTGGAAGACGAACGCTCCCAAGCACCGTGACTGCAGTCCCGCCAAGAACTTTTCATACCCATGCTAAGAAGCGCCCGATAAGATGTGCAGACACAATCCTACCGGTACATTTCACCTACGGGTATGCAAACTTGATTTATACTTGGCGGGTTTCAGTCACGTTTGCTGAAATAATATTACGGTTTTTTTAACAGCCATTGAAGCATATTGCTCCAAGATTTATAACTAATATAGCATAGTATTTTGTTTTTACAACAAAATTGACATAAAAAAAACGCAATTTTCATTGCGTTTTTTTATCATCAGAAAGAAACTTTCACATCTCCGGTCAATGCCGTAGGCGGAGCCATCAACTTGATTCCTGCCGTTTCAGTCCAGTCTCTTTCCCAAGTCATCAACATCAGCGGATCTGTATCTCCTCCCCACGGATTGATATCCACGATAAAAATATCACGGTCTGAAGTTATATATATGTCCATTACCAATGTTTTGACAGCAAGACGCCAGGAGATCTTATCAACAAATTTCACTGCCTTTTTCCAATAATTATCTTTCACCCCTTCTAAACGGCGGAAATGGCGGATCAAATGATACTGACTCATCGCAGAAAGCTTGCCGTCATGAATAAACAATCTGAATTCACGCGCCTTGGTAATATTACGGAACGGACGCATGCAGATATATTCCACCTCTCCGCGCCGGGCTGCTTCGACAACTTTACGGCTTTGCAACAAATTGCTCAAGGCACTGCGGGCAGAATAAACCGCCCCGCCTTTGCTTGCATAGCGTTCCGTATCAGTAGGAGCGCAGGTATCAACAAAAACAAAAGCATTACCGGGAATATCCGACAAAAGCTCGCTCATATCAGCCATAAGTCTTTTGCTGACATCATTATAAAGCAATTCTTTGCAATTCTCCGGTGTCGCCGATGCAAACATCTGCACCGCCTCTGCCGGCAATTTTACAAATTTTGTTTCCCAAGTATAAGGTGCCAAATCAGGATACCAGACCGGAACCCGAAAAAAACGTTCAGAATCATTCATCATCCGTTCCCTCCTCTTTTTTCATATCTTCATCTGCGGAATAAAATATCAGCGTCCGCAATATGAAGAAAAGATATACCATCCAACCGATCATAAACATCTGCAAAAACCAATGCGTTCCAGGCAACTGTAACGCCGGAAATGCACTGACCACCAATAATACCGGAAATGCAGCATATATAACCACGTTCCAAATCATACCGAAACTCAAATCCGGAATTTTTTTAGCACTTACCAATCTGAAAAATACTGAAAAAACCAACGAACACAGCAAAATTATGAATATAAAAAAGAAGTGACAAATCGCCTGAACCTGAGCAAACATCAACCGGAATTGTTTGAACAAATATTCTGTTGTAAATGATTCCTCATTCCACTTCCATTCACCGGGATTTTTACTGTAAGCATCTTTCAACAAACGATTTCGCATCTCATTGAATGACAATGAATCAATAGGCATTTCAATATCTTTTTCCGGGTTCCATTTCAAATATACCCACTGCTGCCCTTCCCGTATTGCAAACGCAAAAAATGCATGATGCCACATTAAAATCACATTACGATCACGCAGAGTTTCATCCGGATAATTTTTTTCTGCCCCGTTTGGAGAAATATAAATCAACAAGCAATTATATGGGAATTCCTGCCGGCGGCTCACCTCCGGAGAAATATCCGGACGCACCCCCATCCGGTTCAGGTGAAGTTTGCCACCAAATCCCTCAACAAATCCGGCCTCAGCTGCACGCCAACGGTATTTCATCGAATAATAATTGCCGATGCCAATAAATACAGAGCACACGAAACACATCAAAATCAGATGCCACAGCGTTTTCAACCAGAAATTTTTGCACAATTTACGAAAAACTTCTGTCCCGCAGCAAGTACCCCAAAGTGCCTGAAAAAAACTCATTTTTTACTTATCCTGCGATAATTGGAACTCTGTCCGATACGTTTAAGACGCTCAAGATCTCCGCGGATCTGCCGGGCGGCATCCGCTGTCAACCTGTCCGTAAATAATTTGCCATCCAAATGGTCAAGTTCATGCTGAATACAGCGCCCAAGCAAACCGCCGCACTCGTATTCAATAAACTCTCCGGCAAGAGTCTGCGCTCTGAAAACCACCCGTTCCGGACGTATTACCGGAGCATATATTTCCGGAACCGACAGACATCCCTCTTCCCGCTCCGTTTTAGAGGAAGAATACGCTATTATTTCCGGATTTATCACCGTCATCGGCATCCGGGGAAGCAACGCTATTTCACCGGGAGTACCTGTATTGCTTTCTGACGGCACATCAAATACAACCATTCTCAACGAATACCCATATTGAGGAGCCGCCAAGCCGATACCATTAAAAATCCGCATTGCAACCAACATTTCAGCAGCTATATTACGGATTTCGTCAGACACTACCGCTACCGGTTTCGCGATTTCTTTCAAAACAGCGGCACCGGCAGTGTAAACGACATATGATTTTTTGTTATTTTTGAAAAGCATTTCAACGTTTTTGCGGAGCAGCATCCGCTTTTTCCGGAATCACCGGAGCAACACTCTGTGCTGCCGGTTTGGATTCAATTTTGGTTGCCGGTTTGGCTGCCGGCTTATTTCCTGCGGCAGGCACATCCGGCAGAGTACGTTTTATACTGGGAGCCTGAACCGGCGAACTTTGCTGCTGTTTTCCGGCAGCATCAATTTTCTCCTGAATTCCGGCAACACCTCCCAATCCGGGATAAGATTTAGCAGCGGCATCCTGCGCAAGATAGTAATCCGCAGTATTACCACCAACAACAGCATCAAGTTGAGCCATTGCATTTTGCACATTGATATAACTGGAGGCCAGATAAGTTTCAGCTTCGACCAAGTCGCGCTGGGCCTCATTCAAACGGGTCAGCTCTGCATTACCGGCGCGATATTCATCATCGACCAAATCACGCTGTTTCGCAGAAAGCGAACGGATACGGGCATACAATTTGGTTTTTTTGACATTTTGAATATAATTGGCATAAGCGGTACGCACTTCACTTACCACCGCAAACCACTGTGCTGCCACCTGATATTCTGCAGCGGCACGATTAGCCTTGGCTTCACGTAATTTATTGGTACGGATCAAACCATTGAAAATTGTCCATTCAGCAACAAATCCATAGGAAAATGACATATCATTCTGCTTGACAATATCACCATGCTGATAAGTTTTATCTCTATTGGTCATGAAATCAAAATCCACAAATCCATTCACAACCGGAGAATATGCGCCCCAAGCCTGATAAACCTGATATTTTGCGACATTGAGCCGTTCACGGTAAGCTTTCAAATCCGGACGATTGGCAAGAGCTGCATCCAAATACACTTCAACGGCAGGTAATTGCGCAAACTGAGCTTTATAATCTTCCGGAAATTTAACATGTGAAGGCAACACACCTTCCGGATATCCCATCAACTGTGCCAACGCATAAACCGCAACTTCATACTGATAATCAGCATCTATCAAACTCACATCCGCACTGTTCACATAAATTTCAAAGTTGAGAACATCGCTCAAAGGAGCAGCCCCGGCTTCAAACTTATATTTGGTGTTTTGCAAAGAACTTTTCTGAAAATCCCGATCTTCCATTGCGATCCGGCGATTTTCAATCGCCAGCAACACAGTATTATAGGCATACGCGACAGCCTGCATCATGGTACGGCAGGCATCGTCCTCCATATGGGCATAATAGTTAAAATCACTTTTGGCAGCTTTCAACCGGAACAAACGGGCAAATCCGTCAAAAATCAGCAAATTGGCAGATATACCGGTTTGAGTAACAAACTGATCGGTATGTTTCGTCGCATCATGCGTATAAGAATAATCATAAGTACTGACACTGTTATCACGAGTTCTCCAGGAGCGCCCGTTCTGCAGAGAGTATGAAGCAGTAACAGTCGGTGAATAAGCACCCCAAGCCTGTAAATATCTCATCCGGGCTGCTTCAACTGCATGAAATGCCGCGATGTAAGTCGGATTATTTTTAATTGCAATTCTTTGTGCTTCACGCAAAGTAAGCATCTGCATATTCTTAAACGTTTCATCTGAGGCATCATGTTGACGCTCGGTGTAAGTTTCTCCGAGTGTTGCTGCCGCCGGCTCCTTGTAACCATAGCAACCGGCAGCAACGGTTATCAGTGCAGCAGCAACGCAACCGCGCCACAACATTTTCTTATTCATCCTAATCTCTCCATATTTTGAAATATACAAGTTTACCTTACTATTTTTATATAATGTAGCACATTTCTCTGTCTTTTGCAACTTAAAAACAGTTTTTTTTCAAACAAATCCAAGCACATCAGAGATTCACTTGAAACCAAACAGAAAAACTTTGGGATTACCATCGATTGTGCCGGTCAAAACAACAAATAAAACTTCCCGATACACGAACTCCCCTTTGAGATTACGATGTTTGAATCTGACTGCCCAGACGTGCTGATGTGTCGGAGACATTTCCAATTCGGTCAAATAGCGGAAAGAATCTATTTCGCCCCAACGCTCCTTCAATTTTTTACATTCAAACTCAAATTCTTTCGTTCCCCATACACTTTGCACCTCAGGAGGAACTTCTTTATAAAATGCCTTGACATCCTGTTTCTGAAACGCAACAATAAGCCGCTCTCCCATTGCGATTTCCAGAACTTTGCCGGATTCAGAATTTTTTGAATTCTGAACTGCTGACACACAACCACACAGCAACACCAGCACGACCCCAACGAATATAAAAACAAAACTTTTATTTTTCATAAAGCTGTCAATCCTTTAATATAGCTTGTGATTATATAAATATACTGTATGTCATCATTTTTTCAAGATTTAAAACATAAAAAAACCGACGTTATTAAAACGCCGGTTTTGGTTTTGTTCAGAGAAAAACTCAAAGTTCTTCACCGATAGCCCAACGGACAAAGCGTTTGACTTTGACCGCCGGTTTGAGTTTCTTCAGAGATGTTTTGTCATCTTTGACCCAAGCCTGATTTTCCAGACAAACTTCGCTGAAGAAGCGATTTATTTTTCCGGAAAGGATTTTGTCAAGCATTTCAGCCGGTTTATTCGCCAATTTCGGATCAGCGGCAGCCGCGATCTCTTTTTCTTTAGCGACAACATCAGCCGGAACATCCTCACTGGAGATGTAACGCGGATTGAAAGCAGCAATGTGCAAGCACAAATCATTGAGGAATTCAGGATCATTTTCACCTTCGACCTCAACCAGCACGCTCACTCGACCATCCATGTGATGATAGGATGCAAAACAGGAACCGTTGCTGCTCTGCCATTTAACAGCGCGGCGCAGGGACATATTTTCACCGATGGTGGCAATATGACTGGTAATAACATCTTTTTCCTGTTCATTCAACGCGGCAGCGACATCACCATCGGCAGCGATTTTAAGGGCTCCGTCAAGGACAGATTCAACCAAAGCACCGAATTTCGGAGTTTTGGCAGCAAAGTCGGTTTCGCAGAGCATTTCAACGATAGCAGCCTGACCATCGGCGATACGAGTCCAAACCTTACCCTGTTCAGTGGCACGTCCGGATTTTTTCTCGGCTTTGGCGACACCGGATTTACGGAGATTCTCAACCGCCAAATCCATATCGCCGTCTGCAGCGACCAGAGCTTTTTTGCAATCCATCATACCGGCTCCGGTTTTTTCCCGGAGCTCAGAAACCATTTTAGCAGTAATAGCAGCCATTTCTTTACCTCAAAAAAATTCTGTTAATTATTTATCGGCAGCTTCAGCTTCTTCAGCCTTTTTGGCGGTGCGCTTGCGGGCAGGTTTGTCTGCGGCATCGCTTTTGGCAGCGCGTTTACGCGGAGCTTTGGCTTTTTCTTCTTTTTCCTGATCGTCAGCAGTTTCCTGGGCGATTTTTTTCGCTGCTTCTGCGGCATCACGTTCTTCGGTGACACGTTTCAAATGGATCTCTTTGGCAATTTTGATAGCTTCGCCAAAGAGGTCGGTGATGATCTGGACAGATTTCACAGCATCATCGTTGGTGGCAACCGGATAATCAACCTGCGTCGGGTCGCCATTGGTATCGACCAGAGCAACGATCGGAATATTCAACTTATTGGCTTCGCGGACAGCATTCTGTTCGTTGCAGACGTCAACAACGATCAAAGCAGCCGGCAATTTTTTCATGGTGGCAATACCATCAAGATCACGGTGCAGTTTCTCGACCCGGCGACTCAAAGCAGAAACTTCTTTTTTCTTCATGCTGTTCACCGCATCAGAAGCGAGAATACCGTCGATCTCTTTCATTTTTTCGATGCTTTTACGGATGGTCTGATTGTTGGTCAGAGTACCACCAAGCCAACGTTCGGAAACAAAGAACATACCGGTTTTTTCAGCCAGCTCACGAATAACGTCGCGAACCTGACGCTTGGTACCGACAAAGAGCACATCACCGCCATCGCTGACGACCTTCTGCAGGAAATTGCAGGCGTCGGCGATCTGACGCATGGTTTTGGTCAGGTCAATAATGCTGATGCCGTTTTTCGCGCCATAGACATACTTTTTCATTCGGGGGTTCCAGCGACGGGTCTGATGTCCGAAATGACAACCCGCTTCCAACAAATCGTTGATCGTAACTTTGGCCATTTTGCAAATTCCTTTCTCTTTGCGGTGCTTTCCGGTGTGAATCACACTTTTTACAAGTCACCTTCTGGTTTGATTATTTTCCGCAGCCCGGCCATTTTGGGACAACGGAATTGCGATTTTGTTAATATACTCTCACAAACAAAGTTTTACAAGCCTTCTGCAAATCTTTTTTTCCAGAAATCGAGCTGTTCCCGCACCGGTTCAAATCCGGTACCGCCCGCAATACGCCGTTTGGCGACACTTTCACACGGATCAAACATCGCAGTAAACCCGGCAGTGGCTTCCGGAATAGTCAGACGCATTTCTTCCAGAGATACTTCATCCAAACCGCAATTACGATCCTTGCAATATTTGACAAATGCGCCCACCCGGTGATGAGCATCCCGGAAAGGAACTCCCAATTCCACCAGTTTTTCGGCAAGATCCGTTGCCATAAGTGCCGGATCAGCTGCCGCAGCTGCCATTTTTTCCCGCTTCACCCGCATATCACGAATCATCGGCGGATAAACTTTGAGCATCATTTCTGCCGTATCAAGAGCATCGAATACAGCGACTTTATCCTCCTGCAAATCCCGGTTATAGGTCATCGGCAAACCTTTGCACAATGTAAGCAGAGCAGTCAAAGCGCCGTAAACCCGGGCAGTTTTACCACGGGTCAATTCACACACATCCGGATTCTTTTTCTGCGGCATCAAACTGGAACCGGTACAAAATGCGTCACTCAATTCAATAAAATCAAATTCCTGACTGCTCCACAGGATCAAGTCCTCGGAAAGTCTGGAAAAATGCATTGCCATCGTTGCCAGCGCGCTGACAAACTCAATGGCAAAATCCCGGTCCGCCACCGCATCCATACTGTTGCGGGTAATACGTTCAAATTGCAGCTCTTTACAGACAGCATTTCTATCCAACGGCAAAGTTGACCCTGCCAGCGCACCGGATCCAAGCGGCATAACATTGATCCGTTTACGGCAATCTGCCAAACGTTCCGCATCCCGGTCAAACATCTCCACATAAGCAAGCAGATGATGAGCCAGCAACACCACCTGAGCGTGCTGCAAATGGGTAAATCCCGGCAGGATCGTTTCTGATTCAGCATCCGCTTTTGTTACTAATTCACGTTGAAAATTGCGAATTCCTTCAATCAGACGATCTGCAGCTTCCCGCAAATAAAGCCGGAAATCCAACGCAACCTGGTCATTGCGGCTCCGTCCGGAATGCACCCTGGCACCTTCCGCGCCAAGGACTCCGATAAGTGCGCTTTCGACGTGCATATGGATATCTTCAAGCGAAATATCGTATGTAAAATCACCGGCATCTATGCGCTTGCAGATGTTATCCAGCTCATTGCGTATAGCCGAAGCGGATGCCTCCGGTATAATGCCCTGCTTTGCCAACATTGCCACATGCGCTTTGCTGCCGGCAATATCATGCTTGTAAAGACGCTTGTCAAAACTTATGGATTCAGAATAAAGTTTGACATCACGCTGTGTTTCTTCTCCGAAACGTCCTCCCCAGAGAGCCATAATATTTTCTCCTGAATATGAATTATGCGTCCACCAGCGCGAACATCAACGCGACTTCCGCAATGATTTCACTGCCGACCCGGATAAAACCGGAACCTTTGCCAAAACGGGATTTGCTCTCCGGCAGATCGATTTCAATAAGCATCTGTTCACCGGGAACGACCTGCCGGTGAAACACAGCTTTGTCAATTGCCATGAAAAATCCGAGTTTACCGGCATTTTCCGGACGGGACAACACACATGCACAACCGGATTGAGCTGCGATCTCGCACATCAAGGATTCCGGAACAAAATCCAAACCGGCATTAACGAAGGATTCATTACAGCTGACATTTTTGACTGCAATGATTTTGGTACCTTCAAATCTGGCGACATAATCTATCTGCAAAAACGGGAATCGGTGCGGCATCAAACCGAGAACCTTATCCGTATCCATGGCAATATCTGCAGTGCGGGCAAATTCTCCGTCCAAAGCCGGAATATCCTGCAATCCGGCGGGACGTCCCGGTTCAGTAGTAAAAGTCACCGTTGCTTCACTGCAAAGTCCGGAAACAGTCGAACATTTGGCTTTGCACACAGTCAATGCACCTTCGCGGTTAATGATCTCTATTTCCACAAGCATCCGGTCACCCGGCAGTACCTGACGGCGGAATTTGACCTTTTCAAACTGTCTCACCCGGATATCGCCCGGCAGGAAACACAACGCAAGCTGACGCACTGCTTCCAGCTGCAACACTCCCGGCATAATGGGGTGTACCGGGAAATGCCCGACAAAATACTCCTCATCCGCCGAGACATTTTTGAATCCGGCTAAATGGGTATCATCAATTTTTTCGGCAAAATCAAGTAATCTCCATGGAGCATTGCAGCCGACTTTTTTCACGATCTCTTTGTACTGAAGTTTCTCAGACATATTTTTACTCCTTATGTTTATTTTGTCTCCGCTGAATTACTTTGCATTACGCATTGCCAGCAATTTGCCGGCAAGTTCCACATTTTTAGGATGTCCGGGACAAACCGCGATCAACTTACCGCGGATCCGGCAGCCGGCAAGAAAAATATCACCGATCGCATCCATGATTTTATGCCGGACGATCTCATTTTCAAACCGCAACCTGTCTTTGCAAATGATCGCTCCATCATGGATTACAGCGGCAGCATCCAAACTGCCGCCTTTGCACAGACCTACAGAAAGCAGCATCCGCAGATCACTGTAATCAACAAATGTTCTGCCGGGAGCGATCTCCCGGGCATAGCTTTCCCGTTCCAATTCATACTGATAAAATTGCGGATCGACCGGACAATTCTTAAAACTGGTCACACAACTGACCGACAACTTTTCTGCATCCGGCAACAATACCAAAGATGTTTTGCCTCCGGTGGCATATACCGGAATATCCGGAGTAAAATAAACCGCCGGAACAGATTGCTGCTTGATTCCGGCACGCATAATCATTTCATAATACGGCAGAGAACTGCCATCTGCTATCGGCGGTTCCATACCATCCATATCAACGATGCAATTGTCTATACCGCAGGCATGAAGTGCTGACATGATGTGTTCAACCGTGTGAACATCTGCTTTTCCTTCAGCAATGGTCGTACCACGCTGCACATCGACTACATTGGATGCCAGAGCGCGTACTTCAGGTTTGCCCGGCAGATCGACCCTCCGGAAAATGATTCCGGTATTCTCCGCAGCCGGATGCACTTTTACCGTTGCTCTGGCTCCCGTATGCAATGCTATTCCCGAAAAAGATGCACTTCCAGCGACAGTTTGCTGCATTTCCATCCAAAAAAACTCCATTTTGATTTGAAAAAAACACTTTCACGTTTCATAATATAATACAGACACAAGGTTCAATTCAAATCAGGAGAGCAAAATAATGCCGGATTTTCACGATTCTGTGCAAATTTTGGTAATTACAGGCCCGACAGCAACAGGAAAAACCCGTTTGGCTGTCGATTTGGCACAACACTTCAATGGCGAAATTATAAGCGCGGATTCCCGGCAGGTCTACCACGGTATGGATATCGGTTCCGGCAAAGATCTTGCCGAATACGGTTCGATACCATATCATCTTATTGATATTGCCGACCCCGCATCTGAGGTTTATAACCTCGGACGTTTTTGCCGTGATGCCTGGCAGGCGATCGGAGATATTGCCGACCGGAACAAACTGCCGATCGTATGCGGAGGAACCGCTTTATACATTGCGGCACTGCTGGACAGTTACCGGCTGCCGGGAGGAGAGTTGCCGCCGCGCAGTTATGATACACCTCGGATCCGGCAAAATCCCGATGCCCCGGATTCATTCACGCCCCCGTTTTCTCTTTCTCCGCTTATAATGGGAGTATATTATCCCCGCGCCACCGTCAGAAAACGGATCGAACAGCGTTTGGATACCCGGCTGAATAACGGTATGATCGAAGAAGTAAAGCTGCTGCACAAACAGGGGGTTTCATATGAAACCATGGAATTTTTCGGCTTGGAGTACCGGGAGATATCTCTTTATTTGCAAAACCGGTGTTCGCTGCCGGAAATGCGTGAAACTTTGCTGAACCGGATCAGGCAATTTGCCAAACGGCAGGATATTTTTTTCCGCAAGCTGGAACGGGAAGGACACCGGATTTACTGGCTCAGCGAAGGAAAAGATCCCGATCCATTTGTTCTCACGCAGAAATTTCTTGCCGGAAAATCACTTCCGGAAATCAGTTTCAGATTATGCGATCATCTCAATCCGCCGTCATATTAAAAAACCGGCGGAAGGAAATCGGTTTCCGGGATGGAAACATTCAAACGGTACGAGGTTATCTTACTGATTTGAGTCTCTCCATCCTGGATTATTTCAGTTAAGACCGGAACCATGACCCCTTCCCGCAATTCATATTTCTTGATCCTGGCATCGTAAGATATGGTACTGCTGCCGACAACTGCATCAAATTTCATTCTCTTTACCAGATAACTTCCGGCATCAACATAAATCGAAATCGGATAATTCTGTTCTTCTCCAAAGCAATCGATCCGGTAAAAATTTCCCAATTCGTTGGAACAGGCATGCAGCTCAACTTTGGGGAATATTTTGGTATAACTTTCCCGGGGATTGCTGATCTGAGCCATTACCGTCATCCGGCGCAGAGCTTTTCCGTCCAGCATTTGGATTTTACGGCTGTTATAATCAGCTATCCAGCCGCGCTTGCCATCAGAACACCACATGCTGACCGGACGGTTTTCTTCATAAGTGGTCAGAGAAAATTTATCCGGGGTTTCAAATTTCACTTCCACAAGATATTCATCCGGATCACTCAGAAAACGTTTTGTTGACACCTGCTGCAACAGAGAATAAGTACGGCTTTGGGCAAAAATTCCCGACGGATCGGTCGCCTGATCCATTTTTTTCTCCAATTCTTCCAGAGTAATATCCGGCGTACTCAAACTGTCTTTAACAGATGCACATCCGGTCATGATCAATAATGCAACGATTCCCGTGCAAAAGAAAATTACTGTTCTGCTCATTTCACTTCATCCTCTCATGTTGGGTCTGATTTCAAATTTAATATAACATCATTTATCTGCAAAAACAACAACCTGACAATATTTTCATCTCAATTATTTGTTAATCGCACTTGACAAACACCGGAAACCGGGGCTAATGTAATATTATGTGTGTACGTTATGCGCGCGCGATAGCGCATTTGATAATGGTATTCTGTTTAGGAAAGTGAATTGTTTATGTCAAAACTTCTGATCGTCGAATCTCCCACCAAAGCCAGGACTATCAGCCGGATGTTGGGCAATGATTATAATGTAATAGCTTCAATGGGACATGTGAGAGACCTGCCGGAACACGATTTCGGTATTGATATTGCCAACTCATTCACTCCGCAGTACGTTGATACACCGCGCAGTAAACAGATATTGAAATCATTGCGGGAAGCTGCAAAAAATGCGGATATCATCTATCTGGCAACCGACCCTGACCGCGAAGGAGAAGCTATTGCATGGCATTTGAAAAACGCTCTTTTCAATAATAAAATCAGCGCACCTTTTCTGCGCATAGCGTTCCATGAAATAACTGAACAGGCTATCGAACAGGCCATTTCAAACTCCGGAGATATAAATCAGCATCTCGTTGATGCCCAACAGGCCCGACGGGTGCTCGACCGGATAGTCGGTTATCAGGTCAGTCCGCTGTTGTGGCGCAAACTGGGCAAAGGCAGCAGTGCAGGCAGAGTACAATCCGCAGCATTGAGGCTGATCGTAGAAAGAGAACGGGATATCCTCGCATTCGTTCCGGAAGAATACTGGGCTTTTTCGGCTCTGTTTGAATCCGCTTCCGGCGGGTCATTAAAAAGCCGTTTATTCAAAATCAATGGTGCGGACTTTAAGATCACCAGCCGCAACGATGCAGATGCTCTTGAATATGCCGTCCGCAACGGAAATACTCCGGTAATCACTGATGTGTCCAAACAAGACCGTAAACGCAATCCCTACCCGCCGTTTACGACCAGTACACTTCAGCAGGCGGCAAACCAGCTGCTCAGATTCTCAGCAAGCAGTACAATGCGTTATGCTCAACAACTGTATGAAGGAATCGACCTCGGCAACGGAAATTCCGCCGGTTTGATAACCTATATGCGTACGGACTCGGTCACTGTCGCCAAAGAAGCTCAAATCGCAGCAGCGGATTATATCAGAGAAACTTACGGAGAGGATTTTCTGCCGTCGAAATTCAATTTCTACAAAAATAAAGCAGCTGCCCAGGAAGCACATGAAGCGATCCGTCCAACAGACATCAGGCGGACTCCGGAAATGCTCGCATCGCGTTTGGACCCTGCCCAGTTAAAGTTATATACTTTGATATGGAAACGTTTTACCGCCAGCCAGATGGCAAGCGCAAAACAGGAATTACTCACAGCAGATGTTGATATTTGCGGTTATGACCGCAAAACCTATACTTTCCGGACTGCAGCGACAGTTACAACGTTCCCCGGATTTCTCATTCTCTCTTCAGAAAGCCAATCTCAGGAAAAAGAAACTGTCAATCCGGAATTGCTCCGCGCTCTCACCCCCGGCAGCAAAGCGGTACTGCAAAAGTTTATTAAAGAACAGAAATTCACTGAACCGCCGCCACGTTTTACAGAAGCTACTCTCATTAAATTGCTTGAGGAAAACGGTGTCGGACGTCCATCCACTTATGCGACAATTCTCAGGACTATTCAGGAACGCAATTATGTCAACAAGGAGCAGAATAAACTCGTTCCGACTGAACTCGGATTTACGGTCAATGACTTTTTAACCGACAAACTGCCGGAACTTTTCGACATCGGTTTTACCGCCCAGATGGAACAAAAACTTGATGATGTTGAAACCGGTTCTGTATTCTGGGTAGACATGATGACCGAATTTTACAACAGTTTTGCTCCATGGTTGGCAGCGGCATTGGACAGCGGTGCTCCGCCTCCGGAAAAAGCAGAAGAACTGTTGAAAATTTTGAATGATGTCAAATTTGATGAAAAGCAAAAAATCGGCCGTCGGATATTTGATGATGAAAAATTTGTAAATTCTATCAAAGAAAAATTTGCAGACAAGGGTAAAATCAGCGAAAAACAATATCATGCGCTGTTGAGTATTGCCGCGAAATACCGTTCTCAAATTACCGGATTGGAAAATATTTCCGGTGAATTGCAGCAGGAAGTTTCCGATGCGTTCAGTGCGATGGAACAAAAACAACAGGAACTTCAAAGCCGTCCTCCGGCTCCTGAAATTGCAGGAGGTTATGCATCGATATTCGCCGTATTTGATAACGTGGTGTTTCCGGATGTCAAAACCGGACGGAGCACATTTGATGAAGAAAAATTTTTCAAATCACTGAAAAAACAGGCTTTGGCTGGAAAATCCCTCAGCGAAAAACAGCTTGCCGCACTCAAACGTATGGCTCTAAAATACCGTACCCAGTTGATTGATGCGGACACCGTTTTCAGTGCATTGCAAATAGAACCGCAGGAAGAAAATAATGTCGAAGCAAAACATACTACCGGACAAGTACAGGATTTTCTCTCCAGACTGGCAAAAGTTACCAAGTGGGATGCTCCGGCAAAAAAAGGCCGTTTTGCTTTTGATGACAAAAAGTTTTATCAGTCTATAGCCAAACAGTGTGCTGAAGGTAAAACGCTCTCTCCCAAACAATTATCTGCATTGGAAAAATTGGCGGTAAAATATTCTACTGTTCAAGAAGCTTCAAATGAAGGAGGTTCAAATGAATGACACTTGCCCGAATGAATCGGCCTCCGGGGTGGATAGCAATTGCGCTGACTCAAATGTTGAGCCCCCAAAAAAACGCAAATTTTGGCGGAGATTGCTGAAAACTGCGGCCATAACCTTGGGATGCATGCTGTCGGTGCTGCTGATTTTGATAATTATTCTGGTATCATTCCGCGACCGGATCATAAAAACAGTCATAACTCAGGGTGGCAGCTGGGCGACCGGACTTGAGATCACAATGGATAAATTTGAAACCTCTCTGACCGACGGAGAATTGATAATTGTCAATCTCAAAATAACCAATCCGGCGCAATTTGAAAAACCATATTTATTGGAATTGGATTCATTTTTTATCAGCTTGGATATCAATTCTTTGAATCAAGACGAAATCGTGGTAAAGAGTATTGAAGTAGATGGATTAAAAGCTGTTGCTGAATTTAATGATTCAGGTAAATTCAATGTTGTTGCTCTTGCAGAAAACCTTGAGCAGAAATTTCCCCCGGCTGAAAATGAACCCGAACCATCTGAAAAACCGGCAAAAAGTATTATTATTGAATCAATTGCAATCCGCGACAGCAATGCGATAGTATATGATGACCGGATCGGCATTCCGACTTTTGTTCCGTTGGTCTATAACAGCAATAATTTAAGTTTTGAAACCTCAAATGAGTCGTTGATACAAGCATTTGATTCTTTTGCATCATCATTGGAATACGCGTGTTCCGGGGTTGCCAATGCAGGAGAATTAGTTCTTGATACCGGAAAGCTGCTGATCAACTCCACCGGAGATGCCGGAAAAAAATTGATCGACACCACCGGAGATGCCGGAAAAAAATTACTTGATACGACTGGTGATGCCGGAAAAAAATTGATCGACACCACCGGAGATGCCGGAAAACAGCTGCATAAATCAGGTAAAAAACTGCTTGATGCATTCGGCTTGTAATCAACCGACAAAAATGCCGTTCTGCATAAAATTGCAAAACGGCATTTGTTTTATTATTGCAGAGACTTTTTCAAATAATTGTCCATATAGCTATGGATTTCAAACGGCATTTTACCTGACAAAATATCATAAATTTCATTGAGGTCAGTTATTTTCAAAATTCCTTTGGGCATGACACTCTGCGGCCAGAGAGTAATTCTTGATTTGGCCATGCTGCTCCATGACTCAGGAGCAGCAAATAATTCACAGCTGGAAATATCATCAGAAATCAATGCCGTTAACACCGCAATTACAGCTCCGATTCCGCGGCCGGCAAGTCTGATATCCCGGACACCTTTGGACTTTACAAACGCCACTGCTCCGAGCAAATCCCGGATCCGCTCTGCCAAAAGCGAACTTCCCAGCATCAATGAACAACCATTGTAATGATATTCACGTCCGTAATGAGCAAAGAAATCATTTTCATAACGATCACAGGTCAATGGCATAGTTTCACCGATTCCACGGACATCGACTCCGGCAATGATGGTATCATCCCAAAGAATATTCTGCAACTCCTCCGCAGAATCCTGATGCGGCACATAAAGAGTCATTTTTTCCGTTTCCGGGAAAAAATAAGCATCCTGCTGTACCGGCACTTTCAAAATGGTCAGGATGCCCGGTTCGGTTTCCAAACCGATTCTGACCATGATCTGTTCTCTGACGGTTCCGGCATTATTACATGCAGGTCGCAAAAAACGGCTGTACGGCACCGGAACATTGCTGTTGATCCCCAAATGCACCGCGACAGTCCGGCGCAATTCGGCAAAATCCAGTTTTTTACGGGACACCGCCAACGCATCAACTTTTTCCGTGATAAAATCGTGAACACCTTTATATTCCGGCATGAATGACACCTGCCCGGATGGAGTACAATTCAACGCATCCGGCGGCAGCACAATATTTTCAGCCTCACATTCTGCAATCGGCATATCAGCGATCTCACCGAAAAAGCTATACATACTTTTGCGGTTTGCCAACGTATACCCGTGCGGATCAGGCCCGATAAAACAGCGTAAATTATCTTCAGCACCCAGCAATGCGTAAACTCTGCGGCACTGTTCATAAGTTTCCTGCAATCCGCGGGGATCAAAAAAATCTTTTTTCTGTCCCATAAGTATCAATGGACGAGGCGCGTATGCCAAAACAAAATCACCCATTTCGCAGCCGGACTCCCATATTCCCGGCGGCAACTGTTCCACATCAGCAGGAAGTTCATTTTCAATATTGCGCTTCCAACTGGTAACATAACAACTCGGCGCAGCCATCGTAAAACGCGGCTCCAATGCCTGCACAAATGTCGTCATTGTTCCACCGCCGGAATTGCCGGTAACACCGACCCGGCTGATGTCAACTTCCGGACGTGAAAGCAGATAATCCAAACCGCAAAGCGCATCGTGAGCGCGCCATGTCCCGAAAAAATCTCCACACAGACTCATTTGTTTGCCAAGCATATTATGCTCTCTCGTACACACTCCGGCTACATCGACAGCATTGATATTCCCGGTAAATTGATAACGCTCTCCCTGCCCTGCCGGATCAACACACAATACCACAAAGCCGGATTTGGCCAAAGTACGGCAGCACATTTGATATGCCGGTTCATTTTTACCAAGCTGGCTGTGCCCGCAGAGAAACAATACCGCAGGAGCAGCTTCACGCAGCACTTTCGGTAAAAACAGCAACGCGGTCACCGGAAAACCGGGACGGCTTTCGTAAATAATTTTCTCGACACGGCTTTCCGGGAAATCAAATTTTCCGGTGATCCTGACCTCCGGTACGCCGATACGTTCCGGAAGCTGGAAACATGATGATATTTTACTGCGTACTTCCATACAATAATTTTCGGCATCGGCTTTGGTCGCCAGCCTGGATATTCTGGTGTCACGTTCCAAATTCAATTGCCTGATACGTCCGACATTATACTCCTGAAGCATACTGCTGTAAATAAAACGGTCTGACATTTTTAACATTTCCATTTTTCAAATTACTATTATGTTTATATTTGACACAATATAACATAAAATAAAGTAATTTTCCAATTGATTTATGATAATTTCATGATATATTCTACTACGGTTATTCAATAATACCACAAATCAAATAATAAGGCAACGTAATGAAATATAATTGTACTTTTTCAGAAGGCAACTGGAATACAGATGATTTTCTCACTGTTATCAGCCCCCGGTGGCAATCAGTGCACAGCCAATGGGAACAACACCGGGAATATATCTCCAACCGCCTTGCTCCCGACTGGACACCGGCAGACCGTTCCAGAGAGGGAGAAGCCTATATAAGCATGCTTCACAAAACCGCTGTGAATGGAGATGCCAGAATCGAAACCTCCTGTCTGTTTGAAGAGCGTATGGCTCCGGTAATCACTCTGGCAAAAAAATTGACTCCGGTTCATGAGGAACATTTGGAGATCGTTGTCTTTGATGAAGGCATCAATCTGTGGCACCACAAGTTTGATAACGGCAAACCGTCATGGAAATTGATAGCATATCAGGAATTGCAATTACAAGCCCACAAAAAACACCATCTGGTAACCGAAATACGTTTTGCCGGACAGGGAAATTTTATATGCATGGGCGTTGATGATGTTTCCTTCGGATGTCTGCTGCCGGAAAATTGGCCGCAAATATATTACGCAGGAATAACGGCATGCGAAGGAAGAAACCGGTTTTATGATTTTTCCATTTCTGAAATACCGGACAACCGGAACCGAAACAAACGTTTTAACAACTGATTTTCAAGAATATGATAAAATGAAACTTTGTGCAATCCAGATCCCGTTTGCAAATGATCACCGAAATACAGAAACATCAATAGATATTGCCATTGCAGAACTGAACAAGTGCGATACCAGCTGTGATTTGATCCTGACTCCGGAATACTCCAATGCCCCGGGAAATTTCCCGGTCGGTTCATTGATACCGTTTGTTAAAGAACATACCGATGCTCTTATTTCCGCAGCAAAAGCAGCTGCGATACGGTGCAATGCGGTAGTCGCGGTCAATTATCTTTGTGAAGTTGCGCCCGGAGAATTTCGCAATACAACAAGAGTCTTTGACCGTTCCGGCAACATTGCCGGGGACTTTTACAAACAGCATTTGCCGATGGCTGAAAAACGTGGCGGTACAGATTTTGCCTATACATGGCAATTCAATACTCCGGAAATTTTGGAAGTTGATGGGATCAGGCTGGGATTTTTGATTTGTTATGACACCTATTTTCAGGAATACATAGTTCACCTTGCCAGCAAACATCCGGATGTGGTGCTGGTCTCATCTTTTCAACGAGCGGAACGGCAGGATGTTCTGCGTTTTCTCAACCAGAATCTTGCATTCACCTGCAACGCATTTGTCTTGCGCTCGTCTGTGTCCATGGGAGAAAATGCCGAAGTCGGCGGCAACTCCATGGTGGTCTCTCCGGATGGCAGAATACTCGCTGAATTCGGCAGTAAAGTCGGCACATTGAGCTGCGACGTGGAGAATATCCATTATAAATATATGCGTTCCAACAGTTTTTCAGGAAGTATGATCCCCAATGACCGTTTTCTCTCTCAAGGACGCACCCCCTGGTGCTACCGACCGGCAGGAAGCATGGTCATTCCCGGCGAAAAAGATCTGCCCTACCCCAGAGTCTGCGCTCACCGGGGATTCAGCACAGCGGCTCCGGAAAACACGATCGCAGCATACGGAGCTGCAGTCGCATTGGGCGCACAGGAAATCGAAATGGACGTGCGCTTCACCAAAGATGAAATTCCGGTAACGATCCATGATGATTTTCTGGAACGGATATCTGACGGCACAGGAGTAGTTCAGGAACATACGCTTGAAGAACTTAAAAAAATGGATTTCGGCAGCAAATTCGGCCCCAAATTTGCCGGAACACAAATCAGTACGCTTGAAGAAATTCTGGCTAAATTTGCCCGTCAGGTCATTATCAATTTGCATATCAAATCCGTAGGAGAAACATATCCGGAAAGATTCTTCAAAAAAATCCTTACCCTTTTGGAAAAATACGACATGCTTGAACACGTCTATTTTATGGCAACTCCGGAAATTCAGGAATTGGCAGAAAAATTTGCCCCGCAAATCCCACGCTGTATGAGTGGAGATGCCGGCAAATGGGAAATTGTGGACAACGCTATCAAACACAATTGCCAGATGGTACAGTTTTTTGCCCCTTGTTACGATCAGGCAATGATCGACAAAGCCCGGGAACACGGTTTGATCTGCAACTTGTATTTCAGCGACACTCCGAAAGATGTACCGGAATTATTCGCCAGAGGTATTGATACTCTTTTAACCAATGATTTCTTCCTCGTTTTCCAAGCGGCGAAAAAATATATTGAAACAAATAACATCAGTTACTTGAAATAAGCTGCTGTAAATCGAAACTACCGGCTTAACTGGTATGCACTGTACTTGGAAGGCATTTTTGTTGGCAGCCAGATCCGGGCTCCGAATGAAATTTTTATTCGATTAAGTTCACTGGCTACGGCTAAAGCTGTCAGTGAACTGTTTTTATTTACCTGAAGGTGTATAAGGAAAAATGCTCAAACCGGAAAATTCCGATTTGAGCATTTCAGTTTTTATATACTCTTTCACGCCAGCATACCAGAGTTTTTATCCTCAAAGATCTTTGCACTGGCGGCAGAATCGAAAGCTCCGATAGCAAGCATATCTTCATATTGATCGCCTTCATTGCCGAATTTAAGATCAATGGTGCAATTTTCTCCACCGGAAATGGCAACAGAATTATT
>JAFVRD010000016.1 GCA_017504435.1 Lentisphaeria bacterium | reverse complement strand
GATACTTCAGCGAAAGATCGGATTCAAGCACCACTTTGGTAGTTCCGGAGGTGTTGTCAACACCGCAGCCTGCCATACCGGAAATACGGGTGAATTCAAATCCTTTGTCACTGTCACAATCACTGATGGTCAGCGTGACATCGCCGTAAACCTTGCTGTTGGCATGTTTACTGCTGAGGAAAATGTAATCCGCATCAGCAGAACCGGTGAGTGAAATCGCCACTGCCGGATCGGTATCACCGGACGCCGCGGCAGCTTCTGAACCGTTGATGCTGGCACTGTCGGAACTGTTGGCACCGCCGGCAAAAATGTATTTGGCGAAACCGGCACTCATATCGATCGTGGCACTGGTCACGGTACTGACGCTGTTCCGTTCAGCCCAGCCGCCGCCGAAAATGTCTTTGAACGTGCCGCCGGAAATGTTGATATCCACTGCATCTACCAAGACATGGGCGTTTTTACGGGCATGAGCACCGCCGAAAACGCCGTCATTGACTGTACCGCCGGAGAGGACAACTTCAGATTTGGCGACATGAAGTTCAGTATCTGCATCACTGCCGTAAGCGTAACCGGCACCGTAGATGCGGTCGGCGAATTCGCCGCCGGAAATGGTGACTTCCACTTTGCCCATGCTGGCAGTTTCAGCGGCATTCTTGACCAGCGCACCGCCGACAGCGAATTTCTGGAAAGTTCCGCCCTGAATTTCAGTGGTGACATTGCCGGTATTGAAACTGGTTCCGACAAAGGCTCCGGTGACAGTTCCGCCGGTAATCAAACTGGAATTGGTTTCATTGACAAAATTACCATCCTTGACCATGCCATCGGTAAAAGTGGCGGTGGAGATAATGAGGTTGCCGTCGACCACAGTCAAAGCCGCGCCGGCATTGCTGTTGAGGATCTCATATCCGCCGATTTTGGAGACGCCGGAGATAACGGTATCACCATTCTGAAGTCCGGCAGCGTCCACAGTGACAAAAACTTTGCTCAAATCCTGAGCGCTTTCAAAGATCAGTTCGGCACCGCTTTCCATGACCAGATAATCCAGACCGCTGAATCCGTGCTGAATGACGGTGGCGTCTTCGTGGGCTTTGACGGTCAGAGTCATATCAGCGGTGATGTAGTCGGTTTTGCCGCCTTTTTTCATGATATAGAAAGCCGTGGAGCCGGAGAGGTTGACAAAAATGTCACCTTCCACATCATTTTTGGAGGTACCGATGACACCGCCGGCGACATAGCCTTCCTCATCGAGGTAGCCTGCAGCAGTAGAACCGATAAGGTTGATCGTAACATCACCGTCAACGACCGGTTTATCAGATGAACCGCCGCCGGAGATACCATCGGCAATATAAGAATTGGTAATGGTATAATTTACGTTCTGCAGCTGAACACCAGTGAAATCATTGGCGCACATTGAGAGACTGCCGGTCACTTGAGTATTCTCGACATTGGCGTTCAAATCTCCGCCGACCAAACCTTTAACGAAAATCACGCTGCCGACAACACTGTTTTTCAGTGTCATATTGTAATTGCCGCCGATATTTCCGCCGCCCATAAGCCGCTGAACATCGCACAAAGTCACATTGTCCAGTACCAGATCATAGTCATTGGTGGTATTGGCGTAGAAAAGATCCATGTTGGTGACCGTGCTGTTGATCATGGTGAATTTGAATGATTCCCAAGTGTAGGAACTGTTCCAGTCATAGGCGCGAACCGCGAGCATCGTGCTGTTTTCCACAGTCAATTCAGAAGCATTCTGATTGACCGTTTTTAAATTCAGCACGCCGGCACCAAGATCAAGGTTCTGGGCATACAGTTTATTCACGCCCTGTACCAAATATCCGGTAGCGGTATAACCGTGAAGCACGACCGTACCGCCGGCATTGAGCATGGATTTCGCGCCATCAAGAGAATCAAAGGCATTGATGCCGATAACCAGATCAGCGGTTTTGCCGCCGATGGTCATGGAACCGACCACCGAACCGGGTTGTTTGCCCGCCCAGTCGGGATTGAATGCGACGTAATCGGATTTGGCGATTTCGGATTTGGTAACGGTGAAAACTTCGTCCGCAAATTCCGCCAGATAGAGATCTGTACCGACGACCGCACTTTCGCCGATGGTCAGAACATTGCCGTCGACCGTAACGGTACTTCCGAGCGCATCAACATCGGTAGCGATAACATGTTTGCCGTAGCCGAGACCGGAAACGGTAACATTGTATTTGCTCAAGTCGGCGTTGAACACCACTGATTCAGTATTGGCGAAATTCACATCGCCGAATACCATCAGATTTTTGCTGCCGTCAAAGTTGTCGCCGCTGGCAATGGAGTAATCCATCAAAATCAGATTGTCTTCGGCGCCCTGCATCGCTGCGGCAACGCTCGCTGCCGCAGCACCATAGTAAACAACACCATCGACTACACAAGCTCCGGCACCGTCAGCGGAAACGATCGCCGCCGTGGCAAGAGTGCTGTCGATCTGGGTGATGTAGATATCGTTAGTTCCGGCATTGAAAAATTTGTATTTGGTACTGTCATCAAGTACAGCACCGCTGCCGGTGAAGATACTGGTCCCGACACTGCCATCAAAAACTTTTGCCGCCTGCACACCACCGTCAGCCGTGATAAACGAATCACCGAGAACAATGATATCTGTGCTGGAATAAATATTCTGCTGGTCACCCAGATAAATGGTTCCGGCGACACGGATCGTACCCAAACTGTACAATGCAGACCTGTTTTGTGCATGTTCAACGCCATGATTCGCAGCAAAAGTAACTCCGGATAAAGTCAAAGTGCCACGGTTATGGATCGCACTGCCGCGATTTCCGGAATAGTTATTGACAAAAAGAGTATCAGTGACAACACCATTGGCACCGCGATAATGGAACGCGCCGCCATCACCTCCGGTGCTGTTATCGGCAAAGGTACAGCCATTCAGAGTAATCAAACCACTCATCACTGCAACCGCACCGCCGCCGTTGGATTCCCCGGCAACAAATGTATTACCTGAAAAAGTAATATTGTTGATGGTCCAGTTGGCAGCGGCATTATTCATAAACAACGCATTTCCGTCATTATTCGACCAAGCAAGACCAGTACCATCAACAGTTTTACCTGCGAAAGCGGCGTTGTTGATACCGGTTATGGTCTTGGTACCGGTGGCATCAATACGGGAGATATCAAATTCGCCGTCAACGATGACGCTGCTGCTTGCAGCAAGCGCGGCATTGACATCATCATACATTTTGGCAGCCGTATAAACCGTATCACCGATGGCAAAAGCACCGTTGCTGCTTTTGGTGACCAGTGCATCAGCAGTCACGATATTCTTACAATTGGTCACATAAACGTCGGTATCAGCACCAATGAACGTGGAAAAACCTTCGGCATCTGCAACCGCATTACCGGTTCCCAGACGCCACGCCGTATTGGCGTCACCGTCAATGACTTTGGCGAGCTGATTTTCTCCATTAATAAAATTGGCGGTAACGACCGTATAATCTTTGTCGATCCGTCCGGTCTGTCCGGCACCAAGAGTGAGCTTGCCGACCAAAGTCAGGGTGCTGTCCCCGTCAATGCAGTATGCAGAACCGTAAGCATCGGTGCTGTTATCCTCAAAATACAAATTACCGAGCGTGATATTGCTTTTTTTGGAAAAAATTGCACCGCCACGACCATCGCCGTGGTTATTGTAAAAGTAACTGTTGGTGACGCTTAAAGTTCCTCCGACCTGAGAAATCGCACCGCCGCCGCGGGAAGTATTGCCGGTAAAAGTACTGCCGTCAATGCTCAACGCTCCGCCGTTGACCATGAATACACCGCCGCCATTGCAGGCGGTGGCATTGTCATGGTTGTTGTTGTCAGCGAAAATGAAGTTTTTGAAAGTATGATTTCCGGCGTAAACATTGGCGACCGCGCCGTCAAAATCTCCCCATGATTCAAGTCCGCTGATGGTATTACCGGAAAAAGAGGCTCCGTTGATACCGGTAAAAGTTTTAGCTCCGGAACCAAGCTTAAATCTGCCGGCATGATTCACGCCGTCAATAATGATCGCATCTCCGGCAGTAATGGCACCGGCAACATCTTTCACCCCGGCAACCGCAGAATAGGTTTCACCGGTTTTGGCATCTGTGGCACCAGTGGCTCCGGAAGCAGAAACGATCACCTCGGCAAAATGATCGCCGTTATATACATATACGTCATTGTTCCAAGTGATGATCTTGTATTTTTCCGCATTATCGACCGAAACGGTAGTTTTGGCGAGAATAGTTGCATCGTAGGCATCAATCGCTTTTTTGGCTTCAAGTTTATCATCAGTGAGAAAACCACTGCCGACAACAATCGTCTTGCCGCCACTGACTTCCTGTTTGTAACCGAGAGTGAGCAAACCGGTGACATGGATTTCTCCGCTATCCATCCAGATGCCCTGTCCCTGCGTAGTACGCTCGGAAGCGTTACCATCGATTTTCACATTGGCAAGAGTCAATATGGAACCGTTGAACCGGATTCCTGCGCCGACATGACCGGTACGGTTGTTGATAATATCGGTATCGGTGATGGTCACGTTAGCTCCATTCAACACGCGGATGGCACCACCGGAGTTCGCAGCATTGATAAACGCCCGGTTGGAAGTGAATGTGGAACCGCTGATCACGGTATCGGCAGAAATAAGCATCGCTCCGCCGTCACCTGCCCACGAAGTGTTGCCGTAAAACAGGACATTGTTGAAAGTTGAATTGTCCTCAGTAACCTTGACCGCACCGCCGCCGCCGGCATTGGCCTCATTGTGGGAAAAAGTGGCACCGTCGACATTCCAGATGATCCCGGCTCCGGGACTGCTTTCTTCATAAATCTTTCCGGAAATGACCTCACCTCCGGAGATATTCAACATTGCACTTTCACCGGAATCAGTGATCGCTTTCTGCGCTTCAGCCAGTGATTCATACGTCGTTCCACCTGTAATAATCGCCATAAGTACCTCCTGTTGCTTTAGTTTTTGCACATTAAAATTACAGTTTTGTCTATATTATAGCACATAAATTCAAATGATGCAATAGCTCAAAAAAAAAAAAAAAACGATTTTTTCAATTTTTTTCTGCCTTTTTTAAGATCATAAAAACATAAAATTCGAGACTTGACGATTTTTTTGATTTTTTTTATCATTTTTACTCAAAGTTACTTGATTTTTTATTTTTCCGGTGATATACTTTGCTCAGAGAAGGAAAAATGCAACTTCAACCGAATAAAGCACGGAGGAATCACATGGAACAAACTGCCAGATCAAAATTCAGCTTTACCCTTATTGAATTGCTCGTCGTAATCGCCATCATCGCCATTCTTGCCGCCATGCTGCTGCCGGCACTGCAGCAGGCACGCAAACGGGGACAGGCCACCAACTGCTCCGGAAATCTGAAAACCCTCGGTCAGGCGATAACAATGTATTCCAACGACTACGATGGTTATACCAAACACACTTATTTCAACATTGACAAAAACGATGCCACATGGCAAACCGGATACGCATATTATGGTATATATATGGGAGGATTGTCCTTTGCCAAATATGATGAGCTGAAACCTGCCAACCGCGGCGGTTCACTGACACTTAACAATTGCTTAAAAACGACCTTATGCCCGTCAATGGATATTGAGGACGGATGCGACTCCTATGCACTCGCCGGCAATCACATGAATGTCCCTGCCATCGGAGTTGTCACAGGAGTTGTCCCGACATTCAGAAATTTCTTTCCGGATGCCAAACGCTTAGGCTGGATATTGGCTTCTGATTCATGGTCCGAAGTCCGCAGATCCGGACGCAATACAATGCTTTCTCCGCACCTTGCCAAACAAGTAACCGATTTTGCCTCTCCGTATCTGCTTCACAACAACAGAGCCAACATGGCAATGTCAGATGGTTCAGTGCAAAGCATGACCGAAGATGAAATGCGGATTTCCCGATATTTTATAACTCTGTCAACCCAAAGTGGTCACGGACAACAGGCTATAGAGATGGTCTGGGACGCCAAAAAAGTCAAAGTTACGCTTAAACTGTAAATTCAATAAAGATATATAAACAGGAGAAAAACCAAAGTATGAAAAGATTTTTTACCGCAATTTTTTTGAGTGCGGCGGTCATATTCACTGCCGCAGCTGAATTTACCATGCAGCCCTTTGCCCCCGTCCGGGGCATCAAAGAGGGCAAATGGCACTTCCCTGTCAAAATGGTCGCCCAGGTAAACGGCAATGAATATACCGTTCCCGGAAATCCCAACGATCAAACCGGGATCGCCGGAGAATATATCCAGCTTGATCAAAGTGTCCCCGAACCGGTCAAAGTTTCCGCCGAAATGAAACGCGATGCCGTTTCCGATGCCGGATTGGTCTGTCTGGATATGGATATCCATTACGCCGACGGCTCCCAGCAGTATGTGGTCAATCCCCGTTTGACCGGTGCCGAAAGCGGTAAATGGATCGCCAAAGAGTATACTTTCACTCCCCGCAAGCCGATCAAAAAATTCCGGCTCATCTGTTTTAATTTGCGTACCGACGGCAATGCCGGTTTCCGCAATGTCAAAATCGGTCTGACCGGCAAACCTGCCGCTGCACCCGCACCAGCCGCCGCTCCGGTAAAAACTGCCGCCGCAACTGATGATACCATTACCGAAAACGGGATCACTTTCAAATGTATTGCCTATAAACCGGTCAACGCCATCGCCAAAAACAGATGGAGCCTCCCGCTGAAACATGTGGCGAAAATCAACGGCAGCGAATACACCATCCCCGGTGACCCCAATGACAATGTCGGTATCACCAGTGCTTTTATTCCGCTGAATCAATCCGCCCCCGCTCCGATCCTGCTCCGCGCAGAAATGAAACGCGATGCCGTTTCCGATGCCGGGCTGGTCTGTCTGGATATGGATGTCCGTTACACCGACGGTACTCAACAGTATGTGGTCAACCCCCGTCTGACCGGCGCCGAAAGCGGCAAATGGATCACCAAAACATTTGTATTCTCACCCCGCAAACCGGTCAAAGAATTCCGGCTGATCTGCTTCAATTTGCGCACCGACGGCAATGCCGGTTTCCGCAATGTCATTATCGGTCTGACCGGTAAAGATGCCGCCGCCCCCACCCCCGCCGCTGCTCCGGCTGCCGCACTGGTGAAACCGGTCGCCGCCAATGCAGCGGTCAACGGAGTGAATTTCAAAGTGGAACCATTCAAACCCAACAACGGCATGAAAAACGGCCGCTGGGGATTGAGCGTGGACAGTGTCGCCAGTGTCAACGGCAACAATATCGTCATCCCGGCTCTCAAAGATAAAGAAAATGCCGGTATCACCACCGGTTATATCGAACTTGACCAGCAGAGTGCCGAACCGATCCGTTTCGGCGGCGAGATCAAAAGCGATAAAGTCACCGGATTGGTCTGCTTCTGGATGGAAGTTTTCTTTCAGGACGGCACCAGACAATGGGTGATCGCATCCCGGCTCGCTCCGCAGGACGCCGGGAAATGGGTCGATAAAACCGCGGTTTACACTCCACCGAAGCCAATTCAGAAATTCCGCGCGATCTGCCTGTCCATGAATAATCAAGCCCCTGCCGAGTTCCGCAACGTAAGCATCGGATTGACTCAAAAAAAAAATAAACTGATCCCGGCAAGCGCAAAAAATATCACTTTTGAAAGCAACGGCTTTTATACCAAACTTGCCTACACCAACTCCCAGCTTTTCATCCGGGGTATCGCCGGTGAAAGCGGTCACAACCTGATCGCCAAAGATGCCAATGCCGCCAATATCTGGAGACTCCGGCTGCGCAGCAGCAAAAACGGCAGAATGCTCAACATCGACGCCGGCGGCAAACTTACCATTGCCGACGAAAACGGTAAAAAAGTTTTTTCATGGGCTGAAAAATCCCAAAACGGTGTAAAATTCAAAGTTACCGTTACCGCTGAAAAAACAGATATGGAGCAGATGGCAGACTGGAAAATCGCCGTTGATCTGAAATCTGATGAATATTCCCTTGAAGAGATCCTCTTCCCGGTAGTTCCCGGTATTTCCGTTCCCGGGGATGCCGAAAAATCCGGACTCTTTTTCCCGCAGGATGTGGGCAGACTTATCGTCAATCCCGAACGCAACCTCCACGGCAATCTCAATTTGCGTTACGGCACATGGTATTTCGCCATGCAGTATATCCATTACGCCGGTGAACATGACGGATTTTTCATGATGACCCCGGACGGCAAAGGATTCATCAAACAATTCAACATCCTCCGCAATCCCGGTCAGAAATCATTGTGTTTCCAGATCACCCATCTGCCGGAACGCGGCGCAACATCTTTCGCCACCGATTATGCCGTCCGCTTCGGAACGCTGAACGGCAACTGGTTCGATGCTGCCAAACTTTACCGCTCCTGGGCGGAAAAACAGATGTGGACAAATTCTCACGGCAAACTCGCCACCCGCAATAATTTCCCCAAACCGCTTTCCGAAGCCGCCCTCTTTATCAACTGGATCGACAATATCCGTCCCATGACCAAAGAAAACTGGGCGTTCCGCAACAGCCTGACCAAACTTACCTGGTCAACCACCCCCGGACACATCCTCAAAGAACGGCTCGGATATGCTCACGATACTGAAAAAGTCATTCAGAATTTCCGTGAACTGCGCAATTTTTACGGCACTCCGCTGATCGACTACAGCCACCCGTATATCCATCCGTTCAATATGGGTACTCCAGCTTACATCGTGCCGGACGGTCTGCCGGAAGCAATGAAAGCTCTCCGCGCCGACGGAGTATATTTCGTACCGTGGACAAGCGCACGCCTTTTTGACCTCAATACTGCTAAATTCAAAGAGGAAAATGCCGCCCGATCCGCTATCATCGACCACGCCGGAAATATGAAAACCATGATCGACTCAGTCAAAATGGCTCCCATGTGCATGGCTACTGAATATTGGCGCAACGTCATCATTGCCAGTACCGTCCGGCTGCTCAATGACGGATTCAGCGGGGTTTATTACGATGAACTCGCCTCCAGCGGCGCAGAAATCTGCTACGCCACCAATCATGAACACAATCCCGGCGGCGGACGCTACGGTCTGAATGCCCGGAGAAAAGTTCTGACCGATCTCCATAACGCCGCCCGGAACGCCGGACATCCGGAATATTTCTCCTGCGGCGAAGAAGCCTGCGAATATCTTATCGGTATTCACGATGCCAACTTTATGTTCGCATCCACATTCCCCGACAACGTGCCGGCTTATCAGGCGGTATATCACGATTATTCATACAGCTTCTCCCGCGCTCCGGGCAAATGGATGGACCCCAAAAGCGGATGGTACCGCAACGCTTATGTCAATCAAAGCGGCAATGGAGCGATCGAAGAACTCGTGACCCATTCCGCCCGCAATTTGAGCTACGGAGTAAATATCGGTATCGTCCGCCGCGACCTGCCCCAGTTTTCCCCCGAAGGTGCGGAGATCATCGCCCGTTTTGCCAAACTTTATCACGCCGGACGTAAATTCCTCATTTTCGGCGAAATGCTCCGCCCGCCGGTCGTCACCGACCAGCTGACCCAATCCATCTCCTGGAGTGCCGGAAATATCAACCGGGGAACCGCTCCGGTCATCTACAGTTCCATGTGGCAGGATATCAACGGCAACAAAGCTCTGCTGGCGGTCAACACATCCGTGTTCCCGATCGCTCCGGAATTTGATCTTTCCGCGACGATCGCCCCGGATAAAAAATATGCACTCAAAAATATCCTCTCCGGTGAGATCATCGGCGTCACCGGCAGTAAATTCCGTATCCCCATCGCCGGACGTGACGGCATCATATTGGAACTCATGGAAACTGAAGATGCTCTCCGCGCTCCTGCAATACCGGATTTTACCGTGGTATTTGATCATGATATGACTGAACGCCGTGCCAACGAGCAATGCCGGGTGCGTTTCACGCTGGATAATCACACTGATTCTCCCCGGCAGGGCAAAGTCACTTTCACTATGAATGGCGTCGCACCGGTATCCCGCATCATTGCCATCAGCGGCAAAGGCAGAAAACAACTCTCCATTCCGGTAACTATGCCGAAACAGGGGGTCAATGCCTTTACCGTTACCACCGATTTTGACGGCATTATCCAACAGCACACGACTCATATCGGTATCAAAGCCGCTTCAGTCGCCGCCAAAAACAAAAAACGCTACACCGCCAAAAAAGCGGTCAACGGCGATTTCGCACCGGGAACTCCGGTCATCAGCGACCTGACCAAACATATTGCGGATCACCGCGGCGCAGCAGATTTGAGTGCGGTTGCCCGGGTCAACTGGAGCGAAGCCGGATTGCTTCTGGAATTCACCGTCACCGATGATGTCCAGGTTTCTCCCAACACCATTGCCGAAGATATCTGGCGCGGGGACTGCATCCAAATGGTTCTCGGTCTGTTCTATCCGGAACAGGGACGGCACGTCTACCGCAATATTTTCCTGACCATGGTCAACGGCGATCCATTCGCCCTGCATCTGGAATCTCCGGATGACTCTGAGGAGGTGATCAAACTGACTGCCAAACGCGAAGGAAACCAAACCGTTTACCGGGCATTGATCGACAAAGCACTCTTCCCGGATGAATTCAAAACCGGCACCCGGATCCCTTTCAGTTTCACCGTCAATGAGTGTGATGACAAAACCGGAAACCGCGGCTGGCTGCAGTGGACCCCGGGAATTTGCGGAGCAAAAGACCATGATGCTCTGGGAGAAATAGTTCTGCAATAAATCAACTGTATAACAGAAAGACAGGCTGCTTTTATGAAAAAGAAATTTATGTTTTTGGCAACCGCCGTATGCTTGACCGTACAGCTGTATGCTCTCATGCCGGAATGTATCGTTATTCCGGAATCCGCCACCGCGTTGGAACGCAATGCCGCCGGAGAACTTGCCGGACATCTGCAAAAAATAACCGGTAAAAAATTCGTGATCCTGCCGGAATCACAGCAAAACGGCAAAAGTGCCTTTCTGATCGGTGCAACTGCCGCCGCAAAAGCTGAATTCCCCGATAAATTCGCTCCGGATGCCATCGCATTGCGTACCAAAGGCAACGATATCATCATCACCGGCGACAGCCGCCGGGGAGTGCTGTATGCAGTGTATACGCTCCTGGAAAAATATGCCGGTGTCCGCTGGTATACTTCGGATGTAACGGTCATTCCGGAAAATCCGGCATTGGATCTCCCGAACCTTGATGAAGTATATGCTCCGGTACTCAAAATCCGTGAAGTTCATTTCACAGATGCCTATAAAGGAGTATTTCCCGCCCGGCTCAAAAGCAACGGTCACTTTGTCAAACTTCCCCAAGAATTCGGCGGCAATGAAAAAATCATCGGCTTCTGCCATACTTTCGGTCAGATCCTCCCCGCTGCACGTTATTTCAAAGATCACCCGGAGTGGTACAGCATGCAGAAAGGCAAACGGGCTGTCCCCCGTTGGCATCAGCTCTGTCTGACCAACAGTGAAATGCGCCGGGAATTTGTCAAAGTCTGCCTGCAGATGATCGCCAAAAATCCGGATGCCAAAGTCATCTCGGTTTCCCAGAATGACGGATTGGGACGCTGCGAATGTCCGGAGTGTCTCGCCGTGGAAAAAAAAGAAGGTTCTCCCGCCGGTCCAGTGATCCGTTTCGTCAATGCAGTCGCCGCCGAGATCGGCAAAGTCCATCCGGATATGCTCATTGATACATTGGCGTATAGTTACACCCGCCCTGCCCCGCGCAAAACCAAACCTGCCCCAAATGTCTCCATCCGCTACTGCGATATCGAAGCGGATTTCGGTCACTCCATCGAATCCGGTAAAGTATCCGCTCCGATCCGCCGGGATGTCAAATCATGGTCAAAGATCGCCAATCAAATGCTGGTTTGGCACTATGTAAGCAACTTCGGCAATCAATTGACTCCGCATCCGACATTCCTGACTTACAAAGAAGATATCAATTTTTACATCCGCAACCATGCGGTCGGCATGTTTCTGGAGGGAGATACCCACACCGATCTGATGGACTTCAGTCAGATGCGGGTTTGGGTACTGGCCCATCTGCTCTGGGATCCCTCTCAGGATCAGGAAGCATTGATGATGGATTTTCTCAACGGTTACTACGGCGATGCCGGGAAACATCTGCGCGAGTATTTGCAATTCATCCATGATACATTCCGTAAATCCGGTAAAACGGTCAGCTGTTTCACCAAAAAAAGCATTCAATGGCTCTCAATTGAAAAAATCATTGAAGCGGAGAAATTCTTTGATGCCGCATTACAGGCGGTTGAAGGAGACGAAACCCTCACCGAACGGGTCAAACGTTCCAGGATATCTCTCTACAACGCGGCACTCCTCCAGTATCCGTATTTGCAAAGTATCAATAAAACCGGCGTATTTACTCCGGAAAAATGGAGTTATATGGCCAATGAAGTGAGCCGTTTCGCCCAAAAATATTTCTTCAACCGCACCAAAGCAGTCATCGGCATCTGGAATTACGAAACCCGTTTCCCGGATATGCTGGCAAGTACAGCATCAACTCCCCAAAAATGTCTTGATCTGCCCCGGGATGAATATGTGGACTATCAGGAAATGATGTTTTGCGTTGCCGGACAGAATGCAAAAAATCCGCAAATCACGATCGTCGATGATCCCAACGCCTCCAACGGCAAAGCCGCTAAAATCACCGGTCCGTGTCCGTGGTGGATCCAGCAGCAATTCCACGTTCCGGTAAAAAAAGGCGAAAAATGGCAGGCGGTGATCTCGCTGCGCATGGACAGTCCGCTGCAGGAAAAAGTTGCTCTGTACGCCGGATATCATGACGGCAAAAAAGAGTTTGGGCATGCCCGGATCTCTGTGCGCAGCATCAGAACTCATAAATATCTTGATCTGGTCATGCCGGAAGTCCCGGCGGCAGACAATGTGTATGTGTTCATCAATCCGGTGGCGGCAACCGCCAAAACACCGATATTCATTGATCGCATAACTCTCATCAGAAAAAAAGGTAATTAAGAGACCCGGTTTTTTATTTTGCCCCCGGCAATATAAAAAACGTAAAGTGTGATTTTGATTTCATACCGAAAATTCGATCCGGAGAGTAATTTCCGGATTGTTTTTCACTGAATGTTATGATATATTCATCAAGGTGCATACTTTAACCTCTAAATGGAGAAGAAATAAAAAATGCAAATCGACATGCAAAAGTACCGTCCTCTGCCGTTCTACTTTCTCAACACCGGAGATCCGGCAGCATACACTGAAGAAAAAATCGATATCAAAATGCGGGAACTGTATGAAGACGGTTTCGGCGGAGCGATTCTTTTCAACTGCGCCGGAAACGGTTTTGACAATGACCGCTATCTGACTGAAGAATTTTTCGCCGTTACCGAAAGATTCATTCTCGCCGCTGAAAAATACGGTTTGAAAATCTGGATAACCGACGGCTGGCGGTGTCCGTCCGGTGATGTTGGCGACAAAGTGGAAAAGCGCAATCCGGAAATTTACCAGCGCCGGCTTGCCCGCAATGCCGACGGCAAAGTCGAAGCGATCAAAGTGCCGTGGGGATTTCCCGCCTTTGAAGAACCGGAAAGTTCCGATCTGTTTATCGAACTGGTCTATGAAAAATATTATGAACGGCTGGGCAAATATTTCGGCAAAACGTTTGCCGGTATTTTCTCCGATGCCGACAACCGCCGGTTCGATGCTTTTTCCGCCAGCATGATGAGTGACGAATATTATCCGTGGGCAATCGATTTTGAGAAAAAATTTCAGAAAGAATACGGTTACGACATCACCCCGTTCCTTTCAGATATTATCGACGGCAAACACTCCCAAGAGAGTTACGATTACCAGTGCTTTGCCGAAAAACTCTATCTGAACTGGTTTGAGAAAAACTATCAATGGTGCCAAGCTCATAATATCAAATATACATTTCATACCAGTGACACCGGGCCGTTTCCCCGTTCCCGCTGCCGCCGCAGTTCGGTATTCACCGAGGGCAATCCGCTGAATTTCTACAAAAATGCCGATTTCCCCGGTACCGACCACGAATTGCTGGCTCTGGATGGCGGAACTCACTTTGACAGCCGTCTGGTTCAGTTGAAAGTTTCCCGCGGCAGTACCAACGCCGTGTACCGGACTCCGAGTTTTGCCGATACCAAATATGACCTGCGTGCCAAATATGTCGGCAGCGCCGCATATCTTTACGGTAAAGAAGGCGGCATGAGTGAATTGTTTGCCGCATCCAACTGGGGCGCGACTCCGGCAGAGTTCCGCAGGATCGCCGCATGGCAGATGCTTCAGGGAGTGAATTATTTTGTTCCCCACGGCATCCACCACACATTCAAAGGCAACAGCAAATACGGTGCACCTCCGGAACAGCACTTCGGAACCGGCCGTTCCATCCGGGAACTCAATGACTTCATCAGCAAATATGCGTTTATCTCTTCACAGGGCAAATTTGCCCCCAGTGTCAAAGTCGCAGATATCACTGAAGCGGTGCGCCGCGGCGAAGAAGATGTGGAAAACTTCTTCACATTCACCGACATGCTCAATCATGCCGGTATCAGTTATGTCATCGTTCCGGAAAATGATCCGGAAGCGATCCAGACCCTCGGAAAACTGCCGGAACTGCCGGCCCGGGATTTCACATTCACCGGCGGCGATCTGCTGGCAATGCGCCGGGAACTGGACGGCAAACATTTTCTGCTGGTCTGCAACCTCTGGAGCGAAGAAAAAGTTTCCGGAACACTGGAGTTTGAAGGACGCAAAATCGATCTGGTGCTGGAATCCGGCGAAATGGCGGTCATCGGTTCACCTTACGAAGAATTCCGCCAGGAGCAGGAGTTTGCCGCTCAAACTGAATTGAAATTCCCGGCGGCAGTGGAATTCTGTGCGCCGAACCGGATCCCGTACCACTACAATTCAGAATTCACCGTCGCGGAAACGCTGCCCGGTCAGCTGAAATTGCTGGTTCCGCAAGAGTTTGCCAATGCGGTAAAATATGACGGCAAAGAACTTTCTTCCGGAAAGGATTTCAAACTGCTGGATGAACCTTATGTGGAATTCATCATTGACGGCAGTACCGGAAAACATGCGTTCGAACTGGATGACTGGAAAATCCGCCCGCTGGATCTGGGCAAACCGGACAGTGCCACCGGCAATGACCCCGGCATGAAATCGGATTATAAATATTATCTGCCGGTCTATCTGGAAGGGGATTTTGATGCCGCGCTGGAAGTGGAAGGTGAATTTGACCACAAAGTCTATATTTCTTACTATATCCTGCAGATCTACGATCCCAAACGGTGCGATATCACCCTGTCCCCCCGCCGGAAAACTCTGGAAGCCGGTTCCTGGTCAACTCAGGGGCAGCCGTTCTACTCCGGCAGTACCGTCTACCGTTTCGATCTGACCGGTATCAATGGCAATGCCGTGGTGGAAGCTCCGGGAGCCGCCGTCCGGATGGAAGCGATCGTCGACGGAAAATCCTGCGGTGCCACCGGATTCCCGCCGTTCCGGATCGCATTGGGCGATATTTCCAATGCCAAAGTGCTGGAACTCAAAGTGACCAATACTCTCGCCAATGAATATGAAGAATATCTCGCCCCGTCCGGTTTGATCAACGGAGCAGTTCTGAAAATCAAGAAGTAAGATCATGCTGAATAAAAAACAGTTCCGCAATCCGCCGTCACATTGTTACCCCGGATATTTCTGGGGTATCAATGCTGAAATGATACCGGAAGAGTTGATCTGTCAACTCCGGGAGATGTACCGTCACGGGGCAAGATCAGTCTGTCTGCATCCGGTTCCCAAAGAATTCCGGCCGGATATCAGCAGCAGCATGTCTCCGGCATATTTGTCAGAGGAGTATCATCAAGTCATCAAGCAAGTGGTGGATGAGTGCCGGAAACTGGGCATGAATTACTATCTTTATGATGAGGGCGGCTGGCCTTCCGGCAGTGCCTGCGGACAGGTATTTGCCAGTGATCCGGAAAGATTTGCCCAGCGGTTCATCGTGGAGGATAAATCTTCCGGCCGGGGCTGGAAAATTTTTTCGCCGCCGTACAACCCGGCAAACGGAGCCATGCTGCCGGGTATCGCTGAAAAAGGTGCCGCTGAGAAATTTCTGGAATTGACCCATGATGCGTATGCAGAACATATCGGCGGGGAATTCGGCAAAAGTATCCGGATCGCCTTTATGGATGAACCGTACATGCCTTCACCGTCTCCATTGCGGGAGTGGGCAAACGGGCCTGCCATGCTGGGATGGTGCGCCGATTTTGCAGAGGAATTCAAAAAACGCAAAAATTACGATATCGTACCGCATCTGACCACGTTGATGGCACGCCGTTCCAATGTAGCCGATAAATTGGCGTATATACGTCTTGATTACATGGATGTGCTGAGCAAATTGTTTGTGGAAAGATTCATGCTGCCGATCCGCGACTGGTGCCGTAAACACGGCATTAAATCCGGCGGACACTTCGGCGGCGAAGATGAATGGCTGAATTTTCACTGCACCGGTTTCGGTCATATCATGCGTTCCATGCGGGCATTGGATGTCCCCGGCGTGGATATGATCTGGCGTCAGCTCTATCCGGGTTCGCGGCTGCATCCCTTCCCGAAACTGGCGTCCAGTGCCGCCCATCAGACCGGCGGCAGGGAAGTCCTCGGCGAATTGTTTGCCGTATACAGTTCCGGTTTGACTCCGCAGGTAATGAAATATCTGCTGGATTACATGTTTGTCTGCGGCGTGAACACCTTTATTTTCAGCAATATCTCCCAGTCTCTCAAAGGCAAACACATGCCCGGCTGCCGCCCGCACTTCGGCAGACCCGATCCGCTGTGGAAACACTTTGGTCATCTGCATGAATATGCCGCCCGGACAGGAGCATTGCTCAAATCTGGTACTGTGGAGTGTGATACTGCACTTTATTTTGACATGCGTGCGATGTGGCTCGGTGCGCGTCCGGCAGAATATGCGATCAACCGCACATTGGAAATTTCACAAAAACTTCTGGAAAGCCAGCGTGATTTCGATTATGTGGATGATGATCTTATTGAAGAGGCGGTCATCGGCAGAAAGCATTTCAAATTCGGAAACAAAAGTTACAGAAATCTGGTCGTACCTTTCGGCAGCATGATGACCGATGCGGCAAAAAAACGGCTCGATGAATTCCGGAACGCCGGGATCAGGGTGCTGACTCCGGATGAAATAGATATTATTGAACCGGTCATAAAATTGAAAAACGCTACCGGTAAGCTCCGGGTTTCCAAAATCAGATTCGGCCGCGAACAATACGGATATTTCGTATTCAACACCTCATCGGTTCCGGTCAGCGCATCGTTTGAACTTCCGGATGATGCCGGAGAAATTGCGCTTGCTGATGCACAAAGCGGTAAATTTTTCCGGGTATCAGAAATTCCGCAATGGGATTGGGAATTTCAGCCGTGGGAGTCAAGATTTTTCATTTCCGGCTGCCGGGGCGACTTTGAGCTGCCGCAGCCGGGAAAAATCATTGCGGAGATCCGCAAATTTCAAGCCGTACCGCAATTGCAACACATCGTGGATACGGTTCAGGAAATATACCGCATTGCGGAAAATGATGCCCCGGAAATGACGGTTCAGCCCGGAGATTGGCGCAAATATTTCGGAGAATATTTCAGCGGAACCGTGCTTTACACCGCTGAATTCACCTGTAAAACTCCGGAACGGGCGGCATTTCTGGATCTGGGCAGAGTCAATTACGCCTGTGAGGTCAAACTGAATGGAAAAAGCCTCGGAGGAAGCATGTTCCCGCCATTTGTATTTGACATTTCCCAGGCCGTCAAACCGGGACGCAACCATCTGGAAATCACGGTCAGCAACACATTATCCAATGCGCTGGCAAGTCCGGAAGTTTCACAGGCTTGGGAAAAATACCGTCCGTTGGCGTATGAAGATATTCAACGGACATTTGAATCAGAAGCATTGCCATCAGGACTTTTCGGTCCGGTGGTCGTCAGAGAAAGGATCGGAAAATGAAAAAATTGTCTCTGGTACTCTTGTTCGGCGCAACAGTACTGCTCCATGCGGATGTATATATGGCAGGGGATTCGACCATGTATACTTACGGCAAAATATTTTTCCCGAAATCCGGCTGGGGACAGATGATGCCGGAAGTCGTGAAGCCGGGAGTCAAAGTGCATAATTATGCGCTGGGCGGCAGATCCAGCAAATCATTCCGCGGCGAAGGTCACTGGGACAAAATCATGCAGAATTTGAAAAAAGGGGATTTTGTCATCATTCAATTCGGTCACAATGACGGAGCCGGCGGCAGCGTGAATTGGTACCGTCATGCCAGTGCCCAGAAGCATTTTCCGGAAAATTTACGCAATTATGTGCTGGATGTCAGAGTAAAAGGTGCCATCCCGGTACTCTGCACCCCCGTCGCAGTCTGCTATATCAATGCTGACGGCAAATTGTACAATACCCCCAAACATCAATCTTATTGTGATGCGGTCCATCAGATCGCCAAAGAGGAAAAAGTCGATGTGCTTGATCTCAACGCCTACGCGCTGAAACACATGTCCGACCACCCCAATCCCAAACATTATTTCATGTATCTGCCCAAAGGTAAATTCAAAAACTATCCTAACGGCAGCGAAGACGGCGTTCATCTGCGCGATCACGGTGCGCGGTTCTACGCCCAGGCCGCCGCAGAATTGGCAAAAGAACAGAATCTGCCGATCGCAAAAATTTTCAAGTAAGCCTGCTGAAAAAGCAGTTATAAAAAGCAAATTCTGCCTCCGGCGGCTTCGCCGGACGCGGTCAAGCGGCGGAACGCTTGTCGCCGCCATAAGCGGCGAAATATCAGCGCAGCGTCAAAGTCGGCACATGCCGACACCTCCTGCCGGAAACGAAGTCACGCAATTTTTTGCGTGACAGATTGAAGTTGGAGGCAGCAACGTTCCGATACAGCAAATTCTGCCTCCGGCGGCTTCGCCGGACGCGGTCAGGCGGCGGAACGCTTGTCGCCGCCATAAGCGGCGAAATATCAGCGCAGCGTCAAAGTCGGCACATGCCGACACCTCCTGCCGGAAACGAAGTCACGCAATTTTTTGCGTGACAGATTGAAGTTGGAGG
>JAFVRD010000002.1 GCA_017504435.1 Lentisphaeria bacterium | reverse complement strand
TCCGTTCAGCCCAGCCGCCGCCGAAAATGTCTTTGAACGTACCGCCGGAAATATTGATATTCACTGCATCTACCAAGACATGGGCGTTTTTACGGGCATGAGCACCGCCGAAAACGCCGTCATGGACTGTACCGCCGGAGAGGACAACTTCAGATTTGGCGACATGAAGTTCAACAGTATCAGCATCACCGATGCCGTAAGCGTAACCGGCACCGTAGATGCGGTCGGCGAATTCGCCGCCGGAAACGGCGACCGTGACTGTACCCATGTCAGCCGCTTCAGTTTTGACCAGCGCACCGCCGACAAAGAATTTGCTGAACTTACCGCCCTGAACTTCGGTATTCACATCGCCGGCATTGAGGTTGGTCGCGACAAACACCGCTTTGATTTCACCGCCGGTGATGAGGCTTTCAGAACCTTCATTGATGAAGTTTGTATCAACGACAGTACCTGCAGAAATGGTGGCTTTTTCTTTCAGCACCAAATTGGTGCCGTCGATCGCCAGTCTCACCTCATCATTGCCGGTGACGATGTCATCAGCACCGAGAGTTCCGCTGACACCGGTGGCAATGACATCTCCGACTTTAAGTCCGGTTCCGTCCACGGTGATAGCGACCGCACTCAAATCGGTGCCGGAGGTGAAATTTACCACTGCTCCTGCCGAAATAATAAGTTCAGTTATCGAACCAATACCATCAGCAATTGAAATGGATTCTGTGACCACTGCGGTATTGAGAGCGACCTGATTGCCGTCGACTGAAATCGTTTTATCAACTGCGGCAAATGAGGTATACCCGGGACCGGCATATCCGTTGAAGTTATATACGTCGCCATCAGTGGACACTATGGCCGCAAAGCCGGCAAAATTTTTGCCGGTGACATAGAGATCATTGCTTGCCGTAAAGATCGTGTATTTCTCACTGTCATCAACTGTGATTTCTCCATTCTGGCAGAATGTTCCGGAAAATTCGGTTTCAATAGCCTTGTTGACTGCAATGTTTTCGCTGACAAAACTGCCGCCCGCGATTTGGAACACTGCTCCGCCGATATTGATCGTTGATTTACTGTTTTTCAGAGTGATCAGACCGGTCACCGTAACTTCCGCGCCGCTTGAACCTGAAAAATACATCGCCTGTGCAGATTCATCAAAAGAAACATTCGCCAATTCCAGTTTGCCGCGGACGAAAATAGAGGCGGCATATCCGGCACTGCCGAAAGTATTACCGGAAAATTCGCTGTTACGGATGACCACACTTGATCCGGCACCGACAAAAACCGCCCCTTTGGCAGAAGCTGCAGAGTTGCCGGAAAACACCGTGTCAGAGATATTCACCGTTCCGGAGAGAACATGAATGGCACTGCCGCTGTCTGCACCGACTGCCGGATTTGTGGAAATATTACCGGAAAATTCGCTGTCAGTTATCGTCAAAGTTTTGGTGCCGCCATCAAAAATGATCGCTCCGCCATTCAATGCAGAGTTTCCGGAAAAAGTTGAACCGCTGATTTCAGCTGAACCAGTTATTTCCATTGCTCCGTTAAGATTGCCGCTGAATTTACTCCTGATGATATTACCACTGGCAGAACTGTTGATATGCAGTGCTGCTTTGGTACGGTTTGCCTCAAACAATGTGTCAGAAATTTTTACTGAGGCACTGCCGCTGGCAAAAATCGCTCCGCCGAAGGTATTGGCAGAGTTGTTGCGGAAAGTTGATGAAGAAATATCCAATTTTCCGCCATAAGTATAGAGCGCTCCGCCATAATTGTTGGCACTGTTGCCGGTGAATGTCACACTGCTTAATGTGCCGCCATTGGTTTCCAGCATCAAAGCTCCACCGCCGTTGGTCGCGCTGTTGCCGGTGAATGTTACACTGTCAATGACCGGAGCAACGTGTGAATAAACCGCACCGCCATTGTAGGCAGTATTACCGGAAAAGGCCACATTTTTCAACGTTCCTCCGGTAACAATCATTGCTCCACCCTGACCTTGAGCGGTTAAAAGATTCCGGTCAAAACGGACATTTTCACCGAATTGGATTTTTTCATCACACTTCAGAGAAATACTGCCGTAAGTGTGAGTATAATTCTCGACCAGGAATTTGTTTTCCAACGCCATTGCCGATGCCAGATCACGATAGCCTACGCCGACATAATCATTGCCGTCGATCGTAAATTCCGCACCGTCACCATTGGCGGCAATTGTGTCCGACACCAGCACTACAGATGTATTCACGACAGCGTTGCTTTCGGCAATGTAGACATCATTGTGGTGCGTGAACAATTGGTAATTTTCCGAAGCTGCCGGAGCCGCATCACCGTTCACCTGCCAATTCGAACTTGTCACATCCAACGCCCGGGCGACTTTGTTTTCGCCGGTAAGGGCATCGCCGTCAATTATGAATTTTCCGCCGGTCTGTACCCAGATCCGGGAGTCGCTGTTAGCTATCGTGACCAATCCTTTTACCGTCAATGTCGCTGCGCTTGTCGCAAAAATAGAAATGCAGGCATCATTGAATACGACATTGTTCAATGAGACCTGACCGCGGACAAATATCGACGCTGCCTGCCAGCCTTTATCGGTCGGACAGGAATTATCGTTAAATTGCGTGTTCTCAATGGTAACAGCTGCCGTTCCATGGACATAGATCGCACCGCGGGCAACACTTGAGGTATTGCCGGTAAAAGTACTGCCGCTGATCAGCGCATTGCCGGCGGTGATATTGATGACACTGCCGCCGTCTCCGATACCGGCCTCACCCATGGAAAGGTTTTGGTTAAAAAGTGAATCACTAATACTCAACGTCCCGGTGCTTCCGGCATAGATGACTCCTCCGGAAATGCCGGAAGTATTGCCGGTAAAAGTACTGCCGCTGATGGAGAGCTTGACTGTATTCTGGGTATAAAAAACTCCGCCTGCTTTGCCGTAATTATAGTCGAAACGGGAGTTCGATACCGTAATATCGGCGGCATTGTAAAGAGATACCGCTCCGCCGTGTTCGCTGGCATAATTGCTGGAAAATTTGGAATTGCTGATCAGCACATTGCTGCCGCCGAAATGCAGCGCACCGCCGTACTTTGCTGAATTGCCGGTAAATTCAGTACCGGAAATCGTTACCGGCTGACCGGAGTTGTAGATCGCACCGCCGTAAGAGCCGGAAGTGCCATTCTGAAATGTGGAACCGGAAATCGTCAGTGATGCTCCATCATTGCGTAATGCTCCCCCGGCAGAGTCACAGACATTGCCGGTGAACCATGCATCTTTCACTCCGTAATTGCCCGGAGCGTTAAGCGCAGAATGAGCGGAGGTCTTAATATCACAGATCACCGCATTCCCGGCAAGGCTGGCAGGTACATTTGCCGCCGCATAACTTCCGGTAAAAATGTCATCGTTGATACTTACGGTTATTGGAGATGTTCCGGAAACCGATGAATAAATCAAGGCATTTGAATATTCACTCATTTTTTGATCCCTCTGTATATTTGAATATCTGTTTATTACTGTTTCAAAGGATAGCGGTTGCCCACCCATGAATTATCTATCGCCAGAGCGAAATAATCATTACGGGCATATTTACCCAGCATATAACCTATTTCCACGCCATTATGACTGCTGACGTGACTGTCGGCAAATAAGATGTTGGCTTTGCCATTGTGACGTACGGCAAATCCGGTCTGCGCACCATGCCAATTCATATCACCGCGCTGGGCTTTTTGGGCAATGTAGCCGGAATCTCCCAGTAATATCCGCAAAGACGGGTGGGAAATGCTGCCAAGTTTATAACCGAGAAAAAGTTTGGTTCCGACTTGTTTCCGTGCCACATCGGTGATGTGCTGTTCTCCGTGAGACGTATTTACGCCTGCACCGTAGACCTGCTCCCAGCCATTGTACGCCGTATTTACCGGCAGAGATGGACAACGGAAAGAATCCAGAGTCTTATCCGCCGGCATGTAGCCCAAACCAAAATATTTTTTTTGATTCTCATCGGAAATAACTACTTGTGAACCAAGAATTTTACTGGTCGAAACATCATCCCAGCCACCCAGCATGGTGTACCACAAATTATCTGCACCGCGCAAATAAACTTCCCCATCCTGAGCATTGCTCATTTGGGCCATGGCTTTGCCGTTTTGTCCAAGCAAATTGGTACAGTTTACGGCTTGCGCCCGGGTTCTGGCACTCTGAAGTGCAGGCAGAAGCATGGCTGCCAGAATCGCGATGATGGCGATCACAACCAATAGTTCAATCAGCGTAAACGCCGATTGAGTGAAGGTGTGAAGGTGTGAAGAGCTTTTTTTGCAAATGCAAAAAAAGCGTGAAGTGCGCCCTGTCGGACGTAAGGATGTGTAGTTTTTATAATTTTTTTTGAGGTAATACAACGGAAAAACACATACTTGACAAGTTGCACTCACCAGCAATTCAATCAGAGTAAATTTCTGTTTGCGGGATATTTTCATTATGATCACTTTCTGAAAAGCGAATATTTGGTCACTTTCCATTCATTGTCCATTACACACACTTTGACATCACGCCGCCCGGAGCAGGCACTGATCGCATCCGCGATCCCGTTGCCGTCAAGAGCTCCGACATGACCATCCAGGAACAGTACATTGGCTTTGCCATCGTGTCTGGTCATGAAACCGGTCGCATTGCCGTGCCAGTTGATGTCGCCACGTTGGATTTTTTTCGCAGCATAACCGGAATCAGCCAGTATAATGCGTTGTTCCGGTTTGCGGGTGTTTTGCACATTGTAGCCATAGAAATTACCGCCGTCCACGGTGAGTTTCAGCACATCGGTGATCCCCTGGGAACCGAAACTGGTATTCACTCCGGCACCATAAACCTGTGTATAACGGGCATCACCGCTGCCGAACGGCTGATCCGGACACCGGAAAGAGTTCAGAAATTTATCCGCAGGCAGATAACCCTGCCCGAAATATTGACGCTGTGCTGCGCTTTTTACCACATCTTCCCGTCCCAATACCCGGTACTGTTCCGCATTTGCCCAGCCGCCCAGCATGGTGTACCACAACCGTCCTTTGGCTCCGTAAAGCAGCACTTTCCCCTCTTTGTCATTAGCCATAGCAGCGTAACCGGCACCGCATGCTTTCAAGCGGTCGGTACATGAAACGGCCCGTCCCTTTTCCGATGCCCGGAGCGAGGCAGGGATAATAACCGCCGCCAAACCGGTCAACACAATAATAACGATTACCATTTCAATGAAAGTGAAGTGTTTTTTTTGCATGATTCATGCCTCCTTTTTGGGTTTTAACGTTTTTTACGGTTTTTTTCAACTTCATCAAGAATTTCCAGATAACTCATCACCGCCCGGCGGACAGCAGAGTCATTTTTGCCGGTAAGGTAAAGAGTTTCACCCCGCAATTCTATCAAACCGTCACCGTCCGGCAGATCGGCAAACGCCGCCTTTAATTCCGGCAGCTGTGCCGCAGTGGCAATGACGATTTTTTTACCTGCTATCCCGTCGGCACTTTTTACCAGCGGCATCCGCCAGATGTCATTGAATGAGGCATCCATGAATCCCGGTTCCCGGCAGAAAGGTTTACCGGTGTATTTTCTGGCGGCAGCGACATAGGGATAATAACGGTCGATAAAATCATACAGAACTTTCAATCCGGCTTCGGGAACGACTGCTGTCACCCGGCTTTTTTCAGCATCTTCCGGAGTGAAAATCGCGGCGATGGCTGCTTTATCTCCCACGGTGCGGGTTTGATTTTCCCGTTTGGCATCTTTCATCCCGATCGCCAGGATACCTTTGGCATCAAGGGTGTATTCAAAATCAACAGTAGTGCCGTTGTCTGTAAATTTGACATCGTTTCCATGCAGAACCACCGGGACAAGTTTGCCTTCGCCCAGATGTTTTTTGACGATGGAAAATTTCGCACTGACTGCATGCCGTTCCGGATTGGTGATGGTGATGACGCTTTCGTCGCCTTTCCCGAAGCGGCCGAACCAGAATGGCACGTTCTCAGGTATCGTGCGTACCGCAGTGACCGGACGCCACCCGGCTTTTTTGATCCGCAGTATCAACGGCATGTAAGGTTGGAAAAAGTTGCGGTCTTTGTATTCCAGATTCCAGTTCATGGGCGAATATCCGTAACGTAAACAGTTGAACAGCATAAAATAAGCCAGACCATCCACGACTTCGCGGGTTTTTTCCGGAGTATTTACTTCGCCCCAGCGGATACCTTTGTTGTGGAACCGGATCCCGAAGCCGAGGAAGTACGACAGCGGTTTCTGTCCGGCAAGCACCCGGAGGTTTTTGGATGCGCCCAGCGCAAAATCCGGAGTACATTCGATCATTCCTCCGTCGATCGCGAATGCGGTGTGTGCCGCGATCCGGTTGAATGCGAAATTCACAAAAACACCCATCGTTTTGTTATCTCTTTTTAAAGAGTGGATATAGCGGGTAAACGGTATCGGAATGACTGTATCAGGAGTAAATACCTGAAATTTTTTATCAAAATCCCGTCCGACCGCGTATTCGATCTGCGAGGGGGCATAACTGTTCAAATTGTAATTGACCATATCAAAAGCAAAACCGGAAACTTTATAATTTTCAACTATTTCCGCGATTTCATGTTCGAGATGTTCCCGCAGTTTTGAGCCATAGGGAAAGACCGCTATGGTTTTGTTGACTTCCCATGGGGTCTGATGCATGCCGTCGCTTTTGGATATTCTGCCCAATTCATCCCGGGTGATGGCATCATTGAATTTCTCCGCGACTTTGCGGTTGATGCTTTTTACCAGAAGATAATGATACATAGAGGCCTGCCGGTCTCCGGATTCAAACTGTTTGACCCGGGCGGCATGGTATTCATCCCACGTTACTGCCCGGTGTTTGCGTAAAGCATCATAGTTGGTACAAATATGAGTGCCCTGAAGCCAGTCCTCTTTGTTGGTATACCAGTTTCCGGCCTCCACAAACGGTGCGTATGTCCACTCCAGCTGCAGAGAAAAATGGCGTCCGCTGTTGATTTCCAGATCCCGGGATTTATGCGCAGATAGAAAATACCCCATAACGCCGTAGATCCTTTCATCCACTCCGGGATGGGGACGGAAATATGACGGGTAGGCGTCGTAGTAGTTTTCCAATGCCTGCCAATGACCGAATTCGGGTTCAAATTCGGCGGCGACGACATCCACATCCTGTACTCTTTTGTTGTCGGCAACAACATGGGTACGGTAGATGAATTTCTTATCTGCCGGATCAAATGATGAATAAAGATAGGAGGCCACTGTCGTAGGAGCGATACCGATGGCAAATCCGGTCTGTTTATTCCATATTGCCGCCAGCGGGAAGGTATCCAGCATGGTTTTGTGTTCGTGTTTATCTTTTTCCACCCGGCAGACATTTTTTCCATTATAAAAATTTTCTGCCGCCAGATTTTTTTTCTCCACTTCCACGGTCAGAAAGAAGCGTTCATCACTGTTTACTGCGAAACGCATCTCTGCCAGAGAGTATTTGCCGATGGCTGCCGGCTTGATGCTTATTTGCAAAGAAGTACATGTAAAAACACCGTTTTCATATTTACCGTGAAGAATTTTACCGGTTTTGGCATTGATCACCCGGATGAGAGAGTTGCCGGCGAACGGAAATTCTGCCGGATGCTGCTCTGCCGGAACCGCCAATCCAGTCAATATGGCCGCAAATATAACGGCAGCTGTCAGAAATTTTTTCATTATAAACTTCTCCGGTATTTTTGATTGTTATTATCAATGATCTCTATATAGTAACTCGAAATCGTGGACGGCAGGATCAGTTCCACTTTTTGAGATGCCGTTTCCGGATTTAATTTGTGCCGTTCCATGACGCTGCCGTTGCTGTGAAAAAGCACCAATTCCCGGCATTTTTCGCCCCGCACCGTTACAGTCAGATGTCTTTCCGCCAGCCGGAATACCGGTTCTTTCACCCGGAGCCAGCCTTCTTCGCCGCCGAGAGAACCGATCCGGTAAGCATAGGTTTTTACCCCTTTGCCTTTGGGAACGACTAATTCGGATTCGCATAATGTCCAATCTTTATCTCCGAATTTCAACAACAGCCCGGGATTGATAAAATATTGCAATTCATCAAAAAGTTCTTTGCCCTGTTCCGGACGCAGCAGACAGGCAAACAAATTCGTATTGCTCCGGGGGTGATTCTGAGTATCCAGACCGTCATGATAATCCGTAGTGCGTATCCACATCAAAGTGGTGGTATTCAATTTGACTTTGGCACCGATATAATAGCGTTTGCCTTCCTCTACCGGGATGCCGCTTTGAAGAAAATAACCAAACAGACGTCCGGAGGTGAATAAATATGCTTCCCCGTTTTTGAAATTGTATTCAAAACCGGCTTTTTGCGAGCAATTCTCAAACCGCCAATGTTCCGGCAGCCACTTCGGCCGCTGCAGATTGCCGAAGCCCGGATTTTGGATCAGATTCGGCTGCCGCAATTCAAGAATATCAACCTCGATCGCCCGCATCTGAAATCCTGCAGTCAGCAAAAACACAATAAATGTCCATTTGATGTATCTCATGCCATATCTCCTTTCGTTGCAATAATATACTCATATTCACCTGCGGATACTTCATGCTTGTCCATACCTTCGATATCAATTATGCCAATGGTATTGGGAGGTATCTTTATCCGGTATGTGGTTTCCTGACCGTTGCGGTACCATGATGAACAAATTCTGCCGCGCCGGGAATCGTATTCGACCTCCGCAAAAGTAAGTGTGCCTCCGGGGCGGGGCGCGATCAATACTTTTTCCATACCGGGATATTCCCATACCGGGGAGATGCCGCCGACATAATTGAACATAAATTCACCGACTGCACCATACGCATAATGATTGAATGAATTCATATTGCTGTCCGCAAAACCGTCGAATTCCGCCCAGCTGTTCCATCTTTCCCACATCGTCGTTGCTCCGTGCAGCACTGTGTAGAGCCAGGACGGATATGTTGTCTGCTCCAGCAGTTTATAGGCGATGTCAGGATAACCGTTGCGCGCCAGCGCATGAAGCAGCCGGGGCGTACCGAGAAATCCGGTGGAAAGATGCATTGCCCGGTGATTGACAACGTCATTACGCAGCATTTTGGCCGCCATTTCAGCATCTTTGCCCCGGAGCAGTCCGAATTCAAGACTCAGCACCGCTGCTGTCTGGGTCACCACCGCGAGCATCCCTTTGGCATTGATGAATTTTTTGCGGTATGCCGTACAGATGTTTTCATAAAGTTCAGCAAAGAATTCGGCATCACCGGTTTTACCCAGTACCCGGGCGACTTTGCTCATCACTGCGGCATCCCAGGCAAAATACGCTGTACATATCAATTCCGGCGGCGTATCCGCCCCCAGATTCAGCCAGTCACGGTAAATATCCACACAGCGGATGAAATTATCCGCAGTTTCGATCTGGCGCATCATATACTGATACATCGCTTCATAATGGGAGGTCAAAAAAGCTGTATCTCCGTAGTAGCGGTACAATTCCGCCGGACAAATGATACCTGCATCTGCCCAGCCGGCTCCGGCACGGAATTGTTTTCTGGATGAATGAAACGGCGCATAAGGCGGATATTCACCATGTTCGTTCCGGCACAGATCCACATCCTCCAGCCACCGGCGCATGAATGCCGTCACATCAAAATTAAATGCAGCTGCCGGCATGAATACCTGGGCATCACCCAGCCATGCCCGTCTTTCATCGCGCTGGGGACAATCGGTGGGAACATCCAGATAATTGCATCTCTGACCGTTGATGATATTGTCATACAGCTTGTTGAGCAATTCATTGGAACAGCGGAAACTGCCGCTTTTCCGCATCGGAGTGTGGATCTGCAATGCCGTTACCATATCGGCGGTAAATTCAGTCACCCCTTCCACCGCGATGTAACGGAAACCGAAAAAAGTGAATTCCACACTCATGGTGCGTTCCGTTCCATCTCCGGTGAAACTGCTGCAAGCCTGCGCGCTGCGTAAATTTTCGGTATAAACATCACCCTCATCATTCAGAACTTCAGCATGAGTTACCGTAACGGTCTGACCTTTTGCCAGTTTCAAATACAATTCTTCTTTGCCGGTAAGATTGATCCCGAAGTCTATGATATAACGGTCATCGCTCCATTTACGGACAGAGACCGGAGCTATCCGGCGGATCGTCCGGACTTCCGGCATCGGATTGGGAAATATTTTTACATTGCGTTCCACGGTGCGACAGAGCTGAAAATTTTTCCGGACGCGGGAATAGTCGACCGTTTCACCGTCGTAAATATCAGATGAGACAAATTCACTTTCTGCGGAGACCAGATATGTTTCATCAGAACCGGTTATCAATTTGCGTCTGCCGGAGAACGTTCCGCGCAACTCCAGACGCAATGCCGGGGTATCCCCGTAAATTTCATCCTCAGCAAGCCACATGGTCGCGATCCGGGTGCAATACCAGCCGCCGGCAAGGACGATTTCAATACGGTTGCGGCCCGGATGCAGCAGAGTTGTCACATCAAACGATTGATAGGGGACCCGGTGGAAATAATCTGTCCAGCCCGGAGTCATAAACCTGTCCCCCACCCGGACTCCGTTGATTTCCGCCCGGTACAAACCCAGTGCCGTGATATGCAAAATGGCATCCTGCGGCACTTCCGTTAATTCAAAATCTTTCCGGAATACCGAGATCCGGTCATGCTGGGATTCCCGTCCTGCCGGTTCCGCGATCCACTTGCTGTCAGCGAATCGCGGTGCGGTACGGAAATCTGACCGGGCAGTATATTTGCCGTCGTTAAGAGCCACTTCCCAGCAGTATGAAGTTTCGGCACTCAGTGCATCTCCGTCATAAGTCCAGAAGTTCCTGTTGCCGGAAATAACGGGACTTTCCGCACAGATTTTGCCGCCGGATGCTTCAAATATCCGGATTTGGCAATTGTCCTGTCCGGTCAATGCCCGCCACGAAAACCGTATCGGAGCATTTCCGGACACGACGGCATTGCCGTCCTGATAATCAATTTGAAGTAAATCAATCATTTTTTTGAAACCTGTCATCTATCTGATCGGCGAGAGAATCAAACATTTTTCCGCACATCTCTTTTATTTCATCCAGAGACAAAACCGCTGCGGTCAGCGGATCTGCCGCCAGTGCGTGAAAAATGTCTTCACGTTTACCGGAAACCGCTCCCTGTGCTGCCAGTATTTGCGCTCCGGTCATATTTCTGTCCAATGCCGCCAGATGTTCCGGGAAGTCCGGTATCTGGCACGGATGTATGCCGCTGCCGTCGATCAGGCAGGGAACTTCAACGGCGGCATGTGCGGGCAAATTGGGGATCAGGCCATGATTCATCACATTCAAGTTGGCTTGAAACAGTTTATTGGCAAGAATCGCCTCAATGATCTGCATGCCGTATTCATGACTGCGTTTCAGATCAAATTTTTTAGTTCCATTGAGATACATGGCGATATTTTTTTCATTGCGGATCTGGAGCAGCCGGCAGCATTCCACGGATGCGCCGGGTTCACCGGATTGCACTGCAGACCACTTGATATCATCATCCGGCAGTTCCCAGGTCACGCCGCAAAATTTTTTCAGCAGATCTTCACGTTTGCGGAAAAACGGCAGATATTCACTGTTGTGTCCGCTGCCTTCGGTCGGATAATAGCCGAAGTGACGCAGTATTTCAAATTGTACTTTCTGCTGATGATAAATTCCGGGATCGTCGATCAATTTGCGCAATTCCGGATAAAGGTCTCTGCCCAGGTGGGAAAGTTTCAGGGCAAATGCCAGATGGTTCACTCCGGCGGCAAAATATTCCAATTCATCCGCCGGGACATTCAGATATTGCGCCAGTGTGCTGCGCAAACTCTGCACGCTGTGGCACAAACCATACACTTTCACTGTGTTTGCACAGCGGGAGAGCGCAATGGTGTTTATGGACATCGGGTTGACATAATTCAGCAGCATGGCTCCGGGACAGACTCTTTCCATGGTGTTCAGGACTTTGAAAAGATCTTTCAATGTACGCAATCCCCGGAAAATTCCTCCGGGCCCCATGGAATCTCCCACAACCAGTTTCACTCCGTAAGCGGCGGGGATTTCGTATTCGATACGCTGGTGTTCAAGAGTTCCGGAACGGAAAATAGTTAGTACAAAATCTGCACCACTGAGAGCTTCTTCGAGATCTGTGGTCGCTTCCATGCGGCGATCCGGGCAGTTCAACTCTGCGGCGAGCATGTGAAAAATCTTTTCCGCATTGGCAAGACGCTCACGGTCAATATCCATAAGTGTAAGAGTTGAATCTGTCAGATGTTCCGACATCAGAAAATCTTTCATGAAATTCTGGCTGAATATTACTCCGCCAGCACCGACCAACACGATTTTTGCCATACAAAGCCTCCAAAGAAAAATACATCAATTAGGTCTACAGTAATAAATATAGTTAAAAATACCGGATATGACAAGGTTGATACCGTCAAATATTAGCACAATGCCGTCAAATGCTTTTGAGGCAGGAAAAATTTGCCGTTATCACGCCGGATCGCTTTTTTCAACCGTATATAAAACGGCTTGAAAAAAACGGATCCGCAAGTATATTAGTCTCTGGACGGTTCGGTATGACTTTTTTGTACTGAAACAGTCATATCAAATATTATAAAACAGCACCGTTTACCGGGGGTAAGTATGAGTAAAAATAATATTCTGACTTCGGCTGATGTTTTTGAGAAAAATAAGCTTCCCATCCGGGTCCGCTATACGGAATCCAGCTCTGAACTGGGTTTTCATTCTCATGAATTTACCGAAATAGCGATCATGTTCAGCGGCGAAGCCACTTATCTTACCGAATTCAGTTCGGTACGGCTTCATGCCGGAGATGTGGTCGTCATTCCTGCCGGAGCACCGCATTGTTACACGGATGAATGTAACAAGCAACTGATGAATCTTATTTTCATTTTTGATCAGCTTCCGATACCATACCGGGAAATTTACCGCAATCCCGGATTTTCAGCATTATTTGTCATCCATCCGGATTATTACCGTAAAAACCGTTTTTATCCCAAGTTTTCTCTGCCGGCAGATATTCTTGAGCAATTGAAAACGATTTTATTCCGGGCGTGGGAAATCCAGCGATCCCGGCAAATATGCTATAATCTTTCTGTTTTCGGGGCATTCTGTGAAGCTATTCCGCTGCTGCTTGCCGGGTATGATGCCAACGAAAAAATTGCGATGCAGGACGATCAATCCCGCATGGCAGATTGCATGGATTACATCAGCCGCCACTTCAAAGACAAGCTCTCTTTAAGTCAGCTGGCACGGCGTGCGAATATGTCAGAATCAACCTTTCTCCGTCACTTCCGGCTTGCCACCGGGATGACTCCGGTCGGTTATATCCAGAGCATCCGTCTCCGGCATGCCGCCGGTGAATTGCTTGACAGCAGCCGCAATCTGGCGGATATTGCCAGAGAAGCCGGCTTTACCGATGGAAATTACTTTGCCCGCCTGTTCCGCCGCGAATTCGGACAGACCCCGCGGGAATACCGTCGGGATATCGCTAAAAATATTTGACGGTATTGTGCTAATTTTTGACGGCATCCGTCTTGTTTCATTTCCAATGTCCGGCTATATTTGTTATCAGGTAAAAACAGATGTTTAATATATATGAGGTGCATTTATGAGCAGTCAAAAAAAAATTCATACAGTTACAGTCAAACTCCACGAATTGCCGTTGAATACAATCAAACCGCACGATTTCATCCGGGAATTTCTGGATCGTCAGGTGTCGGGACTTTCCGGGAATGTCAAGGAGCAGAAATATCCTTTTAATACCTGCTGCTGGGAGGGGGTCATTCAGGCTGAATTCCGGGAACTCGATTACCGCGGACAGCCCTGTCCGGTTCCGGGCCCCAACCGTTGGTGGCCCTATGAGCAAACCGGGTACATGCTCGATGGACTGCTGCGGCTCGGTCTGCTTACCGGCAATGAAGAGATGACCGGCTTTTTCAAACGCAATCTGGATTATCTGCTTGCTCACCACATCGGCGGCCGCTTGGGCGGCGAGTGTTATAAATACTCTTCAGAATGGCCGATGGGGGTGTTTTACAAGGCAGTCCGGGCGTATTTGGATGTCACCGGTGATGAAAATGTGCTGGACGCATTTCATGAGCATTACCGGCAGGTTTCCGCTGCCGAGATCGGTGACGGCAGCCGTAACATCACCAATATCGAAGGATTGCTTGATATTGCCGCGCGTACCGGAGATGATTCGCTGATTGCAAAAGCATTTCAGGCGTATGATATGTTCAATACTCATCAGGACAAAAATTATGCCTCGGAGGCGTTGACGATGAACGTTTTGGAAAATTATCACAACATAATTTTCCATGGTGTGACTTTAAGCGAAGAGATCAAATTGCCGGTCATGCTTTATATGGCAGGCGGTGATAAACGTTATTTTGATGCGGCATGCCGGGCGTGGCAGTTGGTCATGGATATGCACGGACAGATTTCCGGAGTGCCATGCTCGGTGGAACATGCTTTCGGACGTGATCCGGAAACCGGTTACGAAACCTGTGTTATTTCCGATGCCCTCTATTCACTGGGATTTTTCCTGATGGCAGGCGGCGGCGGAAAATATGCCGATCAGGCGGAAAAAATTGCCTACAATGCTTTGCCGGGTGCTGTTACCAAAGATTTTTCCGCATTGCAGTATTTGTCTGCTCCCAATCAGGTTTTGGCAACGCCGTTTTCCAACAGCAGTTCTTTCCTGTTCGGACAGGCTCCGCTGCGTCAGTACCGGCCGGATCATTTCGCAGCCTGCTGTCCCGGCAATGTTCACCGGGCAATGCCGAATTTTGTCAGCCGGATGTGGATGGCCGATGAAAATGGTGCCCCGGCGGCAGTTTGTTTCGGACCGTGCGATGTCAGCGGCATTTATCAGGGCAAATCATATCAGATCATTCAGCATACCGAATATCCATTCAAAGGGGAAATCTCTTTTGAATGCCGATTTGCCGGTGACGGCGAATTGCCGTTCTCATGGCGCATACCACAATGGTGCAGCGGGGTGAAAATCAAACTCAACGGCGAAACTCTTGAGCTTCCGGATAATATAAAGGGTGAATTTTTGCAGACAAAATTGCGGAACAACGATAAACTTGTCCTTGATTTTGCACTTGATGTCCGCCAGTGTTCTGACCGCCAGTGGAGCTGGTTTGAGCGTGGTGCGCTGGTATATTCCCTGCCGGTTGAAAACGTGTGCCGCAAAGAAGAACCGGAAAAACGTTTCACTCCGCTGATCATGGAACCGGTTTCGGCATGGAACTATGCGGTCGCTCCGCAAACCGCCGCCAGAGTCATTGCCAATGTCAACGCTGAAAAATATGGCTTTGATGCACCGCCGGAATTGCTGCAGATCTCCGCCCGGCGTGTTCCGGGCGCATTCGCCGAACTCGATCAGCAGCGTTACACTCCGCAAGTACCGCTTTTCTGCACTCCTGAAAAAGAGGAAACACTGCTGCATCTGGTTCCATTCGGGGCTACTGAAACCCGTTTGACGGCATTTCCGGATGGATTGAAACGGACACAGCTGCCGATCCTTTCCGCATATACCGTAAGCGATACAGAAACAGAACATCCGGAAACACTTGAGCCGATGGCGTTCCGGGATATCGCCAGAGAAATACGGATAGATCGGGATGGTTATTATGATCTGGCACGCTTTTATTGTAAAACCAGATATTGCGGAGCGTATCTGCAAATCAGATTTTTCGCTGAAAAATCCGGGAAAGCCATGTGTTGTGCCATGCTCAGCGACGGCGGATACGGTTTTATCAACGGTAAAAAAGTATTAGAGATCCCCCCGTTGATGGAGGCTGAATTTATGCATCCGCTCTGGTTCCCGATCGAGGTCGACGCCGGATACAATTATCTGCTGCTGCATGTCGTCGATGGTCTGCCCACTTATGATCACCGCGAAGCATGGGGAGCCAAGGTCAAATTTTTCTGCTGATGCTGAATATGTAAAAAATAAGGCTCTGTACCCTTTCTTTTCAGTACAGAGCCGGAAAAGATCCGCAACCGGGGGTTGCCCGGATGCGGTCTGGCGACGGAATTTCTGCTGCGGTTATTTGCCGGCGAAAAACCGGATCAATCTGGCGGCGTGTGCCGCGCATGCATCGACCACCGGATCGAAGAATTTATCTACCGGAAGGAATTTACCATCCAGCAGTTCCAATTCTTTGCGGGAACTTTTCAAATAAGTATCCTGATATTCGGTGGCGATATTGATTTTGGCAATACCGGCGGCAATGGATTTCCGCACATCTTCCAGCGGCGTTCCTGAACCGCCGTGCAGTACCAGCGGTACTTCCGGCAGTGCATCGGCGATCGCCTGACAGCGCGGGATATCCAGTTTCGGTTCACTTTTGTAATAACCGTGAGCCGTCCCGATGGAAACCGCCAGTGCATCCACCCCGGTCTGTCCGGCAAATGCGACGGCTTCTTCCACATCAGTCAGTGCGGTCTCATCACCCTGGGCAACATGACCGATCTCACCTTCCACAGAGGCTCCGAAACTCTTGGCATACTGGACGCAGAATGCGGTATTGCGGACGTTTTCTTCAAACGGCAGTCTGGAACCGTCGTACATTACCGAGGTATATCCCCATGCCAAAGCATCTTTGACCTGCTTGACCGTATTGCCGTGATCCAGATGGATCGCAACCGGCACATCGGCACGGTTGGCGAGACGGATGAGCAATCCGGCGATATCATAGGCTTTGTTTGAATCAAACAGCCGCATATACAGCTGGATGATCACCGGTTGTTTTTCCTGTTCAGCCGCCTGCAGAACCGCCCGTGCCGTTTCATAATTGGCGACATTGAATGCTCCCACGGCGCGTTTTTCTTTACGCGCCGCGATGAGCATTTCTTTCATTGTTACCAGAGCCATCAGAGCACCTCGGCAACCACTTCTTCCAGAGTAGCCACATTAAGTTTGGTATATTTGCTCAGGAAAATTTTGGTATACGGAGAGGCGACCACGATCTTGTCATTAGCAGGATCATCGGCGCGATCGGCGATATATGCCGCCAGTTTCGCCACGAGGGTTTCGTCGATTTCCGGAAGCAGAACCGCACCTTCACCGCAGGTGTAGGATTCTTCGTTATTGGTTCCGAAAGGTTTGATATTGGCGTTGACCGCTGCGAGCAGCTGGCGCGGGAAGGGGAGATTATCGTTGTAATTTTTCAGATAATCGCTTTCCAGATAATAGATATCTCCGGCAGCTTTGGCAGCTTTCAATCCCAGTGACAGGATATATTCGGAGGTGTGCATGACGGCAAACGGCACTTCAATGCCGAATTCAGCGCAATCGTTTTTCAGCAGTTCGTAAGCGGCAGGATTGCTGACCACCAGGGTTTTCGCTCCGGCGGCTTTGACTGTGCTGACGAATTTTTCCGCTGCAGCTTTGGCATCCTGAGCAAAGCCGAGAACTTTCAACGCTCTGCCGATGCATCCGCCGGACACGGTCGCATAATTGATACCGGCTTTTTTCATGATCGCATCAAACGCCGGTGCGACTGTACCGGTCTGCAGCGTATAACGATCGGTGAAATACAGCACCTCGGCTGCGCCGGAAATTTCCCAATTGCTGGAGGATTTCAGGTTTTCAGCGATTGCTTTTGCATAATCCGGAGCCAGTCCTTTTTCCACCAGATCGGTACGCATGGCGATATTCAGAGAGTTTTCATCGTAGTGGTTTACGCAGTGAAAACAGCAGGCACGGGACAGATCAGAACGGTAAAGCGTGTCAATAAAGTCTTTATCTGCCATTTTTTCCGGATCCATGGTCACACCGTAGATCATGGAAGCGCGGACACGGGGGGTGTCAGCTTCGGTAAAAGTCACATTGCCGATACCGGAGAGGTGGCGGCACATGAAGCAGAAACGGCAGTTCTTGATGGCGTCAGTATATTTGTCGATATTCATGATTAAATTCCTTTGAAACCTAATTTGCCGGGATTCATAATGTTGTTGGGGTCGAGCTGTTTTTTGATGCCTTCCAGCACCGGCATCGCAGGACCGTACAACTCTTTCATCAGCCGTCCGAGTTTCAGACCGACGCCGTGGTGTTCATTGATAACACCGCCGTTGGCGATAGCGGCACGGATCGCCATATCCCAGACCCGGTTATAGAGAGCCGCGGCTTCGGCGGGATCTTCCGGAACGTTTTCACCTTCAAAAATGAAACGGGCATAGAGCATGCAGCCCCATTCATACCAATGTGAGAAGTGACCGATGAAACGGGCTTGCGGGAAGTTTTCGTTGACCACTTTTTTCATGGCATGATAGACGTTTTCAATATTGGCAAATGTCGCCACAGTGTCCAGCGTGCCGAATGCCTGCGGGATGTGGAACATGAACGGCGGGTAGAAAAATTTGTATTTATTCTGCCACCACAGATCTCCGCCTTTGCTGCCGAGGTCTTTGCCGTGATATTTTTCTTCCATGATCGCTCTGGCGCGGCGCATCTGACATTCAACGATATCGGCAGGACCGTCGAAACCGAATACCAGATATGCTCCTTTGTCCAGTTCCATGCCGAAAACTCTGCGGACATGGTGGATCGTCTCTTCTTCATCGTAAAGACGGATCGCACAGGGCTGCAGACGGCTGCGCATCAATTCGGCACCGGCACTCATGGCGGTGTGGAAATCTTTGAAGATATAGGCGCGGAATTCGCGGGCTTCGGGTTCCGGATGGACTTTGAGAGTCACTTCGGTGATCACGCCCAAAGTACCTTCGCTGCCGAGGAAAAGCATGGTCAGATCCGGACCGGAAGCGTGACGGGGAACCGGCAGAGTACGGATGATCTCTCCGGTCGGAGTAACTACTTCCAGAGACATGACCATATCTTCGATTTTGCCGTATTTGGTGGAGAGCACGCCGGTACCGCGGTGAGCCAGGAATCCGCCGATGGTGGCGCAGGCAATGGATGCCGGCAAATGCATGGTGGAGAAGCCCTCTTTATTGCACCGCCACTCCAGATGACGTGCGATCATACCGGTCTGGCAGGTGACGGTCAGGGATTCTTTGTCGATACCGATAAATTTATTCATCCGTTTCATATCCAGGATGATACCGCCGTAAACCGGCAGCGCACCGCCCTGAGAACCGGAACCACCGCCCCACGGCACTACCGGAATATGGTAATGGTTGGCGATTTTCATCACTTTGGAAACCTCTTCGGCACTGCCTGGATGGACAACGAAATCCGGTTTCGGAGTCGGCATGCCGCGATCGTGCCACATTTCCGGGATCCAGTAGTAGTCCACGGAGTGACCGAATTTATCGGCATTTCCGGTGCCGACGAATTCTTCACCGACAGCGTCGGTCAATTCGGTACGGATCATCTCGTACATGTAGTTGTCTTTGCTTGAAAGCATTTTGTTTTCTCCTTAAACAAAAAGGTTGATTGGTTGTTATCTTCTTGCATAAACCGGGGCGAGCGCATCATGGATCTCCCGGTATTCGGTAAACAATTTCCGGTATTGTTCCGCCGCATTGCGATCCGGACTCAAGTGGCGTTCAATGGTCAGACACCTCTGGATTGCATCCATGCTGCTGCGGAAGATCCCCACTCCGGTACCGGCAATCAGTGCCGCACCGAATGAAGCATCCGCCGGAGAAGGAATTTGCACCGGCAGATCGAATACGTTACAGACGATTTTGCTCCACAATTCACTGCGGGCTCCTCCGCCGATCAGGAATATCTGATTGACCGGCAGACCGGCTTTTTCGATCTGACCGTAGCAGTCCAGCAGAGAGAATGCCACTCCTTCACAAATCGCCCGGATGAAGTCACCTTTGGTTGAGGCAATGGACACTCCGGTAAAGCTGGCACGCAATTTCGGATCCCAGTACGGGGAGCGTTCACCCTGCAAATACGGATGGAACATCACTCCGTTTGCTCCCGCCGGGGAAGCGGCGGCAAGTTCATCCATCAAGGTAAAGGCTTTGACTCCCATTGCTTCGGCTCTGGCGATCTCCTCCTGACACATCAGATCCCGGAACCACCGCTGACAGCGGGCGGCGGCATTGGTCGCCGCCACCGAATACCACATTCCCGGTACGACGTGTGAATAAGTAAGCATTCCCGGATCAGGATGAGGCAGATCGGTCATCACATTGACATTTCCGGCAGTGGCAAGTTTGATGATGCAGTCTCCCGGTGCGACCGCACCGGCACCGTAATCTTCGGCGGCAGAATCCGAGGTGCCGCAAACTACCGGAGTGCCGACCGGCAATCCGGTATCTTTTGCCGCCTGGATCGTCACACTGCCGGTACGGTCAGTGGGACGGATCAGTTCCGGCAGCATATCTGCAGAAATACCTGCCAATGCGGCAAGTTCTTCCGACCACTGCATCTTTTTCATATCAAAGAAAAGTGTTCCCTGTGCTTCAATATAGTCAGTGGCAGCTTCGCCGGTGACCAGATAGCGGACATAATCTTTGACAAAAAGAATGTGCCGGGTCTGTTTCAGAACTTCCGGTTCATTTTTTTTCAGCCAGAGCATCTGGGGCAGTGTCCAGGTCGGCGTCGGCATCTGGTATGCAGTGGCAAAGATTTTTTCCCCGTAATTTTCTTTCAGAAAAGCACATTCAGCGGCACTGCGCTGGTCGGTCCACATGATGGTTTTGCGAACCGGACGCATGGCGGCATCCAGCAAAACCGCATTATGTGTGGAACCGTCAAAAGCCAGAGCCGCGACCTGTGCCGGGTCAACACCTTTGCTCCACAATGTCTGCAGAGCTGAACACATCGCCTTGTACCAATCTTCCGGGAGTTGTTCCGACCAGCCGGGATGAGCGTATTCAGTGGGATATTCCACTGACGCTTCTCCTGCCAGTCTGCCGCAGGTGGTGATGGCGGTAACTTTACAGCCGCCGGTACCGAAATCGATACCCAGCAGCAGATCTTTTTCGCTCATGTCATTTCACCCAATCATGTGCCGGATCTTTGGCGGAGATCAGACCGCGGTTGACTTTGCCGCACATCGTCCAGAGATAATACATTTGATAACCCGGTGCGCCGCAAAGCGGATGATATCCTTCGGCAATGGCAACAGTATCGTTGTTTTTGACGGTATAGGTTTCATCAATGGAACCGTCGGTTTTGTAAACTTTCTGGATGCCGAATCCCTGCTGGGGATCGAAGCGGTAGAAATAAGTTTCCTCCATATCGATTTCACCGGGCAGATCATCAAAATCGTGCCGGTGCGGGGGATAACCTGACCAGTTTCCGGACGGGATCATGCCTTCGCCGATGTAGAAGTGTTCAGAATCAAATTTTTCATCGAGCATGATCGTTGCGGCACGGGTAAAGTTGTCTCTGCCGATGGAGATGGTACGGGTCATTTCCGGGGTGATGACCGTCGGTCTGGCAGTGTCGCGGGTCGCGGGGGATTCGTTGACCGCGAAATCACAATCTGTCAATGCCGTCAAGGTGAATTTGGTATTGCGCGGCAGGTAAAGGGTGTGGGGTTTGCCGGAAAAGACATCTTTACGTCCGCCGACTTCCGCAAATTCCCAGTTGTCTCCGGCGGCGGCAAATTTTCCGCCGAGCGTAACGATCGCCATTTCAAAATCACCGGTATTGCCGCTCCAGGAAGTTCCCTGAGTCAGCTGTACGATCCCGAAACGGGTCAATACCATGTTGTATTCGCCCAGCGCGAAAACCGGATTGTACCCCTGTTTCACATCAGTATGAATGAGTAAGTTCGGCATAATAATATTCCTTTATTTTAAGATAGTTACCGGTATTTCCAAAGCTCTGCACAATGCGAGCAGTTCTTCTGTCATATCTCCGTATGCCAGCGAAAAATGGTGTTCCCAGCCGTTGTTGAGCAATTCATCCTGCAACGCCTTGCTGCCGGCATCAAATTGGACTTTCAGCGGATTGCCCCGGACAAACAGATCGGTTTCCACTGCCGTGCCGGGGATAATGAGCATCCGGAAGCCATCTCCGTCCCGGGTTTCACCCAGACGGGCAAGGGTGACTCTGCCCGGTTTCAGCGGAAATTCGCAGACACAACCTTTGGTACCGCCGCCGCCGACTGTGGAACTGCGCCGGAGCTGCGGGGTGAATCCCTCCCGGCAGAGCGTGCAGGGGGCGGCACCGCAGTGCCATGCCACTCCGGGATCGGTATCAAGTTTGATCAGATCACAGAAAAACGGCGGAGCATCGCTGAATTCCTGCATGGCTGACTGCAGAACTGCGGCATAAACATCGCCTTCGCAGATAGTCAGTATGCCATGATTATTCAGGTGGCCGATCGTTGAACACAAGGTGATACCGTACATCTCATCGGCAATGACTTCGGGCCAGCAGCGCAGAGTTACGGCATCAAGGAAGTTGTTTTTTACCATTTTACTGATGGCGGCAAACAATGCAGCTGATTTGGTGAAGTGGTCATCATTCGGGGCATCGCTGTCGTGCATGACCGCATCGCCGAGCAGTACTTTTTTCGCCGCTTCGACTTCTTCAGCCGGCAGATTTCTGGCGATAGATGATGCTTCCAATGCGGTCAGCGGGATGACTTCACTGCCGATCTTGTTGCGCAGCAGCATCTCATCGTAATCCGAGGTGAAAAATCCCGGAACTCTGCCGCCGATGGAACCGACTTTGAGCGTACGCAGTTTCCGCAATGCCCGGGCAACTTTGACCGCCTGTTCCAGTTTGGCGGCAGTTCCCGCATCGCCGATATTGCCGTGGACAGGAAATGACGGACAGTGCAGTTTCCAGAGAATATGGGTATTCATATTTACCGCACAGAATGAATTTGCCCGCAATCTGCCGCCCATGGGATCGGGTTCAGGGATCGACCACAGTACCGTCGGGACATGCAGAGCAAGAGCAAAACGGGGCAGCACCACTCCGAGGGCGAATGAAAGCATGTGACCGACAACCAGATCCGGGTGCTGATTCCGGCATGATTCAAGCACTTCCATCGCCTGCGATTCAGTTTCGATCATCTTATCGCCGCCGATAATGGAAACATTGGGCAGTGAAGCAAGGAACTGCCGGGATTTTTCCCGCATGAGTTCCAGTTCCGGATTCACCCAGTTTGCCTTGGTCAGAGGCAGATAAACGATTTTCATATTTTCTGACATATTCACCCCCGCTGTTTTAAGAATAAATCAACTTCATTACGATTCGGGATACCGGTTCTGCCGCCGAGTTTGCCGCATTTGAGTGCAGATACGGCTGACCCGAAACGCATGCATTCCATCAGATCATCTGTCTCCAGATAGCGGACACAGAATCCGGTATGATAAACATCCCCTGCTCCGGTGGTGTCCACGACTTTTTCCAATTTGAATGCCGGACAGCGCAGAATACTTTTTTCCGGGGTCAGCACCATGGAACCGAGTTCGCCCATGGTGATACCGGTGACTTTGGCTCCATATTCAGCGAGTTTGAATATCGCTTTGTCCAGATCGTTGATACCGGTTATTCTGCGGGCAAACTCCTCCGAAGCGATGAGGATATCGGTGTACGTCAGCAATTCCGGCACGCCATCCCGCAATGTTCCGGCATCCATATTGACCAGTACGCCGTTGGCTTTGGCAAATTTTGCCGCAGCCAGTGCCGCCCGGGTGTGGTGTCCGTCCAAATGCAGGACCCTGGAGGCGGCGATCAATTCATAATCGATCTCATCCGGAGTAACTTCCACCAGATCACCGCTGGTCCATGCCACGCTGCGCTTGCCGGTGGGGGCATCTGTCCAGCAGTATGCGACCGGAGAAGTTTTGCCGGAACGGATCTGTATGGCTTTGGTAAAAACTTTTTCGGTATCAAAGTCGGCAATGATCTTTTTGCCGGCATCATCATCGCCGACTGAACTGATGAATGCCGCTTTCAATCCCAATCGGGATGCAGCCACGGTGGATGTTGCCGCCGGACCTCCGCCCTGAATGAGATGTTCAAGCATTTTCACTTTGCTGTCCAAAGGGATTTCCGGGAGCAGGGCAATATAATCATTGCTGCAGAAACCCAATCCGGTAAAATCAAATTTTTTGGTCATGTTTCCATGTCCTCCGTCTGTTATCCAAATTGACCCGTTATTGAATATAGCATAACCGTTTTTCAATAGCAAGCGGGGGAAGATGAGAAAAAAAGAATAAAAATGATACAATAAGATATTTTTTCAAAAAATCTCATTTTTTATTGATAAAAGGTTGATTTTTGAGAAATTTTGCGTTATATTCACCGGATAAGAATTCAAACTGTTACAGGAGTCAGAGTGTGAAAAACGTTCGTGCATATGCGATAATAGATGTTCTGAAAGAGAAAAAATATTGTTCCATTCCTGAATTGCGGGAAAAGTTCGGGGTCTCCAATGCCACGATACACCGGGATATTTCTGAATTGGTCAGACGGGGGCTGCTGCAGAAAGTGCGCGGCGGGGTCGCTTTTGAATCTCAAACCCATGAACACTCCAGTTCGGCAGCGTTTCTGGATCGGCTCAACTGGAATTGCCGTGCCAAACAGATCATTGCGGATCGGGCTTTTCAACGGATCGAAGACGGAGATATCCTTTTTCTGGACTCTTCCACTACAGTATCGTGGCTGGCGGAAAAGTTGTTGAAATCCTGCTTTTCAAGTTTGACGATCGTGACCAATGCGGTGTCGATCATTCAAAATTTTCAAAAATTTCCCAGCCATTACGTTCTTATCGGTCTGGGCGGCGGATATGATTTGCAGCTCAACGCTTTTCTGGGACAGTCGGTGCTGCGGGAACTGGAACAGCTCTCGATTTCCAAAGCATTTGTTTCGGCATTCGGACTGAATGACGGCAGAGTGACCACCAATCATGAGAAGCACTTTGCCCTGCTGCTCAAACTGATGGCGGTTTCCGAGAAAAAAATGCTGCTGCTTGACCGTTCCAAACTCAACCGCAAAGGTCTGTTCCGGTTCGCAACGGAATCCATGTTTGAAGCGGTTATTTCTGAGGGTTGAGCGATTCACGGTACTGTTTCGGTGACATGCCGGTGGCTTTTTTGACCAGCGCGCAGAAGTAACTCTGGTTGAGCAGACCGGAATTCTGCGGTATTTCTTTTAAATTCATGGCGGTATCCCGCAGCAGCCGCAAAGCATGCTGGAGGCGGATGGTGTCCAGATATGCTCCGGGAGAAATTCCCATTTCCGCTTTGAAGTGCCGGTTGAGCGTCGTCCGGTGGACTCCCAGACGGCGGGCGAGGCTTTCCACGGTGATCTCCGGATTACGCATATTTTCTTTTGCCACCCCCAGATACCGGCGGACAAGATGTTCCGCCGGGGCGGATTTTTCCCTGCCGCCCATCTGGGCAAGGATCTCTGCCGCCAGCGAAATCGCGTGCCGCTGGGCATAAGGTTCCGGTTTGCGTACCATGATCTCCAATTCCAGAAACAGCTCCACCGGACACTCCCCGGCATACATCGGGATTTGCCGGTAGCCGTAGGCAAGCATGAATTCCCGGGCGGATGGACCGTCAAAGGTGAACCAGTAATAACTCCACGGTGATACCGGGTCACAGGAACGGTGGTGATGGATCTCTCCGGGCATCCGGAAAAATGTTTCCCCGGGGTGGACGGTCACCGAACTGCCGTCGGTCAGGAAAAATTCTCCGGCTCCCTGCACACACCAGAATATCTGCACAAAAGGTTTATCGGTATCATACTCCTGCCAGCCGGATTCCGCTTCGTTGTATCCGGCGGAGCGGATGTAGACCGGCAGCGGCAATGCCGGCAGTGCCGATGTGTCGGGGCGGGAAACGATTTTACGCATATTTCATCAAAATTGTTATAATTTCATCAAAATTGTTATTGAATAATCCATAAAATACTACTACTTTACACAATGAGCAAGCTTTTGCATGTAAAAAACCCTTAAAAATTTAATCAAGAAAGGTCATGATCATGAACCGTAAAGAAGAAGTCCGCCATCTCCTGTCGCTTTCGATCGACGAACTTATCGCTGAATCCAAAGGTCAGTTGAAACTTACTGAAACGCTGGATGAACTTTATGAATATCTTGCCGAAGAGATGGTCGCTGAATTCCGTAAAGCCGCCGCCGGTGACAAGGTGGTGAATTTCATTATGCCGGTCGGTCCGACCCAGCCTTACCGGATCATGGCGGAGAAGATCAACCGTGAATCTCTCTCTCTGAAAAATGTCCGCTTTTTCTTTATGGACGAATATGTGGATGATGAAAAAGATGAGCTTATTCCGGCAACTAATCCGCTGAGCTTCCGCGGTCAGATGGGCGGTCTCTTTTTTGACCGGGTGCGTCCGGATCTGCTGATGCCCCCGGAACAGATCATTTTCCCCCGTCCGGAAATCCTTGCCGAACTGCCGGAAATGATCGAAAAACTCGGTGGTATCGAGGTCTGCTACGGCGGAATCGGTATCCACGGTCATGTCGCATTCAATGAACCTGCTCCCGGAGTGGCGGAAAGCAATCCGCGGATCCTGGAGATCAACGAATTCACCCGTACCATTGATTCCACCCGTCACAAAGGTGTGGGCGGCAACCTGGAGAACTTCCCGAAACGTGCGATCACCCTCGGTATGAAACAGTGCCTCGGTGCCAGACGCATGCTGCTGATGACCCGCAATGAATCCACCGAATTTCTGTGGGCGAATACCATTATCCGTATCGCCGCCGCCGGTCAGCCCGGAGATGATTATCCGGTGACCTATTGCCGCCGTCACCCCAACTGCATCATCGCCAGCGATATGGCGACTGCCAAAGCTCCCAAATTCAACATTTGATCTGCTATGAAATACATTGACGCACACGCCCATCTGGTGCATGATCATCAGGGGTTCCACGAACTTGCTGATTCCGGAGTCTACGATGAGATCTGGCTGATGGATCTTGACGGTATCAACCTCAGCGGGATCCAATTGGCGACTTCTGATGAGGTGTTGGCTGCGGTAAAGGCACATCCGGGAGTGGTTTATGCTTACGGATATCTGGATTTTTCCAAAGGTGTTGATGAAATCGACCGGCTCAAAGAACGGGGTTTTATCGGGTTGAAACCTTACAAACCCGATACCCATTGGAATGATGAAAAGTTCTATCCGTTCTACGAACGGGCGCAGGAGTTGAATATGCCTATGCTGTTCCATACCGGCATGGCGGTGCGGGTGGAGAGTTACAACACCCGCACGCGGAACTCCTGCGGTTACGGACCATCCGGTATGCGGCCGTCTTATCTTGCCGGTATCGGTGAAGCATTTCCGCAGCTCCGGATCATCGGCGGTCATCTGGGATATCCGTGGTTTGAAGAGACGGTACACAATCTCTATTACTGCCGCAATATCGTCCATGATATCAGCGGTTACCGGCATTATGAAATGCTGGGAGAACTGTTCCGTTCTCTGGATCGGGCTGCCAATGAAGGCAGCAACCGGATGTTTCATGAAAAACTTTTCTTTGCTACGGATCAGTTTTACGGATTGAAAGAGGAAAATGAACGTTCTTTGAAGTTAAAAGAATTCTGGACGCTGTTTTTTGATCTTATCGGATCTGTTTATCACCGTTGGGGCAAACCGGAAGAAGCTGAAAAATTCTTCTATCACAATGCCCACAACTTCCGTCTGGATGCTGAATCCGGCAGATAAATCCAATACAAAAGATACTATGAGAGACCTTTTGTGTCTCTCATAGTATCTTTTTTTATGTTTGATGGTATTGCTGCCGAAACCTTATTTTCAAACACACTCTTTGGCCTTGCGGGATGGGTGGGCTTTTACTGTACCGTAACAAAAGTATATTGAAACGGGGACAGCTGTTTGTATTTTTTCTGACAAAATGCTATATTATGAAAGGCTGTCTGTATTGCCTGTTCCGGCACGGATATGTTTTATGGAAGGAAGATTTTTGTGGATAATCAGAATAATCCCGGTTGGCTGCAAAAACAGAATATGTATTTTGTCCGTCATGTGTTGATCCACATGCTCATGGATGGTATTGTTTTTGCTTTTTCATACTGGCTGGCTGCTTTTTTCATGTGCAATATGCACATGTTTTTGGAGGATTACCGGATCTCCATGGACTATTTCAAGGCATTTGGTGTGCAATGGAGTATCGGGCAGATCGTTTTGTTTTCTATTTTCGGCTTTTATAACAAAGTGTGGAATTGTGAAACAATCAGAACTCATGTGAAAGTATTCTGTATCTGTTTGATTTATATTTTGTTTTTTACAGTGATAAGTGAAACTGTATACCGTAGTTACCGGGTGGCAAACGGTATCTATCCGCTGCTGCTTATTTTTGATTTTTCCCTGATTATGGTAAACCATCATTGGCGGTCACTTGTTGCAGTTATTTCTGACTTGATAAAGAAAAGAGATAAAGTTGTTGCAGAACAGCAGCTTATGATGATCATTGGAGCCGGTTTCAGCGGGCGGGAATTGTGCATCAAAATAAAAAAAGAAAAAGTTTCCAATGCCAAACCGGTGGTATTTATAGATGATGACATCCGTAAGCAGAAAATGTTTATGCTCGGAGTGCCGATTTATGGCGGCCGCGATAAGATTCTTGAAGCGGTCGGGAAATACAATATCAACACGATCATGATCGCAATTCCTTCCCTGCCGGATGTGGAAAGACGAAAAATTCTGGAAATATGCAGTCAAACCAGTTGCAAACTTCTGACCCTGCCTTCGGCTGCGGAGATTATTTCCGGAAAAGTTTCTGTGAATGACATCCGGAAAATAGATATTACTGATCTGTTGGGCAGGGAACAATCCATACTTGATACAAGCTGTATATCATCAGATATCAGCGGAAAGGTCATTCTTGTCTCCGGCGGCGGCGGTTCTATCGGTTCTGAACTTTGCCGGCAGGTTTGCAAATATGCTCCCGGAAAGTTGATCATCTTTGATATTTACGAGAACAACGCTTATGATATTGAAAACGAATTACGCAGAAAATATCCCGATTTGAATCTTTTTGTCAGAATCGGATCAGTTCGTGACAAGCATCGTTTGGAAGCGGTGTTTCAGGAATTCAATCCGGATATGGTTTTTCATGCGGCTGCTCACAAACATGTGCCGCTGATGGAGATATCTCCGTTTGAAGCTATGAAAAACAATTGTCTCGGCACGTATAACATTGCGCTGACAGCTAAACAATACGGGTTGAAAAAATTTGTACTGATTTCAACCGATAAAGCTGTCAATCCAACTAATGTTATGGGGGCAAGCAAACGTTTGTGCGAAATGATCATTCAATCTCTCAATGAACCCGGAAAAACCGAATTTGTGGCAGTCAGGTTCGGCAATGTCCTGGGCAGTAACGGTTCGGTGGTTCCTCTGTTTCAGAAGTTGATCGCAGCACGTCAGCCGTTGACGGTGACCCATCCTGAAATAACCAGATATTTTATGACTATTCCGGAAGCAGCCTCTCTGGTTTTGCAGGCCGGAGCGATGGCAAAAGGCGGTGAGATTTTTATTTTGGACATGGGAAAACCATTTAAGATACTCTCGCTGGCAGAGACTTTGATAAAATTGTCCGGTCTCCGGCCTTATCAGGATATAAAGATCGAATTCACCGGTTTGCGCCCGGGCGAAAAACTTTACGAAGAATTGTCGCTGGCGGAAGAGGGCATGACCGCATCTGAACACAGCAAGATCTTTATCAGTAATCCCATCCCTTTTGATCGTGATAAACTGATGAATAAGTTTATTCCGGAATTACCGGAACTGATTGCACGCAATGACCATCAGGAATTGATCGCTGCCATCAAAGAAATGGTTTATACATATAAACCGGTGGAGAATTAAAAAATGGACGGCCAAATACCTCCTCCGGGAATATATCCCCGCTATGTAAAAAGGGGGGCGGATATATTGCTGGTTCTGCTGTTTCTGGTTTGCGGCGGCTGGATAGTGCTGTTGTTGTTGACACTGTTGGTCAGATTTTTTCTGGGTACTCCGGTGATTTTCCGGCAGGAACGTCCCGGTTTGAATGAAAAACCTTTCCAACTGTACAAGTTCCGGACTATGACTGACCGGCGTGATGCAGATGGCAACTTACTCCCGGATCAGGAAAGATTGACCAAAGCCGGGTTGCTGTTGCGTAAAACGTCGCTGGATGAATTGCCGGAAATATGGAATATCCTGCGTGGCGAAATGAGTTTTATCGGTCCCAGACCACTGCTGATGCGTTATTTGCCGTATTATACTGATGAAGAGCGTAAACGGGCACTGGTGCGCCCCGGAATATCCGGATTGGCGCAAGTACGGGGACGCAATTTGCTGACTTGGAAAAAGCGTTTTGAAGCGGATGTGGAATATGTGAATAATATTTCACTGCTTTTAGATGTCAAAATTATTTTTCAGACATTTGCCGCACTGTTCAGAACAGATGAAATAAAAATCGGTGATTCCAATCTGCTGTTGGATTTTGATGTTGAGCGAAAACAGGAAATAGAGGCATCCGGGAAAAAATGAAGATACTTTATATCGTCAAAACGAATCAGGGTGCGACTTGGGCATTTGATCTGGCATGTCAATTGAAGTCTCTTGGTCACCGGCTGGTGATCATGTTGCCTTTTGCAGATCACGGAAGCGCGCTTAAATATCGTGAATACGGTATGGAAGTTATCGGATTTGATGCCGCTTTGCCGGTAAAAGCTCCGTGGAAATTATTGCCCCGGATATTAAAATTCCGTAAATTACTTGCGGAAATTCAACCGGATCTGGTGCATGTGCATTTTGTTACCAATGCCTTTTTTGTCCGTTTGGCGATGTTTTCTTTGTCCGTGCCGCGTCTGTTTCAAATTCCCGGACCTTTACATTTGGAGAGTGTATTTTTCCGTTGGCTGGATATACATCTTGCCGGGGAACGTGACTTTTGGGCACCTTCATGTCAACGCAGCGGGATTTATCTGAAAGATGCCGGAGCAGATCCGGAACACATCTTTTTGAATTACTACGGAGGATACGGCGGCGCGGCGTGTGACAAATATGCCGATGCATCCGGAATTTTGCATCGTGAATTGAGATTGCCTGAAAATATCCGGCTGGCAGGTATGGTCAGTTATATTTATCCTCCGAAACGTTATCTCGGACAGCGGCGCGGTTTGAAAGGCCATGAAGATTTCATTGACGCAATAGGTATAGTTCAGCGAACTCACCCGGAACTTTACGGAGTGATCATCGGAGATATTTTTTGCGGCGGAGAATATTACAAAAAACAATTGCGGGAGTATGCGGCGAAAGTCGGCAGAGGGAAAATCATTTTTACCGGATTCCGGAGTGATTTGGCAGCGGTTTACCGGGAGCTTGATGTCGCGGTTCATCCTTCCCACAGTGAAAATCTGGGCGCGGCTGCAGAAAGTCTTGCGGCAGGAGTACCTACGGTGTCCACAGATGTCGGCGGCTTTCCTGATATTGTATGCCATGGTGAAACCGGTTTGACTGTACCTGCCAAAAATCCTGAAGCATTAGCGCAGGCGATCATACAGACCATTGAAAATTATCCGCAAGCCGTCAAAATGGCTGAGAAGGGACGGGAAAAAGTCCGCCGGTTATTGGATATTGAAGAAACTGCCCGGGAAACCTCCCGGATCTATAATGTTATCCATGAGAGGTGCAAATGAAAAAAAAGGTCATCGTAATCGGGGCAGGAGGCCATGGAAATGTTATCGCTGATATTGTAAGAAAATCCGGTGATGATTTGCTGGGGTTTCTTGATGATGATGAAACTAAAAAAACACTGGTGGATGCTCCGTTGCTGGGGGATATCGCCAGTTGCCAAAACCGCAGTAAGGATATATATTATATAATTGGAATCGGTTCGGCGGAGATTCGTCGGAAAATAGCGGAACGCTTTGCTTATCTGTCATGGTACACCGCGGTGCATCCGGCGGCTGTCATCGGCGAAAATGTGGAAATCGGTTCCGGAAGTGCGGTCATGGCCAATGCTGTAATCAATCCGGGCTGCCGGATCGGGAAACACAGTATTGTCAATACCGGATCGGTATTTGAGCATGGCTGTTGTCTGGGGGATTTCAGTCATTTGGCTCCCGGAGCTGTTGTCGGTGGAGATGTCGTTATCGGTGATTTTGTACATGTCGGTATTGGTGCGACTTTGATACACGGGTGTGTCATAGCAGACAGATGTCTGATCGGCGCAGGAGGGGTTGTCGTGAAAAATCTTCCGGATTCCGGCGTTTATGTCGGTGTGCCGGTAAAAAAAATAAAGGATATATAAGTTATGAAACGACTTGATTCTCGTTTATTTCTGTCTCCTCCGCATATGGGCGGTACTGAAAAGGAATATGTTGCTCAGGCTTTTGCATCAAATTATATTGCTCCGTTGGGACCGATGACTGTAGAATTTGAAAAGCGTCTTTGCGACTATTCCGGGATGCCGTATTGTGGTGTTTTTGCCTCCGGAACGGCGGCGATACATTTGGCGTTGATGTGTCTTGATGTACAGCCAGGTGATCGCGTAATATGTCCCAGTTTTACATTTTGCGGTACTGTGAATCCGGTCATTTATTGCGGTGCGGTCCCGGTATTTGTAGATTCAGAAAAAGAGTCCTGGAATATGGATCCGGATTTGCTGGAAGAAGCTATTGTCAATGAAACGGCTGCCAATCACCGTATTGCTGCTGTTATCGCAGTGCATATGTATGGAATGCCTTATCAGGTAGACCGGATCAATACTGTTGCCCGCAAATATGATATTCCGGTCATTGAAGATGCGGCAGAAGCTCTCGGCAGCAGTTACCAGGGCTGCAAAGCAGGCAGTCTGGGGGATTATGGAATATATTCTTTTAACGGCAACAAAATCATCACTTCATCCGGTGGCGGAGCCTTGCTTACCAAGTCTGCAGATGATGCTAAACGTGCGGTGTTTCTGTCCACTCAGGCCAGAGACCCCAAACCTTATTATGAGCATAGCGTAATCGGTTATAATTATCGGATGAGTAATATAGTTGCTGCAGTCGGTTGCGGTCAGATGGATGTTTTGGAAGAAAGAGTCCGGAGAAGACGTCAGATAAATCAAATTTACCGGAGATTTCTTGAGCCCGTGGAAGGAATCGTTTTCCAGAATGAATCATTCCCGGGAGTGTATTCCAATTACTGGTTGACAACAGTGCTGCTTGATCAGAATATCTTCCCGGAACCGGAAATAATCCGCCAGAAATTTGAAGAATATAATATAGAGACCCGGGCTCTTTGGAAACCTCTGCATTTACAGCCGGTATTCCGGAAAATGGGTTGCCGCGTTTATGGTGGTAAAGTGTGTGAAGAATTGTTTACTGACGGTCTTTGCCTGCCCAGCGGAACTGCGATCGATGATCAGTTGCTTGGCGATGTGGCGGATCTGCTTATTTCCTGTAAAAAAGGCTGATGGATTTTTATGAGCTGGAAAGACAGAGCAATAAAATTAAATACCCCTCTTGCTCCTGGAAGTATGAACGTACTTTTGTGGGGGTGTTTCATTTTGACTTTGTTATTGAGATTGTGGTATGGGTTTTACGGTTCTCCGGTTGTGTCCAGAGACGGGTTGGAATATATCGGTATAATCAAAGAATGGGAGCAGAGTGGTCAACTGCAGTCTTGCTGGTATATCTCTGCCGTACCGTTTTACTTTTTCCGTCTCGGAGCGTATCTGACTGGTGATATTGCAGCCGGAATACTTGTAACCAATATTTTATTCGGGACATTGATGATTTTCCCTCTGTATGGATTGTGCAGGGCATTTGATGTTAAAAAAGAAATCAGTCTGGCAACGGTATTTATCTATGCTGTTTTTACAAATTTCATAGAGATAAATGCCGGATTATTACGGGAGTCATGTGGATTATTTTTTCTGATAAGCGGATTATTCTGCGTGGCAGAAGGGGTAAAAAAAGATAAAATATTATGGTGGGGCGCGGCGGGGCTGTTTTTTGTACCGGCGGTATTCAGCAGGCTGGAGTTTCTGGAAATAAATCTGGTTATTCTGTTATTCTGTCTGCTGCTGCTCTTTTTTAAGAAAATAAAACTGTCGCGGCTTTTTGTTTGGGCGGGCGGATATCTTGCCGGAGCTCTGATATCAGGCACATTATTTCTGTTGCTGTTGGCACCTTCTCCCAAAGAAATGCTGCTTTTTTATGACTTGGCAATGTTTCGTTTCCGGGTAAATACTAAATCAAGTTATATAGAGAAACCGCAAAATGTTCCAGAATATCATATTTTTCATTGAAAAATTTTGTTTCCCGTTGGGTTTCATAGCGTTGTTGTCTGTTTGGATATACCGGAAAAATTTCCGCAGAGAGGCTGCTGACTGGAGAATATTTTTGATTTTGTCCTATTTTGCGGTCACGTCACTCTGGAGGATGCTGCTGGGAATACAAAGCAGCCGTTATATGCTTTGTATATTGCTGCTGCAAATACCGCTGATTGCCATAGTGCTTTACAATTACGATTTCCCGGTATTGCGGCGTTTTTGCGCTTCTGCCGGAACGATATTGGAAAAATACCGGCTGCTGATCGCCCGTCTGCTGGTAATTGCTATTGGTTTGATGATGCTCGCTGACAACTTCTATGTCGATCCGTACCGGAATAATTTGATAAGTGCCGGGAATGCCATCCGGGCAGCGATCCGTCCCGGAGAAAAAGCTGTATTGTGTGATACTTGGGAGGCTGGAAAAAATTCCCGGGTGGCATATTACAGCGGTCTGTCCAATAAAAACAGTGAAGTTACAGATATCACCTCTCCGGAATTATTTATAAGCGAAGCCGGAAAATATTCCGGAGTTTCCACTATCTACTGGGTAGTAAAAGTGCCGGCTGGAAAGTTTTTTTCAGCTTCGGATGTCGGGATGGCAACGGATCAATGGCAGTGCATTTTTTCGGAATACCGTAACCGCAAAGGCAGGCATTGTATTCAAGTATACCGTATGAGTTTGGATCCGCGGCCGGCTGTATGAAAATCAATTTGAAAAAAATTTTACCGGCGTCCGTTATGGACATGGGATGTCTTACGGCGGCTTTCGGTATTTACTTGATTGTTCAGCAATTATTTTTAATGCCGTGTTTTGCACTGCGGCTTTCCGAAGATGATTTTGCTTTTGTCATCCTGTTTGTCACCGGATTTAACATTGCCGGGAGTGTGCTTGGCGAGGAATGCGGCAATACATTGCTCATCAAAGCCACGTCCTATAAAAAATCCGGGATGTCTGCGGTTGGTGATGTCAGTAAAATATTATTTTCCGGCGGCGGCATTTTGTTTTTCCTGTTTCTGGCAGTAAAAGTATTTTTTTCATGCAGCTGGTTATTATGGACTGCATGTGCCGGTGTGACACTGCTGTGTGCCGGCAGGTTTTACATAGCAGCATGTTACCGTTTGCGTCAGGAATTCACTTATGTTCTTTACATGAATATTATTTATGCAACCGGATTGCTGTTTGGTGTTCTGGGGTTTATTTTTTTTCACATTCACTGGATAATAGTATTTATTGCCGGAGAAGCAGCGGTCCAACTGTTTGCTGTGATTGATAAATTCCGGCGTTCAGTTGAATTTATCCGGGTGCGCGGCGGGAGAAGTGAAAAGTTTGCAGAAACGGTGAATTCTTATCTGAAGCTGGCTGTTATTGCGGCAGTATTGCTTACAGCTGGAAATTTTGAACGCTTTATTTTGTTTAATCATTTGGATGCCTTGTCGTTGAATGTGTTTTATGCCGTGAGTGTTTGCAGTAAAATGATTTTGTTTATCGGAAATCCATTATACAGTTATTTGCTGGCAAAATTCAGTGGATGTGATAAATCCGACCAAAATGCATTATTGAAAAAAACCTTGAAATATACATCAGCGGCAGTCCCGTTTATCATTGTCGGAGCGTGGGTGTTTTCTTATATCGGGTTACGGTTGTTGTATCCGGATTATCTGGCGGCAGGTAAAGAGCTTTTATTGCCGCTTGCTTTGGTTTCAGGGCTCGGTTTTGCGGGAACAGTGTTCCGTCCGCTGGTTATGCGTTTCAGTTCGCAAACGCTTTTGATGTTCAATACTCTGATTTATGGATCCGTGCTGTGGGGAAGTACAGTGTTTGGCTGTCATGTTGCCCATTTGCAAGGGGCGGTGTGGGCATTGGTATTCAGTCAGATTATTTTTGTTGCCGGACTGTTTTTTATTGCGGTGCTGAAATCTGGTAAAAGTGCGGACATTACAAAGGTCTTATAATAATGCTCCCAATTGAGGAGAGATAAAGCAAGTTTATCTGCTCGCCTGAAAACAGATGTTTTTCAAAAAAGCCTTGCTATTCTTCCGTCTTCGTTGCATTACGCAGTGACAAGTAAAAAAGGATGATGGTTCGGGAGAATGGCACAACGCGTATAATAATACGCTCAGTGCTCTTTCTGTGCAGGACCTATAGAAAAAGGCGGCTGCAAAACCTCCGCAAAGGTAAGCAGCCGCCTTTAGAACAACAAGCAGTGATCATTTCACCGGCAGAAGCGGTATCAATCGTTGATGACCGCTGCCGGATCCAGGGAAATCAGTTGAGAGATCCCTTCGCCAAGGATGAGTGCGAAGTCGTCCACATTGCAGACTTTGATTCTCCAGACTTTTCCATCCATTCCCTGAGGAACTGCGACCGGGAACATTTCGCCGCGGGAAATATTCCCGGCATGTGTCCAGGCAACCGTGTCGTCAGGTGTACTGACCGTCAGTTCAACGGTTTCCGCAGCTCCGCCATCAATTCCGCCGATCAAAAACTCTTTGACCCCCGGTTTGACATAAAAGTACAGGTCGTGATCGGCATTGCTGAAATTCAACGGGGTGTTGCCGGAGGCAAAGATGCCATAGTGACGGTTTTTGAAATCATACCGGCACCATTTGGCTTTGAAATCAACAAAGTATGCTCCCGGTGCCGGAACAGATATCTTCAATTTTCCGTGTCCGGAAGCATCCAAATTTATCACGCCGGAAGCGACCGGCATTTTTTTCGGAGTTGCCGATGTGATCGAATACGTTACATTTTTGATTGCCGCCCATCCGGAGGTTTCACCGGTCAGATCGACTTCGATCGTCCGGTCATCTCCGGCGATGACAACGGCATTGATACCGTGCCGGAGACGCGGCAGAGATTTTTGGATTTGGCTTTTGCCGGTATTTCCTGCAGGTACTACCGGGCGGAAATCCAGTTTTTTGACGGTGAAATCCAGATATTCATGGGTTTTGCCGCCTTCAAATCCGGCGTAGGTCAGTTTAAACGGGATCCGGATTTTGCCCTCAAATCCGGCTGGCGGTTCGATCGTCAGCCGGACGTCAGCGGCAGCAAGTTTTTTCATCGTCAGATTGACGGGATGACATTTCCAGCTGCGGTTCGGCAGTATCGCTTTCAAGGTCAACGGCAAATCGGTATTGGAAACGTTGCGGATATAAAGTTTGACCGAGACATTGCCATCGCCGTTGCCGAAACGGATGATTTCCGGCGGAGTTATGGTCATAAGCATAGGTTCCACGGTTTCCAGATAACTCAGATCCGTAAAGAGTACCTGCCGGTTGCCCGTATTTTGGGTACGCACACTTTTCAGGATCCGCACCATATTATTGGCACCTTCCAGATCGAGGGTCTGGATGGTATTTTTCAGAGGTGTCAGCGTTCGCAGGTCATAATATCCGGATAATTCATCGTTGAGTACCCGGCAATCACTGTCGATTATTTTCTGAGCATAAGTAAAATCGTAATCCAGTTCTTTGACCAGACCGAAAACCGCTTCATCGGTGGGAGTAGTGTTGATCAGCCGCGCTCCGTTGGTAAGGACATAAGCTGCACCGTTTCCGATGGTCAATGCGTTTTCACCGGCGATCCGGTTCGCTTCGGTCAGGAGAACTGCATTGAGCAGTTTACCGCCGGTCTCTGCTGCCCGGAATGACAATTCCGAGGCGAAATCTTCCGCACTTTCACCGGGGCGCGGAGCATAACCGCTGAATACGGCAAAGTGATATGTCCCCGGGGCAAGTTTGACTTTGCCGGTGGAGAAAAATTTGATTTCACCATCAATATTGATCAGCAGCGTTTTGCCGTCTGCGGCAGCCAATTCGCCGCCGGCAACGGTTTTCAGCCGTCCGTAAAGAGCCTGAGGTGAGCCATGCAAAAAGAGCATGCCATTGCCGGCAAAAGTCAATGGAGCGGTCTGCAGAACGTGGAATGAACGGTCAGTTTTCTGCCGTGAACCGCCCCGTCCGCTTTGCTGGACCCAATTGCATTTACTGCTGTGGTTCACCCGCAATCTGCCGTCAGTGGAATTCCGCAGCCGGATAATATTTTGGCCGTTGGAAATATTGTTCTCGGTCATCGTTTCATCGGAAATATAGAGTTTGTCAGCACTCCGGGTAACTGTCGGGAAAGTGCCTTTTTCCGGATCGGAATATACGGCAAAAGATGTGATATTCAGCAATTCCCGGGGTTGAGGTTTGCGCTCATTGAGTTCAAACATGACCACACCGCGCGGCGGGAATTTTATTTCGGTGGTATAGGAGCCGTCGGCACTGATTCTGCCGCAGGATTTGACCGGCAGCGGCCAGGTCTGCCAGACCTGACGCGCCTGACAACCGGCACTTTGCGGCCGGATAATGATTTTTGCAGAGATCTCCCGGTCGGTGATATTGACCAGATTTACCCCCAGAGAACCGTCCAGAGCCAGCCACGCACCGCCCAGGATCGCCGGACTGACGATCGGTATTTTGCCGGGAATGGAGATCTCCTGCGGAGAAACAATGGATAACGGGGAAGTGCCGAGGAATTTTTCTGTTTTCAGAATTTCAGTTTCCAGATGTTTGCCCCCGTTGAGGAATTTGCCGCCGCTTTGATACCAGCTGCGGCAGAGTTCGCGCAGAAAGAGGTCATTGCCGTCTTTTGCCGTTCCGGGGACCGGCAGGGCGATCGAACCGTATGCAAGCTGCATACCCTGCGAAAAATATGTACCCAGCAGCCAGCGGGTGAATTCACCTCTTTCTGCCGGATTACCGTCTCCGCCGAAAAAGGTGGTATAATCGTGAAACATCATGGAGGAGACCGGATAGACCTCAATATTGTTGCCGCTGCCGAAACTTACCGGTGCTTCCCGGGTCATATCCAGCATCAGAAAGGCATCTATATTGCCGATATAGTATTCATTGAAACTTTCTGAAGTGATCACTGCTTCCGGATTGAGTTTGACCGCCATTGACCGCAATTCAGCAGCGGTTTTATTGGCCCCGGCGAGCCAGTAATTTCCGCCGTTTACAGCATTGAATTCTTTGGAGTAGCACAGTTTACGTAAGCTGGCAAGCACGTCGCAATATTGTCCGGCTGCACCGAATTGTCCCTGGATCTTGCCGGAAACTTTGAGATATTCATTGTGAGTCAAAGGTGCGGAAGGATTCAGAAAATGATTTATGATCTCCCGGTACGGTAAATAGTCAAAACGCCATTCGACCGCTTTACCGCCGGTGTTGAGTGCTGCGGCGGAAATGACATTTTTGCGGTCAAAAGATTCGGCATTTATATCCCAGATGCCGTAGCAGATATAAGGGGTCATGCCGATATTCAGATCTTTCAATGCCCGTACGCCCTCGCGGAAAAATCCCATGGTCGGCAGATAGTCCAGATTGTGATCATCGAAAAGGTTGGTATAGTAGCGGTACCAGAATATATTGACCGGGACCTGCAGATATTGATGATATTCGGCAATATCACGGACGACTTTGTTGGCGGCAAAGTAGAATTTGCCCCAGAAAACGTTATCTTTTATTTTCGGAGAATATCCGGCCGCCGGATCATGGATTTTGCCCCGTTTCAGGAATGGATGATCTTTGACCATTTCGCGGTAGGCATTGATGCTTGCTCCCATACCACCGGCGACGGTGCCGATTTTTACATGGTAGGGCAGAGTTACAGAGATGCTCTGTTTACGGTAATTGCTTTTGGGCCAATCCGGATAAGCCGGATAGTGTTCCGGCAGAATGGAGAACCCCTCACCGGTGCTTCCCGGAGTGAAACGGATATATTTGTGCATACCTTCTTTATCATCAGCCATTACAAGCAGAGCCGTTTCATCCGGGGCCTGACCGCGCAGATAGCCGTTGGCACGGTACGCCGGATGAGTATTTATCTCCTGAATGGCTCCCCGGTGTTTTTCACTGCCGTAAAATGCCGCAAATGCCGAATCCCACGGATCACCGAAGGCGGAATTGATTTTATTTCCGGGAGAACGTATCAGTCTGCCGTAGTGGAAACCCCAGATCAGATAATCATCACCCAGCGAAGCGGCATTGTGGATCTCCGGGAACGTGTAACGGAATACCCACAATGGAGCGGGAGTGCCGCTGATATCAATATTCAGTTTGCAATCTGCGGTTTTGCTTTCCGGAGCGAGTTTGATCACCGCCTGCACATCGACCAGCTGTCCTTTGCCGGCGGACATTTTCCGCCAATTGATGATAAGTTTTCCGGTACCGTCAGGTTCGACACCGGATGTTGCGACAGGGCGGCTCCCCTCCGGGGCTGAAAAAGCGGTATAGACATTGCCGTTGTAAAGATAAAGTGTCCACAACCCGTTGTCTTTTTCCGGAGCGCATTTTATGGTTCTGCCGGTTTGCTTATTGGTGATGCTGCGGATGGCAAAATTCCTGTTCTCATCAAAATCTATCGCCACATGCCGGTTGGCCAGAGTTGCCCCGTGCAGTGCATATGCGGACAACGCGAACAACAAAATGAATTTTTTCATACCCGATCCCTTTCAAACTTGGTTAGAGTCAATTTTTCGTGCTGATAATTATTTTACCACCGCAACAATGTTTTGGGAATGGATGATTTTGCCAATACCGTGCAATTTTCATAAAAAATAAATTTTTATCAATTGGAATAAGGTATAAAAATGACGAGATTGACAAAAAAAAGCATTTTTTGCATGTTTTGTCCAAATAATCCATTTTGTGAATGGTTTTCAATGAGTATATTTTATAGTGCAGTTACGGAATATGATCCTGAAAGGAGCTATGAATATGAAAATTATTTCCGGAACATTCGTAGATGGAGTTGCCTGGGACATCCCCAGCAATAATTTTACGGCTGCGGATTGGGCAAAGGAGTTCGATTCATTCAAAAAAATGGGGATGGACTCAGTCATTATCATCCGTGCCGGTTTCAAAGATCACGCCATGTTCAACAGTGAAGTGATCAAACCGACTCTCTATGAAGATCCCGATTTGATCGCGATCATGCTCAATGAAGCAGAACGTACCGGTTTGAAACTCTACATGGGATTGTACGAAACGGTGAAACATTCCGCAGTCAATGATTGGGAAAATGAGGTCGCAATCAACAATGACTTTGTTGATGAATTGCTTGCCCGCTACGGAACTCACCCGGCTTTTTACGGATGGTACATGAGTTTCGAAGGCAGCATGATGCTGCATCCATACAAAATCTGGAAACCGCTGTGTGAACACATCCGCAAATATGATAAAGTCCGTCCGATCATAGCATCTCCGCGCTACTGCGGCAGGAAGTATGTGCCGGATTATCCGGTGCCGCCGGAAGTCCATGCCAAACACTTTGATTATCAATTGGAGTATATGGAAGGACTTATCAGTGCCTATGCGTTTATGGATGGTCATACCGATTTCAAAGAGTTGGGAGATTACGTCAGAGCCACTTACGAGGTTTTTCAGAAACACGGAGTCGCTTACTGGTCAAATGTGGAAACGTTTGACCGGGATATGCGGTGGAAGTTTCCGCCCATTGAATGGATGAAAATGCGTTATAAGATCGACATCGTTCAGCCGTATGTGGATAAACTCATCACGTTTGAAGCACCGCATTTTCTCAGCCCGAATTCACAGTATCTTGCGGCACGCAATTTGTACCGCCGGTACATGGAATATATTGGCAAAGAAGCATGAAAAAGGTTAAGGAGGAAAAATGAAATTTTTTACAACTGCTGCCGCCGCATTGGTATTGACCGGAATTTGCGGAGCCGGAAATCTGGTTCAAAACGGTGATTTTGCCCAGGAGGGAAATTTGTGGCAATCTCCGCAGTATACCGGAGGCAAAAAATATCATGTTTTTGAAAACGGCAAATTGACCGTTTCCGGGAATCAGGCCGGTAAATACAACGCATTTGTGTCATTGGTTCAGGAACTGCCGCTGCTTGACCCGGCGCAGGAATATATTATTTCTGCAGATGTGACTGCCAACGTACCGGAAATCGGGAAAAAGTATTGCTGGATAAAAGTCCGGCAGGCCAATGAGAGCAATGTCACGATCGCATATTCCGGATTCGATGTGGGTTTGAGAAATAAAAACAGCAAAAAATATGTTGCCAAATTCCGTCCGTCCGGCAATGCCGCATCTTTCCGCCTTTATGTGATTTCTGCCAATTTGAGCGACAGCGATCAGATCACCGTTGATAATATCACCCTGACTCCGGTCAATGGCAAAGCTGCCGCCGGTAATGCCGCCGCAGTGGAAAATCTCGTCCGGAATGGTGATTTTGAGGCAAACAGCCTTGATCCGTGGGTGAGCCGGGTCGGCAAAGCCCAGACCGCACCGTTTGCGATCGCACCGGATGGTGTACTCAATATCAACGGTGATCCTGCCAACAAATATAAAGCATTCCTGACCCTTATCCAGCAGCTGCCGCCGCTGCAGGCAGGCAAAAAATATCAACTTTCATTCCGTGCCAAAGCCGGTTTGAGCGATGTGACCAAAAAATCGGTTGCCGTTCAAGTCCGGGAAAGCGATATGGACAACATTACCATCGTTTATGACGGTGTTCCCCAAATCGCGCTTGGCAAAAAAGATTGGCAGGTTTACAAAGTTACTTTCATTCCCAGAGTGGAAGCGGACAAGTTTGAACTCTATGTCCGCAGTACCAATCTGGCTCAGGGAGATACTGTTTGTGTTGATGATATCAGTATCATCCCGGTCAAGTAAAGTACTTGCGTAATTAAAAAATCGTTCCGGATGCCGCGGCGACAGCTGCGGCATCCGTTTTTTTGGCTCTGTTGCTGAAGGAAAATATATTCGACAAAGCTTGTTTCCGGTTTGAAAACCTGTTGCTTTTATGATATATTTCAGGAGAGCATGATAATGGAAAATTTATTTGGAAAAATACCATGGAAATAAGCTACTTTGAAGAAATAAAACGTAAACTTGTTCATCTCTCATCACTCTGGATGGTTGCAGCAACTCTGCTGCTGGCTCAATATCAGTGGTGTGCATGTATAATGTTTGCACTGCTGCTGGTTCTTACGGTGGTGTCAGAACATGATTATGCCAATAATGGCAAATATCTGGGCAGGTTGTACGGTAAATTATTCGGAAAAATGCTTCGTAAAGAGGTTCGTCCCGGTCAATGGATCGTTTCCGGCGGAGCTCCGGTGCTGGCGGCGGCACTGCTGATAAATCTGCTCTTTGCCCCGGTGATTGCGGCGGCGGCACTGGCAGTGATGCTGACCGGAGATGCGGCGGCGGCATTGATCGGGCGCAAATTCGGACGGCACAAACTGGTCAACGGGAAATCACTGGAAGGTTTTCTGAGTTTTATTCTGGCAGGGTATACGGCATTGGCGGCAGTATTTTTCATTTCCCAAATGCCGGGAAATTTTTACCTGTGGGGTTTGGCGGGAGTGGTGCTTGCCGCAGTTGTTGAATTGTTCCAGAAACAATTGAAACTGGATGACAATTTTACCATCCCGCTTGCGGTCGGCATAGTCATCTGTTGGCTGTAAAGAGAGTTATTTCTGCAGAAGTTACTCTGCAATGACCGGAATTTGACAAGTTTTTACCTATCATTTTTTTTATTTTAATATATTGTAATTTTAATTTTTGCAACTATATTTCCTGAACAACATAAAATAATAACCCCTGAAGGATATATAACATGAAATTTTCTGCACTTGTGCCGGGTGCCGCTGCTGTGGTGCTGTTATTTGCCGGATGCGGCAAGGAGGTCAAAAAACATCGTGAGCGTACCACCCGGGTGGAGGTTAGTACGCTTCAGCAGCGGACTTTCCGTGAAGAAATACCGCTTCAGGGTACTGTCATGCCGGTCGAATACGCTACTATTTCGGCAAAGATCAGCGGCACACTGGAGGTGTTCCGGGTTGATGAGGGAGATATCCGTACTGCCGGAGATGTGCTTTTCGGGATCGACCACCATGTGCTGAAAAATCAGGTGGTGGTCAAAGAAGATGAGATCAAAGTCAAAGATGCCGCATTGCAAAGTGCCAAACTGGCATTGAAAAACAATGAGATCGTCTGCAGTCAGGCGAAACACGATTATGAACGTGCCCTGACATTGCGGGAATCCAAGGCGATCAGTCAGGCGAGTTTTGAAAATATCGAAACCGCATATAAAAAAGCGCAGACCGAAGTTCAGAGCGCGCAGGCGGCGATCCTCAATGCTTCCAGTCAGCTCAAGCAGGCTCAGAGCAATCTTGCCATTGCCAAAAAAAATCTGGATGATTCGGTCATAAGAGCACCGTTTGATTGTGTGATCGTGGATAAATTCGTTGAAGAAAACGAATTTGTCACCGTCGGTCAGGATATTCTCAAACTGGAAAATCACCAGCGGCTTGAAGTCATTTGCCACATCAGTGCCGTTTATTACGATCAGGTCACCCCCGGCAAGACCAAAGTGGAATTTTTCCGGCAGGACGGTCGTTCCGCCGGGTTTGCCGCAGTGACTTACAAATCCCCTGCCATTGATCCGGACAGCCGGACATTCAAACTCAAAATAACCGTTCCGGAGGAGATCCAGCTGGTCAGCGGTATGCTGTGCGAAATCAAACTGATCCTGCAGGAGAAAACTGCTTACGGTTTGCCGTCTGACGCGATTTTGCTCCGTGCCAATGACCGCCGGCTTGCTTATACGGTCAATTCAGACAACCGCGCTGAAAGTGTCGATGTTCAGTGCGGCATATCTTCCGGAGGTTATACCGAAATAATCAATTACCCCGCCATAGCCGGCAAACGTTTTGTCGTCAGCGGTCAGACTTTTATCAATAACGGTGCTTTGCTCACCATCATCAAATCCGGGGAGAATAAATAATGTTTCTCAGCCGCTGGTCAGTCCGCCGTCCCATTGCGATGACGGCATTTATTATCGTGCTGGTGATGATCGGCATTTCCATTTATCCCCGGCTGAGTATCGATCTGCTTCCCAACATGGAGATCCCCACCGTACTGGTGCGCTGCGAATATCAGGGTGCCAGTCCCGCCGAGATCGAAGTGGAGATCATCCGGCGTATCGAAGATGCCGTTTCATCCCTTGACGGCATTTTGCATGTCACCAGTATGGCAATGGAGGATGAAGCGCGCATCCAGCTGGAATTCAACATGGGAACCAATGTTGATGTCGCGGCAACCGATATCCGGGAGGCTCTGAACCGCATCCGGGAAGATTTGCCTGAAGGTGCCAAAGAGCCGTTGATCCGGAAAATCGACACCAATGCCACCACCGTGGTACAGCTCTATTTGATCGGCGACCGCACTCAGGATGATCTTTATGATTATGCTGACGATGTGATCGCAGACCGTTTTTCATCTGTGCCGGGTGTGGGTGAAGTGCGGGTCTACGGTGCCAACGAGATGCAGGTGCATATTCTGCTTGACCGGGCGAAGCTGACCGCAATGAATCTTGATGCCGGTGCGGTGGTGAAAAAACTTGAAGCCAACAATGTCCGCAAACCGCTGGGCCGTATCCAAAGCGGCATCCATGAAAAAAATATCACCTTTACCGGCGATTACCGGAATTTTGAAGAGATCCTTTCGCTGGAAATCGGAAAATTCAAAGGCAAACGTATCTATTTACGCGACATTGCCGAGGTCAAACTTATGAGCCGGGAAGTGCGGAGCAAAGCGTTTGTAGACGGCAAGCCTGCCGCCAGTTTCTATATCGTGAAAAAAGGTGAAGCCAACGCCATTGAGGTTATCAAAGGGATCCGGAAACGGTTTGAACAGTTGAGAAACAACGGCGAATTGCCGACCGGAATGGAACTTGTATGGTTCAAAGATGCCGGTGAATTTATTCAGGCTTCCGTCGATGATGCCTGGAGCAGTATCGTTACCGGTATCATTCTGACGGCGGTACTGCTGTTTTTGTTCCTGCATGAACCGCGTTCAACGTTTATCGTCATGATCTCCATGCCGATTTCCGTGGTCGTGACTTTTGCACTGATGGCATATATGGACTACTCATTCAATATCATGACCCTGTTGTCTCTGGGCTGTTCGGTCGGGATATTGGTGACCAACTCGATCGTGGTCATTGAAAATATTTTCAAACATATTTCCAACCGGGAAGAGATCCATGAAGCCGCAGAAAAAGGTACTGCAGAAGTCATTGCCGCTGTTTCCGCCTCGGCTTTGACCAACGTGGTGGTATTTGTACCGGTGATGATGATGACCACCCGTATCGGCAGTATGATGGTGCCTTTTGCCGGGGTGATGGTGGCGGCGACACTGGTATCGCTTTTTGTCAGTTTTACCCTGACACCGATCCTGGCATGCGTGCTGTTGAAAAATCAGGACTCCGCTGTCGCGGAAAATTCATTGCTCGGTAAACTTTTCCGTCCGTGGGACAGAGGTTATGACTGGTTGTGCCGGAAATTCAATAAAAGTATTGAATGGGTCATGCGGAATCCCGGAAAACTGGTTCTGGCGACCGTTATCGGTTCGGTGCTGATCTGGAAACTGGTCATTCCGCAGGTCGGTCTCTCATTTCTGCCGTTCTGCGATCAGGGCGAGATCAGAATAAAATTTGAATTTCCGACCAATTACAATCTGGCAACAACTGAAAAATTGATCAAAGAGGCTGCGGATCATCTGAAAAAATTTGATTTTATCAAAGGTATGTCAATTCAGGTAGGTACGGCGAATTCCACCCGCGGTCAGGTCGGTGCGGCGGTGTATCTCGGACAGATCAATTTGAAAACTACCGGCAAACTGGAACGTAATGAAGATATTTATGAACTTCAGGCCATGATCCGCAAAGAATTGAGTTATCTGGACAATTGTCTGGTGACTCTCTCCATCCCTCCCACATTCGGCGGCAGCGGTGCAGAGATCCGCTGTGTTATCAACGGCCCGGATCTGGAGGTGCTGGAAGCTGCGGAACGAAAAGTTGTCGAAGCAATGACCGTCAGCGGCATGGTGCGGGATATGGATTCCAGCCGCCGGGAACGCAAAACCAATATCAGTGTTTCCCCCAACCGGACGATTTTGCAGAATATGGGACTTTCAGCATCGGAGCTCTATAATGCTTTGCTTAGTTCCCTGGACGGTATCGAAGTCGGTGACTTCCGTTCCGGAGCGCGGACATTCAATATCCGGGTCAAAAACCGCAAGGAATACGGTGAAGCTCAGCTGAAACAGACTGCTCCGGGGTACAAAGGGAGCAATCCGCTGGGCACTGAGGTGTTTGCGGAAATCTCCGATGAATCCCATCCGGTGGTCATCAACCGCTATGACAAAGTGCGTACCATGTGGCTGTTTGCCAATACTGCTCCCGGCATGGCTCTGGGAACAGTTTCCGACCGTATCGCTCAGGTCGCCAAAGAGTCGCTGCCGCCGGGATACAGTGTCCGGATGAGCGGCAGCGTGGAGATGATGAAAGAGACCTCCAGAGAGTTTGTTCAGGTGATAATATTGGCAACATTGCTGACATACTTGCTTATCGCTGCGATCATGGAATCATGGACAAAGCCGTTTTTGATCATGTTCACCGTGCCATTGGGATTTCTCGGCATGTATCTGACACTTTATCTTTTCGGCATGTCCATGTCGATGATGGGACTGCTCGGAGGGGTCATGATGATCGGTATCGTGGTCAATAATGCGATTCTGATCATGGATGAATGCAGTACTCTGATCGCTCATGGCGAAAAACCGCACCGGGCAATGCTGCTGGCTGTGGAAGCGAAATTCCGTCCGATCGTGATGACCAGTATCGCTTCGGTGGCGGGAATGCTGCCGATGGCATTCGGAAGCGGTCTGGGATCGGAATTGCGTGCCAGCTGCGGTGTGGGTGTGGTCGGCGGATTGCTCTTTTCATCGCTGCTGACGCTTTATGTGATCCCGGCACTTTACTTCCTGTTTGTTCCCGGAGAGAATGGCGATGGTCTCTGGAACCGCATCCGGATGAAACTTCAGCGCAGACGGTGAGAAAACAGGCTTTTGTTTTGCAAATTACATGAAACGGAAAAAATAATGGCTGTCAAAGTTGTCGGCATCAAAAGCCGGGATTATCAGATGGATATGTGCCGTGGACCGTTGTTCCGGCAGATCATAACATTTTCAGTGCCGCTGGTCATCAGCGGTATATTGCAACTGCTTTTTAATGCTGCGGATCTGGTCGTAGTCGGCAAATTCGCTTCACATCAGGCATTGGCGGCGGTGGGCTGTACCGGACCGTTGACTCATTTGATAATCAATATATTTATCGGGCTGTCGATCGGGACAAATGTTCTGGTCGCCCGTTATCTGGGAGAGAAAAACCGCAAATTGACCAGCCGCACCACCCATACTGCCATCATGATCTCATTGATCGGCGGGGTAATGCTGGCGGTGATCGGTCTGTTTGTCGCCCGTCCGATGCTGCAATGGATGGATACTCCGGCAGATGTGCTGGATATGGCAACGCTCTATATGCTGATCTATTTTTCCGGTATGCCGCTGATAATGCTCTATAACTTCGGCAGTGCGGTCTTGCGGGCAATGGGAGATACCAAAAGACCGTTTTATTTCCTGATCATCGCCGGGATAGTCAATGTTGTACTGAATTTGTTTTTTGTGCTCTGTTTCCACTGGGATGTCGCCGGAGTGGCGACTGCCACGGTTATCAGTCAGGGGGTGGCAGCGATATTGATTTTGCGGGTATTGATCCAGCTGCGCGATCCCTGCCGGGTGAAATTGAGCAATCTGCGGATCGAATGGAAAAGTTTACGGGCGATGATGTGGATAGGTATTCCGGCGGGATTTCAGGCATCATGTTTTTCGCTGTCCAATTTACTTATCCAATCTGCGATAAATTCTTTCGGTTCGGCGGCGATCGCCGGATTTACGGCTGCATTGACCTGGGAGGTCATTGGCTTTGTAACGTCAGCAGCCATCGGTCAGACGGTATTGAGTTTTGTGGGGCAGAACTACGGTGGAAAACAATTCGGCAGATTGCGGCAGAGCGTATTTTATTGTGCGGGATTGTGTGCGGCATTCATGTTTGTATTGGGGGTGACGCTGATGATATTCGCCCGCCCGTTGCTGAGCTGCTTTAACAGCAATCCGGAAGTGCTTGATTTCGGTGTCCGCAGATTCATGGTCTGCATGCCGTTATTTTTTACCTGCGGTCTGATGGAGATATTTACCAGCGCATTGCGCGGGATCGGTAAGTCGGTAATGCCTACGGTGATAACGATTTTTTGCGTTTGTGTGGTGCGGGTCATCTATATCAAAACGTTTTGGCTGTGGTTTCCGGCAGATATCAGTTTGGAGGCATTGCTGGCGCTGTATCCGGCGACATGGATGCTGAATGCGGCGATACTGTGGGCATATTGGAGGGTGGTATTGCGGAAAGTGCCCCGGAAAAATCAACTTGTTTCTGCGTAAAAGATATATTTTTACGGCTTTTCGACAGATAAAATAAAAAAAAGACTTGACTTTTTGCTGTTGAGAAGCGATATTATGTGTGGTACGATATAACTGTCGTACTGTAGTTATGAAACACTGGGACTCTAAAACCAATTTTTTAAGAAAGGGAAAGAAAGATGTCCGAAATCGCTGATAAAGTGAAAAAAATCGTCGTTGATCAGCTTGGCGTTGCTGAAGATCAGGTCACCCCGGAAGCCAAATTTGTCGAAGATCTCGGTGCCGATTCTCTGGATCAGGTCGAATTGGTCATGGCTTTGGAAGAAGCATTCGGTGCTGAAATTCCGGATGAAGAAGCTGAAAAACTGACCACCGTCGGTGATGCGATCGCTTTCATTGAAAGCAAATCCAACTGATTTTACGCATATTCGGCGTAAGAACGCACCACTTGAGGAGGGCGGGCATTTTTGAGCATGATATTGTCGGTAAAACGGCAGTGTTGAATTCGGCAGTGCATATTTTCAAAGATGGTGCAGAGGTTTCGGGTCATTGGTCGGTCTACGATTGGTGACCCTTGCTTTTTTCTCAATACAGTTTAAGCAATAATTTTATTTTGGACTATTCTTATGGAAGAACGCAGAGTAGTCGTTACCGGATGCGGAGTACTTTCCTGCGTCGGCAATGATGTGACAACTTTCTGGGATTCGCTTGTCAACGGACGTTGCGGCATCGGTACGATCACCAGATTTGATACAAGTGCTTACCGGACGCATATCGCCGGTGAGATCAAAGATTTGGATGTCAGCGCGCATATCAACGTCAAAGAGGCGCGCCGCATGGATTTGTTCACCCAATATGCGGTGATTGCCGCCGGAGAAGCTCTCCGCAATGCTCAGCTGGATTCAAATCCCGGCGAAAAACGTGCAGACGGCGAACGTTTCGGCTGTATGGTTTCCAGCGGAGTCGGCGGTCTGGCAACTTTGGGCAGGGAATGTCTGGTTCTCAATGATCGCGGTCCTGACCGGGTCTCTCCGTTTCTGATTCCCATGATGATCAGTGATATGGCGGCAGGTTCGGTCGCCATGCGTTATGATTTGCGCGGTCCCAATATGGGGCTGGTTACGGCGTGTGCCACCGGATGTCACTCCATCGGAGAAGCATTCTGGACGATCAAACATGATGATGCGGATGTGATGGTCGCCGGCGGTGCAGAAGCCAGTATCGTGCCGTTGGGTCTGGCCGGATTTTGTGCGTTGAAAGCTCTCAGTACCCGCAATGATGATCCGTTGCATGCCAGCCGTCCGTTTGATCTTGACCGGGACGGATTTGTGATGTCTGAAGGTGCCGGAGTCCTGGTATTGGAAGAACTCGGTCATGCGGTGCGCCGCGGTGCGCCGATTTTGGCGGAAGTCGTCGGTTATGGAGCTACTGCTGATGCGTATCATATCACCAGTCCCGCCCCGGACGGCAACGGCTGTGCCCGTGCTATTCAAATGGCAATGCGTCATGCCGGGATCTCTCCTGATGAATTGGATTATATCAACGCTCACGGTACCAGTACTCATTTGAATGATAAATATGAGACATTGGCACTCAAAGCGGCGCTGGGAGATGCTGCCAAAACAGTTGCGATCAGCAGTACCAAAGGTACGACCGGACACTCCCTGGGGGCTGCCGGCGGTTTGGAATGTATTGCCTGTATCAAGAGCATTGAAACCGGTATTGTTCCGCCGACGATCAACTATGAAACTCCTGACCCGGAGTGCGATCTGGATTATACACCCAATACTGCTGTCAAACGTGATGTTAATTATGCACTTAACTGCAATTTGGGTTTCGGCGGTCATAATGGAGCGATGCTGTTCAAAAAATTTGAAAGATAACCGCGTAATAAACGGAACAATTTCAACCTTAAATATGTTCAGGAGGAATTTTTACAAATGAAAACCATGTTCCTTGCTGTTGTGTCCATGACGGCACTTTTGGTGATTTCCGGATGCCGCAGTACTCATGTCGCTGGAGTTTCCCGTTCTCAGGAAGAGTTGGAATGGGAAAAGATCATCCGTGCCAATTATCCCGGATACCGTCCTGCTCCGACCAAAGCTCCTGCAGTTTATGATAATACTGAAGACCGGATATCTCAACCCCGTCCGAAAGTAAAATTGCAGCCGGATCCGGTAAGTCCGGACGTGAAATCTGATGCTGAAGTTACGGCGTTGGAACCGATTGCAGAAAAACCTGTCGCTGACGCAGAAAAACCTGTCGCTGACGCAGAAAAACCTGTCGCTGACGCAGAAAAACCTGTCGCTGACGCAGAAAAACCTGTCGCTGACGCAGCAAAACCTGTTGCTGACGCAGCAAAACCTGTTGCTGACGCAGAAAAACCTGTCGCTGGCGCAGAAAAAGTTGCGGTTGGAAATATGCCTCCTGACCCGACTGCCAGCACCGTGTATGTGGTCAAATCCGGGGATACGCTGGGTAAAATTGCTCAACAGCATTACGGCAGTGCCCGTCATAGCGGTGTTATTTTCAAAGCCAATGCGGATATTTTGAAAAACCCGAACCAGCTGCGTCCGGGAATGAAACTGATCGTTCCGAAACTTTGATGACTTTACGGGTCTAAATGAGCGAACGTTTTTATTTTGAGCCGGGTTTCTCTCTGCGTGCCGCCGGTACCGGAGATGAAGTCCGGCTGCTTGACCGTTTCCGGCATATTTTCAATGTGGATTGTGTTGCGCGGGAAAATTGGGTGGAACTCAGTGGCGAACCGGAACGGGTGACTGCGGCATTGGCGGCATTGGATGCCATGCAGAGGTTGTTTATTCTGCGCGGGAAAGAACTTGACCGTGCCGATGTGGAAATGATCCTGCGCGGCAATACTCCGGTGCAGGCGGATAATCTGCAGGAATTGTGGCAGAACCGGATTACTCTCTCTCCGGGGAAAAAAGATATCCTCCCCCGTTCCGTACGTCAGCGCGAATATTTGGAGTGCATGAGGAAAAAAGAGGTCGTATTTGGGATCGGTCCTGCCGGTACAGGCAAAACCTATCTGGCAATGGCGATGGCTGTCTCCATGCTGTTGAAAGGCGAAGTGAACCGGATCATATTGACCCGTCCCGCCCGTGAATCCGGCGAAAAACTGGGATTTCTGCCCGGTTCACTTGAAGAAAAAGTTTCTCCGTATCTGCGTCCGCTGTATGATGCCCTTTACGAAATGGTCTCTCCCGAAGAAGCGGCATCTTTGATCGCCCGCAATGTTATTGAAGTTGCGCCGCTGGCATTCATGCGCGGCAGAACCTTGAATGGAGCATTTATTATCCTGGATGAAGCCCAGAATACCACCAGTGAGCAGATGCTGATGTTTCTGACCCGGATGGGATTCGGTTCCCGCTGTGTTATCACCGGAGACCCTACCCAGAGCGATTTGAACGGCAACGAAAGGTCCGGTTTGGTACAGGCGGTCAGAACTCTGCGGCACCTCAAAGAGATCGGATTTGTATTTTTCAATACTTCCGACGTGGTGCGTCATGCCTTGCTGGAAAAAATAATCACTGCGTATAATGCAACTCCCGGAGAAAATACAAAATGAATTGGGAAAATTTTTTGCCTCCGATTCTGTACCGGCGGCGGGCAGCTTCCGACCGGCCGCTGATAGACGGCGAATATATTGAAGAAAGTGTGGAACGTTCGCCGGTATCCGTGGTATTGGTATTGGTTTTTATCTGGATATCAGTAGCGGTCATGCTGACGGTATCTGACAGCCGTCAGCGGGATATGCTGACGGTGACAGAACATCGCAAATCTCCGTTTCCGGTATTGGCACGATGCGATTTTTCTTACACTGACAATGCTGAAACCCGGCGGTTGCGTGAAAAGGCAAGAGCTGATGCTCCGGCGGTTTACCGGGTCGATCCGTCGCTGCAGATCGTGGTGGAGCAGGAAACCAAAAAATTTTTTCAGGCAGTGGCGAAACGTGACCGGGATGGCAATGACTATGAACCGGCAGATGATCTGCCGTCCAAACTTGCAGCTGAACTGCTTGAATTCAAAGCCATCAGCAAAGCATGCCGGCTGTACCGCGCCGGATTACGCTCATTTATTGCATCGGAGTTGCGTTATGGTATTGCCGGCAGAAATATAGTATTGCCGGAGCGTCCGGTAAAAGTTATCAGCAGCCGCGGCAATGAGTATCTGATCAGACCTCCGGATATCAAAATATGGTCGGGAAAAATGGCAGATGCCATTCAATTGACCGGTGCGGCACGGCGGGAATTTATCGATTGCATTGCCGCATTATCATCTACCGGCACGGTAGTTTTTGATGAATTAAAGACTCATCAGGAGGAAGAACGGGCTGCCAATGCAGTAACTCCGGTAGTCAGTCATAAAAAACTGGGCGATCTGCTCATTGAACGCGGAGAGGTGCTTACTGCAGTACATGCCGACATGTTGAAATCAGAGAAACAGACGCTGCGTTCCGGTTTCGGAGCGAAAGTATTTTTCTTCCGGGTGATATTGAGTTTGCTGATTCTGGCGATCGCATTGTTTTTTCTCTATTTCACCAATCCGGATCTGTTCCGTTCGATTCGCCGGGTCGCACTGGGCGGTACGGTAATAATTCTGGCATTGGCGGCAAATTTCGGTGCTTTGCAGTTGTTTCTGGATTTTTTCACCAAAGGCATCATCCGCGAATTCGGAATGGTATTTTTCTTTGTTCCGATCACATTCGGAGCGGCACTGATGTCAGTATTGCAGGGGCATCGCAGTGCGATTTTTTCCGGATTTGCAGTTGCGTCTCTGACTGCGTTGATGATCATGCCGGATCGTTCATTTGAGCTGGCGCTGCGCTGGTTCGCGATTTCGGCACTGATGAGTTTCATAGTTCGCAATGTTCGCAACTACCGCAGTTTTTTCATCCGGGTATTACTGGGCAGCATAGTATTGAATACGCTGATAAATATTGATATTCTGGTGTCATTCGGAAATGCCGCATTATGGAAAATCACCGGAGAGGTGATTTGCGCCAATGCGTTTATCTGCAGTGTGTGCGGTTTGCTGCTGGTGTTCGCATTTGAACTTATATTCAATACCGAGACCAACATGTCTCTGGTACTGCTGTGTGATTTCAGCCATCCGCTGTTGGAAAAACTTAAACGTGAGGCTCCCGGCACCATGATGCACAGCATGACGGTGGCGACCCTTGCCGAAGATGCTGCCAGAGCGATTCATGCCAATCCGTTGCGTGCCAAAGCCGGTGCATTATTTCACGACATCGGCAAATTGAGCATGCCGCAATATTTTGTGGAAAACAATGTTGACAGTCCCAAAGATCATGAAGCCATGCCGCCGCAGCGCAGCTGCGGTATTATCCGCGGCCATGTCAAAGAGGGTTTGGCACTTGCCCGCAGATACCGTATGAGCCGTTTGATCCGGGATGCGATCAGCACCCATCACGGAGATGATCTTATCTCGTTTTTCTATCGCCGTGCCCTTGAAGAAAATGCCGCCAATCCTGCCGGAACCCCTCAGGTGCTGGAGACCCAGTTCCGTTACGACGGGGAGCCGCCGACCGAGAAGGAGCTGACTATTATTTCGCTTGCCGATGCCTGCGAAGCGGCGAGCCGTTCACTTCACAAACCGACCCCGGCAAAGCTGGAGTCGTTGGTGAACGAAATATTTTTGGGCAGGATGCGCGGCGGTCAACTGCGTAATTCCACTTTGACACTGGAAGAATTGAATACGGTTCGGGAATGTTTTATCGCAGATCTTATCAGCATCAACCACGGACGGATCGCTTATTAAAGGAGGATTTTTTTATATGAAACAGGCATTGGTAGTATTTGCAGACGGATTTGAAGAGCTTGAGGCGATCGGTACCGCCGATATTCTGCGCCGTTTGGGCATTAAAGTTACTACAGCGGCATTGAATTGCAAACGCGCCTCCGGAGCGCACGGTATGGAGATCTCCACGGATGCATCGCTTGGCGAAGCGTGCATGGGCGATTACGACGTGGTCGTGTTGCCGGGGGGAATGCCCGGTGCGGCAAATCTGGCGGCAGACGGTCAGGTGAAAGATCTGCTGAACCGCAGTGCAGAGCGCAAAATTGTTATCGCGGCGATTTGTGCCGCACCGTTTGTATTGGCTCAAAACGGTTTGTTGACCGATAATAAATTTACGATGTATCCGGGATTTGATGACCAACTTGGCGGATTACATTATCTGGATGTTCCGGCATACCGTGACGGCAATATTGTCACCGGCAAAGGCCCCGGAGCAGTATTCGATTTTGCCCGTGAGATCGCAGCGGCATTAGGCATGGAGGATGAATGCCGCAAACTTTATGAAACGATGTTTGTAAAATAACGGCTGAAAAATGAGTTGTTTTGAAATAAAATGCCGTTGCGGAGCCGCACGGCGCGGAGTTCTGCATACCCGGCGCGGAGATATACAAACTCCGATATTTATGCCGGTCGGTACCCGGGGCAGTGTGAAAGCGGTCAGTCCGGCGGAGTTGGAAGAGCTGCATGCCCAGATCATTCTGGGAAATACCTATCATCTTTTTTTACGGCCCGGACTGGAAATAATCGCGGCGGCAGGAGGATTGCATAAATTTATTTCTTACGAGCGTCCGATTTTGACCGATTCGGGTGGATTTCAGGTGTTCAGTCTGGCTTCATTGCGGAAAATAACCCCGGATGGAGTGAAATTTGCTTCTCATATTGACGGGAGCAGATTTTTTCTCGGTCCGGTGGAATCAATGCACATTCAGCGGACATTGGATTCTGATATCGTAATGGCATTTGATGAATGCACCCCGTACCCGGCAACGTTTGCCCAGGCATTGGCATCTTTGGAAATGACCACCCGCTGGGAGAGAATGTCCAGAGAACAGACGTTGAATGACGGTCAGCTGCGTTTCGGCATCGTGCAGGGTTCGGTATACCCTGAACTGCGGAAACGTTCTGCAGAAAGCATTGTCGATATCGGATTTGACGGTTATGCCATCGGCGGTGTTTCTGTCGGAGAGACCGAAGAAGAGATGATGATTGCAGTGGATGCCGCCGCTCCCTGCCTGCCGGAAAATTCGCCCCGGTATCTTATGGGTGTGGGAACTCCGCGGCAGATCGTGGAAAGTGTCGCCCGCGGTGTGGATATGTTTGATTGTGTTTTGCCGACCCGGCTGGGACGTCATGGCGGTGCATATGCAGGCAACGGACAGACGATCTCTCTGAAAGCTGCCAAATATGCCAAAGACTTCACGCCGATAGAGGAAGGATGTCAATGTTATGCGTGCCGCAATTTTACCCGGGCTTATATCCGGCATTTGCTCAATGTCGGAGAAATTCTGGGCATGAGATTGCTGACATTGCATAACTTGTATTATTATCTGAATTTGGCGGCGCGGATCCGAACTTCGCTTGAAAATGGTACTTTTGCCCAATTGCGGGAAGAGTTTCAGGGATGAACAGTTTTATCCGGAAGTGAAACTGAGAAAAATGGTGTGAGATGAAAAAATTTGTTCTGATGTGGGCGATCGCGGCACTTTGTACCGTATCTGCCGTTGCTCCGTCCGGTTGGGAGACCAAAATAGAATCGGCATTTGCCAAAGCCAGAAAACGCAGCAAACCGGTGTTGCTGGTGATTGTTGATAAGGGTACGGAAAAAAAGTTGAATCCTTTGGCAGCCGATAAGGATTTTGCCGGATTTGCCAAAAAATATGCGGTGTGTCTCTATTTGAATGTGGATGATGAAAATGACAGTGCCCGTAAAGAAAAAATTCAGAATTTGCAGCAGCAGATATTCGCAAAAGCCGGTAAAGCTCCGCATTATGCGGTAGTTGACGGAGATATGAATGTTTTGGTATCGAAAAAAGATTGCAAAATGTCCGGAATCGGATTTATACACGCCATATCTCAGGGAATAACCAATTTGGGCGGCTCTGAACCTGCCGAAGTTTCAAAGCTGGATGCCAAATACCAAAAACAGGACGAAGAGAAGAAAAAAGCAGCAGAAAAGAAGAAAAAGAAAGAGAAGAAAAAGAAGGATAAAAAGTCCAAAAATAAAAAAGATAAAGCTCTGAACTGAAAAAGTACTGATAAAAGGATAAAATACGCCACCGGGTGCTATCCGGACGCGGTCCACCCGGCTCCGCCAGGGCTGCGCCGGGACAAGGCGGCTTTTTATTTGTCCACGATGCCGGCGGGTCGCCGCCAAAGCGGCGAAATATCTGCCGCAGGCAGTCATGCCGGTGAAATCCGACACCTCCTGCCGGAAACGAAGTCACGCAATTATTTGCGTGACAGATTGAAGTTCTGCACTTAAAATAGCAAGTAAAATTATTTTTATAGAAAGGAATGTTATTATGTTCAGACAAATGTTGAATGGCAAAATCCATACCGCCAGAATCACCAGATGTGTAGTTGATTATGAGGGAAGTTTGGAAATAGATCCTGAATTGTTGAAAGAAGCTGATATCCGTCCCTACGAAAAGATTTTAGTTGCCAACCGCAATAATGGTTCCCGGTTGGAAACGTATGCGATCCCGGGGAAAGCCGGTTCACGTGATTTCTGTCTTAACGGACCGGCAGCAAAACTTGGAAACGTCGGCGATGTGGTGACAATCATGGCATTTGCCGGTGTCGAGGAAAAAGATGTCGCGTCTCACCGTCCCACCGTGATCGTACTTGATGAAAACAATGAAATAGCTCACCGTCATAATTGATTTTACACTGGGAGAGTTATAACTATGTTCGCTGAAAAATATGCGATGGAGCAAGTTGAATTTGTTGCTCATGACGGGCGGAAATTGCTCTATTGCCGCAAAACAGTTCATCCGGAATTGCCCGGAAAAACTCCGGTACTGCTTTTCCTGCATGGTGCCGGTGAGCGCGGCATCGACAATGACTCCCAGCTGCATCATGGAGCCGCCGAAATCATCAACTGGTGCGAAAAAAAATCGCAGAAAGTTTTACTGCTTTTTCCGCAGTGTCCTGAAAATAAACAGTGGGTTGATACCCCATGGAATGAATTGCGTCACACCTTGCCGCCGGAATCCGGATCCATGCGTCTGGTGAGGATGATGTTGGATTTTGAAATTTCCTGTACAGATGCCGATTTGCATCGGATTTATGTGGTTGGCATATCCATGGGTGGTTACGGGACATGGGATATACTCAGCCGTGATCCGGATAAATTTGCCGGAGCGTTTCCGGTTTGCGGTGGAGCGGATGTGGGGATGGCGGAAAAGTTGAAAGATATTCCGATTCTGACTTATCATGGCGACAATGATTTCACAGTACCGGTCAGTCGGAGCAGAGATATAGTCAATGCGGTCAGGAATGCCGGAGGTAAAAAGATTTCTTACATTGAATTGTCCGGTTGCGGACATAATTCCTGGGAACCGGCATTTGCGGTTGACGCCAACTGGGAATGGCTTTTCAGCAATTGTAAAAAGAGTTAAAATTTTGCCAATATGATTTGACAAATTAATTTGAGTGTATTATATTATATACACAACGTTGCGGGGTGGAGCAGTGGTAGCTCGTCAGGCTCATAACCTGAAGGCCGTTGGTTCGATTCCAGCCCCCGCTACCAAATAAAAACAACAGCCGAGGTCGTAAAAGATTCCGGCTTTTTTTATTGTCATAAAACGCCGTAATACTTTTACTCCCAAGTGCCTTTTTGTCAGCGATGCTTCCATAAAGGCGATTGCCGTCACTTCGTTCCGGCTCTTCGGCTTCGCCTCGTCCAGCCCCCGCTACCAGCACTTTACAGGACTTGTTTAACGACAAGTCCTTTTTTCTTATATTGCTTCAGCGTAAAAAAACTACCGGCAGAGCCGGTAAGTAGCCGAATAGCTTCAGCTTCAAGTTTAAAAGAGTAAACTCCATGCTATGTTATGCTTGGTTCGCCAACCGCACACATACAAACAAGGAGTTTACAGTAATGAATGACAATCTATCACACACC
>JAFVRD010000015.1 GCA_017504435.1 Lentisphaeria bacterium | reverse complement strand
AGTTTCACAGACTCAACCTTGTTTTTTGCTTTTGCCATACGAATACCTAAAATAACAGGTTATGGCTGATTATAGCACAACAATGGGCATTTTGCAACCCCAAGTGGGGAAAAGTGGGGACATTTTGTTAAAATTTGAGCATAAAAATGGCGGAGAGAGAGGGATTCGAACCCTCGGACAGTTGCCCGTCGCAGGTTTAGCAAACCTGTGCTTTCGGCCACTCAGCCATCTCTCCGCAATACGGTAAATTTTTACAGTCACTACCGCAAGACTGAAATCAATTTTTCAACTGACTTATTTCGCACGGCGAATGCCAAGCTCATCTGTCAGAGAAATATATCTGGCGCGGTTCTCGCGGGCCAAATAAGCCAACAATTTTTTACGCAGGGCAACCATCGCCAACAGACCGCGACGGGTGCTGTGATCTTTTTTATTGGCACGCAAATGCTCGGTCAGCGTGCTGATGCGAGAGCTGAGCAGAGCTATCTGAACTTCCGGAGATCCGGTGTCACCCTCTTTACGCGCATATTTTTTGATGATTTCCTGTTTGACAGCTTTGTCCATTTTCCTGTTCTCCTTTATTACTCTTTCCCCGTGTCCCTCAGCAACAGTCCCGGACAATCAGAAACCGTACCAAGCAGATCGTTTGTACCTAATATAGCACTGACATTGCAAAATGCAAATGCAAAATCAGACTTTTTTACAGATATTAATGATTTTTTCCGCAATTTGTTCTGCAGTCAACCCGAAATTGCATCTTAACACATCGGGTTCTCCATGCGGGATCACCTCATTATCACTCCAACCAAATGACGTAACCGGAGCATGATTTATTCCATCCAGACTCTCCCGTAAAGCCGAAGCCAATCCTCCGGAAACACAATGATCTTCGATCGTAAACTGCCTGCGTCCGGCAAATATGAAAGCTTTTTCGCTGTCAAAAGGCTTGAGAAACCGGGCATCTACAACTGTGCAATCCATTCCTTTACCAGTCAATATTTCCGCGACATCGACGGCAACAGAAACTTCTGCACCGCAACTCCATATCACCGGGTCGCGATCATTACCATGCCGCCTGATAACTGCCTGCCCCATTTGCAAAGGCACACACGGAAACTTCCGTGCCGATTTGCCGCGCGGATACCGGATCACCACCGGTGCCGCAAGATCAACAGCAAAACGCAGCATCGGTTCTATCTCAGTTTCATTCCCGGGAGTCATGATCGTCAAACCGGGAACCGCACGCAAAAAACCGCAATTATATATCCCGTGATGCGTCGGCCCGTCGGGAACTGCTCCGGAACGGTCAAGAGCTATGACAACCGGCAGCTTTGCCAAAGCAATGTCATGATACACCGCATCCAATGCCCGCTGCATAAATGTATCATAGAAGGCACATACCGGACGTTTCCCGGCTGCCGCCAGACCGGCAGCAAAAGTCAATGCGTGCCCTTCAGCAATTCCGACATCCAGACAACGTTCGGGAAATTCTCTGGCAAAATCGGATAATCCGGTCCCGACCAGCATAGCCGGAGATACCGCTACGATATCATCTCTTTCGGAAGCTATTTTTAACATGGCATTGCCGAATGCTTCAGAAAAACCGCCCGGAGCAGATTTCATCTCTCCGGTATCCGGATCACATCCGGATATCCCATGATAAAGAGTCGGAAAATTGCTGGCAAATTCGACTCCGTGACCTTTTTCAGTGATAACATGGACCAATATCGGCCCGTCGATCTGCCGCAATTTTTCAAATACAGGCAGCAACTGTCCGAAATCATGACCATTCAATGCACCGAAATAGCGGAATCCCAAAGATTCAAAGAGCAACGACGGCGGCAGCAGCAACGACTTGACCGCTTCATATATTCTGGAAAAGAATGCCTTTATCCGGGAACGTCTGACCAGAAGATTCCGCAGTTTTTTGCGGATCCGGTTATATGATTTTGCGGCAATGACCCGATTCAACATCTGTGATACTGCGCCGACATTTTCAGAAATGGACATCCGGTTGTCGTTGAGAATAACGATGAGCCGCTTTTTACCGGGACATGAAGACGCATAGTTCAATGCTTCCAGTGTACCGCCGTTTCCGGCGGAACCGTCTCCGATGACAGCGATTATTTTCTCATTCACATCCGGATCGGCGGCGGCAAACCCCTGGGCCGCCGACAACGCGACTCCTGCATGTCCGGAAACAACCGGATCATAAGGAGATTCTGCCGGAGTTGTAAAACCGCTTGCCCCGTCAAAATGGCGCAAACGTTCAAGTCCGGATTTTCTGCCGGTAAGTAATTTATGGGCATAGCACTGGTGTCCGACATCAAAAAAAATCCGTTCACGTGGCGTATCGAATACTCTGTGCAAAGCGATCGTCAACTCCACAACCCCAAGATTGGAAGCCAGATGCCCTCCATTTGCACTTACGGTTTTGAGGATCTCTTCCCGCAATTCACGGGCCAGATCCGGCAGTTTTTCTTTGGGCAATGCCCGCAATTCGTGCAAATTATTTATCAACTGCATCACCGGACGGCAAATTCAATCCCCCGAAACGACGATCCCGTCCCGCAAATGACTCCAACGCTTTGCGAAGTTCATCTGCTCCGAAATCTGGCCAAAAAACCGGAGTAACGTAAAGTTCTGCATAAGAGATCTGCCAAAGCAAAAAATTGCTGATCCGCAACTCTCCGCCAGTACGGATCATCAGTTCCGGATCGGGAATTTCCGGATGATAGAGATAGTTTCTGAACTCCTCTTCGGTGACCGGTTTATCGGATTTGCGCTCCTTAAGAATTTTATTCACTGCATATACAATTTCGGCACGTCCGCCGTAACTGAATGCGACATTGATTGTAAATCCGTCATTATTACGGGTTTTTTCAATGGCATTGAAAACCGAATTCCGGGCTATCAACGGGATATCTTCAACTCTGCCGCTGATACAGAAACGGACATTGTTTTCCATCATCTGATCCAGTGTGTCGGTAGTAAACTCGCGGAGCAAAGACATCAGTGTCGCAACTTCCGGCTGCGGGCGTTTCCAGTTTTCTGTTGAAAACGCGTAAATGGTCATATATTTGATACCCATTTTTCTGGCAGCATCTGCAACTACAGATATTTGTTTTGCCCCCGCCCGGTGTCCATCGGAACGGCTCAAACCGCGACTGGTCGCCCAGCGTCCGTTTCCGTCCATGATTATCGCTACATGCTGAATCATAAAATAAATCCTTTCGTAAAAAAAATGTTCTGCCATATAAGATACTATCAAGTACGGATTTTGTCAATAGCTTTGAACGATCCGGAAACTATCCGGACGAATTTGGACACATTCAACAGGAATTTTTCAAAAAAAAGTTTTTTTTATTTGCATTTTTTTCAAGCAATGCTATATTATTATAACATGATGCGAGTGTAGCTCAGTTGGTAGAGCATCACGTTGCCAACGTGATTGTCGCCGGTTCGATTCCGGTCACTCGCTCCATTTTTTTTGCCCCGATAAAAAAATACCGCCTTAATACCCGATATTTCAGAACAGATTTCATCTGGGTATTTCCAATTGCCACACTACCGGGATCGAACACCACGGCAGCAACGCTTCGATATTACGCCCGGAGGGTAATTTTACAGAAATATGACGGCCTTCTGCTGTGGATCTTGCAAATATCTGCACGCCATCTGCGGTCTGCCATTGCAGCACCCCTCTCCCCGAAGCGGATATTTGGAATAGCTTATTCACCGGATCAATCACCGCATTACTGCGCGTTATATTACGGGTAAACGCTTTTGACCGGCGCGTTTCAGGCGGATAGACGATACATGATAATTGGCGGGTCAGCATTTCCAGACCATAAGAGTTTGTTCCAGTTCCGGCAGAAAAACCCACATTGCAATACAAAACACCGGATTTTGCCAAATTCCGTCCTGCGATATTGGCACTGACATTATCCGGAACGTCCACGATCCATGCCGTTCTGCTTCCGGCGGGTATATATGCCAGCAGCGCCGGAGTCCCTGCCCCGCGGCTGATAACGGAAATATGCCCCGGAGCATCAGACTTCAACAATGGTGCCGCTCCCAGTAATAATAAAATTCCGGCAACACACCAGAAACACAGTTTGTGATTACGATGACTCAGAGCTGTAAACAGCAGAATATAAAACAATGCCACACTCCACCCGGGCGGATCGATCGCGGCAAACGGCACAAAGATCTCTGCCATAAATGAAACTGTGCAGCTGAGCAATTGAAATGACTTTTCCAGAATCCATGCTCCGCAGCGGTCTATCGCCGGATGCAACATTCCGGCAGTCAGTTTGAATATCAATCCCGGGAAAAGCAGTGGCGTCAAAAACGGCAGTAGAAAATTGGTCAGAATACTTCCCGGAACAAACAAATTCTGACGCAACAGCGATAAGCCGCTGCCGGCAACAAACGCCACCAGCGGAACCGCCAGCAACCCCCGGATTTGATGTGTCCGGCGGAAAATTTTTCGTTTGCGCCCGGTCAACGCATCACGCGGAGGCATAAGTTCCAGAATTTCCTGATCTTTCTGTTTCAAAATACGTAATTTATCCATCAGCAAAATCAACGCCGCCGTGATCCCGAAAGAATATTGTGCCCCAAGATCTCCCACCGTTTCCGGGGCAAGAAATGCAAATGCACTCCAGCACAACATCATCGCATTCCAACCCGGAGCATAATAAAGCATACTTCGCATCAGACACCAGATAACGATCATTGTTCCCGCCCGGATCGCCGGGATCGATGCTCCGGTACACATCACATATACCGGAATAATAAACGCGGTGATCCGGTAACGCCATTCAAAAGGTACAAAACGCAGCAACAGTAATATTATACCCGCCAGAATGGATACATGTATTCCGGAAACTGAAAATAAATGTACCGTCCCGGTAATTACAAAATTACGGTTCAACTGCCGGGATGCTCCGGTCGAAGCACTGAAAAACATCCGTGCCGCCATGGCACCGGCTTCAGGATCATCTATATATTTCAGCATCCGTTCAAGCAAAACTTCCCGCAGCCGGAAAAATATCCGGAACATATTGAAAGTTTCCGGCACTTTTTCCACATTGCGGATAATCAGCAGCGGACGCCCGCCATATAACGGCGGCAACAGACCGGCAAATTTGCAGCCGTCAAAATCAATTCCGCCCGGAGCTGCCGGTATCAAAGAACCGCTGACCTTGAACCGGTCTCCATAAAATACTCTGCCAAAATCTGCCGGAAAAATAACTGCTGCAGCAAAACTTTTGCCGGAGGCGGATATTTCGGCATTGATAACTCTCGGCTGCGGCAATGCCTCATGAATCGTCAACCTCTTATCCGCAACAGTAACAATCCCATCCCAGCAGCACGCATGCCGCGGGATCTGTGCCATTTGCTGATCATCAAAGTATTTATGGATTACACCGGAAACAATACATATTGCCAGCGCAGCAATATACCTCGCTCTTACCGGGGACGGGATAAGCCGTACAAACAGCAATACCGGTATCCCTACATACCACGGCAGCAACCCATACCCCAATGCGGCACCAATGCCGGAACCGATGGCAATTGCGGTCAATTTTTTGATTTCAAATCGCGGAAACCACGGATTTTGTCCCATAATCCAATCAATGCACATGCCGCTAACGTTGACATAAATGGTAATGCTGGTAATTGATAACGCGGAGCAGTTATCGCCCCGGGCAGAAAAAGATAATATTCACAAAATGCCAGAAAAATAATCAATTCCCGCCAATTACTCCTGAAATTCACCGCATCAGTTACCAACTTGCCAAACATTCCGGCATAAAGCAGCAGCGTTATTGCCAACAACGGCAGCAATGCAAATAAAATCATCAGATAATTTTCACCGAAATAATAACGCACTGCCGCCAGAATTCCGGATTTCTTCAATACCCCCATCGTGCCGCGGTTGGCAGATGTCATACCGAAATTCTCCAGAAATGTCGGTGCATCCGGCAATAATATCTGCCAGTCAAAATGCTGTTTCAGGTATATAAACGGATGACGTTCAACCATTTTCCGGAATTCTGCGATCCGCCACCTTTCCCGGCTGCCGGCATCGGGAAAAATCATTTCTGATTCTTCTTTGAGCAAACGTTTTTTTTCACTCTCAAAATCTGTCCCGTTGACCTCCGCCATCAGCATCGCACCATTCTGGTGACGCATCGCTCCGGTGTTGGTATCTATTGAAAATGTCATTCCGGCACTGTAATTGCGAAACATCCACGGTGTTATTACCGCAAAAAATATCCCTGCCGCCACAACTGACGCTATGATTTTTTTACGGAACAGCAATTTTTCGTGAACCAAAACCAATACGATAAGTGGAATTATAAAAAGTATATTTATCGGCCGGATCAACACTCCCAATGCCGCAGTAAATGCACACCCCCACAATGCCGGGATTCCTGAATCCCGCCAAAATCCGGCAAACCACCAGAATTGCCAGGCGGCAAATAAAAAAAACAATGTGTCACTCAACAACAACGGAGCATTGGCGATCATCGTAATATTAAACCCCGTCAAAAGCACTGCCAAAGCCGCGATCCGACTGTCCCCGGTATATTTCCGGGCTGCAAAACCAATAACTCCACATGCTCCGGCAGCAATCAGTATACCGGTAAATGCCAACGCCGTATTACTGCCGCCGCATGCATATATCAATGCCGCCAGCACCGGATACCCCGGCGGTCTTACTGTAGTTGGATAAGATAAATTTTCTGACAGCGCACGGGCAGGAGCAAGATATCCGTCAGAATCCGGACGAATGAGCCGTTCCGGAACGTTGGAGGCAACTGCGGCAGTCACCACCAGCAATACAGCCGCAGCCAGACAAAAAATGAAAAATAATATCTTTCCTTTTTTGCTCATATACTTACCGGGGTACACCGATTATAAAACGGCGGCAGCCACTGTCCTGCGGCAATTCAAAAACATCACCCAACTGCCAGCTGACATTCTTTATTCTGGCAAGCTCCGGAAACTCTTCTTCCGCCTGAGATGGAGTTTTATAAAATATATAACGTCCGTTATGCCGGAGAAAATTTTTGGTCTCATTATATATTTTCGGAGACGGCGCCACCGCACGGGCGGTCACGATATCAAACTGCTGCCGGAATTCAGCTTTGCAATTCAATTCTACTGCCCGTCCATGCACCGTCCGGAGATTTTTCAATCCAAGATATCCAGCTGCACTGTTGACAAAAGTTATTTTTTTGCCGGTCGAATCAATCGCCGTAATATCCCATTCCGGAACCGCCAACGCAAGTATCAGACTGGGAAAACCTGCTCCGCATCCGATATCGGCAATGCGGATACTTTTTTTCAGCAGTTCCGGAAATTGCAGAAAAATACTCAGCGAATCAGCAGCATGTTTAAGTTCAAAATCTTCTTTGCCGGTGATCCGGGTCAAATTCACATTGTGATTGTAATCTTCCAGAAAACAGCGTAATTTTTCACACCGGACGGCAAATCTATCCGGTTCAATAATATTACACCGGGCAGCAAAAGCGGCAAGAGAAAAACTCATTTGACTTTTTGCTCCGTATTTTCAAACGGTACAGCTCCGGCTTCACGGCGCACATCCTCGCCTTCTGCGTGTTTCTCCGCAGTTTGTTGTTGATAAAAACGCTCGTTAGCAACACGTTCAACTGCAGCTTGCTGAGCTTTTTTGATATCTTGTTTGGCGTTGACATTGGCATCCAGAGTGTGTTGACGTTCTTTATCTGTAATACGTTGCTCCATTTTCTCGTATTCCTGCAAATATTTACGCAACTGGGGAGTCAGATTTCTGGATAATCCTGCCCGTGCAGCGATTCTTGCACCTCTCATAGCTGAAGCATTTTTGGCATTTTTCATAGCAATCAGCAACTTTTCGGCATTGCGCAGCTGAACCAGTTTGGGATATGCAGACACCAGCATACGGTTTTCCGGATATTGTTTTGCGGCACTGGCAATGATCGGCAACGCCTCCTGGATTCGCCCCTGACGAATCAACGTCTGGGCATTGAAAACGCTCTCATTACTCTCTTGAATACTGATGAGCCGCAAAATATAATCCTGCTTCGGATCAAGGGCATACAACTTGCGCCCCTGTTGTACCGCCGCAACAGAATTTTTTTTCGCAATACTGCGGAAAAAACGAACGGTCAATTCCAATTTCTGAGTGGGCGGAGCTTTATGCTCTTTGCCGCAACCGCAAAAAAAGAGAACCAAACCTGTTAATGTGAGAGATGTAATAATGTTTTTCATATCTTATAACATATCGCCGGAAACCACACTTTGCAAATTTTCCGCCAGATTTTTTTCATCAGCTTTCAACAAAATGATCTTACCCTGCGGATAAGTCCCCTCCGGCACCGATACTGCCAGATAATTATCACTCCATCCATGCAGCATTCCGCCATGCGCCCTTTCAAAAATAACCGGGGTCTCCCTGCCCAGCTGACTGAGCGCAAATTCCCGTGAATTTATTTCAGCAATGCGCCGGAGCTGCTGCATCCGCTGCTTCGCAACTTCCGGAGCGATCCGGTCTGGCAATTCAGCCGCAGGTGTCCCCGGACGCGGCGAATATATAAACGCATGGATATTAGCGAATGCAACTTGCTCTGCCACATTCAGCATTTCAGCAAAGTCATGCTCGTTTTCTCCGGGAAAACCAATAATAAAATCAGTCCCGATATGGATATCCGGCACGATTTTACGGACAAAATCCACAAAATCCATAAATTGCTCCGCTGTATAACGACGGTACATCGCCTTCAGTATCCGGTCGCTGCCATGCTGCATGGACAAATGCAGAAAACGGCACAATTTATTGGCCGGATCAGCAATCAAATGCGGCAGCGTCAAATCATCAGGATGCGGTTCAGTGGAACTCAATCTGATCCGGAAATCCCCCGGTAATGCCGCGATCTCGCGAATCAAATCCGGCAGTTTTTTACCGTCATCGCAATAATTACAGGTATTAACCCCAGTCAGAACTATCTCCGGAAATCCCGACTCTACTGCATGACGGCAATCGGCAATACATTCGGAAAACTTTCGGGATCGTGAAGGTCCGCGTACCGTGGGAACAATACAATAGGAACAATGATTGTCACAACCTTCCTGAATTTTTATAAATGCCCGGGTCCGGAATGGAAATTCCGCAAACACATTCTCGGAAAAACTGTCGGCATTCAGGGTATTGCTTTTTTGTCCGGAACATTGCCGGAACACATTTTTTTTGTCCGGATTGCTCCATACAAAATCAGCTCCGCAATCAAACATTTTTTCCGGATCCAATTCGGCGGCACATCCGGCAACCGCAATTTCCGCACCGGGGAAATCCCGGCGCAACCGACGGATTTGCTGACGGCTTTTTTTTTCAGCTTCAGCTGTAATGGCACAACTGTTGAGAACAATCAAATCCGGAGACGGTTCATCACCGTCAACCGGAGCGTACCCGGCATTTTTCAGCCGGGTCACAAGCAATGCGGTGTCGGCATGATTGAGCCGGCACCCCAAAGTAATAAATAATGCACGTTTCATGCAATAATTCAACGTTTTTTCCGCCAATCCAAAGCTCCGGTCGGACAGGCATTGATGCACTCTCCACACTCCCGGCAGGAGTCAGGCAGCGGCACTCCGAATGCAGTACTCACACAGCTTTTGAATCCGCGTTTCTGCAAGGAAAGCAACGATTTATTGACCACCTCTTTGCAGATCTTCACGCAAACGCCACATTTGATACATTTGCCGCGATCCTGAATGATCTCCGGATGACGGACATCATAAACCGCCGCCTGACGGACACCGGAGTAGGCATCCGTTTTGCATCCGGCTTCTTCAGCAAACTGACGGAGTTTACAATCATGTTTGTCCGAACAGCTGCACTCAATACACCGTTTCCCTTCAGCAGCTATTTGCTCTGGAGTCATAGTGGAGCAGACCTCTTTGAAAGTCGTTTTGCGTTCCGTCAACGGAATATAATTGAGTTTTTCGCGGGGAGCATCTGAAAGATTATCGCGCAGAACGACCAATTCATCTCTGGTCAAATCCTGCCATTTGCCGCGGGAAACATTGATTGACGGTTCTTCCGGCATGGGCATGCCCAGCAGATCTCTGGCAACAGCAAGAGCAGCGCGCCGTCCGGAGGCAACACCTTCAACGACAGTTGCCGCACCGGAAACACAATCACCTGCCGCATAAAGTTTTTCAGCAACAGTTACAGCATCGGCACCAACTTCAATACATCCGTAACGATTCACCGGCAATCCGGCAGGAGCCGCAGTTTTCTGACCGATGGCAGCAATAACGGTATCGGCTTCGATCTCAAAATCACTGCCGGCTTCCGGAACCGGTTTGCGCCGTCCGGAGGCATCAGGTTCACCGAGAACCATTTTCTGACAGGTCAAAACCAATTTATCGCCGCGTTTTTCCAATTTCACCGGAGCGGTAAGGAACTGGAAGTTGACGCCCTCTTCTTTTGCCTCGTGGATTTCAATTTTTTCAGCTGGCATTTCCGCTTCGGAACGGCGGTAAATGCAGTAAACCTCAGGAGAACCGAGCCGGACACTGGTACGCACGCAATCCATCGCGGTGTTACCGCCGCCGACAACGAGTACCTTGCCGGGGTTGGCAGCGTGACAATCATTCTCAATCACATCGCGCAGAAAATCAATACCGGCAACTGCCAATTCTTCTCCTTCACAGCGCATACCGGATGCCTGCCAGCAGCCGACAGCAACGATGACAGCATCATATTTTTTCTGCAATTCATCCAACTGAAGATTTTCGCCGAGTTTTTTTCCGAATTCAAACTTGACCCCCATTTTTTCCAGATGGGCAAGTTCTTTGTCCAGCAAATCTTTGGGCATCCGGTATTCCGGAATACCGTAACGGGTCATTCCTCCGGCTTTGGGCATCATTTCAAAAATCGTGGCATCGATTCCCAGACGGCGCAGATAATATGCCGCCGCCACCCCTGCAGGACCGCCGCCGACTACAGCGACATGTTTACCGCATGAAACCGGAAGTTCCTCCATGTATGATTCATAGCACTTGTCAGCCGCAAGTCTTTTGAATTCATTGATCGCCACCGGCTCGCCATCCACATTGCGACGGCACTGTTTTTCACAGAAACGGGGGCAGACCCGACCAATGGTCATCGGCATGGGAATGCGCTCTTTTATGATCCGCAGAGCCTCCTGAAAATCACCGTTGGCAGCGGCACGCACATATTCCTCCACAGCCGCATGGGCCGGACAGGCAAGTGTACAGGGTGCTTCACAATCCCCGTTGTGTTCACTCAAAAGCAAGTTGAGCGCAGTACGGCGCATTTCCAGCACATCCGGATGAGTCACCTCGATTTCCTGACCGGGAACCGGACGGGCAGAGCAGGACGGCAGAAACTTGCCGGTTTTCTTATCGCGCACCACACAAACAAAACAGCTGGTGGTTTTACTGATTCGTTTTTCACCGCAAAGTCCGGGAATGGAAATTCCATTGGCTTTAGCGACATCCATTACAGTTTGACCGGGCTGGGCGGAAACCGCTTTGCCGTCAAGAAAAAATTCGATATTCATTATTTAGCTTCTCCTTTGGCAACACGGATGATGGTTTTCTTGGGACAACTGTCCAGACAGCTGTTGCATCTGGTACAAACTGCCGGATCGACAACAAAGTCATCGCTGATCGCATTGACCGGACAGCTGCGCAGGCACATCTTGCATTTGACACAATTGTCTTTGTTGATATAGATATCCACCAGCGCGTTGCACTGCATGGCACGGCATTTGTTTTCATTGACGTGTTCCAGATATTCGTGACGGTAATATCTCAATGTCGCCAGCACCGGATTGGGAGCTGTCTGTCCCAATCCGCAAAGCGAACCGGCTTTGATTTTTTTACCGAGATCTTCAAGAGTGTCCAGATCGGCTTCACAACCTTTTCCGGCGACAATACGTTCAAGTATCTCAAACATCCGGGTCGTTCCCACCCGGCAGAACGTGCATTTGCCGCAGCTTTCACGGTGGGTAAAGTCAAGGAAGTAACGGGCGGTTTCCACCATGCAGCGGTCATTGCCGATCACGATCATACCGCCTGACCCCATGATCGCACCGAGAGAACGCAGTGAATCATAATCCACCGGCGTATCAAACATTTCCACCGGAATACATCCGCCGGAAGGTCCTCCGGTCTGAACAGCTTTGACATGATCCGGATCAGCTCCGCCGATCTCAAAAACGATTTCCCGGAGGGTGGTTCCCATGGGAACTTCAACCAAACCGGGATATTTAAGATCCCCGGCAAGAGCAAAAAGTTTGGTTCCCCTTCCGCCTTCAGAACCGACGGAGGCAAAATTTTTGCCGCCTTCACGCAGAATGATCGGAACATTTCCGAACGTTTCCACGTTATTGATCATGGTCGGTTTACCCTGATAACCGCTGTCGGTCGGGAACGGCGGCCGGAAACGCGGCATACCACGCTGACCTTCCAGAGAGGCAATCAGTGCAGTTTCCTCACCGCATACGAACGCTCCGGCACCTTCTTTGATGGAAATTTCTATGGTGCGGTCATCAAAACAGTTGATCTTGTGGGCATTGATCTGTTCAATGGCGATTTTAAGATGCTTGATCGCCATGGGATATTCCGCACGGCAATAGATTATCAAGCGGCTGGCCCCGGTAGCGTATGCCGCAATAAGCATACCTTCCAAAACCTGATGCGGAACGCTTTCCATAAGGGAACGATCCATGAATGCTCCCGGGTCACCCTCGTCAGCATTGCAGATAACAGTTTTATCAAAACCGGGTTTGGCAGCAAGAAATCCCCATTTCATACCGGTAGGAAATCCGCCGCCGCCACGACCGCGCAATCCGGAAAGTTTGATCTCCTCGATGACCTCTTCCGGTTTCATCATCCGGGCCTTTTTCAAACCTTCATAACCGCCGTTGGCAGTGTAATCATCAAAATCTACCGGAGAAATTTTTCCGGCAAGCGCGAGAACTTTCACCAATTCTTTGGCTTTACGGGCAGCCGGGATCTCAAAACGTCCTTCTTCGGCAAGTGAAAGAATATTTTGAATATCCTTTTCAGTAGCCTTGACATTGCCGTAAATCACACTGCTTCCGTCGTCCAGACATGCCTCAACCAGCGGTTCAGCGTAGCAGTGTCCGATACAACCGACTTCAATGACCGGCAGATCAGTGGCTTTTTTCAATTCAGCGAGAACCGCCTCACCTCCGGCAGCTATACCGCAGCTGGCAAGTCCGATTTTAATGGCAACGATCTTACTCATTTGTCGGCATACTCCTTCAGAATCTTCATCATGGTTTTACGTTCAAGTTTACCGTAGACTCTGCCGTTGACACTCATGACAGGAGCCAGACTGCAACAGCCGAGGCAGGCAACTGTTTCCAGAGAAAACAATCCGTCCGGAGAGGTTTCACCGGGTTTAAGTTTCAAATCCTGATAGAGCCATTCGTGAACCAAAGGTGCCCCTTTGAGGTGGCACGCCGTTCCATCACACACAGAAATTTGGAATTTCCCGGGTTTGACCCGCTTGAACTGAGCGTAAAAAGAGACCACGCCCTCCACATCAGCTTCCGGTCTGCCGAAATATTCAGCCGCGGCACGGATACCATCTTCAGAGATGTATCCCTCCGTGGCCTGAATCAACTGCAGACCTTTGATCAGATTGCCCGGTTCAGGAGCAATACTTTTCAGAAAATCAAATTCTGTTTTCATTCAAATCCTCTCAAAAAAATATATTGATGTTTTTACTGCAGAAAATATTGTACTTCTTCACTCGGATAATTTACACTCAAAATCCATTTTTGTCAAGAGCATTCCGATACGATTTCAGCGCATCCCGGAATGGTGAAAGCACCTTTTCGAGCACACCGGTACAGCAGGATATGCACATCCCGAAATTGGTAATGGCAACGCCGGCTTGTTCCGCCTTTTTCAACCGGTTCAGCATGGCTCTGCGATTGAGCATGCATCCTCCGCAGTGAACAATCAGTTTGTAACCGGACAACCCGGCGGGATAGTCGGCTCCGGATGCAAAATCTATTTGCAGTTTGCCACCGACCTTTTTCTCCAGCAAACGGGGGATTTTCACACGGGCGATATCATCATTTCCGGCATGATGAGTGCAACTTTCCGCAATCAGCACCCGGTCTCCCGGACGCAAAAAATTTATCGCCGCACATCCGGCAGCAAGGATATTGAGATCTCCTTTCATTCGCGCCATCAAAATAGAAAAAGTCGTTTGCGGCACTTGCGACGGCGTGGTTTCAATCATTATTTTTACCGCCTGAGAATCGCAGACGACCAGATCCGGCAAAGCAGTCAACTTACTGTAAACCGCCGGGAACGCATTTTCTTTGGCAGTGACCACCACCCCGTCTCCATCCAAAACATCACGGATAGCCTGAATCTGCGGCAGGATCAACCGCCCTTTCGGGGCCTGAAGATCGATCGGAGTCATCAATACCGTCAATGCTCCGGGCGCAAGCAAATCTCTCAACAGCGGCGGTACGCTCTTTTCTTCCGGCAGCAGCACCCCTGCTGCATCAGTCAGTTTGTCAAGAAAAACGGCACGTTCACTCCGGTCAGCGGCATTGACATGCAGCGGAACAACACCGCATTTTTGCTGAACCAAATTTATAAATTCCCCATTGACCGGATGACCGTCCTGCAAATTTATCACCGGTAAAAGTGGAATTTTGCGCCTTCCGGCCTCCAAAACCAGAGAATCCTCAGGAGCTCCCCACTGCTCTGCCACAACGGTCAAAACAACAAGATCCGCCCGGTCAAGTGCTTTGGCAGTACGTTCAAAACGGCTGGCTCCAAGTGCCGAATCATCATCGGTACCTGCAGTATCCAGCAGTACGACCGCCCCCAGCGGACGCAGTTCCATTGCCTTTTCCACCACATCTGTCGTCGTTCCGCGTTCAGACGAAGTAATGGCGGCATCCTGACCGGAAATAAGATTGAACAAAGTGGATTTACCGGCATTGATTCTGCCGGCGATCGCAAAATGCAGCCGCAGTGATTTCGGAGTATTTTCCATGATCTGTCAAAGTTAGCGTTGATTTCAATATACTGTCAAAGACTAAATATAACCTTCATCCGTGCAGGAAAAAAGTGCAAAAAACAGGAATTTTGCAAAAAAATTTTTGTCTGGTAAATAAAAAAGGGTGAAAAAACTTTTTTCGGTGCTATATTACCTCAAATGAAAGAAATAAAACAATAAGGATTTATTAACCACACAAAAGAGGCTGAAAATGAGCAACTGTTTTGAAAATGCCAAAAAATTTTATGCCGGTATCGGTGTTGATGTGGAAGCGGCATTTGCCCGTTTGAATGAAATTCCGGTCAGCATGCATTGCTGGCAGGGTGATGATGTTGCCGGATTTGAAAATGCCGGTTCTCTGGACGGAGGTCTGGCAGTCACCGGAAATTATCCCGGCCGCGCCCGCAACGCCGCAGAATTGCGGGCGGACATAGCTGAAGTGCTGAAACTCATTCCCGGAAAAAAACGGCTCAATATCCACGCCATTTACGCAGAAACCAATGGCAAAAAAGTCGACCGCAACGAATTGGATGTTTCCCATTTTGCCAACTGGCTGGATTTTGCAGAGGAGCAAAATCTGGGATTGGATTTCAACCCCACTTTCTTTGCTCACCCGCTGGCAACCGAAGGAACACTCTCTTCCGCAGATGACAATGTCCGCAAATTCTGGGTCGAACACGGCATTGCCTGCCGCAAAATCGCGGAAGCATTCGGCAAACGTCTCAACAATACTTGCGTAACCAACTTCTGGATTCCGGACGGTTCCAAAGATACTCCTTACGACCGGCTTGCCCCCCGCCGGCGTTTGAAAGATTCTCTGGACGCCATGTTTGCCGAAACGATCGACCGCAAATACAATATCGATGCAGTGGAGTGCAAACTTTTCGGCATCGGTGCGGAAAGCTGTACGGTCGGTTCTCATGAATTCTATATGGGATACGCCGTTGCCAACAACAAAGCTCTCTGTCTGGATGCCGGTCACTTCCATCCGACTGAAGTTATTTCCGACAAAATCTCCAGTGCGCTGCTTTTTGTAGAAGATGTACTGCTGCACGTCTCCCGCGGTGTCCGCTGGGACAGTGACCATGTGGTCTGCTGGGATAATGAATTGCAGGCGATCGCCTCGGAAATCATCCGTCACGGATTTGAAAAACGTGTCCACATCGGACTGGATTATTTCGACGCTTCGATCAACCGGCTGGCAGCATGGAGCATCGGTATGCGCAATACTTATAAAGCCCTGCTTTTTGCGCTGCTTGAACCGGCCGAACTGCTCGCAGAAGCCGAAAAGAAAAATGACCGCAGTGCCCGGTTGCTGCTGCTTGAAGAGTTGAAAAACCTGCCTTTTGCCCCCATTTGGGCAGAATATTGCGATCGTTGCGGCGTTCCCGGCGGTTTTGAAGTGCTGGAACGTATCCGTAAATATGAAAATGATGTTTTGAGCAAACGCGGTTGAGTGATATTATGGAAATGCAGGAAATGATCCGGGATATCCTCGTTGAACTCGGCGAGGACCCGGAACGTGAAGGTTTGATAAAAACGCCGGAAAGAGTGGATCGCAGCCTCCGTTTTCTGACCAGAGGATATCATCAGAAATTGGAAGATGTTGTCAACGGAGCTTTGTTTGAAGCTGAATCTGATGACATGGTGATCGTGCGGGATATTGAATTTTTCAGTATGTGCGAACATCACATGCTGCCGTTTTTCGGCAAATGTCATGTCGGATATATCCCCAAAAAGAAAATCATCGGAGTCAGCAAAATAGCCCGTATCGTGGATATGTTTTCCCGCCGTTTGCAGGTGCAGGAACGTTTGACCAAAGAGATCGCCCATGCTCTTTCAGATATTCTGGATGCAGAAGGTGTCGGAGTGGTCATGGATGCCCGCCATTTGTGCATGCAAATGCGGGGAGTGGAAAAACAAAATTCCGTCATGACCACCAGTTCCATGCTGGGCAGTTTCCGGCGTGAACTGGCAACCCGCAACGAATTTACCCGGTTGATACGGTGAGAGCGTTGATCCAGCGTGTCCGTCACGCTTCAGTGGAAATTGACGGCAATATCACCGGAAAAATCGGTCAGGGATTACTGATCCTGCTCGGAATAGCACCTGAAGATGATGCTGATATCGGGAAATATTTGGCGGAACGCTGTGCCGCATTGCGTATTTTTGAGGATGAAAATGGCAAAATGAACCGTTCGCTGACTGATGTAAATGGAGCAATGCTGGTCATCTCTCAATTTACGCTGTTTGCAGATACCACTCAGGGACGCCGTCCTTATTTCGGCAATGCCGCTGCACCGGATCTGGCGAATCAGCTTTATGAAAATTTCAAAAGCGATGCCGCCAAATTTGTTCCGGTGGAATGCGGCATATTCGGAGCTGACATGCAAGTGTCTTTGTGCAACGACGGCCCGGTCACGATCATGCTGGAAGCACGCCGCAATGATTCGGGAAAAATCACTCTGGTCTGATAATTGACGGTTATTTCTGAAACCGGATATCAAATACCGTATCATCGTGAATATTACAGATACAAGCAGCAATATTTTTTCCGGCGGCAAGTATGACAAATACCGGCTTGCCTGATTTCAGAGCATGACTGGCCGTATAAACAGTACCACGGCTGGCAGGACTGCCGTTCCAGATCACCAACAACGCATCACATTTTTCGATGATTTGCAAATTACGTTTCAATGGTGCGTTGCGATGGTATCTGGAATAATCCGGCCGGATTATCTGACACGGAATATTCAACTTTTTTGCACATTTTTCTGCCTGAGTATCAATTCCTGAGGCCCCACCGGTAATGAGCGATGTTATACGCCGTCTGCCAAGAAAAAAATTGAACTCTTTGACCTGACGGCTGAACAGTGCCGTAAAATCAAATTCGGTATTGCTCCGGCTCCCGGTAATACCAAGTTTCATGCCGAAACTCCCGAAATAAACTTTTTCATCAGACAGCCTCTCCTCATCTCCGGGACAAAAAAAACGGTCCCGACTCAATGTACCAACGAGGCCCGCCAAGGCCCACAACAGCGCAAAGAGTCGGGCCGTATAGAACGGACTGACCTGAGACGCGCTGTTGTTGAAATTTTGGCGGTTTCGTTGGTGCGCGATATGTTTTTCCATCCATAAAACAGGATGGTTATGCGATTTTCAAAAACTTACTTTTTTGAGTATTTCTCCAATATTTACTTTTGATGATCTCATTGTAAAAATACACCGTTAAAGAGGGTTTTTCAAGTAGAAAATAAAATTTATTCAGCGGTAAACTGCTGGTAAATAAAATAAAAAAAAGGATGGATCCGGTCATGTCCGAACCCATCCGGTCAAATTGCGGAAACTTTTTAAAAGCGAAACGGTTTGCCGCTGCGTGCCGATTCATAAATACCGCAGACCAGTTCCACCGCCTTGCGTCCTTCACTGCCATCCATAAGCAAACTGCCGCCGGTTCGGATGTTTTTTGCCAGCATTTCAATTTGCAAGGCATGACCGTCAACAGCAACATTGGCAGGGGATGACCCGCCTTTGGCATCGGCGACTCCGCCGAATTCACGGCGGATATCCGCATCTTCCGGCAGAGCATCGACAAATTCCCAACGGGTGATCGTGTCTTCCTCAATCGTTACCGATCCTCCGGTTCCGGAAAATTCCGCCCGGCGCGGGAAGCCAGGTTCACATGAGGTACTGACTTCGATAGTTCCCAGAGAACCATTCTTATAGCGGACAGCTGCGCACAGATTATCCTCGACTTCGATATTATGAGTGAGCGTACCGGAAAAAGCAAACACCTCCGACGGCGCACCATTGATATAGAGCATCATATCCAGAGAGTGCACCGCCTGATTCATCAACACGCCGCCGCCATCCATCTGCCAGGTGCCGTGCCAGGAAGATTTTGCAAAATAATCTTCATTGCGGAACCAGCGCATTTGCATACTGCTCAGCACCATCTTGCCGAAACGTCCGGCATCAAAGGCTTTTTTCACCAACTCTACCGCACGGTAGAAACGGGTTTGAAAAATACTGGATAATACCACCGCATTTTCCTGACAGCATTTAATCATGGCATCGACCCGTTCCAATGATATTTCCAACGGCTTCTCACAAAGCACATGTTTGCCGGCACGGGCAGCGGCACATACAGTTTCAAGGTGCGCTCCAGATGGAGTCGCCACAGTCACAGCCTGGATTTCCGGGATTGCCAGCAGCTCCTCCAGTGAGGTGCAGGCACGGCAATTGTATTTTGCCGCCAATGCCGCGGTTTTTTCCTGATTTCTGCCGTAAACGGCAATTAATTCTGCAGATTCAGTGTGCTGGAACGCAGCGGCATGAACATCGGCGATCATGCCGCTGCCGATAATACCGAAACCAATTTTTTCAGCCATGACCTATTCCTCCAGCAAACGTTCTGCGTTACCGTGATAAAGTTTGGCAAGCACCGCTTCCGGCAGTTCCAGAGAGTTGATAAAATCCTGATGCCGGTTATGAAAACAATCCCTGGCATACAATATTCTATCCTGAAATTCCAATATAAAATCTTTGGCATGTCCCGGATCACGCGACAATGCATACAATCCGGAACCGGCGGAAATATCACAGAATAAATTGGGATATTTACGCAGTAATTGAGCAATTCTGCCATCCCTGATAACCGGAGCATTTTCCGGATATTCACAACCTTTCCAAAGTTCATCATCTGAAATATGCACCCAGAATCCCGGCGCATGCCCCAGAAATTTTGTATCCGGACAGGATCTCAACACATCTTCCAGAGTGTCGATCGTGCCACCGAACCACTCCCGGCGGCGATCTTCATAGGTGAATTGCAAATCATACCCGAAATGCATCGTTACCGGCATTTTGAGTCTTCCGGCAGTGCGGAACAAACGCAGACAATCCGGATTATTGTACATCATACGCCACTTGGCTTCACCGCAGATTTTGGCTCCGTAAATCTCTTTGGCTGCACAAAGTTTGCGGCAGGCATCCTCATCCCGCGGATCAGGGGCATAACCGAGAATGAAACGTTCCGGAGCGCGCTCGGCATAAGATACACATCTGGCAAACGGTATCGGACCGGTCGACACCCCAAGCAGCGGACCTGCCACCACCGACGGAGTGCCGTCATGGTATTCGTTCCGGGGACACTCCCACCCCAGCAGCCAGGTTTTATCAATACCGTACTCATCCATGTTTTTCAAAAAACGCGGCAGGTCAATACCCAGCCAATCCGGGTGATTGTGTGCATCAATGATCTTCATTTTCATACCCTTTCGCAGAATCAAATTCGGTAAGACATTTGCTTATTCAGCATCGGCAATTGCCTGAACTGACAAACTCCAATATGCGGCTTCCAGAACACTTTCGGTGGAAACCACCGCCTTTTCACCGGCGATCTCCCGCAAAAAGCCTTCCAGATATCCCTCTCCGGACACCGCAGGAACAGCAAGCTGGGATTCGCCGGTCGTACCGTTGAAAAAGCAACTCAACTTTTCGGATGTGTGGTGAAATTCAACCATTCCTTTCGTTCCCCACAAATTAAATCTCCAGTAAGCCGGATGCGAATATCCTGCCACATTCAAAGCGGAATAGGAAACATCCCCCATCACCCCGCAGCCATTGGCAAGTTCCAGCATGAACTGACCGGCATCAGCAAAATTGCTGTCCTTTTCAAGTGCCTGCCAGCAACGGGCGGCAACCACTTTCCTGATGGGTGAACCGGTCAGATAAGGAATGATGTCAAAAGCATGACAACCGATATCATTGATCGTACCGCCATGCATGCCGTCTTCAAAATACCAGCCCGGCCGGGAATTGCGCATCAACGGATGCTGAGCGGTAAATTGCACCTGCATGATCTCTCCGAGTTTACCGGCATCGACAAGCTCTTTGACTCCGGCAACTGCCGCTGAATCCCGCAGCGTATACATGCAGCCGACTGAAAGATTTTTTTCAGAAGCCAGTTTCCGGATCTCCGCCAGTTCCTCCAGCGAAGTGCAAAGCGGTTTGTCTGAAATAACATGTTTGCCGCGTTTCAAAGCATCAATAACCGTTCTCCCCCGCAGTCCGTAACAATCGCCGACCGCAACCACATCGCAATCCACCGTATCCAACATCTCCGGTATGGAAAAATGGGTTATAACGGCTTTTCCGGATGCCGCAAGTTTATTACGGGTATTTTCATCTGCTTCTGCTGCAGCAACTATTTCGCAATCCTGCCGGGATGAGATCCGGCGATAAAGCGAGGTGATATGATCGTGCCGGAATCCGGCAAAAGCAAAACGAAGCTTTTTCATAAAAATTTCTCCTGAATTATTTTATGCCAATGGCAGATAATATAGCACAATGGCTTGTTTTTTGCAAGTTGTTTTTTTAATTCCAAACAAAAATTTGCAAATTTGCAAAGACCGGTATATATTATTATATGTTAATATATTACAATCATACAGGAAAGTCAACCGATGCACCAAAAAACTGTTGATGCTTTGGAAAAACTTGAGAAACTTATCCGCTACGGCGAAGTCGGTGTATCCGGATTTCTGCCGGCAGAACGGGACATCTGCCGGCAGCTGAATATCGGACGCGGTGCATTGCAGACAGTCATAGATGAGCTGACGGCCAGGGGATTGGTCTGCCGTGTTCCCGGCAAAGGCGTAAAAATACTGACCCGGAACGAAGATGCCATCTGGAAAAAATTTCTGGTCATCATCAATGGAAAAAGTCTCAATGTGACCGAGTACTTTGAATTGCTCCGCGGAGTGGCTACTGCTGCAGATGAACAGGGGGCTGAAATCGTTTTGTTCTTTTACCACAACGACTTTATCGACCGCCGCTTGAATGAACGGCTGACCGATGACAACCTGAACGGGATCATCTTTCTGGAGAAATTCCCTCCCCGCATCCGGGAAGCGATGAAGCAATTCTCCCTGCCTTACATAGTCGCCAATTACGAGGAGCAGGATGCCGATGTACCTGCCATACGGGTGGACTACCGCCAGATCGGCAGAAATGCCGGACGTTATCTGGTCGGAAACGGTCACAAAAAAGTAGGCTTTGTCGGCGGTTCCCATGAAAATTTCATCTACCGGGAAATGCTTGCCGGATTAAAAGGGGCACTGGCGGAAGATGACTTGACCCCTGATGCAGAACTTTCACTGGAAATAGATTCCAAACTTTCCCAGAAAGAACGGAAACAGTGCGTTATGGACATGCTCAAAAAACACTCCGGCAAAGGCGCGGTATTTGCCGGACGTGACCACATCGCACAATTGATATATGAGTGCAGTAAAGAACTGAAACTCAACATCCCGGAAGATATTTCCATTATCAGCAATGACAATGTCAGCTGGCCGGAAGCAGCAAAAGCCGGCTTGACCACATTTGCCCAGCCTGCATTTGAAACCGGACAGGCGGCAATAAATGCTTTGTGCAAAGCAATGGATACAAACGCACCGATAAAGACAGAACTCCTTATCGGCGAGCTTATAGAAAGGTCCAGCGTTATAACAAATTAAATTTTTGAAAAATTTTCCGGATATTTTCAGCTCAAAAATATGCCAAGATGCAAAATTTTATGCCAAAGGCTTGACAAATATTTTTTACAGTGCTATCTTATAGATAAACTCTAAAAAAACAACACTGTAAAACCATAATAAAATGGGAGGACAAAAAAATGAGTATTTTAGCAATCAATGGCGGTAAAGCCGAATACAACGCTTCTGATTGGAACAGCAGCAATAAAGCCACTTTGTGGCCGGTCTATACCTCTGAAGATGAAAATGCTATTCTTGAAGTTCTCCGCAACCGGCAGATGAGCGGTTCGGAAATCACGAAAAAATTTGAAAAAGCTTATGCCGAATATGTCGGCGCAAAACACGTACTTGGTTACTGCAGCGGTACCGCATCTTTGCATGCGGCGATGTGGGCATGCGGCGTCGGTGCAGGTGATGAAGTCATTGCGCCGTCCCTGACCTACTGGGCGACCTGTGCAGCAGCTATATCCCTCGGCGCTGCAGTGAACTTTGCCGATATCGACCCGGTGACGCTCTGCATCGATCCCAAAGATATCGAGCACCGCATCGGACCGCGCACTAAAGCGATCATCGTTGTGCATTACCTCGGACATCCGGCGGATATGGATGAAATCATGGCGATCGCCCGTAAACATAATGTTAAAGTTATTGAAGATGCTTCCCATTCCCATGCCTGTCTCTACAAAGGCACCATGACCGGAACGATCGGTGATATCGCCGGACAGAGCATGATGACCGGAAAATCTTTCGCTCTCGGCGAAGCCGGTGTCATCATCACCAACAACCGCGATCTGTATGAACGCTGCATTTCCTACGGCCATTATGAACGTACCGGAGTTGCCAATAACTTCAACAGCAGTGAACGTTTCATCACTGATCCGGAACTTATTCATTTTGCCGGGGTGCCCATCGGCGGCAGAAAAGACCGCATGAATCAGTGGTGTTCCGCCCTCGGATTGGTACAGCTCAAATATTTCCCGGAACGGGTCGCTAAAATCGAAGAAGCCATGCAGTATCTCTGTGATGAAATGGATAAACTCCCCGGTCTGTGCACCCACCGTCCCGCGAAAGGTTCCGGCACTACCAAAGGTGCATGGTACAGCTCTGCGTGCCACTACAATCCCGAAGAGCTTGACGGCTTGAGTCTGGATAAATTTATTGCCGCAATGGTTGCCGAAAATCTGCCGGTTGGTCCTCTGGGCAACTTCCCGCTGCATTTGCATCCGGTATTCAACGAAGCGGATGTATTTTTCCAGGGTAAACCGACCGCACTGGCATTCGGTCAGCGCGATGTCCGTCAGGGCAAAGGCGCACTGCCGGTAGCTGAAGCGGCAAGAAGCAGAGTTTTCCGCTTCTCACGCTTTGTCTCTCTGGAATACAAAAACGAGATCGACCGGTTTGTTGCCACCATTAAGAAGGTCATCGACAACCGGGGTGAATTGTTGAAATAAAATTTCTGAAAGTAGAAAGGGTTTTGACTTATGAACCTCAAACATGTATTTCTGTCCGTATCTGTGGCAATGTTTTTTGCCCTCAGTGGAGCGATAACGATCACCACTGACCGCAGCAATGCCATTTACAAAAGCGGCGAAGAAGCAACTTTCACAGTCTCTCCAGATACCGAAGCTCCTGCCACTCAACTCAAAGCGGTATTGTCTCTGGATGGCGGCAAAAAAATTTCTGAAACGGAAATCGATTCTGCCCAGGGCGGCAAGATCACTGCCAAACTGGATGCCCCCGGCGTGCTGCAACTGCATGTTTCCGGAGTGCTGAACGGCAAAAAAGTCAATGTCATTTCCGGCGCAGCTTATGACCCGGAAAAAATCACTCCGGCGGCAGAGACTCCGGCTGATTTTGACAAATTCTGGGAAAATGCCATTGCTGAAGCCAAAAAATTGCCGCTTGATCCCAAAGTTGTGAAATTAGATAAGTGGTCCAATGAGAAACAAACATGCTACGAAGTAAGTGTTGCCGCTCCCGGCGGCAGAGTCTATGGTATGCTGACGATTCCGGCAGGCAATCAAAAATATCCGCTGCTGCTCTCTGTAGACCAAAGCGGTTCAGGCAGAAATATTCCGGTACTCAATCAGTTCGGCAACCGGTATGCAATTTTGTGGATGAGCGTTCACAGCTTCCAACCGACTCTGAGCGGTTCAGAACGCAGCAAAGCGTATGACCAAGTCTGCAGACCGCTGCACTACCGGTTTGCAGGACGGGAATCCAGAGAAACATATTATTTCTACCGCGCAGTCAGCGGTCTCGGCCGTCTGATCGATTTTGTGGCAGAACGTCCTGAAATCAACAAAAACAAAATCAGTGCATTCGGTGAAAGTCAGGGTGCCGGGATACTGGCGATGCTGGCGGCATTCAATCCTTCGATCAAAGCACTGTGTCTCAATGTCACTGCGCTCTGTGATCATCACGGCTTTACCGTCGGACGCCGTTCAGGATGGCCCCGGTTGGTTCACTCACGAATTGCTGCCACCGGCGAAACTGCAAAATATTATGATGTCATCAATTTCTGCAAAAAAATCAATGTTCCGGTCTGGATGATCGCCGGACTTGCCGACACCACCTGTCCGCCGTCCGGAATATGTGCGGCTTTCAACGTAATCCCCTCCGCTAAAAAAGTTCTGATTCTGGAACCGGGAATGGGACACAGCAGCCGTTCCAGTTATGGAAATTCGCTTGGAAAAATGCGTGTCTGGGTAGATCGTCTGCCGGACAACAAATAAAATTTTATTCCGGAGAGGTAATTTTATGATAGCATATCCGGTTCCGAAAAAAACAAATGATAAAAAGGTTTACTCTCCTGACATCAGGAGAGTAAACCCGTTTGGGTTTACAGGCAGCACCTCCAAAGTCGGCTTTACGCTGATTGAACTTTTGGTGGTAATTGCCATCATCGCTATTCTGGCAGCAATGCTGCTGCCGGCACTGCAGCAGGCCCGCAGCCGCGCCAAAGCTTCCACTTGTCTGTCTCAAATGGGGGAAATCGGGAAATACAGTACTATGTATCAAAACGATTATAACTCTTATTTTCCCCTCGGCTACATGAGGCTCAACACCGGCGGCAGTATTGGTTCTTACTCCATTTTGTTGAGCACTTACCGCTTAAAAGGCGATGTAAAGTATATTTATGACAATTTCGCTCCCTATGAAACTCATGCAGACTATGATCTGAAAAGGAAATATTTCCAAATGTTTATCTGCCCGGTGGAGAGCAATGACGGCAATGGCAATGTCCGGAACTGGATATATTCCGATCCCAGCAAAGGCGGAACTTATGGTAAAAACAAATGCAATGCGTTCAACTATTCCTACAACGATACTCTGTTGGGACAATATTATGAAAATGGAGAAAGTCTTACCGTTACAGCCCGTAAAAATTCAGTAGTCAAAAATCATGCCAAAAGTGCTTTCATTTTTGACGGCAATGCCTTAAATTATAAAGCATCAGAGTTAAAGCACCTGAAACTGGAAAACGTTACCGACCGGGCAATAGATTACAAACATAAAGGCAAGGCAAATATCTCTTATTCCGATGGTCATGCCGCAGCTGTGAAAGAAGCCTGGATCCCGGATGTTGCATACGGCAAATATGAAGGAAGCAGCGTTTTGTTCCAATAATAAATTTAAGAATACATAAGGCTATGAAAAAAATATTTGTTTCCACAATTTTTCTTGCCGGTGCATGTTGTTACAGCGCGGTAACTGTGCCGACATCTGCACCGGTACGACCGGGCGGCATGATTATTTCCGGACAGGCGGAAGCAATGCCGCATACCAGTTTTTCAGCGATCGATGCAACCGGCAAAGGCGATTATGATCCGCTGGAAGTAAAAGTTTCCGGACAGGCAGATCAAAAATGCGGCAAATTCAATATTGACTATTATCCCCATTTCTCAACCCCCGGCAGAAAAACCTTTTTTGCCAGCGGTCCGGTCGCACTCAGTCTGACTGAAGATGATATCTCTCTGCATATCGGTAAAGAAACCTTCTCTGCACCGGCAAAATTTCAATGGGCGGTGTGGTACGAAATTGAATTGCTCTGGCAGAACGGTTCTGTTTCTGTCAAAGTCGATGATAAAGAACTCATTTCTCTGAAACGCGATATCCTGCCGATCGCAGACACCTTTATCCTCGGCGGCAATCCGGACGGGATGCTCCGCAATATTATCCTTGACCGTCCCCGTCCCTGCCCGGTACAGCAGTTGAATGGCAAACCGTTGAAATTCACCGTCCGGTCAAATAACAACAATTATATCACCTTTGATTACTTCGCTCATGGCGCAGCTCAAAAATTGCGGGTGACACCGCGGATGTCCGTCGCTCCCGGCGATAAATTTTTCCTGATCCACAGCGCCGGAGATCCGATGATAATTACCGCAGAAAAAGCAGGCGAATTGCTTCTTGATCTGCCGGAATCTTACAGCAACCGGGTCGAAATCCGCCGGGACAAAGGTAATTTGCTCAAAAATGCAGCTTTGGAAAATTATCCTGTCAATTGGACAGCCGTAAACGTCCCCGGATATACCGGGAAATCACAGGATATTCCGGTGTTGCCGACAGAAAAACCCATTGTCCCGACACTGAATGATGACCGAATCATCGCCGGTGATGCGCTGCTTTTCAACGGCAAAAAAACCGTAATTATGGAACGCAACCGCAACACCGGGATGCTGCAGCTGGTCAATTCCGGTACTGCGATACGCCCCGATACCCGTTATTTGTTAACGGTATACCATAAAGTCCTGGAAGATTCGGTCTCCGGCGGCAGTCTTATTCTGCAGGTCAAAGTTATGGCAAACGGCAAAGTCATCCAGACTTTCCGTCAGTACAACCCGGTCACACCGCTGCGGAAGAACGGCAAATGGACACTGCTTCCGCTGCAGTTCAATACCCGGAAATCCAATTTGCCATTAACTTTACAGGTCGAATTGATCTCCGATGCCGCCCAATGCAAAATCGCACTTGCCGATCTGGCTTTGCGGGAATATCCCAACAATGTTTATCAACCCATGCCCCGCGATACCGACCGGGAACGGCTGCTGACCGGACAGGCTCTGCTCGACCACTTGAACCGGCGGCAGACCGCGGAAATGAAACCGTTTTTCCCGATGAGCGGTGTCGCCGGATATGACGGCAATATCTACAAATTGATGGCACAGTGTCATGCCGATATCCATTTTATTAAAATCAATATCGATAACCGCCGCAGAGTACCGGCATGGCAAAGTGATGGAACTTACGACTTTTCTCAGGTAGACAATCAATTACTGCATGCGCTTTCGTATGCGCCGGATGCCAATGTGGCATTGATGATCGGTATTGATCCGGCTCTGGATTTCGGCAATGTCTATCCAGATGCAGCATGGCGGGATATCAATGATAAAATAGCTTACATGAATCCGCCGGATGCCAGATATTATCCGGAACGCAAAGGACAAAAATATCCTTACGTTTCTTTTACAGCTCCGGATTTCCGCCGGGAATGCGGCAAATTCCTTTTTGCGCTCGGGAAATATCTGAAAACCAAACCGTGGGGCAAAGCTGTAGTGGGTATTCATGTTTTCGGTGGCGGAGACGGTCAGTGGTTCTACCGCCCGCGCAAAAACGATTTCGCTGAAATGATGGATCGTTCACCGGGCAATCTGGCGGCAATGAAAGATGCCATCCGCAAATATTACCGCAACGATGTCAATGCGCTCCGCAAAGCATGGGGCGATGAAAAACTCACTTTTGAAACTATTACGTTTCCGACCAAAGAAGCATACAACCGTCACCGGTTTCTGCGTGATCCGAATGATCCGGAAGCGAGAAAAATCATTGACTTCATCAAACTTTATCCGGAAGTCATCACTGATACACTCGGATTTTGCACCACCGAATTTGAACGCGGAATGGGCAAAAAACTGTTGAAGTCCCGTTATTATTTCGGTACTTCCATGGGACATTTGCTGAAACATTCCCCGTTTGATATCATGGTCAGCGTGCCGCCCTACGGGGTCAGCCGTCTGCATGGTGCAGTCGGACGGGTGCATCAGCCTCCTGCATCTGCAGTATTGCATAAAAAAGTATATCTGGATGAACTTGACCTGCGTACCAGTTATTCCCCGGTCGCCGTCTACGGCACCAGCAATGCCATCCGTTGGAACGGAGTTGAACACGGCCCGGACGGCTTCCTCAACATGACCCGTAAAATGGCGGCACCGGCACTCACCAACCGTCAAGGCTACTGGTATTTGACTATCGGTGGTAATTCATCCTACCAATATGAGATGGGCGATACCATCCGGGAATCATTCGCCGCAGCCAAACATGATGCGCCAACGATCGAATTGGATGATCAGATCGCATTTTTCTGGGACGAAGAAGCCCGGACGATGATGGGAGACCGTTTCGGTTGGTCTGTCGATCAGCACTCCACTCATCAGGGTCAGCGCGTACTTTTCCAATCCGGAGTCGGTGTTCAGCAATATTTGCTCAGCGACCTCACCCATCCGGAGCGCAAAGCTGCGAAAATCAATGTTTTCGCGTTGGGAACGACCATGACCGAAGAACAGATCGCATTTGTTGAAAAGAATCTGCAAAAAAATGGAAACATTCTGGTATTCGTTTTTGATGCCGGACGCACTGCACCGGGAGGTTTTGAGAAAAATATCCGCCGTCTGACCGGGATGGATGTCAAATCCGCCCCCAACAATATGACGGGATTGGCGGCATTCGGTCCGGAACGTTTCTCCGATCCGTTATCCCGTTTTATCAAAAACGCAGCTCCGATATCTGCCGGTCCATTTGCCATACCGTTATATTATGTCGATGACCCGGGAGCCAAACCGCTGGCATATCTGGCCCGCACGGGACTGGTTGGTGCAGCCGTCAAGCGGCACAAAAACTGGACTGCGGTGTACTTGAGTATTCCGTTGGGTTTGGCGGTCGATCCGGGATTTTTCCGGCAGCTGGCTCTGGAAACCGGGATCGTTCCGTTTGCCCCGCTGGGAGAAATTTCCTATGCTGGAAACGGTATTATTGCCATTCATGCAACCTCTGACGGAGAAAAAACTCTGCAATGGGCTGAGCCTGCAGACGTGGCAGATCTGGCAACAGCGGCGATCGTTAACGGCAAATCCGAAGTAAAAATAATTAAAAAGAATTGCCAAAGTATCACCATTGCGATGAAATATGGCGAAACCCGCTGGTTTAAACTGTTGAAGCCGCAAAAATAGTTTGGGGGGTTCTGATTGGGAGAATTTTTGAATATGTCACTCGAACTGCAGCAAAACATAGCGGATCATCCGGCTGTGGAATTGAGCATTGCCGGAAATATCTGCAAATGGGAATCTCTCGGCAACGGGAAATTCCGTTCCGGAGATATTTTCATGTCCGTAAACATAACTTCTCAGGAGGGATTTTTCCGGAAAACCGTGGAGATAACCTCAGAAACGGAATATCCGACCCCCGATTATCTGGTGATCGACCGGCAAACGGTTGATGATCCGGATTTGAAAATGCGCGGTTATGCAGCTTCATGCAGTCAGTTGTCCATGGAGTTATCCGATGAAGAAGGCGGCGGCGTCATGCCCGGATGCGGTTATCCTTTGATCGGAAAAAAATATTTCGCTGCATTGGAACATCAGGCCGGTTTCAACATCGTCCGCGCTCAAAATGAGCATTCCAGCACTTGGGAATTGCGCCAGCATCCGGTTTGGGAAAACGGCAGATTGGTCACGATCAGTGCTATATACGGCAAAGCCGATGATCCTGAAAGGGCGTTCCGCAATTATCTTGATTCAATAAAACTGCCCGGAGCAGACAAAGCTCTGTTCAGTTTTTGCTCATTCTGGAGCGAACCGTATACCGGAAGTTATGAATACATCATCGGCGGCGACAACTACCGGAGTTTTGTCAAAGCATTTTCGCAATTGGATCTGACTCCGGATATCTACACGCTTGATGCCGGATGGCAGGATCGCGATTCGATATTTCAAGCCAAAGCCGCCGCAGGTGGTGAAGCCGGATTGATCGAATTGAAAAAATTATTCAAAGCAAATCACGCAGATTTAAGTTTGTGGGTATCTCACAACGGTCCGATGGGAATGAATCCGGATTATCTGCAAAGCATCGGCATTGCCGTCGGCAGCGGCATGAGTTCGACCTACCGCGGTAAAGGTTTCGGCGTGCTGTTGGATAAAAAACTGGAAAAAATGCTCACTGAACGCTTCTGTGAATTGGTCAGTGGCGATATCGGTGCTGTACATCTGAAAATGGATTGGGACAATGATTGTGCCACCAATGATGAATTCAAAACCAAATATCCCACCCGCAACCACGTCCGGGAAGCATCGGTAAATGTCCAGAACCGGATCGCTTCAGCAATCCGCAAAGCCAATAAAAACGTCAAACTCCGGCACGGCTGGTGGCCGTCTCCGTGGCAGTTGTGCTATGCTGAACATCTGTTTCTCGCCGATTCCGGAGATTGTGAATACTGTTCGATACCGTCTCTCAATCAGCGGGATTGCACATTTACCGCCCGGGATATCCAGTATTATCACCACTTCCGCAGAGACGGCAGTATGGTACCTTTAAATTGCATTGACAACCACGATTTTCCGCAGGCTCCGCGCAATCCATTCATGGGTGATGACGGCGTATGGAGCAATTGCGCGCTCTGGGCGGTAATGCGGGGAACCAGTTATCAGCCTTGGACACTTCAACCGGAAGCATTAACTGACGGACAATGCAAAATTTTGCGTGATACGATGACTTTTGCCAGAAATTTTGAACACATCATTTTCAACGGCAAATGCACCATGACCGGCGGCAATCCCCGGCATGGCGAAATTTACGGTTTTGTCCATCCGTTGGACAACGGTGAACTTGTTGCATTGCGCAATCCGCTGCCGATACCGCAAACCTGCGCGGCTCCGGAACGTGGTGCAAATGAAACATTGCTGCAGATCTACCCTGATTGCCGGACGACCGGAACGGAACTGGTATTTGCTCCGCATGAAGTAAAAATTTTGCAGAAGACCACTGAAAAAATTGATTTCGGTCCCCTGCCCTTCCAATATATTGACGGAGAGTATTTTTATCCGGCATCAGCGACGGTTTCTGAGAAAATCGCACCGATGGTGGCAGAAGTTTACCAAATTCCCGAATTCAAAATCACCGATGGCATGGATCAGCTCATCCCGGGCGGCAAACGTTACTGGTTCAAGTTGCGCGCTCCTTACCGGATGAATAATTGTGCATTGACATTCCGTATCACCGGAAAGTCTGCTGAAAAATGTACCGCGAAACTCTATTTGTCCAGAGATGCACGCGCAACCGGAAACTGTTACGCAGTACCGCTGACCGAAATTTTCAGCGGCAATGAAGGACGCGGCGAATACCAGAACCCCGAAATTAAAATAGCATGGGGCAGGTTTTTCCATGCTCAGATCCCCTGCGGAGGCAATGATTTTTTCCGCTTGGAACTGGATAACAGAGAGTGTGATATCGAATTGTGGGCTTCGGGTCATGAATCCCGTTCCCGCGCAAGTGCAGATTGCGGTCCGGAAATGAAAAATATTATTCCGGTTCCGCAATATCCATTGGGATTTCCGTGCTGTTCGCGCATGGAAATAATTGGCAGTGAAGAACCAATCAGTGAGTTATAAAACAACTAATTATAAGGAGGACGTATGGCAACTTATACCAACACTGATTTTTATGCTCCGCAAGAAGAAACTGAGTTCACTTATCTTGGCAACACGTTTGAACTCGGAAATTCCGGAAAATATGTCGGTAATACACTGGAAGGTGGCACATTGACCAATACCAGTGTTATTGACCAAATTTCGGTATCCGGAATCAGACTCAGTACGCAAGCATTGCTTTGGAATGATTCGGTCATCAGTTCATCGAAAACAACAAATCCTAACGGGAATAAGATTCCCGGAGGTGACGGAGGTGCGTTGAATGCTTCCGGTACATTGTTTCTGCTCGGGACGACATTCAGCAGCAATTCCATCGCGGGATGGGGTGCGTATGGTCATGCGTATGGTGGTGCGGTTCATGCAGCCAGTGCAATAACCATCGACGCATCCGAGTCAGGAAAAAATAGTTATTTTATCGGCAACCAAGCTCAGGGACAAGGCGGTGCTGTTTATGCCAATGGTACAGCAACTATTACCGGAGCAACATTTGCAAACAACGAATCAAAACAATATCATGGCGGGGCAGTGGCTGCCGGTTCAACGGCGACATTGACCGATGTGATGTTCTATAAAAATACATCCGCCAGGGATGGCGGAGCCATATATTTGAATAACTCTGCAACTATCAGCGGTTCAACATTCAGCGGTAATGCCGGCGCCAGCGCTTCAAATGGCATAGGCGGCGGAGCAATTCATGCCTACAAAAACAATGTTTCTATCAGTGACTCGCTTTTTGACGGCAACACAACATCAAAACTCGGCGGAGCGATTTACATCAACACAGCAAAAGTTACGATTTCCGGTTCTACTTTTGCCCAAGACAGTGATACTATATACAACAACGCAGGTACGCTCAAATTGTCGGGAGAAAACCTGATCGGTGCCGATATTGTTTCTGCTTCTGCAGTCACGGTCGACGGGATCATGACCTTCATCAACAGTGAAGCTATCGAAATCCCGGCACTGAATATCACATCTGCGGAAAAAACCATCAACTTCAAAGGCAGTAATTCCGTTACTTTCTCATCCCAGGATCTCACCGGAGTGAATATCACCATTGATGTTCCGTACATGGCCGGAACTCTGACTGTTGCCGACGGAATATCTTTCAGCGAAATTCCGCAAACTATCTCTGTTAATGGCATGGATGCCGTTCTCAATGGCAGTGCTTATGTTGCCCAAGATTCCCAATATCTGCAGCAGCTTTCCTTTGCGGATGAGGCATTGACTCTGCGAACTGCCGATAAGATCAAAATCGGCTATGATTCAGGCAATGGATTTGATTCATTTGCCACGTACGAAGATTTCAAAAATGCCGGCTATAACGGATTTTCCGGAATCATTGATGAGAAAGGTGCAGTTTCAGCCACCATCTACGGTGCCGCCGGAAGCGACCGGATATCTGTAAACGGTGTCCTTTATACAGGTGTCAATAAAGGTAATGCCGCCCCGACGGTCTGGGACGGAAACACTGCCGTGATCAGTCAGCTCTCCGCCGATGAACGTATTTTCCTCAATGGCGGCACTATCGTTTTTGACCGGACGACTCTCTCCGGTGTGACTTTAACCAACCCCCAGTCCGCAACTCCCAATGGAGATGGTGCAGCCTGGGTAGTGGCAGCCGATGCCTCTGCGGTCATCTACGGCAGTACATTTGCAAACAACAAGGTTTCCGGATACGGGAACAATGGTCATGCCAGCGGCAGTGTGATTTATTCGAACTCATTTATCACCATCTCCGGCTCTGAAAAAAACAGAAGTGTTTTTGATTCCAACACTGCCCAAGGCAGAGGAGCAATTTATGCTGCTGACGGTCTTAATGTCACGAATGCAGATTTCACCAATAATAAATCTACCAACTATCATGCCGGTGCGATTTGGATCGCAGGAAACACTGATAGTATGATTGCCAATTCGGTTTTTTCCGGAAATAAAGCCACTACCCGTGATGGAGGTGCGATTTATCTTTATAGCAACAAGACACTGGATATTTCATCCTCCCGATTCACTGACAACGCGGCGGCAATATCAGGTGGTTATGGCGGCGGAGCTGTTTTTGTGGAAAAAGGCAACCTGAATGTCAGTGATTCTTTCTTCTCAGGCAACACTACCGCAAAACTCGGCGGTGCGATTTACATTAAAGCCGGAACCACCACTATCAGTGGTTCTACTTTTGCCACCGCTTCCGACACGATTCACATTGCCGGAGGTATGCTCAAGTTTACCGGAAAAAATACTTTGAATGCCACGGTCTCCAGTGCTGACAGTGCAGCAGTTTACGGTGAAAATGTTAACTTCACATTCGGCAATGCCGATGCGATAAACTTCGCGGCGATAACCCTCAGCGGCACCAATACTCTGACTTTCAACGGTGCGCAGGTCAATTTCACCGGTTTGGATGTCAGCAAAGTTACCATCACTGTGGATGGTGCGGATTTGACAACAGGGACAGTCGTTGCCACTGGCGTCACCGGAACGCTTGGTGAAGATGATACAGTTGCCAACGTCGAGAATGGTTATCTGACAATTGATGAAAACGGCAATCTGATATTGAACATTGTCAAAGACGGTGTTCTGGAAGAAAACTCCAGTGGTTCAGTATATGGCGGCGGTTCAGAAGCCAATGACGGCACCAATATCACCCAGACGATCGCTTCCGGGTTGAAACAGGGAACGGTCTTTGCCGGAAGTGAAAAAGGTGTGGACGGTAAAATCACCACCACCGTTACCGGCGGCGAAATCGTTAAAAACCTT
>JAFVRD010000014.1 GCA_017504435.1 Lentisphaeria bacterium | reverse complement strand
GGTTGCATTGCTCGACGGTATTGATAAACTCACCATTACCGACGGCAGTACATTGAATCTGACCAATGCGGATTTTGCCGGACTGACCGAAATCTGCTTCGATCTGGAAGATGCCGTGCTGGATAACGCCGATTGGACCGTGATGACCGGGGTAAGTCTGAATGAGTTTGAAAACGCCAAATTCATGATCGGAGAGACCGAAATGGAGCTTGCCGGCAGCGTTTACACCGGAGGCGGCTTCAAAGTCTTTGAAGATGAAAAAGATATCAAATTTGCAAAACTGGCATAACAGAAAGAATAAAAAATGAAAGAAGAGAAATTCACTTACGAATCACCGGCTTTGGAAGAGGCGAAATTCGGTCAATTCATCGCCGGGGAGTCTGTCGGCAATACTCTGCCGGATGATGATGACGAATAATAATAAACAATAATACATTGCGGGGCTGCAGCTGAACCTCAGAAAAGGTAAGCTGCAGCCCCGTTTTATCTGTGCAGATCCACAAACTCCGGATCAATCCAGAGAAAAGTCCAGATGAATGATCTGTTCTTCCTTGACCGATCGCCAGACCGCTTCACCGATCGCCACTGAATGCCATGCCTCCTGCGCTCCGGAAAGAATAGCATAAGGACGTTCCGGATCAGGTTCAATAAAAATATCCTCCCGGATCAACGGATCTCCGCCGCCGTGACCGCCCTCGTTTTCCACTGCATAGAAGCGTTCCTGAGAACCGAATATCGGGAAATAATCAATATATTGCCGCTCATGTTCAATGGGGAAGGGAGTCCGGAACGGAGCATGCCATTCCTGTGTCTCGATCCGCCCTTTGGTACCGTTGATCGCCAGCCGGTATCCTTCATAAGGCATGGAGAAGTTGCAGGAATAATTGAGCAACGCCCCATTGGCATAACGGATATTGGCGACATAGGTATCTTCAATATCTATTGCAGAATCAAAAATGCAGCGATCCGGACGGTAATCAGTATATTGTTTCCTGCTGCCGGCGAAAGCTCCGATATGATCATCAACAACTTTCAAGGCACTTGACCGGGTTGCCCAACGGCGGTAATAACGGCATTTTGCCCGTTCAGCACAATCGCCGCAAGTCCTGCCGTCTTTGCGGCTGGGATTATATTCACCGTCCGGACCGTAATAATTCAACGCACCGAATGCATGTACCGTGTCCGGCACCCCGTCGATGAGCCAATTCACCAGATCAAAATGGTGACTGGCTTTGTGGATAGACAGACCGCCGGAATTCGCCCGGATCCGGTTCCACCGTTTGAAGTAACTGGCTCCATGCTGAGTATCGATGTACCAGGAAAGATCCACATTGGTTACTCTGCCCACAGCTCCGGCAAGGATCATTTCCCGCATTTTCCGGTGAATTGCCGGATAACGGTAATTGAATGAACAAATAACTTTACCTTTGGAACGTTTTTCAGCTGCAACGATCCGGCGGCAGTCTTCAGATGTAGTTGCCATCGGTTTTTCGCTGACCACGTCCAGATCATGCGCCAACCCCTGCAGAATATAGGTCACATGGGTACAATCCATACCGAGAGCCAGGATCACATCCGGTTTGGTTTCGGCGACCATTTTGTCAAATTCTTCAGCTTTATACTCCGGAACACCGGCGATTTGCGGAACATCCTCTTTGGCGATCTTAAAACGCAATGGATCAATATCCAGTAATGCCACCGGTTCCGCATATTCCGTAAATTCAGAAACCATCGGTTTCAAAAACATGCCGATCGCCCGGGCGGACACTCCGCATATCGCATACCGGCGGGGAAATAAATCACTCATCTTAAAACACCTTACTTTTATATTTTTTCAAAATATTTAATGAAATATTCCTGATCTCATCCACGTAAAATTTACTTCACGATACAACGCAGTCCGATCCCGGACGGCAGTTTGCGTCCGGTACTTTCGGGAATATACATCTCATCCGCCGTGATCTCCACCTCATCTCCGGTAACTTCACGCACCATGCGCTCCAGCACCAGCAGGGAAAATCCCGGGGAATGGCAGCTGAGCACCAGCGTAAACGGACGATCAGTTTTACGTAAAGCAAGACAATTTGCCAGCAGTTTCGGCAAATCACTTTCAATTTTCCACAACTGTCCGGATGAACCTCTGCCGAATGTGGGCGGATCCAATGCGATCAAATCGTATTTATTGTTTCGGCGCATCTCCCGATTGATAAACTTATTGACATCATCGGCGATCCAGCGGATGTTGGAGGGAATGTCGGTGTTCAATTCAAGATTTTCTCTGCCCCATTCGATCATACCGCGGGCAGCATCCAAATGACAGACCTTTGCACCCCCCGCCGCCATTGCCAGTGAACCAAGACCGGAGTAAGCAAACAAATTCAAGGCATCCATGCCATGACAATTCTCCCGGAAATACTGCCAGTTGCGGAATTGTTCTGCAAAAAATCCCAGATGACCAAAGGCTGTCGGTTTGATCCGCATGACCATGCCGCCCCATACGGCACTCCATTGATCCGGAATACGCTCCCGGTTGCGCCAGCTGCCGCGTCCGGAACTGTCCCGGATAAATTCGGCATCGGCACTGCGCCACTCTTTTTCCGGCAGAACCGGTTTCCAAAATGCATTGAGAGCCGGACGGATCAAGCGGTAGGGACCGACCTGTTCAAGTTTTCGCAAATTACCGCTGTCCAAAAGCTGATAATCGTTTTTCATATTCAAATCCCCTCGGCACGGTAAATCATTTCTCCCCGGCGAACCGTCATCAATGTCCGGTTGCTGCCTTTTTCAAAAATCGCCAGATCTGCACGCTTGCCGGGCAGCAATTCGCCACGGTCTGCGAAACCGAAATGCTCCGCCGGGTTGAATGTCACTGCCTGTGCCGCTTTGGTCTCAGAAAGATGACCGCAGCTCATCAAACTGTGCCATCCGGAATCCAGCATGGCAGTCGTACCGGCAAGTTTGCCGCCCGCAGTTTGTGAAAATCCGTCACGCACCAATATTTCCGACGGGCCGATGTGATAAGCTCCATCCGGCATGCCGCTTGCCATCGTGCCGTCACTTATTCCGATGATCTGACGCAGCGGTTTGCAGCGGCACGCCAGATCGACCATGCGGGAATGGACATGTCTGCCGTCAATGATCAATTCCACAGTTACCCGGTCATCGGTAAGCACGATACCGGGCAGACCGACCTGCCGCTGGTGCAGCGGATTCATTCCGTTGAAAAGGTGAGTGCAGTGATTGGCTCCGGCGGCAATGGCACGCAAAGTTTCCTGTTCCCCGGCAAGGCTGTGTCCCATCGAAGCGATAACATTGCGTTCACGGAGCAGCTTGATCAACGCTTCAGAACCTTGCAATTCCGGAGCGAAAGTCATAACTTTAACCAAACCTTCACCGGCATCGATCAGGTCAGCCGCCAGTTTCAAATCGATTTCCCGCAAAAAGCAGCTGGGCTGGGCTCCGGATTTTTCAGGATTAAGAAACGGTCCTTCAATATTTATGCCGATAGCATCAGCACCGGGCAGGGTTTTATTCATCTCCTGCGCCAGAACATGCAAATTGGCGATCATTTTTTCCGGTTCATCAGCTACAACTGTGGGGAAAAATCCCGTCGTACCCCGCTCGCCCAAACTGGCACTCATGGCGGCAAGCGGATTGTGAGAATCATTTACCCGTGAGCAATCAAAACCGCAGCTGCCGTGGATGTGAGTATCCAGAAAACCGGGAGTAATATAGCCATTCTCAAATGTATATACTTCCAGCTCCTCATTGAGGTTGAATCCGGAAACTCCGCCCACAGCAATGATCTTGCTGTTTTCACACAAAACCGCTCCGTCCCGGATAACGTGATCGGGGGTGATAAGATAATCGGCAATGTAAAGCCGTCTGATCCGCTGTTTTTTCGTATTTTCTCTCATTACAACCATCTCAATTTACAATTCTCTGTAAAAACACCGGCTGTGTACTGAACACAGACTGATTTTTCTGAGGCAGATATTTCACCGCCCTGTCACGGCGCAGTCTCCTGACGAAGCCGGATCGAGCGCATCCGGGCAGCACCCGGTGGCGGATTTTGTCTTTTTATCAGTACTCTTTGGGGACAGAACTGAAATATTTTATCATACCGCTGAAAATATAACCCTTTTTTACTGTTTTTTCAAGTCATTTCTGCCGTACTGTCCGGCTGTAATTTACTATCCCGTTGACAATCCCGGCGGCGATCCTGTCCTGATACGCCCGTTGATTGAGCAGTTTTTCCTCAATGCGGTTGCTGATAAAACCGACTTCGATCAAAACCCCGGGAACATTCAACTCTTTCAACACTGCAAAACGCGCCCGTTTTATTCCGCGATCCCTGCCGGAAGTGAACTTCAACAAAGACCGCTGAATATTCCATGCCAGTAAAATATTATTGCTGTCCAGGCGGTTGCCCGGATAACTCTTTTTGTCAACTTTACCGCCGTTGCTGGAAGCCATCCCTGCCGGAGTCAGACAAAAAGTTTCAATTCCGGAAATACTTTTATCAGCCGCGGAATTCACATGTATGGACACAAACAGATCACTTCTGGAAAGTCTCTGCCGGGCACTTACCTGAGTCAGCGGCACATAAATATCAGAATTGCGGGTCATTATCACCCTGTACCCGTAACTGCGTAAAAAAGCCGCTACCCGCCGCCCCAGAGCCAACGTGATATTTTTCTCTTTGGAGAAACGTCCTATGGCCCCCGGATCACTGCCGCCGTGCCCCATGTCCAGATATATCGTGTATATCCGGTGTTTCGCAGCGGTGGCAGGATAAAGCAGCGGCCGCAAAGTTTTCTGCCAGTCAGCTACAGTCAACCATGATTGATTTCCATTGTATACCAGCGGAAATCCTAATTCGACCCGCTGACCGTTGAATTGAAATTTCCGTTGCTTATGTTCAAATACCAAATTCCGGTTCCTGGCAGAGGCAAGCAATTTTTTTTGCTGGATGCGCACATTGAAGCGGTTTATTTTCAGCAGATCATAAACGTTGCAATAATTGAGCCGGGCGAATTGTCTCTGCCGGATAACCGGTGCTGCCGATACTGAAAATGTCAGCAGCAAAAGCAGTGCGGGAATCAGGATCTTCCGCATCGGTCACTCCACTTCTGCAAGTTTGACCATCCCGATGGAATCTTCCACCGGAGGATACATGGCATGGATCTTTTTGCCGATCTCAACGCTCTGGGACAACGAACCGAAAACAAACGCTTTGCTTTCACACAGTGCGCGTTTCCACGGCAATCCCAGTGCCAATGCCGCAGTCAATGCCGCTGAAAGCGTACATCCGGTACCGTGTCCGGTAAGCTTCGGCACATCCAGACGGGGAGAGGTCAGAGTATAGAGTTTATTCTCTCTGGCCACGAAATCGCAACTTTGCGGCCCGGAAGCATGACCACCTTTGAGCAGCACCGCACAACCGAACCGGTTTGCCAATTCTCCGGCTGCATCGCCGGCATCCTGATCAGAAATGATTTTGCGCCCCAGCAGCAATTCCGCCTCCGGGATATTGGGAGTTATCCATGCTGCCTGCGGCAAAAGCTGACTTTTGATGACTTCAATGGCATCATTCTGCAAAAGTTTGGAACCGCTGGTGGAGACCATTACCGGGTCGCAGATCAATTTCAATTTGTGTTCTTTCACCGCCGCAGCAACCGCCAGCACATTTTCTGCGGTAAACAGCATGCCGGTTTTGCAGCATGTTACAGCAATATTCTCCATAACCGCATTGATTTGCGCCGTTACACTTGCGGCGGCAAGCGCGTCGATACGCCGTACTGCCGCCGGATTCTGGGCGGTAACTGCGGTGACCGCACAACATCCGTACACGCCGAGAGCATTGAATGTCCGCAGATCTGCAGCAATTCCGGCACCGCCGCCGGAATCTGATCCGGCAATAGTTAAGGCCACTGGATAAAATTGGGATTTATCATTGTTTTTCATTTGTTTTCATCCGGAATAGAGGTTATCTTAAGTAATATTCGTGGTAACTTACATCCGCAATAAGAAAAAAACAAATTGATTTTATGAATAAAAGGCAAATTATTGGCATATTTTTGATTTTTTTGCATGCCATGATATTTATTCCGGCACTTCGTGCCGATATCCCGGTTGCCTCCAGAGTTCAGCTCCGGCGGGAAATATCCGGACGTGACGCCCGCTTTATCCGGAATATCGTCCGGCAGCTTGACCGCCTGCGCCGTACCGCCGGCATGGATTTGCCGGAGACCACGCTCCGCATCATCCCCGGAGCCGGACGTCTGCATTGCGCCGGAACTGAATTATTCATCCCCGGCGATGCCAACCTTTGGGAAACAGATACTCTGCTGCGGCACCGGATATATACCGCACTGGCAGCGCACCGTTTCAGCATTGATTGTCCGGGGGAACCGCCGCCGGCAGCTGCATGGGCAGCATACGGATTGGATGATGCCTGCCGTGCCGCAGTATCAATGGGAAAATATGTCTCCGGCAATATCACTTTTCCGCAATTGGCCTCAATTCATGCTGTTTCCGGTAAACTGCCGGATTTTATCGCTTTGTGCCGTCAGGATCTTTTTTCAACCGCAGCGACCGCATCTCCGGCGGGAGAACAAGCCCGGCTGCTGCTGCATATAATGGCGGAGAATCGCCGGATCAGAGACCTTTTTCAAGGATTGATCACCGGAGAAAAACCTGATTTCTGGCTCCAATGGTATTTATCTGCCGGCAATGCCCGCAACATCCTGGATGTTCAAGCCCGGAAAATATTATGGAACCGTTTCTCGCCGTTGCCGCCGCAGAGAGTTTTGGAGAGGATGAAAACCATGTTGGTATTCCAAATTCCGGAATTGACTGAAACCGGGGAATTTTCAGGCAATATGCTGTCAGTTGATTTCACAACGTTTGCCGGACTGCTCAAAAGCGACCGTCCGGATGCAGCTCAGATAAGGGATGCCAATATCAAAACATGGCGGCAATTAAGTTCTGTACTTACCTCTGCAGAGAGAAAACAGTGCCTTTTTATTATCAGCGAGATCCGTAATGCAGGTGTGGAAGATGATGCCCCGGAAAAATTCAACAAGGCAGTAAATACATTGACTGCATTGGTGAATGACCGGATAAAAACCGAAAAATTCCTGAAAGATTCCCTTGACCGTTACTCAGCTCCGGCAGTGCGGCTTGCGCTGCCGCTGGATGCTGCCGAATATTCTGCTCCGGCAGCATCTGCCGCTGAAAAAGAATTTTTCTTCCGTACCTTTGACAGCTACGTCAGATAACCCCGAATTGCCATCTGGTCATGCCGTGACGCGGTCTGCCCGGAGCAACGTGTATCTGGGGAAACTCCGGGTTATTGACCGCATCCGGCCAGCATTGGGTTTCCAGACAGAATCCGCCGTTACGGATGTAAGAACATCTTTTACCACTGTATCCACAGGAGTCTTCCAGATATTCTCCCATGTAGAACTGGATACCGGGGCGGGAGGTGTGAATACGCATGATGATACCGCTGTTTTTGCCGTACACCACTGCCGCATTTTCCTGATAGATGCCATCTTTTTCTGCGATAATAAAATTATCATCAAAACCGCCGGGAGTCTCAGCTAATATCTGCCGGAAACTTTTGCCTTCCCGCAAATCAAAACGGGTCTGATCCACTTTGAGCAAATTCCCGGTCGGTACCAGATATTCATCGGTTTCAGTTACCCGGTCTGAATTCAAAGTGATAAAATGGGTATCGCAAACTCCGGTATTTTCACCTTCCAGATTGAAATAAGTATGATTGGTCAGATCTGCAACGGTGAATGAATCGCTCTCAATAGTGAATTTCAGTTCCAGGGTGTGATCTTCATACAGCGCATAAACCGCCCGTACCCGAACATTTCCCGGGAATCCGGCATCTTGGTCCGGACTATCCAGAGTCAATACCAATCGGTCAGCAGCAAAACTTTCCACCGTCCACAGCCGGTGAGAAAATCCGTTTCCGCCATGCAAAGTGCTGTGGTCGCGATCATTCAAACTCAATTGGTATACCTGATCATTCAGCATGAATCTGCCGCCGCCGATCCGGTTCGGAACTCTGCCGACCAGCGCGCCGAGATATCCGGGATTCTCCAGATATGCTTCCGGTTCGCGCCAGCCCAAAACCACATCCCGCAACACCCCTTGACGATCCGGAGTGTAAAGTGCCGTCAAACAACCGCCGAAGTCAGTGATGTCTGCGCCGAATCCATCAGCAAGCCGCAACTGGTACAGCGAAACTTCTCTGCCATCCGGCAATTTGAAAAAAGTTTTTTTCACTGCAGTTGTCATTTCAAACCCAACACTGCCAGCGCATTATCTCTGCCGACCCGTTTAAGCTCATCATCAGTGAGAATATCCAGCGAAGCGAGGAACTTCATGCAGTCACTGATCGTGGATGCAGAACCGACCAGACATTGTTTTTCAGGATTATAAAGTTTGCCATCCGGAGAAAGTACCGCGATATTTCCCAGCGTGTTGTAAGTTCCCGGCGGGAATCCGGTGATACTGGATGCGTCACTGGTAATAATGGTGCGGTCGACACCCTTGACCCGGAGAATGATTTTGACCAATTCACCCGGCAAATGATGGCCGTCAGAAATGATCATGGCGGTCAGACGATCCTCGGCAAGTCCGGCATAAAACGGATTACGGTGACGGTCAAGCAGATTTGGGCAGCCATTGCCCAGGTGAGTGAGTAATTTTGCTCCGGCATCAGCTGCGGCGCGCACCTGTTCAGACGTCGCCATGTGGTGCCCGACACTGACCACAATACCACGCTCTTTCATTGCCGCGACCGCTTCCGGCGCGCCCTCGGTATCTGCACCGATGGAAACGATTTTTACCCAACCGGGCAATTCATCAAACAAAGTTGCCATATTTTCCGGAGTCGGCGGACAGACAAATTTCGGATCGTGAGCGCCGACTGCACCGGGGACATTGGAAATAAACGGCCCTTCAAAATGGACACCGGGAACATGTTTGTTCAAACCATTGGCCTCAACGACCTCCCGGATCATCATGGCATGACGGACATTGCGGTGCAGATCACCGGTGATGATGGTAGGCAGAAACATCGCAGTACCGGTGGCAAGCAGTTCTTCGATTGACTTCAAAATACCGTCTTTGGTCAATGCCGGATCACTGTAATCAACTCCATTATGTCCATTGACCTGCAAATCGACCCATCCGTGATTAATCATTTGTCAAACCTCGTTTTTTAGAAGTGTTCAATATTTTTCAAAGTTTCAGCTCAAATATAACACTGCAGACAGGCTTTTTCAATGCAAAATAACGCTTTTTTTCAATTTATGACTTGACTTTTTTGTTCAGTGTGTGTACACTATAGGATGTAACAGGCACGGGAAAAGCGTGCCGCAGAATAAATAATTTACAGGAAAGAGGTCTTTATGTTTGAAAACTCCACTCAAATCATCGGCATTGTCATGATGGCCGTTGCATTCGTCGGCGTGATTATCTGTGCAAAAAAAGATATTCAAGTGGGAGCTCTCGGCGGTCTGCTGATCGTGCTTGTCGGTGCGGTGATTTATGGTGTCGGTACCTTCAGCGATGACAGCAGCGGTGCGGAAATCGGACATGTTTATTACTGCTCGATCACTGACCGTGCCGGCAAAGAGATGAAAAATTATGCCGCCGGTAAAAAAATCGTGTATCTGGTCGATCCGGGCATGATGCAGAGTGAGATCGCCCGGAAAGGATTGGAGACATTCAAAAAAGCTTTCGGCTCTGATGATGTGGAACTTGCCACTATCGACGTTCCTCCGGAAGCTATCGAACAGGGTTTGGATATGACCACGTACCTCAAACCCAAACACATTGATGATATTATCAGCAGATATCCCGATGCTGCATTTGTGATCGAGATCGGTTTCCCGGAAAGAGCTGACCGGATCGCTGCTTTGAAACTCCCCGAAGCCAAACGCCCGGTCGTTTTCCTGACCAATTCCGGTGCTGCCAGCGGCAAAGTTATCAGCAAAATGATCAAAGACGGCAAAATCGCCGGTGTGGTCATCGGCAAACCCGGCAAACGTGATCCCAACTATGAACCCGATGCCGACAAACTGGCAGAAGCGTTTGACAAACTCTATGTTGTTGTCAACAAAGACAATTACAATGAATTCAAAAACAGTTTTGAATAATCTTCCGCAGTAAACAGATCGCCGCGCCGGAACCTGTTCCGGCGCGTTTTCATTACCTGCATTATCAACTTTAATCCCCAAGGAAAAACATCATGGTCATCATCAAAACTTCCAAAGGCGACATCAAACTGGAATTGTTTGAAAAAGAAGCTCCCGAAACTGTAAAAAATTTCCTCTCTTACATCAAAGACGGATTCTATAAAGACACCATTTTTCACCGGGTCATTCCCGGTTTCATGATCCAGGGCGGCGGTTTTGACACCGGTTTTACTCAGAAACCGACCCGTGAACCGATCAAAAATGAAGCTGCCAATCAAGTTGCCAATAAACGCGGCACCATTGCCATGGCGCGCACTATGGTGGTAGATTCTGCGACCAGCCAGTTTTTTATCAATCTGGTGGACAATGATTTCCTCAATTACCGCGCTCCGATGCCCCAGCTCTACGGCTACTGCGTATTCGGCAAAGTTACCGAAGGCATGGAGGTTGTCGATGCGATCGCGCAGGTAAAAACCGGCAACCGCGGTATGCATCAGGATGTTCCGGTCGAAAATGTAGTTATTCTGGATATCGAAGAAGCCTAAGTGGGGCACTGTTGTCTGCAGTTGTTGCAAAAAGGAGTTTATCATGGAACAGTACAAACAGGAATTCATTGAATTTATGATCGATTGCCAAGTGTTGAAATTTGGCGATTTTGTAACCAAAAGCGGACGGAAAACTCCGTTTTTCGTAAATACCGGCTATTACCGCACCGGAGCTCAATTGCGCAAACTGGGTGAATATTATGCTCAGGCGGTAAAAGAGACCTTCGGAGTCGAATTCGACGTGCTGTTCGGGCCTGCCTACAAAGGCATTCCGCTGTCCGTGACCACCACGATCGCCCTGTCGGAGAAATACGGTGCCGATATCCGTTACTGTTCCAACCGCAAAGAGGTGAAAGACCACGGTGATAAAGGTATTCTGCTCGGCGGACCGGTCGGCGACGGCGATAAAGTTGTCATCATTGAAGATGTTACCACTGCCGGGACTTCCATCGGCGAGACGCTGCCGATCCTTCAGGCTCAGGGCAATGTAAATGTCCTCGGACTGGTCGTCAGCGTTGACCGGATGGAACGCGGTCAGGGTGAAAAAAGTGCTCTTTGCGAAATATCAGAAAAATACGGATTCAAAACCTGTGCCATCGTGACCATGCAAGAGGTCATTGAGCATCTCTACAACCGTCCGTACAAAGGCAAAGTCATCATTGATGATACCTTAATGGCGGCAATCAACGCCTATTACGAACAATACGGTGCCAAATAACCGTTTTTTTTCGATTCATCCGGGCGGCTGCAAAACCTCAAAAAGGCAAGCAACCGCCCCTTTTTATTTTGCAGAATTGAAAAAATTCTCCATGAGCAGTATATTGTATCTGCGGTCAATCAGGGAGTTACAGTATGTCAAATCACGATCCGGGAACTGAAAATAATATTGCAGAACTTATCCAGGCTGCCGAAGCGGGCAATGCGAAAGCTCAAACCCATTTGGGCTGGTGCTATGATGAGGGAGTTGGTGTGGAAGTCGATCACGAAAAAGCCTTCTACTGGTACACCCGTTCAGCCGAAGCAGGCGATGCAACCGGACAATTCAATCTGGCGATGTGTTACGAACTTGGAACCGGGACTGAAATTGACTGTAAAAAAGCCTTTTATTGGTATGAAAAATCCGCTGAACAAGGTGATCAGCACGCTATTTGTCAACTCGGCATTTTTTATGAAGAAGGTATCGGGTGCGATCCGGACCCGGTCAAAGCTGTTGAATTTTACCGCAAAGCGGGAGGTATGGGTAACTCGCTTGCGGTGAACCGGCTGGGCTATTGCTGCGAAGAAGGCATCGGAACAGAAAAGAATCCGGCTCTGGCAGTTGATTTCTATAAAATTGCTGCGGCGGCAGGTTACGCAACAGCCCAATACAACCTCGGTCTTTGTTACGATTATGGAACCGGTGTCAGAAAAAATATGGCTCTTGCTGTCAAATGGTATAGAAAAGCCGCTGAACAGGGATATGCCGAAGCTCAATGCAATCTCGGTGTCTGTTATGAAAATGGAACCGGAGTAAAGCAGGATTCGGTTCAGGCGGTCAAATGGTATAGACTTGCTGCCGCACAGGATGACGCTATTGCACTTTGTAACTTGGGTGAATACTATTACGGCGACGGTGTAAAAAAGTGTTATAAAAAAGCGGTAGAGTATTATACCAAAGCCGCCGAACTTGGCAGCAGCAAGGCGTGTTACAAATTGGGCATCTGTTATGAAGAAGGCTTGGGGGTAAAGAAAAATCCCGTAAAAGCCTTTGAGTGTTTTCAGAAAGCCGCTGAAGATGACTATCCGGAAGCGGTTTATTATCTTGGCAGTTGTTATTACAACGGCAGAGGTGTTGAAAAAGATTTGGGAAAAGCATTTCTCTTGCACAGAAAATCGGCTGAACTCGGTGAAATTACCGGGATGAATGATATTGCCGTAGTTGATTACGGCGTTGAAATCCCTGATTCAGAGCGCATTATGTGGCTGAAAAAAGCCGCTGACTTGAACGATGATACGGCATTATACAATCTTGCCTTGCGCTATTTGAATGGATATGACGGTATCGAACCTGATGAAAAACTGGCAGTGAAACTGTTTCGTAAATCCGCAAAACAGGATCATCCATCAGCGTACTACGCCCTGTATAAATGCTATACCAATGGGCGCGGAGTCCGCAAAAACCGTCAACTTGCGTTAAAATACTTGCGTAAATCTGCCGAACTCGGCTATCCCAAAGCCCGGAAAATATTGAAAAAATTGGAGTCCGGCGAATGAGTGTAGATTGGTCAAAATATCCCCCTTTACCGAAACCGCCCAAACTACCGGAATGGCGCGATACGCCTGAACATGAAGCTTATTGGGAAGAAGTCGAAGAGATAAGAACCCCTTTGCAAAACAAATGGGGGTGTGGCGGGATGTTTGCTCTTTGGATATTATCTGCTGCAATATTCAACCATTGGCTGTGGGGAAATAACTGGGATGATATATTTGCGCGTATCATAACAGGAGGCACAGTCGGATTTTTTGCAGCCCTTGTTCCATATGAAATATGCCATAAAATTTTTTATTGGATCGCCAAACACAAGATTTCCCAACGGTACGGATTTTCTATGCGGAAACTTAACCGTCCGGATATTTCAAAAGAGATCGGCGATGTTCTGGCAGAACGCCCGGACTTTAATGAAGCAGATTTTTGCAAATATTGGCAAGATGAAGATCAGGCAAGAGCCGCCACCAGCGTACTTGTTTCAACCAGAAACTACTGGTATTTGCACAAAAAAATGCTTTACCCGAATGATCCGCTGTTACTGCTTTTTTACGGACGGCGGTGGAGAATATCTTGCCAGTGGCGTTGGGGGGGAGGCAAAGAAAAGATGATTGAGCCTGATATTGAATTTTATTTGGATTGCGTTTGGTGCTATTTAGATGGTTTTGACCGGGATCGATTTTATGAAGAGTCAAAAATATTTTACTCAAAAAGTACAACATTTGCTGAATTTTTGGAAATTTGCGAAGAAATGAAAAAAAAGGAGGTAATGTACCAATGAGCAACTGGAAAGAAAAAATATCTTTGAGGAACTTGTCTTCTGCCAATATTACCGCGCTTTGCTGGTGCGGAACGATATTTGCCGGAAATCTTCCTGCTGCAATGAAAACGGGGAATTACATAGATTTACCTTTTAATTGTGCTTTTCTTGCCGTTTTGTTTCTGATCCAGTTAGCAACCGCTGTCATCTTGGGAAATTGTTATGATAAAACCGGATCATCACTTCACCGAAAAATATTGATCGTATTAGGTGTTTGGCACGGCGGATTTCGAAGAATACATTTGCTGTTTCAATAATGAAAGATTTCTTTTAACACTAAAAGGAATGAGCCCGGTAAAATACCGGACTCATTCCACATAATTTAACCCATCCAAAATTTGGGGGGCACATCATACCTCTTTTGAGGTTTTGCAACTGCCTTTTAATTTCAGCCGTAATTATCAGGCTTTGTTGTGCCGTTTGCGGACTTTGGCAGCAGCATTTTTGATACCTTCGATGGTATCAGCGATGTTCTGCTCGGTCAAACGCGGATGCATCGGGATATTGAGCTCGCGTTTGTAGAAGAATTCGCTGGCTTTCGGGCACTGGTCAGGATCATAACCCATGCGTTTCAAGCCGGTGAAGTGGAACGTCGGCTGATAGTGGAGAATACCCTGCACGCCTTCTTCTTCGTAGAGTACGCGCATGAATTCATCACGGCTGCCACCAAGTTTTTTCTCATCCACACAAACCGTGTAGAGGTGGAAGCTGTGGTAGCAATCTTCGGGTTCGTAAACCGCTTCAATACCTTCGACATCCTGGATCCCGGCAGTGATCTGGTGCGCGATATCGCGGCGTTTGTTGATCAGCATGTCCAGTTTGTCCAGCTGGCAGCAGCCGACAGCAGCCTGGATTTCGTTCATGCGGTAGTTACTGCCCCAGTGACCATTCCACGGAATGACGTCAAAGTGAGCCGGCAGCCAGTATTCGATCGGGTCGGTTTTTTTACAGGTGATCTTACCGAAGTTCCAGACCGGATTGTTGATATCCGCCAGCTGATCGTTCCAGCTCTGGGGCTGATTGCTCATGCAGCGGAGGTTCTGGATACCTTTGGCATATTCATCATTGTTGGTGGTGATCATACCGCCTTCACCGCAGGTGGTGATGTTTTTCAAGCTGTGGAAGCTGAATGCACCGGCATCACCGATGGAACCCGCCATGCGGCCTTTATAGGAAGAACCGGTGGCATGAGCGCAGTCTTCGAGGACTTTCAGACCATGTTTGCGGGCAATCTCCATGATGGGATCCATATCGACCATCAGACCGGCATAGTGAACGACGTAGATAGCTTTGGTTTTTTTGGTGATCTTGCGTTCAACATCAGCAGGATCGATGTTGAATGTACGCGGATCGATGTCAGCAAAAACCGGAATACCGCCCTCTTTCAGAATCACCAGACTGGTGGCAACGAAAGTGTTGGGGGTGACGATAACTTCATCGCCCGGTTTGATATCGAACAACTGGGTGACCACATGCATACCGGTGGTGCAGTTACTGCAGGCGTAAGCATATTTTGTGCCGTGCTTCTGAGCAAATTTGGTCTGGAATTCCTGGGTTTTCGGACCCATGGTCAAAGTATCTTGTTTCATTGCCGCGAGAGCAGCCTGCTCTTCAGCTTCATCATAGATACTGCCCATAAAGGAATAGGGGACTTTGAGTTTCACGCCGTCATCGGTGGCGTAACTGCTGGTGATACCGCCTTCGGTATTGCCGCCGGTGTAGTGTTTTTTGTCGATAGCCATTTAATGCCTCCACATGATTTGGGGTTGAAACGGTATCTTTGGGGCAAATCTGCCTCTGATTTGACCGGATACCAATTCTGTCACAAATATATTATAGCACGAAACAGTTTCAAAAGCAACTGTAAAAAAGTATCTTTTGCTCAAAAAACGTATTTTTTTAAGATGACTGGCATTGAAAGAGTATTGATGAAAAAAGTTGTGCCGGGCGATTTTTATCAGGTTGTGTACTGCACATCGGGTGATTTTCTGCGGCGGTACGATATCAGCCGGGCGGATCTGAATTGTTATTACGCAGTTGCCACGCTCTGCAGCGATGATATGTTTGGGCAGCTGCAATAAACTTCACTGACAACTTCTTTATGCGAGTTTCGCAAAAATTGGGACATTACCTTTTTTAGCGGTGGAATTTTTTTTGGAAAAAACTTGAGAAAACAATTGAGATGTGCTATTTTATAAAGATAACATCGTTGAGTTGTCCGGGATGGAAAAAAGAGAAATGACAGCAGAGTGTAAAACATTTATAATTAAAAAGTTGCAGACAGTATTCCACTGTATTTCTGTGACTTCTGCTGTTTGGCGGCTGCGGCTCAGTGCTGCCGCAGCCGGAGCGGCCTTGTCATTCGGAAGAGAATTTTTTGATTTCCGGCAGAATGTGATATCCGGAGGGAGATTATGAGTTCACTGCAGTTGGACATGCCTCTGGCACAAAATGAAAATGTGTTTAAAAAAGCACTTGATGACGGGAAGTTTATTTTTCTTGCCGAATGCAGTGCCCCTGTCAATGAGATGCGTTGTCAGAGTGCAGTGGAGAGGATTTTGCCATTGATAACGACCATGGCAGAACAGAAAGATCTTTACGGCGGAGTGGCGTTGACCGATTTCCGGGATGCTTCATGGAGTGCATTGGAGCTCGCTTCGGCATTGCCGGAAGAGTTGCGTAAACGCAATATCGCCTTTGTTTCCGGAGATGGACGGGATGCCGCCGCCGCCGGAGCGCAGCACGAACTGGCACTTTCCAGCGGTGCGGTGAATGTGGTTCCGGTTTCCGGACATGGTTATCCGTTTTCTGTCCGGGAGTGCCGCAGCAGAAAGTATTGCGGCAGTTTGGAACAGTTGGAGATGCTGCAGAATAGAGAGGTTTTTCCGGGAACGGTTTTCAATCCGTTTCAATATGATGGGTGTACGGCATTGGCCTCATACCGGGCGTTGGATAAAAAAATTGCCGCCGGAGCTCAGTTTATCATTGCTCAAAGCGGCTGGGATATGCTGCACTATCAAGCTTTGGCGTGGTATTTGCTCCGGCAGAAACAATATCTGCCCATGCTTGCTCATCTGACATTTCTTACCCCGGATAAAGTGGAAAAGATCATTGCCGGCGAGATCCCCGGTGTCCGGATGTCTGCTGCATTCCGGAAATTGATCTCCCGGGAACTGCTCGGTTCCAGAGCGCAATTTGAAGCTGCCCAGTACCGCCGTTTGGAATTACAGGTTGCCGGCTGCCGTCACATGGGATTCAGCGGGGTGATAATTTCCGGAGTGGATGTACCGGGCCGGGCGGCACTGGTGGCATCGCGGATCAGATCCGCACTGCAGGAATTCAAAAGTTTTGAACATTTTCTGAGCGAATACAATGAGCATCAGGCATCTGCGGAGATGGGTAACGGCTTCCGGGCATATCACATGTTCGACCGGGTGCTCCGCCGTCAATATCCGTTTGAAGCTCCTCCGGATATCAGTGACCCGGGTGAAGCTGGCGTGACGCTGAAAGAACGGACCGCTTACAAATTGAAAAAAATATTTTTCCGCAAAGCCGATCAAATGCGCCCGGGACGGGACAGACTGCTTAAAAAAATCCTTGCCGGATGCCGGGGGTGTCAGAAGTGTACTTTGCCGCAACACCATTTTTACTGTATTGGCAACTGTCCGAAACGTTTGCAGTCCGGTCCGTGCGGAGGTGTGCAAAGCGATGGAAAATGTGAAATCAGCGGCAAAGATTGTGTTTTTGTGCGGATTATGCGGTATGAAAGGCATTTAAGCAGCAAATCCGGTTTGGAATCCCGGCGTTGAGGAGGTATATTATATGGCAAACAAAAATACGGCTGAAAAAAAAGTGTTGTTTGTCTGTACCGGCAATACCTGCCGCAGTCCGATGGCGGAAAGGTATTTCAATGCGGTGTGTGCAGTTGACGGTATCGTTGCCATGTCGGCGGGATTGTATGCCGATGCCGGCAGTATGATGAGTTTCGGGGCACAACGGGCTCTGGAAGCACGCGGGATCAGCTGCACCGGATTTGTTTCCCGGCAGTTGACTGCAGAATTGGCGGCACAGGCGGATTTGATCGTCGGAATGGGTTCCGGGCATTGCCGGGAGATCGTGAAACGTTTTCCGGAGTGTGCGGACAAAACGATCCGTCTGCTGGAGCTCACCTGCGGGGGGGATGTGGCAGACCCGTTCGGCGGGAATGATACGGTTTACCGGCATTGTCTGGAACAGATGATACCGGCTTTGGAAAAAACAGTGGAAATTTTACATAAAGCTTAAACAACAATATAACCGGAAATATAAAACAAAAGGAAGTGGACAATGAAAGAAATCTCTGACATCGCCAATCGTAAACTGGTTATCGCCATGGGTGCAGATCATGGCGGATTTGAGGCCAAAAAAGAGTTGGCGGCATTTTTGGAAGCTGCCGGTCATCAGATCGTGGATTGCGGTGCTTATTCGATCGTCAGCACCGATGATTATCCTGATTTCGCAGCTCCGGCTGCTAAAATGGTTTCTGCCGGCAAAGTTGATGCGGCTATGCTTTTCTGCCGTTCCGGTCAGGGTATGGCGATCTCTGCCAACCGTTTCCATGGTGTGCGTGCTGTGATCGCATCTACTGCCAAAATCGTGGAACTCAGCCGCAGACACAACAATTCCAACTGTCTGGTACTCGGCGGAGATATTCTTTCTGTGTCGGAAATGAAAGATCTGGCTCAGGCTTGGCTCGGAACTTTTTACAGTAAGGAAGAACGTCACACCCGCCGTTTGCAGAAAATGGAACGTGCCACTTATGATGATATTGCCGCATTGCGGGATGCTGATCCGGATCTGGCGGCGATGATCGACCGTGAAGCCGCCCGTCAGAGCGACGGAATCGAATTGATCGCCAGTGAAAACTTTGCCAGCTGCGCCGTCCGTGCCGCCCAGGGTTCTGTGCTGACCAACAAATACGCTGAAGGTTACTCCGGCAAACGTTATTACAACGGCTGCGAATTTATTGATGAAGTGGAAACTTTGGCGATCGAACGTGCTAAAAAACTTTTCGGCGCGGAAGCTGCCAACGTTCAGCCCCATTCCGGCAGCGGAGCCAATCAGGCGGTTTACACTGCTTTGTGCCAGCCGGGAGATACGGTGCTGGCAATGAGTCTGGATCACGGCGGTCACCTGACCCACGGCCATCCGTTGAACTTCTCCGGCAAACTTTACAATATGGTGCCCTACGGAGTCAATGCCGAAACTGAACAGATCGATTATGATGAAGTCGAACGTCTGGCTCTGGAATGCAAACCCAAAATGATCCTGGCAGGTGCCAGTGCTTATCCGCGGATCCTGGATTTCCCCCGGCTGCGTGAAATTGCAGATAAAGTCGGCGCGTTGCTTTTTGTCGATATGGCTCATATTGCCGGTCTGGTCGCCGCCGGAGAACATCCGTCACCGGTTCCGTATGCCGATGTCGTCACTACCACCACTCACAAAACTCTGCGCGGTCCCCGCGGCGGTCTGATCCTTTGCAAAGAACAGTACATCAAAGCGATCAATTCCGCAGTGTTCCCCGGTCTGCAGGGTGGTCCGCTGATGCATGTCATCGCTGCGAAAGCAGTTTGTTTCGGTGAAGCACTCAAAGATGAGTTCAAAGCTTATCAGCGTCAGGTGCGTTTGAATTCAGCCCGTCTGGCTGCTGAATTGGCAAAACGCGGTTTCCGTATCGTTTCCGGCGGTACTGACAACCATCTTTCTCTGATCGACCTGCGCCCGAAAGGTGCCACCGGTAAAGCTGTTGCCAACGCATTGGATCTTGCCCGCATCACCGCCAATAAAAACATGATCCCCTTTGACCCGGAAAAACCCTTTGTGACCAGCGGTATCCGTATCGGCACTCCGGCGATCACCACCCGGGGTATGAAAGAGGAAGATATGGTCAAAGTCGCTGAATTTATCGACCGTGCCGTGGCGGTGCGTGAAGATGAGGCGGCTCTCCGTGCCATCGGTGAAGAGGTCAAAGCATTTATGGTCAACTTCCCGATGCCGCAATTCTGAGACGGTCAATATATAAAATCCAACGAAAAGAGAAAATATCATGATAGACATTAAAATTATTCGTGACAATGCGGAAATGGTGCGTAAAAACTGCATCCGCCGCGGTTATCCCGTGGATATTGACGGTTTGGTGAAAATTGATGCCGATTGCCGGCAGCTTGCTGCAGAAATCGAATCTCTGCGCGGCGAACGCAACCGTTTGAGCAAAGAGTGTGCCAAAGATCCTGCCGCCCGCGATCAGGTCAAACAGATCAAATTGGCTCTGGGCGAAAAGGAAAATAAACTTGATGTACTTCAAAAACGGATCCGGGAAGTTTTGATCCGGATGCCCAATCTGCTCGCTGATGATGTGCCCGAAGGCACCGATGATACCGGCAATGTGGAGATCCGTAAAGTCGGTACTATCCCGACTTTTGACTTCCAGATCAAAGATCATCAGCAGCTGGGAGAAGCATTGGATATTCTGGATATCGCCCGCGGTTCCAAAGTTGCCCAGACCGGTTTTTATTACTGGAAAGGTCAGGGCGCGATGCTGGCACAGGCATTCTTTTTCTGGGTGCAGAAATTTCTGGCGGAACGCGGTTTTACCGTATTCATGACTCCGTGCCTCGCCAAAGAACGGACACTTTTCGGAACCGGTTATCTGCCGTTTTTTGCCGATCAGACTTACAATATCAACGGCGAAGATCTGGCTTTGATCGGTACCAGTGAACAGACATTGGTCGGTTATCATGCCGATGATGTGCTTGATGGTGCAAAATTGCCGTTGTGTTATACGGCTTACACTCCCTGTTTCCGTACTGAAGCAGGCAGTTACGGACGTGCTTCCAAAGGTATTTTCCGGGTGCATCAGTTTCACAAAGTCGAACAGATCGTATTCTGCAAACCGGAAGATTCTCCGAAGTACCATGAATTCTGTCTGGAAAATGAAGAGGCCCTGCTGCAGGCACTCGGATTGCCTTACCATGTGGTCAATGTCTGCGTCGGCGATTTGGGAGCTCCGGGATACAAGAAATACGATATCGAAGCATATTTCCCCAGTTTCGGCGGCTATCGCGAAGTTACCAGCAATACCAATTTGACCGAATTCCAGAGCCGTCGTCTGGATATCCGTTACAAAGACGGAGATCAGCGCGGTTTCGTCCATACCATCAGCGCAACTGCGGCGACCGACCGCATGCTGATCTGCATTATGGAAAACTTCCAGCAGCCGGACGGCTCGATCATTGTCCCGGAAGTGCTGCGTCCGTATACCGGATTTGACCGGATCACTGCTCCGGAGAAATAATCGCGTATATTAACAATACGGCGCGTCGGAACCGTCGGCTCCGGGGCGCCTTTTTTTGACCTTTGATTTTGTCGTGAAAAAGAAAATATTTCCACTGCAGCTTTTTTTCCTGTCCGGATTGTGCTGGGGAGGAATATTCATCAATGAATTGCTTTCTTACCCGGAGTTATGGTTCTTTGTCTATTGTGCCGCCGGGGCGGGATGCGGTTATCTGTTGAGCCGTCTGCTTCCGGAATGGCTCCGGACACCTGCAGAGCTGATATTGTTGAGTATTACTGCCTTGATGCGCGATGCCGATATTTATTCGGCACTCGTTCCGGCAGTATTCGGTATGTCGTGTGCCAATACGCTTTGCCGTGCAGCGGATGAATGGTATATTTCCCGGCAATTATGCGGAGGGATCTTATTGGGGGCAGTGTTGAATATTCTGATCCCCCAGAAAATTTTTATAGCTGGATTGATCGGGTGTACCGGAATGGGTTTGCCGGTGAAGTGGGGACGTTTCGCTGCAGTTGTACTGGCATTGGCGGTTTTGTATATGCAGCCCGGTTTCCGGAAAAAAAATGAACTTCCCGAATTGTGGCATGGTGCGGTGATAACGGCATTGTCAATGACAGAACCGGCCGGAATAGAGCCCCGGGTGATCCTGACCGGAGATAATGAGCTGAAAATGCGTACCGGCGCGGCGGAGATTTTTGCTGCCGGTAAAGTTATTTGTGCGGGGAATTTGTCCGGGGTCCGGGAAAAAGCGGATTTGATTTTCGCCGGGACTCTGTCCCCCATTTCCGACGGCGGGGTCTGGCAGTTGACCGAATTGCTTTTGCCTGGCGGATTGCTGGTGATCCCGGTGGAAATGACCGGTGTATTGCCGGAATGGCACTGGTATATCCTGCCGGGCAGCAACGGGAAACTTGCCATTGGCAGGGCGGAAAAAGAATTGCAATTTGATACGGATAAAATGGATGCGGCATTTATTTCGTTTTTTCCGGATGATTATGAAGGCAAACCGCTGGCGGGAGCGTTGTCCGGGATGCTGACCGGAGAAAAGCTGCAACCGGTGAAAATTTTGACTCCGTGGCGTAATGACCGGAGAATGATTTGGGGTGGTGTGTGTATATTGATGCTGGTGATTCTGGGCGGATATATTTTTTACCGGCGGATGAGCCGTCCGCATGGAGAATATGTGCGGATCATGCTCAATTGCGGCGGGTACGCATTTATGGCGGCGGCATTTTTGCCGATGCTGTGCGTAAAGATGAATCTACCCTTCATTCCGCAATTATTTGTGGTATTGAGCGTGATATGGTTTTTTCGGCGTCCGGCAGAGAACCGCAGAAAATGGTCAAGAGTTCAGGGGTTGATATCCGTACTGGCACTGCTGCTGATGCCGGTATTCGGCTGGTGGCTTTTGGCAGCGGCACTTTTTTGCGGCGGTTATGCGTGCGCCCAATTGGACAATGAATTGCGGGCAGGTGAATATCCGGTGGAACCGCTGCGCTTTATGGCGATCGCACTCGGTGTCAGTGCAGTATGGCTGATGCATGTGCTGGCAGTGCCGGAACTGCAGGTTATTCTGATTGCAGCAGCAGTGCGTTTTTACAGCTGGTTCAGGAATTGACGGTTCGGGAACGGTTTTGACATTCCCATTTTTTCAAAACCCGCAAAGTGCTGTCCACACCGGGAAAATCCCGGAACAGCCAGCACCGGTCAAGCAGATGTGGAGCATCGGATAATTTTTCTGCCAACACTTCCGGAGATGCGACCAATGCCCGGTCAATACCCAGTATCAAGGGCAGTTCGGGATGGTGTTTGAGCAGGTCGATGCGGCGGTCAAGCAGCGATGCGTGCCACCGGTGAAATAGTTCCAGATGGATGGTTTTGCCGGTCGTGCCGGAGGTGAAAGATATATCCGGAAAAATGATCTCCTGTTCTCCGGCATCAAGGAACGGGGTGTCGCCGGTGATTTGCCAATCGCCGGATTTTTCCGCAAACAGCCGGTGATAGAGCCGGATCTCCTCCGGGATATAGCCGGACAGATTGCGGTAATGAGAGACTAATGCCGCTTTATTATCCAGTTTCAAATGCAATATCCGGTCTTTTATTTTGAGTTCTGCTTCCAGAGACCATTGGGGCAAATTGACCAGCGCAGGCAGGATGTTGGCGAGATTGAGCGCGTATTTGGCAGTCGGGCCGAAAAGGGAAAATGGTCCGCTGATCTCTGCGGAAATTCCGCCTTTGCCAATGGCTTTGAAGTGCGCGAGCAGGCGGAAAAATTTGATTGCTTTCAATAGTTTCCGCAATTCAGCAGCATCGCTGCTTTGGGCAGTGAAAGATAATTTTTCGGTAAAAAACATCAATCCTTGAGCCTGGGCGAGATTGTAACGGTGCAGCAGGGCGGTCGGAGTGATTGTCGTAAAGCCGCAGATTATTTCAAAATCCGGCAGATCACCGTAAAAATCTACTTCTCCGCCGGCAGGCAGTATGCCATTGGTGAATTTTTGTGCTGAATCAAGAAAAAGTTTCCGGCGCAAAGCCGGATAATCACATTCCAAAGCCGCCGAAAACAACGTACGGTCAAGCAGAAGTTTATTCAATCCGGCAGCTGATTTCAAATCTTTTTCCGCCCGGATGAGGGCTTCGGCGGCATCATTCAATTCGCCCCGTCGCATGGCTGCCGCCGCGGCATGTTCATAAAGCGCGATAAAGCGTTGCGCCAGAGCAGTATTTTCCGGAGCTTCCGGTGAGATAAAAACCGGTTTGATTCTGCCATTGGCAATACGGAATTTCAGATGTTCTTTTTTCAGCATGACCGCCTCCGGTAAGCATTGTGGGCGCGCCGCCTTTCACTGATGGACTCTTCCGAGGTATTGGCACTGACCAATTCGTAGAGTACCGCCCGCGGTTTGTCCGGTGCCGGACGGAGAATACGCCCCAACCGCTGGACATGTTCACGGACACTCCCGGAACCGGAAACCACGATCCCGACTGCCGCTGCCGGAACATCCACACCCTCATTAAGCACTTTACTGGTGACCAGTATCGGGTATTCTCCGGAACGGAAACGGTCGAGAAAATCTTTTCTTTCTGCGGCTTTGGTATGATGAGTCAGCACCGGAAGGACAAATTTTCTGCCGATTTCGTAGGCGGCATCATTGTCCGCGGTAAAAATAATCGTGCTTTCGCCGGGATGCCGGAGCAGGATTTGGGCGACGGCATCCAATTTGGCTTTGCCGGCACGGGCGATCCGCCGCTGGGTCAGAAATGCCTGAAACGCCTCTTTGCCACTCGGATAACGGGCTGAAGCAATGAGAAAATCCGCCCAGTCGGACGGATGCGAAAAATTTATTCCCCACCGGCGCAGAAATGCGGTGTATACGGCACGGTTGCGGGCATACACTGCAGCTTCATCGCCGGAGAGTTCCACCGGGATTTTTACCACATCGTATGAGGAGAGGACAGTGCCGGTCAATTCCGAAATATTGATTTCACATACCACATCCCCCAGCAGTTCTTTCATTACCGCAGAATATTCTTCATTGAGTTCCGGAGTGGCAGACAACCCCAACCGGAACGGGGCGATGGACATGGCGGCACACAGGCGGTTTTCCGGGGAGGGCAGATGATGACACTCATCGGCGATCAGCAATGCGAAGCGGTTGCCGATAAATTCAATATTCAGCAGTGCCGAATCATAGGTGCTGACGGTGATGGGTTTTATTTCCCGGGCACCTCCGCCGAGCATGCCGGGAGCGTAATGAAAAAATTTTTCGATCACACCGCACCATTGGGTCAGCAGATCAATGGTCGGTACGAGTATCAGTGCCGGCCGCTGCAAGTGAGCGATCGCCAGCATCGCCAGAATGGTTTTTCCTGCCCCGGTCGGTAAGGCGGCAATGCCCCGGCATTGATTTTTCTTCCACGCATCCAACGCCTGCTGCTGATGAGGGTGCGGAGTTATCTGCATACATAAATGCAGATCGGTCAATGGGGCGTAATCGCGAACCTGATCACAAAATTTGATGCCGTTTGCCAACAGTGCCAGCACGATCGGTGCATAATCACATGCTCTGGCGCGGAAATTGCCGCACCGTGGATCCGGTTTCGCCAGATGCTGCAGACAATCCGGCAGAGTGTCAATGCCGGATAAGGTCAAAGTGCCGCTTTGAAACTGAATCAGGATCATTGTTTGGAGGGCCGCTGACAGGCTCCGCAGATAAATCCGACTCCGCCGCCGATGACTCCGAATCCGAGAGCATTGAACAATCCGGCACGCATCACAATGCCGAATGCAAAAAAGAGTCCGAAACAGAGCAACCCATGCAGCAAACCTTTTTGAGGGTCAAAACGTTTTTTGTGTTCTTTGGCAGCCTGAACTGCGACTTCATCGATTTTTTCCTGCAATTCGGGAGCGAGTTTCTCATCATTCATAATCAATTTCCTCCGGGAATGGTTTGCGGCATAATATATCATTATTCAGAAAAAGATGCAAATTCTCCGCCCGCCAGTTCTGCCGGCAGCGGGGAGGTGAATGTGCGGATTTCTGAAGTTTCCGGATCGCACCAGGAGAGTTCCGCAGAGTGAAGTGCCTGTCGGGAGTAGATGAGTTTTGCCCGGTCAGCATCGGTCAATTCATCACTGCGCTGTTTCAAATATAAGTTCTCATCCAATCCGTAAAGTTTATCTCCGGCAACCGGAAATCCCAGTGAATTCAATGTGGCACGGATTTGATGCATCCGTCCGGTTCCCAATTCAGCTTTGACCAGAGACAATCCTTTGCTCCGGCGGAGGCATTTGAATTTGGTGGAGGCACTTTCAAACGGCGGTGCATCAGGCATTGCAAAGGTGAATTGCCGTTTTTTGCGGATGATACTGCCGGAACTGCTGAGAAAACCGTCGGCAGTCAGCTCATCCGGAAAGTCTCCGTGGACGATCACCAGATATTTTTTTGCCGAAACGGTGTTTTTTTGGGTGAAAAGTTTGGCGCAGCTGCGGTTTTTTGCCGCCAGCAGCAACCCGCTGGTTTCCCGGTCAAGACGGTTGATAAAGTGGATGTCTCCGTATTTTGAACAGAGCAGATGCCACAGCGTATGTTTGAAAAAAGGTCCTGCCGGGTGCATGCACAGATTGCCCGGTTTGTCAATGACCAGCAGATCGCCGGTTTCAAAAACGATTTTGTAATTCAGATCCGCCGGAGGTTCCACGATATCTCCGGGACGGTATTCGATCCGGTCATGGAGCTGTAAAATCATTTCCGGTACGGCGGCGTGGTCATTGACGGTGATTTCACCGGAATCGATCCGGTTGCACCATTCGGAACGGGAACGGTAGGTGAAGCGTCCGGCAAGCATATCCGCCAACGTCAATCCTGCCGAACTCCAATCCACTGTGGAACGGATGATCCGGGTTTCCAGAGAGCCGGGAGTATGTTTCATGATATTCAGAATGAGTCGCTGAGAAAAGCGAGTTCATCCTCCACAAATTCCTGCACTTTGGCATAGGCGTTGGCGCGGTGGCTGATGCGGTTTTTTTCATCCTGGGAAAGTTCGGCAAAACTTTTTTCAAAGCCGTCCGGCTGAAAAACCGGGTCATAACCGAAACCGTTCTCTCCTCTGGGGGCATCGAGAATGGTTCCTTTGACTTCGCCTTCAAAAGTTTCAATGACTTCACCGTTGACGGCGATCGCGATCACGCAGACAAAGCGGGCGCGGCGGTTGCTCTGTCCTTTCATTTCCTCCAGCAGTTTGGCAATACGTTCCGTATCAGTCGGCGCATAACGCGATGAATGGATACCGGGACGGCCGTCCAGAGCTTCGACTTCCAGACCGGAATCATCGGCAAACGCCAGAGCATTGCAGTGTTTGCTGGCGGCAAGAGCTTTTATGGAGGCGTTTTCTTTGAAAGTGGAACCGTTTTCCTCCGGTTCCTGATAACCCGGGTAATCCCGCAAAGAGCGCAGCTCCACATCCTGACCGTCCAGCAGTTGACGGTATTCATCCAGCTTATGAGCGTTTCCGGTGGCGGCGACTATATATGCCATAACAAAGACCTTTCGTTAAATTTTCTTTGCATAATTTTCTGTCGGGTATATATTATAGAACGTGAAAGGTGGAATTGCAAATGAGTCATACATATTTGATCGGGTTTTCCGGCGGTGCTGACAGTACGGCGGCATTGCTGTGGACTCTGGAAAAAATGCAGGGCAAAGCCCAAATCATTGCTGTCCACTTCAATCACCATTTGCGCGGCAGTGAATCCGATGCCGAAGCCGCAAATGCCGGGAAATTTGCCGCAGACCGCGGAGTGGAATTCCGTTTGATCGATCTGGATATAGCTCCCGGAGGCAATCTGGAGGCCCGGGCGCGGCGTGCCCGGTTGGATGCATGGAAAAAATTGTGCGGTGAATATGAAAATCCGGTAGTCGTCACCGGTCATCATCAGGATGACTGCATCGAAAATATGTTTCTCCGTATCGGCAGAGGCAGCAATGTTTCCGGTTTGACCGGTCTGCACCTTTGCTCCGAGGTGGAAGGCGTGAATTTTTTCCGGCCGCTGCTGATCATGAGCCGCAGCGATATTGAGAAATTTCTGGCGGAACGCGGAGTGACCTCCTGGGCTGTGGATTCCAGCAATCTGGAGTGTGAATACAGCCGTAACGTATTGAGAAACAAAATATTGCCGGAGTTGTACCGGCTGTTCCCCGGCGGCAGAAAAGCGGTGGCACAGACTTTGGAGAATCTGCAGGAGGATGCTGCCGCACTTGACCGTATGGCGGCGGCTTTTTTTGATAATGCCGGAAAATCTCATTGCGAAACGGCATTCTGGCAGCTTTACGAAAATGAAACGGCATTGGCGGTGCGGATGCTCCGTTTGCTGTGCCGGGAATTTTTTGCGGATGATGCTCCTGTGTCCACAGCTTCATTTGCAAGGTTTATGAATATGGTTTCCGGCGGCGGCAACGGTAAACTGGAACTGGATAAAAAACGGACACTTGTGTTTGTCAACGGCATGATCCTGCCCGGCAGGGAAAATCCGTCGGCAGTAGAGTGGAATTGGCGCAAATATCCGCAGATATTATGGAACGGATACCTTTTCAAGGCGGAAAAAGTTGACAGCCTTCCGGCACAGGTCAGCTTGAACGAGGCTTTTTTTGACGGAGGATCCCTGCCGGATATCCTGAATGTCGGTGCGCCCCGGGATGGCGAAAAGATGCTGCCTTTCGGCGGTCAGAAAATGGTGAAAGTGAAAAAATTGCGGATCGACCGCAAGATACCGGCGGTTCCGGTGCTGCCGCTGCTGCGCGGGGGCGATGATGTGGTATTGTGGATGACATTTGTCCGTCACTCCGCACACCATCCGGTACGACCGGAGCGGGAAATAATCCGGATTTTCGCAGAAAAAGCGGAATAATCATCTGCAAAAACTTGCAAAAATTACACAGTGGTGATACTTTGATAAAGTGCAAGCCCTTATCAATATAAAAAAGGAGTTGAAAAAATGAGAGCTTATTCGAAAATTTCTGCTGATTGGTGGGATTACACGACACTTGACCGTGAAATCCTGGATGCCGCATCCCGCATCACCATCGAAAATCTGAAAAGTTTTGAACGTCCCGGATTCAAAATCAATCTCTTTGATACGTTTCAGGAGTTCTACTGCGCTGAAGCTCTGGAATATATCAATTGCTGGAAAAAAGCCACCGCTGACAACCCCTGCGGTATTTGCGGTCCCATCGGTCCGACTGAACAGCTTCCGCTGGTCGCCCAGATCGTCAATGAAACCGGTCTCAGTTTGAAAAATGCCCACTTCTGGGGCATGGATGAATGGGCTTTGGACGGCGATGTGCCCGCCGGAATGGATTTCCCCCTCGGTTTTGCCAAAGCTGACTGGGATCTCTGCTTCTCCCGTATCCGTCCGGAATTGCGTATGCCCGCTGAAAACATGCACTTCCCCAACGGCGATATTGCAGCCTACGAAAAATCCTATGATGAGGCCAAATGCCTGATCATGCAGGGCGGTCAGGGTGAAACCAAACACTGGGCGTTCAACGACCCCGTCCGTCGCGAAGGTGCTTACAAAGATAATCCGCCGACTCCGGAAGAATACCGTCAGAAAGGTACCCGTCTGGTCGATCTGCATCCGATCACTCTGATCCAGAATGCCCGTACCTCCGGCGGCGGTACCGTCCAGAATGTACCGAACCGTGCTTTCACCGTCGGTCCGGTTCAGACCTGGAAATCCGAACGGGTTTCCATCTGGCATCCGGGACACCATGACAATCCGTTTGGTATGCGTCTGACCACGTTCATGATCTCTCAGAAGATCGCGGACAGTGCTGTGCCGATGTCTCTGTTGAGTGACCATGATGATGTGGTATTCAACTTCTACCGTCCCGGATTCGGTGTTTGCGATGTGGAGATGCATTGATCATGGCTAAAAGAGCGATTGCAATTGCCTGTCATCCCGATGATATCGAATTCATGATGGCAGGAACTTTGATCCGGCTCAAAGAAGCCGGATATGAGATCCATTATATGAATATTGCCGACGGCGCGCTCGGCGGCAATATGCTTTGTCACAGTGAACTCGCCGCCCGCCGCCGTTCTGAAGCGATAGCTGCAGCGAAGATCATCGGTGCGGTTTACCACGAATCTATTGCCCATGATATTGAGGTGTTCTACAATACCGAACAGCTTACCAAGGTCGTCCGGGTGATCCGTGAAGTCGATCCGGAAATCGTGCTGACTCACGGTCCGTTTGATTATATGGAAGATCACATCAACGCCGGTCGGCTTGCCACCAGTGCGGCATTCTGCCGCGGCATGGGCAACTTCCGCGGTGCCGAAGATCTCAAACCGGTAATGACCGATGTCTGCGTGTATCATTCACTGCCGCTGTCATTGTGTGACCAGCTCAACCGTCCGGTGATTCCGGATGTATTTGTGGATGTTACATCGACCATCCCGACTAAACGCGAAATGCTCAATTGCCACCAGACCCAGAAACAGTGGCTGGATGAAAGTCAGTGCATGGATGCCTATTTGGATGATATGGTTTCCCGTGCAAAAATCATGGGTGATCTCTGCGGATTCTGTGAATATGCAGAAGGCTGGATCAGACATAACCCCAATGGTTTCTGTCCTGCGGACTTTGACCCGTTGAGCATTATTTCCCGCCCTGCGGTGAAAAAATAATATGATTCCCGATCTCGGAGTGATAATCGCTGCGGGCGGCAGTTCGCAGCGTTACGGAGAAAAGGACAAGCTGACTGAAATGCTCGGCTCTTTGCCGGTATTGCTGCACAGTGTCAAAAACTTTTCTCCGTTGGTCGCTCCGGGGAATCTGATCGTTGCCGCCCGGAGTGAAGCGTTGGATGAATACGCTGCTCTGGCGGCAGAATATCTGCCGGATATTGCAGTGCATTTTGTTGCAGGCGGCAGAAATCGTACCGGTTCGGTACGGAATGCTTTGGCAGCTTTGCCGTTGAGCTGCGGGATCGTGGCGGTGCATGATGCCGCCCGGCCGCTGGCAGGCGGTGCACTGTTGGAGCGTTTGGTTTGCCACGCTCGCGCGTGCGGGGGCGCGATCGCTGCATCTGCAGTGGTGGACAGTTTGAAACTGGCTGATGAAAACGGCCGTTTTATTGCGGCTCCTGTATCGAGGGAGAGGATGTTTCAGGCTGAAACTCCGCAGGTTTTTGACTTGAATTCTTTTCGACAGGCATATTCAGTTCTGGGGGATAATGCTCCCACTGATGACGCTGAGGTCATGCGGTTGGCAGGTTATCAGGTCGAACTGGTCAAATCCGGTCAATGGAATATGAAATTGACCTCGCCTGAGGATCTGGATAAATTGAAAAAATTTTTGGAGCATGAATAATGAGCAGAGCTCGGGGGATATTCTACGGAGATGGTGATTCCGGTGCGCTGCAGAGTTATTTGCGGCAAATATCGGCTGTCGATCAGCTTGCTCCGGAAGAATTGCTCAAATTGTGCGAAAGTTTTGAATCTGCGGCGGCAGGTTTGCGACGGCAGGTTTCCCGTTTTGCATTTGTGGCCCGGGAACGGATCGTCCAGATAAATAACGCGCTTGCCGGTGAAAATGATGCTCAGGATATCTTTTTACCATCTTCATTCGGCGGCAAAAAAAATCCGCCGCTGCCGGTTTTGGAGTTGTGGCGCAAAGATATCGCTGCGGCATTGTTGGCACTGGAGTCTGCCGCTCCTGATGCCGGAGACCGGGAGATGTTGCGTGACCGATTGGCGGAGGTGGTCGACCGTTATGCGATCCAGATATTTCTGGTCGATGAATATGTCAATGTCATTGGCGGTTATGTGCAGATGAGCAAAAACGGTTCTGCAGAATCCGCCGGCAATACTGGCAGTTGCGGGATCGCGGAAGAAAAAACCTTGATGACCGCAAGCGAACTTGAGGCGGAATGGTGCAAATTGAATGCCGCCGCCGCAAATTTGCAGCATTTGCGGGACAATATGGTCGAGGCAAATTTGCGTCTGGTGGTCAGTATCGCTCAGAAATACCGCAACTGCGGAGTGCCTTTCAATGACCTTATCCAGGAGGGAAATCTGGGGTTGATCAAGGCACTTGACCGGTTTGATTTCAAACTCGGTTTCAAATTCAGCACTTACGCCGGATGGTGGATCCGGCACAAAATATTCCGGATAATTGCCTCTCAATCCCGGGTGATCCGGCTGCCGATGCACATGATCCGGCTCATTCAGGAGATACGCCGCGCAGAGCAGGCTTTTATTCAGCTCAATGGCAGAGAGCCGGAGACATCAGAATTGGCGAAATTCATGGAACTGCCGGAGGCGCGGATCAGTGCCGTGCGGAAAATGGCGATGCAGACGATCAGTTTGCAGACTCCGATCGGTGATGATGAAGACGGCGGAGTACTGGAAGAGTTGGTCGCTGACGGTGCCGCCTACGAACCGGCGGGAGAACTTGCCCGGAAAATATTGTATGACCGTTTTTATGAGATGCTCTCAACTCTGCCGGAACGTGAACAGCAGATAATCATTATGAGATTCGGACTTTTCGGCAGCAAACCCATGCCGTTGGGTGTAATCAGTGAACAGTTGCATTTAACGCGGGAACGGGTGCGGCAATTAGAGATAAAAATTCTCGCTGCATTGCGTTCGCCGGATAAATTGAAATATATTGATGGATGCATTCATCCCGGAGGTTTTTAGAAGATCATGGCAGCAGTAAAGTTGGAAAAAATCTGCAAAAGTTTTACATCCGGCAGACCGGTATTGGATTCACTGTCTCTGGAAGTTGCTCCCGGAGAGATTTTTTTTCTGTTGGGACCGTCCGGATGCGGTAAATCCACACTGCTGAGGATACTTGCCGGTTTGTTGGAAGCTGATTCCGGCAAAATCAGTTTTGACGGTAAAGATATCACCTCGCTGCCGCCGGAAAAAAGACAGGCGGCAATGGTGTTTCAGAATTATGCGCTGTGGCCGCATTTGAATGTTTTTGAAAATGTGGCATTCGGGTTGCGGATACTCGGTGTCAAAGGTGAAACATTGCGCCGGGAAGTGTTGGCGGCTCTGGATACCGTGCATCTGGCAGATATGGCATCGCGGCGGGTGCCGTCGCTCTCCGGAGGACAGCAGCAGCGGGTCGCATTGGCGCGCGCTCTGGCGGTGAAACCGGCAGTATTGCTGCTGGATGAACCGCTTTCCAATCTGGATGCCAGACTGCGGGATACCATGCGTTCCGAAATCAGCCGTATCTGCCGGGAACGGCAGCAGACGGCGATATATGTGACCCATGACCGTCAGGAAGCGTTGAGTATGGCTGACCGAATGGCGGTGCTGAAAGATGGACAAATCAGCCAAATGGGAACCCCCCGGGAGCTGTATGAACGTCCTGCCAACTGTTTTTGTGCATCATTTCTGGGTGATATAAATTTCTTTGACGGGGAAATATCTGACGGAGAGATCATCACTTCATTCGGTAAATTTCCTCTCTCCGGGTGCAATGGGAAAACCCGTCGTGCCGCGATCCGTCCGGAACGGATCCGCTTCGTTTCTCCTGACACACCGGGGGCATTTGCAGCAACGGTGGTTTCCGGGATCTACGGAGGCGACCTGACCCAATGGATATGTGAAACCGGCGGGGTGAAATTTCAGGTCAATGAAATGGCGTCTCCGGCACGCAAATGCGGTGAAACGGTTTATCTGGCGTTTGACCGGGATTATCTGCTGGCAATGGATGAATAAGGAGAACGCGCATGTTCCGCAAAATCCTGATTTGCCTGATACTGCTGAGTGGATTATTGGCTTTGCCGTTCTATTTTCGCCGCAATGAGGAATTGCCGCCGGCGGCGGATAATGCCGATGTATTGGTGGTGGTATCGGCTCATAATAAAAATATCCGGGATGAATATGAAACCGCATTCCGCAAATATTACCGGGCGCAGACCGGCAGAGATGTCCGCATCGATTTCCGCTCTCCCGGAGGAACTTCGGAAATAGTCCGCTATATCAATGACCGTTTTGTCAACGAATTCCGTCTGGCGTTTGAAGCCGATCCTGCCAATGGAAAGTGGCAGGAAGAGTATGCCGGGATTTTCAACGATCCCCGGTACTCCGGACATCCGGTGCGGAAAAAATTTCTGGCATCCGATGTCGGTATCGGCATTGATATTTTTGCCGGCGGCGGCACATTTGAACATCAGCGGATGGCAAATTACGGTTATGCTGTTGACGGCAAGGTAAAAGAGCGTCATCCGGAATACTTTGCCCCGGATTCTATCCCGGCGGAATTCGGCGGGGATAAACTCTATGACCCTCAAGGCAGATATTACGGGGTGGTGCTGTCCACATTTGGGATTCTCTGCAATTATGAGCGCATAAATGAGCTTCCGGATAAAAAAGTACCTGAAAAGTGGCAGGATCTGAGCGATGGAAAGTTTTTCAATAATCTGGTACTTGCCGATCCGACTAAATCAGGTTCTGCCAACAAGTGCTACGAAATCATGATCCAGCAGTGTATGGCTCAGGCAGGAAATCCGGAAACCGGATGGCGCAATGGCTTGAATTTGTTGAAAAAAATCTTTGCCAATGCCCGGAATATCTCCGATTCGGCATCCGGGGTCGCCGGTGATATCGCCCGGGGTGAAGCTGCCGCCGGTACTGCGATAGATACCTACGGTTTCGCTGAAGAATTGTGGAGCAAACATTGCTTCGGCAAATCAAAAGTGGTTTATATCACTCCCAAAGGCGGAACGGCGGTCGGTGCCGATCCGGTGCAGATATTGCGAGGCGCGCCCAACCGGAAAACCGCGGAGATTTTTGTGGATTTTCTGCTTTCCGAAGCCGGACAGAAACTGCATTGCTTTACCGCCGGTTCACCGGATGGACCGGTGAAAAATACCTTGAGCCGTCCGCCGATACGCCGGGAATTGTACCGCAAAGAGCATCAGCAGTATATGTTCCGTAAAGATTATGATCCCTACCGTTCCGGTGCTGATTTCCGGTATCGTCCCCAATGGACAGGAAAATATTATTCTCTGCTGCGGCAGGTGATAAAAAGTATCATGCTCGATCCACGTCAGGAAATGCAGGACGCGTGGCGGGCGATCCTTGCCGCCGGCGGCCCGGAGAAAGTACCTGAGGCAATGCAATATTTCAATAAATTGCCCTTTGAATACAGCGGTGCCGCCGCTGCCGCCGCATCGTTGCGGGTGAACGAAAAAAATTCAGCGGCGCAGGTTTCCGGGGTGTTGCGGCAGTGGAGTGTCCATGCCGCAGAAAATTACCGGATTGCAGAACGTCTGGCGAAGGAGGGCAGATGATGAATTACCGTCGGATGATCCAATACATATTCATGGTGCTGCTTGCCCTGTTTCTGGGCGCATTTTTGCTGCTGCCGGTTTTTACCGTGGTGCGCAGCGGATGTGAAGTATCACTTTTCAAAGAGCTGTTTCTCTCTCCGGTCTACCGGGAGGGGCTGCTGAACAGCTTGAATGTGGCAGTGGTCACGACCTTGATGGTCGCAGTCATATCGCTGGCATTGGCACTGCTGTATGACCGGTTTGATTTTGCCGGTAAAGAGTATTGTTCTTTGCTGATGCTGCTGCCGATGATCCTGCCGCCGTTTGTCGGTGCGCTGGGATTTCAGCAATTGCTGGGGCATTACGGGGTGGTCAATACCCTGCTTGAAAATTTGGGTTTGAGCAAAGTGGATTTTCTCGGCGGTTCCGGTAAATTTTATTCGGTGTGCCTGATCGAAGCTCTGCATTTGTACCCCATTTTTTACCTGAATTTGGTGACGGCATTGGGAAATATCGATCCGGCACTTGATGAAGCCGGTGCCAATCTGGGAGCTTCCAAATGGCAAAGATTTCTGCGGATCAGACTGCCGCTGCTGCGCAGTGGATTTCTTGCCGGAGGCAGTATCGTGCTGGTGTGGAGTTTCACGGAACTTGGTACTCCGCTGATGTTTGGCTACACCCGGGTGATGCCGGTGCAAGTCTTTGACGGAGTGAAAGAATTGGAGAGCAATCCGCTGCCGTATGCGCTGGTGGTGGTGATGTTGACGGTTTCGGCACTGCTCTATGCGCTGATGAAATATTTTCTCGGCAGTGATGGCACCAGTTCGGCGGTAAAAGGAAATATGGGTTCGCGCGGTACAGGTTTGAAATCGTGGAAACGTTTTCTGCCGACGACAGTTTTTCTGATCGTGGCGGGAATTTCGGTTCTGCCTCATATTGCTTTGATCGGATGTGCGTTTTCACGCCGCTGGCACGGAAGCTTGCTGCCGGAACAGTTTACATTGGAGCATTTTGACAATGCGCTGTCCAATCCGCTGGTATTGCCGTCGATCGTCAACAGTTTGCGTTATTCTCTGCTGGCAATGGCAGTGGCAGTGGCAGTCGGAGTGGTGATTGCATTGATCTCCTCCCGTTGGAAGTTGCGCGGGGCATGGATTTTGGATGTATTGAGCATGCTGCCGCTGGCGATACCGGGATTGGTTATCGCATTCGGCTATCTGGGGATGACCAACCGTTATGCGTGGGCGCGGGCGATTTTTGATCCCATAGAGAATCCGTTGTGGCTGTTGGGGATCGCGTATGCAGTACGGAGAATACCTTATGTGGTACGGGCAGTATCTTCCGGTTTGGAGCAGACTCCGGAGGAATTGGAATTTGCAGCGCGTAATTTCGGTGCCGGTCCGGTAAGAACATTATTCAAAGTCACACTGCCGCTGGTGGCGGCAAATTTGCTGGTCGGCGGTCTGTTTGCATTCAGTTTCTCCATGCTGGAGGTCTCTGATTCTTTGATTCTGGCACAGAAAAGTATATTTTACCCCATTACCAAAGCTCTGCTGGAACTTTCCCAGATATTGGGTTCCGGGCCGGCATCGGCGTGTGCATTCGGGGTATGGGCGATGTTGTTTTTGGCTCTGACTCTGGCGTCGGCGGGAATTCTGCTGGGACGCAAGATCGGAGCGATATTCAAGTTTTAAGGAAGTATGGAGATTTATGCACCGGGTTTTTTGTGATAATATTCCTGCGGCAGGGGGGATCGCGGAGATCGAAACGCGTGAAAAGGAACATCTTTTCAAGGTGTTCCGGGCGGCTCCGGGAGACCGGGTCGAATTACTTGACGGCAGAGGCACTGTCGCGGCGGGAATTGTGGAGCCGGGCAAACTCATCCGGGTGGAGACCGTGACCGTCCATCCGGAACCGGAGGTGAAACTGCATTTGTGCTGTGCGTTGCCCCGCAAACAGAAATTGGATCAGATGCTTAAACAGGCCGCTGAATTGGGGGCATGGAGTATCCGCCCGTTGAATTGTATCCGCTCAGTGGCGGAGGGTGGACCGAAAGAACGTTGGGATCTGCTGCTGCGGGAGGCATGCAAACAGTCCGGCAATCCGTTTATGCCCCGCTTGTATCCGGAAGAGAGGCTTGCCCCGGCATTGAAACGTCTGCAGGATGAGAATATCGCCGTTTATTACGGAGCAGTGGTGCCGGGAGGAGAAGTTCCCGGCAGCCGTAAGCCGGAGCGCGCTTTACTGATCGGGCCGGAGGGAGGATTTGCTCCGGAAGAGATCACACTGATGGAAGATAGCGGAGCTGAAGCGTTTAATTTTGCTCCATATATATTGCGTCTGGAAACGGCTGCGGTGTGCGGTTTGACTGCCTTGCGGATGCTTGGAATGGTCGTATGTGCGGCTGCGGCGTTATTCTTCTGCGGTTGTGAAAAAGCCGGGATCGATAAAAATCCTCTGATGATCAAAGGCGCAAAATTACGGGACAGCGGAGATTATGACCATGCACGACGGTATTTCCGGCAGGCGGTGGCTTTGAATCCGGAAACTCCGGAGGCATATCTGGCTCTGGCACAGCTTTGTGATGAACATCTCGATGATCCGCTGGAGGCATTGTACTGTTACCGTATGTATTTGCAGTATACTCCGCCTGATGCTCCGGAACATCAGGCAGTAAAAGCATTGTGTGCGATGCTGGAGAAACGGGCAGTAGAAAAATATGCGGATATCGCGGCTCTGAAAAGTGAAAATGCGGCATTGCTTGAACAAATCGCGGCGATGAAACGACGGTCAGAAAAGGTTGAACGGAAAATGATCGAACAGCAAATGATGCTGATTCGTATGAATTCTGAACTTAATGCTGAAAAACAAAAGAGACTTAAAAGGAGAAAAAAATGAAAAAATGGATGTTGCTGCTGCTGCCAATACTGCTTGGGGCAGTAGGCTGTTCTCATACTTCGACTCTGAAATGGACACCGGCACTGCCCGGACAGGTCAGCGCAAGCGGTAAAGCCGTCAAATGGAATCTGGTTGCGGAAAACAAAGGCATGTACCTTTTTTACTTTATTCCGCTGTGGAATGGCTATCCGACCCGTCCGAACCGGCATGATTATGAGATCGGTAAACATCTGCTGTCCCGGCCGCACATGCGGCGGATGCTGGATTGCAAACTGGATAAATTGGAAGCCGATCATGTGGAAGATGTGAAAATTTCTGAAAAATCCAGCGGCATGCTGGGATTGTGGATAATCTGGATGCGGAGTATGCGGGCAGAGGGGGTGGCCGTGACACTTGGTAAATAGTCAATTCTGCTAAAGTAGAGTTTTTTGCAAAAAACTGCATGGATAAGGATGTAAAAACTTGACAAATGGCATTGTTATGCTATATTTTCTTGTTCGTATGTGTCAATAACTGCGCAATGTATACTTATTTTAAATAAATAATAAATAGAAGTGAGGAAAAAATGGACCGCAAAGTAATCATCGCCGGTAACTGGAAAATGAACAAAAATGCTTGCGAGGGCGTCGCTCTCGTGGAGGATTTGAAAAAGATTTTTGCCGATTGCAGCTGCTCCTGTGAAGCAGATGTGGTAGTCTGTCCGCCGTTCACCACCATCGGTGCCGTTGTGGAAGCTGCCAAAAACAGCAATATCAAAGTCGGTGCTCAGAATATCCACTGGGCTGACAATGGTGCTTTTACCGGTGAAATCTCCGGTGACATGCTGAAAACTGCCGGTGTTGAATATGTTATTATCGGTCACAGCGAACGGCGTCAGTATTTCGGCGAGACCGATGCCACCGTCAATGCCCGTCTGAAAGCGGCGTTGAAATATGATCTGATCCCGATCGTTTGTGTCGGTGAATTGCTTGATGAACGCGAAAGCGGCAAAACTGAAGCCGTACTCAGCACTCAGATCCGCGGCGGATTCGATGGCATCAGCGGTGCTGAAATGGAAAAAATCGTGGTCGCTTATGAACCGGTCTGGGCGATCGGTACCGGCAAAACCGCTACCCCGGAAATCGCTGAAGCTGCACACGCCCATATCCGCAAAGAACTTGCCGCCATGTTCGGTACTGAAGTCGCTGAGAAAGTCCGCATCCAGTACGGCGGCAGCATGAAAGCTGCCAACGCCCGTGAATTGGTCGCGCAGAAAGATATCGACGGCGGTCTGATCGGCGGTGCCGCATTGAAAGCTGATGAATTTGCCAAACTGATTTGCGAAGCTCTCGGTAAATAACTAATAACTTCCGGAGAGATTTTCCGGAAATACGAGGTTGATAATGGAATTTATGACCATTCTTCTGTATGCGATGATTTTCATCGTATCAGTGCTGCTGATCGCGCTGATCCTGATTCAGCCGTCCAAATCCGGCGGCATGGGTGCCGCATTCGGCGGCATCGGTGAATCCGTGTTCGGCGGCAAGGCAGGAAGCCATCTGACCAAAACAACTGTGGTCGTTACGACCATATTCTTTGTTATTGCTTTGGTTCTGGCGGCATTTATCGGACGCGGTCTGGGTGACAGCAGTAACAGTGGCGTTGATAAGTTGCTCGGTGCAAAAGCGCCGGCTCAAACGGAAGTTCCGGCAGAAACACCGGCGGGTAAGTGAAAAACGGTTGATTTCAGGAGCGTAAAATGCTGAAGAAAATATTTTTGATGATTACAGCGGTAACAGGGGTGTTTTTTACCTGCAATGCTGCCGAAAAAGAAATCAAAGTCAAAGATGTTTCTGTAGGTATTGAGTTTGTCAATGTTCCTGAATTTGAGAGCCGGGTACACAAAGTGTTCTCGGCTAAAAGCTCATCAAGCAGCAAGTGGTTGATGATCCGGGTCGAATATACCCCGGAGCGGCAGCGGATATCAGAGTATGATTTGAGCAACAGCAAAAAAAGTTATTCAAATAATTCTCTGCGCAAAAAAAACCTTTTTTATGCCTGGGCAGATGATGTTCAGTTGGACGTGAAGGTTTTGATGGAAACCGGTTATCAACTTAAAAACCGGGAAAAGGTGCTTTTTTCCGGAAAGACCGTATTCTGGTCGGTTCGCTGTGACGGAGAAAAGCATGTGGCGTTGATGTTTGTTCCGGCGAAGATGATCGATCGCTACTTTGCTCCGATAAAATTTCCCAAACTTGGCGAACGGAATTTCGAAGTAGTTGCAGAGTTGTCAGCTGCCGGTAAGTCGCTTGCCAAAGGATTTTACGGAGTTTCCGGAAATTCACCGGCAGTGCAGATGCGGAACTTTGACAGAAACGCGGCAAAGAGTATAAAAGTTTCCGGCGGAGTTGTATCCCGGGCGCGATCGCCATGGATGGTGTTTGCACCGGATAACTTTGATTTGGAGAAAAATATAACCCTGGAGTAATGCAGGATTGAGTAAAATCTCATTTCCTGCTATTGATATTTTTGATATTGCGAAAACATTTGGAACAATTTTATGGCAAAAGAAAACAAAATTCTTGCAGTTGACATTGGCAGCAACAGCCTGAAAATGGCGGAGTTTGTCTTTCCCAATGGCGGAGGTATTCAACTGAACGGTTTCCTTTTCCGTAAAGTCGAGAAGCTCGACGGGGAAAGCGACAGTGAATGTTTTGAACGCAACTATCTGGATATGTTGGAGGAGGGTGGTTTTACAGCATCATCAGTACGGTTGCTGCTTTCCGGGAGCAACTCTTTCCAGCGGTTGTGCAAACTGCCGCCTGTTGCAGGAAACAGCGCTGCAGTTTCCCGGTTGATTGAGTATGAAGCGGCTCAGGCGGTACCATATTCGATTGATGAAGTCGAATGGGGGTACCAGCTGCTGCATCATACTTGGGAAGAGATGCGTCCGGTAGAAAACGAGGATGGCTCTACGGAGAGCATCCCGGTCGTCAACGAGGAGTTTGAAGCACTTTTTGTCGCTATGAAAAGTGATGACGTGGTCTGTTATACGGATGCTATCGAGAGATCCGGCAAGGTCATCGCTTCAGTTGAGTTGGCACCATTGGCTCTTTTCAACGCCGCAGTGGTTTCGCAGATCCGTGAAGATGAGAGTGTTTTGATTCTGGATATCGGAACCCGCAGCAGCAGTTTGATGATTGCTGATCATCGCCGCATTTTTATGCGTAATATTCCTATCGGCGGGGATAGCGTCACGATGCAGATCGCAAGAGAGTTCGGAGTTTCTGAAGTTGAGGCCGAGGAATTCAAACGCCGTCACGGTTTTGTCGCATTGGGCGGCGCGTATGATGAACCGGATTCAGAATTGACAGCAACAATTTCCAAAATCTCCCGTAACGTGATGACCCGTTTGCATGGCGAGATCAGCCGTTCGATAAGCGTGTGGCGTGCTCAGCATGGCGGTAATGCGCCGGTACGTGTCTTGCTTGCCGGTGGCGGCAGTACTATGCAGTACACCACCGACTTTTTCCAGGAAAAATTGCGTCTGCCGGTAGAGTATCTCAATACATTCGGTTTGATCAACATTGCACCTGATGTCGATCGCAATGCCTTGCAGATGGTGGCATCAATGTCTCAAACTCTCATCGGTGCATCATTGCGTAATATCGGTACATTGCCGGTGGATATCATGCTGATCCCGCGCTCCATACGTAAACAGTTTGAACTCAATGCCCGCAAACCGTATTTTTACGCTTCGGCGGTGGCATTGGTCTGCTGTTTGCTTATCAGTTTGATCGGTATGGGCAAATCTCTTGAGAACGAAAAAGTCCGTTCCGAAAAATACCAGCGCGACTTGAAGAGTGCCCAACAGGAAGTAAATAAAATCAACCGTCTGCTCTCTCAACGCAATAATGAGATCGGACGCTATGAAGAAGTACAGCGGCTTCTTGCCGGACGTAACAAATACACTGCCATGCTTTCTGAGTTGCAGCAGATGCTTCCTGACCGGATGTGGCTGGTGAAACTTGAACCAACTGTCAACGCTGAAAACAGCGACGAGAATATTGAAGGTGGCAACACCAGGCGGATTAAAGAACACACTGTGAACAGTATTAATAGATTGCGGCAGGTTTCCAAAATCACTTTGGCGGGATATGTTCTCGGAGATTCCACAGAAGTAGACCGTTTCGATGAAAATTTCAAGAAAAGAAATCTTGAAACAACCTGTTTTGAGTCGATGCATATTAATCGTAATGAAGTTTCTGACCGGGTCAATCTTACCTATTTTGAGGTTGAATTGACTTTGAAAGAAGCAATCGATAAATAACGGAGGACATGATCGTGAGCAGTAGTATTATCAAAAAAAACCTCCCGTTGTTCGTGGTGATTTTTGCCGCCGGTGCGGTATCACTGGTTCTCCTGGTTTTTGTGATCATTCAAATTGTTGAGCTGCGTGAATATCAGGATAAAAGCAACAAAGCGTTGAAAGATGGTGAACAGTTGGTTCGCAGCAGCAGTGTCAGTCCCGGCAGCGGCAACGAATCGCTTATCAAAGCTGATATTGAAATTGCCGTTAAAGCCGGTGACGGTCTGCAGAAACAGTTCCGGAATCCGTTGCAGGCAGCATTGGATGAATTTTTTAAGGTATTGCAGCCGCCGGTCAGCCGCCGTTTGAGTGAATCTCAAATCGAGGCTTACAAGGTTCCCGGTACCGGCGAAGAGATCACTGAAGGGGATAAAACCCGCAAGGTTCCGCTTAAGATCCGCAGGTTGACCCAGCAGGAATTTGTTGAATTTTTTAACGCTGAGTTTGATAAATATTGCGAAAACAAGTATGATGAAGATCGTAAACGCAATGATATTACGACTCTCAACAACTTCAAGCGCACGTTGTATCTTTATTTCCCGGAAGGTAATTTTGAAAATGCAATGAATGCGTTTGTTGCCAAAGCAAAGACTTTGACATCTGAAACCATCGGTGAACACAATCAGGAGGCTTTGCTGCTGTATGCTTTGGGAATGACGCGGCGGGTTTCCTATGACCCGAAACGTCAGGCTCAGAATATTGATTCGATCATTGAAACGATCCGTAAAAATGCGTTGGATAAAAATTTGAAATTTGATGAAGAAGCTTTGTTTTTCGGAGGAAAAAGTTCTGATAGATATGGCGACCGTGAATCTGGTCTGAATGCGGAAGATTATCAGATTTCGCTGATTCATTGGGATATTATAGGAGATATTTTCAAGCGGATCGGTGCGGTGCAGGCTGCATCAGTTGCTTCCGGAGCTGCAAAAGGAGCTGATAATACCGAAGTACAAACCGGTGCTATTTGGAAATTGAGCCGGATCGTGCCGCGGGTGTCTGATTCAACTGATGACAGTGAACGCGGAGGTTTTAATTTTGCGAATTCTTTTGTGCGCAGCGATAGCGGAAAATTTTTGATTTACCATTATACGTTGGAGTTTTACGCCAGCATGGATGGTGTACGGAAAGTTTTGCAGGAGTTGGATCAGGCATATAAAGAAGACCGCACCTATATCGTGCGTTCCGTATGTTTGTATGCCAATGACCAGAGTCCTGCCAGAATAATGGGACAGATCGATGATTCTGCCGTCATGAAACAACCTGAAAGTTATGAATCAGTTCGCCGTCGTGAACCGGTCCGCCGTCGCAGCCGTCGTTCCCGCCGGCAGGCTGTTGAACAAACTCCGGAAATTACGCAGAACGATGATGCCGTACAGCATGGTGAGGCCGATGCTCATTTGCCGGTACATGAACGCCGAAATTACGGTTTGCCGCTGATCGGCAACGTTGAGCCGAATACAGAGTGCCGGGTCTTTTTGGATGTTGATTATGTTGTTTTGGCGCCCAATCAAAATCAGTAAGGATCAGTGGGAGAAGTTTAATTATGGATTTTTTGAAACGTCATTATGAAAAAGTGATCCTGCTCGGATTGTTTGTGCTGTTTATTGTTTTGATGTTCCTGGTGCTGGATGTTATTGCCCAGTCCCGGGAGCTTGACAAGACTGAGTTACGTTTGCCCAGAGGCAAAAATTATACCAAAATGGCGGCGTTGGATACTCCGGGAGTACTGTTGGATAAAACCAAACTTATATGGGAAAGCAGTGTCAGCCGGGAACAATCGGTCAATTATTCAGACTTGATCCATGTATTCAAAATCGCAGAATGTCCGTATTGCCGGGAAAAAGATCAGAGTAAAATCGCTCTTATTCCGTTGACGGAATTCTCATCGGCATTGAATCCCAAAGGGAAATGTTCTTTCTGCAGAACGCATCTGCCTGTGCCTCCTGAACGTGCCGTAGCGCGGGCTGGTGTCAAGACCGAAAATGATTTGGATGGAGATGGTATCTCCAACGATGATGAAAGAAAATATAATTTGGATCCGAATAATCCGGATGATGCGTTGTTTGACAATGACGGAGATGGTTTCTCCAACCGCTTTGAAATCGCCAACGGCACTGATCCGGGTAATAAAAGCAGTCATCCGCCGTTTTGGTGGCGTTTGCGCCTTAAAGATATCGCTCAAATTGAGTTGCCGGTCAAATTCATGGCCATCACTAATGGCGAGGATAAAAATAAGAAGAATTGGGACATGCAGTTCAATTCGCCGCATCGCCGTCTGAAAGGACGTACCCGCAGTCAATATGCGCGTATCGGAGATACTGTGGACATTGAAAAAACTGAATACCGGGTGGATGATGTGGAACGCAATGTCGAAAATGTATTGGATGAAAACAAGAAGAATCGTCAGATTGATAAAAGCCGGGTGTTTTTGTCCGAAGTTACCGATCCGGAATCCGGAAAAACTCCGGATAAGCTGATCATGACCATCGGTCAGCCTGCGTATTCATCGGATAAACGTCCGGTGTTGGAAGATTCCGGTAAAAAAGAGGATTCGTTACATGTCATGCGTATCGGAGATCTGCTTTATGTCGGTTATCCGGACAGCACCAATTTGCGCCGGGATAGCAGTGCCGGACGCTATCAGCTCAAAGAAGTGGATGCTGATAAAAAGGTTGTCCGGATCGTTGACATGAGAGTCAAAGCTAATGAAAACGGCGAACGGCCTTTGATCGAAATTACTGCGGATGGCAAAGTCCCTGTCGCAGATAGTCCGATCGAAAAAAAAGATAAAAATATGATGCCGGATGTGGAATAAAATCCGGAGACAGGCAGTTATATCGCGGGTAAAGAATTCAAAAAATTCATAAAATATTTCAGAAGGAAATCCAACGAATGAAAAAAACAACCTTGATGCTGTGTCTGGCGGCTGTGGTCGGAGTGTCTGCTGCACCTCCTGCGCCTCAGACTGTCGCTAAAGAGCGCGAGCAGGTGGATCGGAAAATGTTTGCTGATCAGGACAAGATGATTGAAAAAGCAAAATCCGAGGCTGCCAAAGGCAACTACGAGCAGGCAATCAGTATGATAACTGGTGTCATCGGTGAGTTGACTATGCATGTTTCCAGTGTAGATTCCTGGATCGCCAGAGAGCGTCTCCGTGAATTTTCCGCATTGTGGCAGCAGTGGCGTGAGGATTACGGTAAAGTGAAAATCACCGAAGCTCAAAATGCTTATGCCGCCGGAAATTATGAAAAAGCTGTGGACTTGGCGAACAAAGCAAAAAAACTTTGTTCGGATATGGCTGCTGAGGCAGATACGATCATCTCTGCATCCAGGACTCATTTGAATGCAGTTGATAATCAACAGTATGTCTCTCTGGGTGACCGGGCCGGAGCGCGGGTTTCATCATCAACAGTTGATATTGCCCAGGATGCAAAGTCTGCCGGGAATGATGTTTCTGGCCGGATCGATGTTACCGTTGACAAGGCACGTACCTTGCAGAAACAGAATGAATACCGCCGGAAGATCAATCCTTACTCCATTGATCCGAAATTGGCACAGAAACAGGAACAGATCAAAGCATTGCTGGCTGCCGGACGTACGTTGATGGCAAACGGACAATATGAAGAAGCTCTGAAAAAAGTTGAACAGGTCTTTACCATTAATGCGTTTAATGCTGATGCTGCGCAGCTTGCTCACGAACTTTACAAGAAATTTTATGTAAGCGGCTATAAACGCCGCCATGCTGATGCCGCCGGTATGCTTGCATATGAAGCATGGCAGTGGGTGGAACCGACATTCCCGCAGGACAGTTCCGCTGAAGAGCAGGTCGATACGATTGTAAAAGGTGCTGATGATCACGGAACTCAGGCTAAATTGGACAAAATCGTTTTCCCGAAAGTTTCTTTTGCCAAAACTGAGATCTCTGCGGTGATCGCGTGGCTGCATCGTAACAATTCCCGGCACGATCCGGTGGATAAGAAAGGTGTGATCATTGAGTTTGAAGCATCGGCACCGCAAGACACTGAAGTCAAGGAGCCTGAGAAAGTTGATCCTGCGGCAGTGGCTGTTGATATGGAAGCTCCTGAAGCGAATGAAAACCGGGAAAAACCTAAAGTCCGGAGCAGTAACGATATTCTGGTTACTTTGGAGTTGAATAACGTTACATTGCGCGAAGTGCTTAATTACATCTGCTATCTGACCGGATTGAAATATTCGGTTTCTGACGGCAAGGTTTCTCTGGCATTTGTAACTGGCATGCAGAGTGCTTCATTCTATGTTGCCGCATCAGTGCCGCGTTTGATTTTGAACTATGATTCCGGCAATGATGCAGCTGCTTCAAACAGCAGCGATGCGTTGGGTGCAGAAAGCAGTGATGAAGGCGGCGTTGCAGAGGGAAGCAACAGTAAAGCATCCGGTGTGAAAGTTTCTGCTGAAGCACTGAAAAAATTCTTCGAACTTTTCGGTGTGACATTCCCGGAAGGCAGCAGTATCGCTTTGCGCGGAAATACCATTTATATGAAAAACAGTGAAGAAAACCGGCGTCGTATGACCGATATTCTTCAGGAACTTAACGTCAACAAACCGATGGTTCAGGTCGAAGTCAAAAGTATTGAGTTGACCGATGAAGACCTGGAAGAACTCGGCTTCAACTGGTCATTGGGAGCCATCGGTAAAATAAAAGAAAATTCTTTGTGGGCTGCCGGTCAGGGGGCCAACACCGATTATACTGCCAGTGGCGAGGCAAAGGTCATGTCCATGCTTGGCAATATGCTCAGTACCGATGGTACGACTCCGCATTTGATTTCGGGTTTGAACCTCTTTCCGGATATTTTCGGTTCGACCAAGCCGTTTGGCTCTTCGGTAGAATTCAACCTCTCACTGACGATCAATGCCCTTGACCGCAGTGACCGTACTGAGATTATTTCTGCTCCGAAAGTGCTGGTCAACAGCGGTGAAACCGCGACCGTCATCATGGGCAAAAGATACTATTTCCCGGAATCATGGGATGAGCTGGAAATTGAAGTCGAGGAAGGCGGTGACAACAACGGTTGGAACCTGACGATCACTGAACCGGTTCCGGAATTCGGTGAATCTGAATTGATGGGAACAACTTTTACGGTGACTCCGACGGTGCAGCCGGATAACAAGACCATCCGTATGAGCATCAATCCCAAATCGGTATCCGGAGGTCAGCGTGAAGATGAGACCTATGAGATCAAACTGATGATTATTGACCGTGAGTCAAATCAGGAAGATACAGCTCAAAGTAAAATTTATAAGATTTGGCGTCCGGTCATCCAGACCCGGGAGCTGAATGTGCAGGTGGATGTGTTCCACGGTGAAACACTGGTATTGGGCGGACTTTCCGACAGCAGAGCGGCGTCACGATTGGACAAAATTCCGATTTTGGCGGATATCCCGTTTATCGGAAGACTCTTCCAGTCTCACTCGGAACAATCGTTCCGTAACAATACGTTGATTTTTGTTACTGCAAAACTTATGGATAATTCAGGAGTTCCGGTGCGGCGTACTGAGTCGAGTTTCGGAATTCCGGAAATTGGCCGTTAATTTTATGCCGGAGGATGAAATAGATGAATAAGAAAATGATGTTTCTGGCACCCGGCATTGTTCTGGGTGCGGTTGTGGCTGCCGCTCAGGTACAGACCGGTTCTGCCGATCAGCTCGTCTCGCGGGTCAATGCCGGCAGACAGCAGTTGGAGTTTGAGAGTAACCGGCTGGTCAGGAGTGCCAATCAAAAAATGCTTGATAATGATTTTGACGGTGCAGTCAAGATTTACCGGCAGATTATTGGAATGCTTGAAAATTATAAAAGCGGTACTGTATTCAAAAAACGCATTGAATTTTGCCAGCAGCAGATCAAAGAGTGCTATTACAGCAAAGCTGGAAAAGCGATAGAAAACGCTGACAAAGTTGCCGGCAGCAAGGATTTTGAGGCCGCGATCAATATGTGCCGGGAGGCACAGAAGTTTTGCCCGGAAAGAGCTGAAGAACTCGGCAAAAAGATTGAATATTATGAGATCCGCCGCAAAGCTGCACTTTCCCGTGAAAACGCTTCCATCGGGAAACTTGCTCCGGGACTGGCCGATCAGGAATACAAAATCCAGTTGCTCCTGGAACAGGGACGTGCGCTGGCCGGAAGTAATGAATTGACTCAGGCACGCCGGAAATTTGAGGAAGTTTTGCTGATTGATCCTTTCAATGCGGTTGCTATCCAGAACCTGGAGGGTATCAATAACCGCATTCGCAAAGATGCTGCTATCCGTGCCCATGCCTCAGCCAAGCGGATGACTGCCAAAGTTGAATGGGATGCTGCAATCCCCATCGTGGCCGATGCGCCGGTCGGTGAACCGGAGAATCAGTTGAATACTCCGGTTGCTAAAACGGTGGAAAGTCCGCTGATGGTGAAACTCAAAAGCATCCGGATTCCCCGGTTTGAGTTTGATGAGGGTGATTTGACTTTCAGCACTTTGATTGAAGAACTTCGCAGTGCCTGCCGTACGAATGATCCTTCCCGTCTTGGTGTCAATTTCGTGGTGCGCGGTTTGGACAGTGCGGATGAGAATGAAAAAGAACTCAAAATCATTCTGGCAAAGAAACAGATCACCGCATATGATTTGCTCAACGATTTGCAGACCAGCAAAATATTGACATTCAAAGTCGATGACAATGCCGTCATGATTGCTCCTGCCGGCACTGAATTGGAGGATATGGAAGTTCGTTATTTCCCCTACGAACTTACGGATAACGATGACAAGGATAATCTTAAAGAGTGGCTGGAAGCGGAAGGTATTTCTTTCGGTAAAGGTGCCAGTGTGGAATTGCTCAAAGCCCGCAATCTGGTCATTGTCAGGAATACTCCGGAGAATTTGAAAAAGATCGGTATCGCGTTGGAGAAACGTGTGGATAATGAACCGATGGTTCAGGTCATGTTTAAATTTATTGAAGTTTCTCAGGATGATTTGGATGAACTCGGTTTCAACTGGAATTACCAGCGTCTTTCTCATCGTGCGGATGACATGGGTAATCCCAATCGCACCATCATGGGGGTGAGCAGTAATGAGTTGCTGCGTCACTACTCTACTGAAGATGAGCGTTACAGCGGTACGACTCAAAGCGGTACTGCTCGTGCGGATGATTTGACATATCAGTTTGTCTGGGCAGACAGCAAAAATGCATTCACTGCCGGAGTGTATGCTCTGGATTGGGCAGATTCCAGTGATGTGCTGTATTCACCCCGGGTGACCACGCGCTCCAACACCACTGCCAAAATCAATATGAGTGAAAAACATTACTATCCGGAAGATTGGGAAACTGCGGATACCGAGAGTACCGATGATTTTATTGTCAGTGTATCTCCGCAGCCCTCTCTGGAAGATGAGCAGGAAACCGGTATCAAATTTGAGATCACTCCCAAAGCTGACAAAAAAACCGGTTTGATTGATATGGAGATCAATGTTCCGATCAAACAGTTTGTGGACTGGCTGACCGTAGATGCCCGTACCGGAGAAGATGGTGAGGACGGAGAATACATCAAAAAACCGATATTCTCTGAGCGCACTCTCAAAACTGTGGTTGCTGTAAAAGATGGTGATACTGTTCTTGTCGGCGGTATGGCGATGGATAATATCCAGAGCATCCATGATAAAATTCCGATTCTCGGAGATATTCCGTTTATCGGCCGGTTTTTCCAGAGTAAATATGTGAAATCCCAGAAAAGCCATCTGTTGATTTTTGTGACTTGCCGGATGATCAAACCGGATGGTTCATCGATCAACCCCAAAGTGGACAATAACGGATTGCCGGATTTCTCCCGCAGTTATTAATACACTCTCTCAACCCCGGTCATGAGGCCGGGGTTTTATTTTCTTATGTATTCGAGTTTTGAATTTCATCCCATCGGTTTTGTCCGCAGCTGCGGCAAATACCGTTTTGAGGCTCCGCGTCAAGGGGTTTTCAACGGCATTGACGGAGTTGTCGAATTACTGCCTGAATATGGCGGTGATGCGATTGCTGATCTTGCCGGATTTGACCGGATATGGATAATATTCTGTTTTCATTTGAATCTTGAGCATCCCTGGAAACCCAAAGTCCGGCCGCCGTTTCCAGCCGGGGGAGCTTGCCGGAGTCTGTTTGCCACCCGTTCTCCGTACCGGGTGAATCCATTGGGATTGAGTTGTGTAAAATTGGATAGCGTGGAGCGTAACAGGATACTTTTTTCCGGAGCAGATATGCTGGACGGAACTCCGGTACTGGATATAAAACCGTATATTCCGGATGCCGATGCATTTCCGGATGCCGCGACCGGTTGGCGCGAAGTAGCGGCAGAGGTCTGGGAGGTTATTGCTGAACCCGGATTTCGGAAGCAGGCGGCATTGATAAAAGAGTTATCCGGATTGGATTTGGAGAGTTTCTGCCGCATTCAGCTCAGTCATGCTCCACTGGATAAGCAGCGCAAGCGTATTACTGCTGTATCGGATGGGAATTATGCTTTGGGTTGCCGGACGTGGCAGGTGATTTACAGCTGTGATGATTTGCGGCGGCAGGTGAAGCTCTTGGGAATACGTTCCAATTATCGGGCCGACGAATTGCTGCCCGGAGCAGATGACCGTTATAAAGATAAAGATTTTCACCGCCGTTTTACTGCTGTTTTCGGTACAAAAAATCGAATTGATCCGGATAATAATTGAAATTCAAGCATAATGGATGTATAATAAGCACTTGTTCGCAATAAAAATATTATAAGTCTGAAAGGAGAGTTTTTTATGAAGCAGACTGTTAATATTGGTATCATCGGTCTTGGTGCCCGTGCCGAAACTTTGTTGGCAACGATTTTTGATTTTGACCGTCAGGATGTGTTGGTTACTGCGATTTGCGACCTCAATCAGGAACGCATCGACCGGATATTGGAAATTATGAAAAATCATGATTATCCGGTTCCGGCAGTGTATAAAGATTATAAGCCGCTGATTGCATCAGATGCAGTTGATGCGGTACTGGTGCCGACCTCCTGGAACAGTCATTTGCATATCGCTGAAGAAGCGATGAAGCTGGGCAAATATGCCGGTATTGAGGTTGGCGGAGCATCATCGCTTGATGAATTGTGGCATCTGGTCAGAGCTGCAGAGTCCACCGGAGTATCCTGCATGATGCTGGAAAATTGCTGTTATGGACGTAATGAATTGCTCTGTTTGAATCTGGCCCGCAAAGGCTTGCTCGGTGAATTGATCCATTGTGAATGCGGTTATGAACACGATCTTGCGGAAATGGCGCGCAAAGACGGTAAACGTTCGGAACGCGAAGAACACAATTTCCGGCGCAACGGCGACCTTTATCCCACCCACGGTATCGGACCGGTCGCCAAAATCCTCCGTATCAACCGGGGCAACCGTTTTATGACTTTGACTTCCACTGCCAGCAAAGCCCGCGGATTTATGCGGGAAGCTGAACGTTCCGGGCGCGGTCAGATTTTTTATGCCGAAGGCGACGTGGTGACGACTGTGATCAAATGCGCCAACGGTGAAACTGTGACCATGACCCATTGCGTTTCCCTGCCGCGTCCTTATACCCGGGATCTGCGGGTGCAGGGTACTAAAGGTATCTTTTTGGAAGATGTGAAATCGGTGTATATCGAAGGGGTCAGCACCACCCGGGAAGAGATCGATGTTGCCGGAAATCCCTATACCGTTCACGATTGGACCCCGGTTGAAGATATCTATGAAAAATACGACCACCCGATCTGGAAAAAATATAAAGACAAACTTGTCGGCGGTCACGGCGGAATGGACGGTTTGATTCTCAAGGCATTCTTTGATGCAGTCCGCAACCGCACCGCACCGCCGATCGATGTTTACGATTGTGCCGCGTGGATGAGCATTACCTGTCTGAGTGAACAATCCATTTCCATGGGCGGCATGCCGGTGGCATTCCCCGATTTTACAGATGGTAAATGGATTTATGAAGGCGGCGGTGCAGTCGGCGAATGGGCACTTGATGAGGTGTACGAATAAGTCTCCCGACGCGGGTTTGCATGCGGATGTGCCGTTAAAAGCGTCTGTGTTCATGCCATGCGGAGCAGTCTCCCGGTTGGAGAGCGAAACGCGGAGCGTTTTGCTGAGGGGTACGGGGAAACTTCCCCGGGTGCGGCAAGCCGTGATGAAAGACAAGTCCCTCTTTCCTCATAAAAGAGGGAAGAGGGCGCAGGATTTCATCACATTGAGTCAAAGCAG
>JAFVRD010000013.1 GCA_017504435.1 Lentisphaeria bacterium | reverse complement strand
CGACCACCGGTACGAGTTACGCTTATACCTCCAGCAGCAACCTGATCGGCAAAAAGACCATCGGTGTGAAAGCGTATGATGCTACCGGCCGGGCTTCCGCGATGGTCTCCAAAGCGATCACGGTCAAAGACGTGACTGCTCCGAGCAAGGGAACATTTACCTTGAGCCAGTCCGGTCAGAAAAGTATTAAAGTTTCGATCAGCGGCTTCAAAGACAACGTCAAAGTTTCCCGCTATGATATCTATGTCAGCGGCAAAAAAGTCGGTTCGACCACCGGTACGAGTTACACTTATACCTCCAGCAGCAACTTGCTCGGCAAAAAGACCATCGGTGTGAAAGCGTATGATGCTGCCGGTAATGCCGCTGCAACCGTCTCCAAAGCGATCACGGTCAAAGACGTGACTGCGCCGAAAACTGGCAAGATCACTCTCGCCCAGACTGCGGCAAACTCGGTAAAGATTTCGATCAGCGGCTTTACAGACAATGTCAAAGTCACCCGTTATGATATCTATGTCAGCGGCAAAAAGGTTGCTTCCACCACCGGTACGAGTTACACTTATACTTCCAGCAGCTTGACCGGCAGTAAAACATTTGGGGTCAAAGCTGCCGATGCTGCCGGCAAAGTTTCCGGCACTGCCAGCGCTGTCATTACCATGATAAAACCGCTTACCAAAACGATAGGCGGTATTGATAGTGTGACTTTTGAAAAACTCGAAGATGGCCATGATTGCAACTACGATTCCGCTGACCACTACAAAAATTGTGTTCCAGCGGCTGCAAAATATGGGAGTGTGACCGGGACAAAACTTGCGGATACGGTGACATTCACTGCCGGAAAGAGCCGGTATATCGGAACAATTTCTCTTGGTGACGGCAATGATAAAATCACGTTGTTGGATGATAATATCCCGAATAGTGAAGAGTCCGACGTCGAAATGAATGGAAATTTGTTTTTGGGAAATGGCAATGACCGCATATATGTCGGCCAATCTACATCTCTAGACTCTTTTTCAGGTAAAGTTGATTTCGGCGCAGGTAATGACACTCTTTCAGTCGCAAAATACGGTGAGTTTAATGTGGAGTCAGCAGTGTTCGGTTCCGGGAATGATACGGCTGTTTTCGGGGAAGATTCCGATTGCTTCGCGGGAACTTTGGACTTTGGCAGCGGCGCTGATAAGATGACCGTAAAGAACGATTCCTGGTGTTCTGTGTACAGTAAAATTTCTTTTGGTGACGGGAATGATACTCTCGACATAGATGCCGGGGGAAGAGTCGTTGCCTTCGGGAACATCGATTTCGGCAGTGGTGCAGATACCTTGCTGCTTGATGGCGTACTGGAGGTCACTGCGAATTCTGATGGGAAGCTTGCGCTTACCGGATTGGAGAACATTTCCGGTTCCGGAACGTTGGCGTTCCATGCCTGGGACGGTGTTGACGTTGACTGGATCAACGATCTGGTGGCCGGAACGGATATTGATGTGGTCAATACTGGCGGGTATTCTTATTTCAACGGTGTTTTCCAGGAACAAAATGATAATACCAGAACCGGCCAATCGGTGCAGACGATCAGCCGTTCCGGAGATTATGACGATGATCTGGGCTTTTGGCTGTGCGGGAGTGCAACAGCGGCTGAACTTGATTTCGGTTTTACAGATTCGGTCGACTATGTCAAGTACATCAAAACCTCCGGGGATGATGAAGTGGATGTCGGTTTCTACGGTGATGGGAGTTTCACTTTCAAAGTTCTGAATGCCAGCGGAACCGAATTGACGGCATCCAAATATAAATTGTCCGACGGCAGTTTGGATGTGTCCAAGTGGGCAAATGGCACTTATTATTTCAAAATGAGTGTTGCATCCGGAGTCGCCGGCACCGGTTTTATCGAGATTGATTGATAGTGCCTGATTGAATCAGCCGATTTGCAAAAATCGGCTGATTTTTATATTGCTTATATCGCCGGAGAAAATGGGAACCGGTCGGTGTCAGGAATGGACAAAATGAGAGATGTTGCCGGAGCAAAAGACGGTGGAGCAAGCAGTAAATACACCGTTTCGCTGGTGATTTATAAAAGTACATTATCCGGAATCATGCCGGTTGTTTCCGGTGTTCTTGCCAGTGAGTGTACAAAATTTTACATCATTGATAACGGCAATGATCCCCGGCTTGCGGCTGATATTGCCGCGCTGGATTCTGAAAAAATCTGTTATGTCGCGCAGGAAAACCGCGGATTCGGAGCCGGACACAATGTCGCGCTGAGAGATTCGATCTCTGCGGGAGTGCCGTTTCACATCATTGTCAATCCTGATATTTCCTTTGAGCCGGGAACTTTGGAAAAGATAATCGCGTTTATGGACAATACCCCGGATGCCGGTCTGGTCATGCCTGAAACGTTGAATCCGGATGGTTCATTACAATATAACTGCAAGTTTGTACCGTCTCCGGCGGATTTGATTTTTAAACGTTTTCTGCCGGGATTTTTGAAACGCCGGCGGATGGCGCATTTTATGATGATGGATTACGACCATGAAAGTGTGCTGGCAGTGCCGTATCTTTGCGGTTGTTTTATGGCATTCCGTAATGAGATATTGAAAAGAACCGGACTTTTTGACGAAAGATTTTTTCTTTATCCGGAAGATATCGACATTACCAGGCGGATTTGGCATGCGGGATTCAGAGCATTGTATTTCCCCGGTGCAAGTGTGATCCATGCTCATGCTCAAGCATCATACAAAAGTATGAAAATGCTCTGGTGTCATATTTGCAATATGATCCGGTACTTCAATAAATGGGGCTGGATATGGGATCCGCTGAGACGTGAATTGAATCGCAAAATAAAAGATGCCAATGCCGGTAAAAAAATCAGAAAACAGTATGATCATGATACAGATATTGCTTGCGACATATAATTCCCATGCTTTTCTGGCAGAACAGCTTGATTCATTAATGGCGCAGAGTTGTCAGGATTTTGAGATTTTGATAAGTGACGGCGGTTCCTGCGATGATACATTGGAAATAATCTCCGGTTATCAGGAGCGTTTTCCCGGTAAAATCCGTTTTTTGGGCTCTGAACCGGCTTCGGCATGTGAAAATTTCGGGAAATTGCTTGCCGCTGCCGCTGCTGATTATGTGATGTTTTGCGATCATGATGATGTCTGGAAAAGCAATAAAATCGCGATTTCTCTGGACGCATGCTGCAAAGCAGAGGCAGAATCGGGGACAGCTATGCCGATCCTGGTGTTTACCGATTCGGAAATAGTTGATCATGCTCTTGTGACTACTGGAAAATCAATGGTAAAAACTCAGCGTCTGAATACCGAGAATTTTGCACCGGAACGTATTTTTATCCAAAATGTTGCCTCCGGCAATACAATGCTTTTCAATGCCGCATTGAAAAATCTGATTCTGCCGATCAGCAAAGCGGCATTGATGCACGATCATTGGGTGGCGGCGATGGCGGCGGTATTCGGCAAAATCGTTTTTGTAAATGAACCGGCGATAAAATACCGCCAGCACGGGAAAAATGTTTTAGGAGCATTCCGGTATGGGATCGGCGGATTTTTGCGGAAAGCCATCCATGATATCTGTGCCGTCCGGGAAAAATTGTATTGCAAAATCGATCAGGGTATCGCAGTATTGGAGAGCCATCCGCAACAGCTTTCTGTTTCGCAGCAGCAGTTGCTGGACGGTATGCGCAATTTCAAAAATCTCAGTTGGTTGGAAAAGCGTGTGTTCCTCTGGAAAAATGGCTTCCGGATGGAAGGATTTTTGCGTAATACCGGTCTTTTTCTCATCGTGTGATTTATTACAGATAACAAATTACCAAACATTCGCCGGTAATGTACTGCCACAGGTGAATTTTTATAATAAATGGGACAATAATAACTGTCTTGCCTTGACAATTTTATTATGTTGATATATCTTATGGCAAGGGGGATTACCGAGGAGTAGGATTCTCCTTTTGATATACTGGGAAATGTTGCAGTTTCAGGGAGATAAGAATAAGAATGGAACCTTTTGAGAAAACAATTTTAGTTACCAGACCGTATTTTCCCCCGCTTGAGGATTTCAAAAAGGCATGTGAGAAAATCTGGCAAAATCAGTATCTGACCAATAACGGACCGGTATTGCGTGAATTTCAGCAGCGGCTTGCCGATTATCTCAGAATGGATGTCAAAAATCTGGATCTTTTTAATAACGGAACTTTGGCATTGGAAGTCGGGTTGTATGCTTTGGATTTAAGCGGATATGATGTGATTACCACTCCATTTACGTTTGTTGCTACTGCCCATGCGATCAAAAGGATTGGAGCCAATCCGGTATTTGCCGATATCGACCCGGAAAACCTCTGTTTGGATCCGGCGGCATGCGAAAAATTGATAACTCCCCGTACCAAAGCTATTGTCCCGGTGCATGTTTACGGTCATCCCTGTGATGTGGATGGTTTTGCCCGGCTGTCAGAGAAATACGGGGTGAAAATAATTTACGATGCTGCCCATGCGTTCGGGGTGAAATTGCGGGATCGTTCCATTGCCGCTTATGGCGATATGTCCATGTTCAGTTTCCATCCGACCAAACTGTTCCACAGCTGCGAGGGTGGATTGCTTACTTTTGCCGACAGTTCACTGCAAGCAAAACTGGAACAGCTCCGCAACTTTGCCATTCTTTCTGAAACCAAATGCATTGATGTCGGAACCAATGCGAAAATGAATGAATTGCAGGCAACGATGGGTAATTTATGTATGAATGCCGTTGACCGTTTGATAGCCTATCGCCGCAGCATTCACGAAACCTACGAGAAAGCGTTTGCCCGCTGTGAAAATATCCGGATGGTCAACCCGATTTCCGGGAATACCAATATCACTCCGGATGATTTTTCCCGCAATGATGCTTACTGTCCGGTATTGTTCAAAGATTTTGAGACCCGGGAAAAAGTTTATAAGGAACTTAAAAAATATAATGTCTTTGCCCGGCGTTATTTCTATCCGCTGCTGACGGATTTTACTCCATACCTCGGCGGTAATGAGACCCCGGTTGCTAAAGATGCGGCGGCGCGGGTGTTGACTTTGCCGACTTATGATAATTTGAGTCTCCATGATGTGGAGAAAATAGCGTCGATCGTAAAAGAAATCGCAGGAGAATCCAAGTGAAAAAAAAGTTACTGATATTGGGTGCAATGGCAATGCATCTTGAGTTGATCAAGCGTGCCAGAGAGATTGGATTCTATGTTATAACCTGTGATTATATACCCGAAAATCCCGGTCATAAAATTGCAGATGAAGCGCATTTTGACAGTACGACGGATTTGAATGCGGTGCTTGAATTGGCAAAAAAATGTCAAATCGATGCGATTATGACCTATAATTCTGATCCTGCTGCGGTGACGGTTGCCTATGTGGCAGAAAAGCTGGGATTGCCGGGGAATCCTTATCAAAGTGTAAAAGTGATGTCGGAAAAAGATTTATTCCGTGATTTTTTGCGGAAAAACGACTTGAATGTCCCGGCATTCAGCAGTTTCAGTGAAGTTGATGCAGTGGTATCCGGGACAAAGGATTTTCAATTTCCGGTGATTGTAAAACCGGTCGATTCATCCGGCAGCAAGGGTGTCACACTGGTCATGGAGCATGCTGCGATCCGGGCTGCAGCTGTGACTGCGATCCAAAAATCCAGGGCTGGCCGGATTGTTGTTGAGGAGTATATCGAACCGGTAGGCAGACAGCTTCACGGAGATGGATTTGTTAATGACGGTAAGTTGGAATTTTTGTGTTTGGGAGATCATTATTTTGATGTTGCCATGAATAATTTCGTGCCTTATTCAACTGCATATCCGACAGCCCATTCACCGGAAGTTTTTACGCGTTGTAAAGATGAAATACAGGAATTTATAAGTAAAGTCGGTTTTAAGAATGGCGGGATTAACGTAGAATTGCGCGTTTCCAAACGTGATGGCAAGGTCTATATCATTGATATTGGTGCCAGAAACGGTGGGAATTTTACTCCCAAAATCATTGAATATGCGACTGGATTCAATTTTCTGGATCGGGCGATAAAAGTTGCCGCAGGAGAGGCAATACCTGCTTATTCAGAGCCAATGGATTGCCGCTACTACAGTCATTTGATTTTGCATTCAGACCGGGATGGTATTTTCAAACGCCTGAATTTGTCGGATGAATTAGAAAAACGTATTGTGGAAAGACACATCTATCCGGTGCCCGGGGAGCAAATTTGCAAATTTGATGGTGCAAACAATGCACTTGGAGTATTGATCATGCGTTATAAAGATCGTGCCGATATGGAATGGATCATCAGTAATTTTAATTCGCTGTACTCTGTGGAGTTTGCGGAGTGATATTTGTGCGAAATGTTCTGATGATTCACATTTTTTGAACTCACCTCCGCATGTTTATTGATTGGATTTTATTGGGTTAGGAGAATTGTAAAGGTGAAAAAATTTTTGCTGTTGGGTGGCAAGCCAATTGGTTCTGTAGATATACTGAATTATGCAAGAGAGCAGGGATATTACATTATTGTTTGCGATTATCTTCCGGTGGAAGAGTCTCCATGCAAGCAGTTGGCGGATGAATGTTGGGATTTTTCAACGGCAGATGTGGATGCGATTGTTGAGAAAGCAAAGACAAGCGGTGTAGATGCTGTTTTTACCGGATGTCACGAATTTAACATTGCCCGTTGTATTGAAATATGTGAACGTTTGAATCTGCCGTGTTATGCGACTTTGGAAATGTGGGAAAGGTGCTCAAACAAGCAATATTACAAGGCTGTTTGGGAGAAAAACGGGATCGAAGTAATCCCTGAATATCAGGTGGATTCAGAAAAACTTGCTCAAAGTGATATAGAGTATCCGATTTTGCTGAAACCGGTGGACGGCAGTGGTGCCAGAGGGATTACGATTTGTGCTTCTGAAAGCGATGTGGCGGCAAGTTGCAGCAAGGCATTGGAGTATTCAAAATCAGGAGTCTTCATCGCTGAAAAATATATTGAAAATAAAGATGAGATCACCATCGTTTATATTGTAAAAGACGGTGTGCCGTATTTGGCTGCACTGGCTGATCGCTTGGTTTTCCGTTTTGACAAAAAATATATTCCTCTGCCGGTTGGATATATATGGACATCGCGTTATTTGGAACTTTACCGGGAAATTTGCGATGAAAAAATGAAAAAATCCCTGACCGATATGGGAATACAAAACGGGATGGTGTTCATTCAAGCCATTGTCAAAGATGAGCATATTTATCCCTATGATATGGGATGGCGGATTTCCGGGACACAGGAACATATTATTTTTGAAAACGTCTGTGGGTTCAATCCGCTGAAATTGCTGACTGATTATGCACTTGGCAAAGGATTCGGAGACGACCGGTTGGTGGAAAAAATCAATCCTGAATTTAACGAAAGTGCTGCTCAAATCACATTTTTGGGGTGCGTTGGCAAAATCGGAAAATTTCACGGCATTGAAGACGTTGAGAAACTGTCTGGAGTCATTCGAGTTGTTAAAAATCATTCCGAAGGAGAAGAAATTCCGGAAGCTGCCTGCGGTACGCTCAATAAAATTTTACTTCGTGTATTTTTACAAGCAACGGATAAAACAGCGTTGTATGAGTTAATAAATCAAGTCCAACATACTATCAATATCTTTTCCGAAAACGGGAGTAGCATGTTGATTTTTGCGCCATCATCGCTGTATTATTTTGCACTTTTCCCTGAAAAAAAATCGTTGTGGAATGCATACCGATCGAAAAGAATTTTTCCGAAAAAGGATGTATTTACTCGCGACCAGGTTAATTCTTTTTTGGCAAAACGGGAGGAACTTTTGCCGCTCTTGCGGATGATGCAGCCTTGTTTGCAAAAATTAAAAGCAATTCGTGAAAACAAGGAATATTTACTTACCGTTTTGCTTTCCTCTTACAATCATTCCGGAAGTATTGATGCTGCAATTTTAAGTGTTTTGGAACAAGAGACAACCTATCCATATTTGCTTAAGATAATAGATGATTGTTCTTCTGACAGTACATCAGAACGTTGCCTTTTTTATGCGGTGAACTATCCTGATCGGGTAGAATATTGTCCAGAGCCGATTAATACCGGATCTGTTAGTATAACAGCTCATGTGCGGCAAATAAAGACAAAATATTTCGCAAGACTTGATGGAGATGATCGCTGGTGTCATCCTCAAAAAATCCAGAAGGCTTTGGATTTTTTGGAAAGCCATCCGGAATACATGGCGTATACACACGATGCAGTTTTTTATAACAAAAAGAAAGGTGTAAAATATTCGTATACTCATGTGGCAAAAGGAATTGAAAATCCACCTGAAACTTATACTTTTGAGAATTTCTTTTATACACACCTCTCCGCGAGGATACATCGTAATTCGATAGATTTTACAAAAGAGTATCCCAATGTGCGGTTGCGGGATATTTATCTTTTTTATTTCGCTCTTGACAGAGGTCCTTTTTATTACTGCGATGAGATAATGTCGGAATATGTGTTCCATGAAAATGGCGTATGGGGTGGTCTGACAAAAACAGAAACCCAGTATTCATATAATTATCGCAGGTATATGATTAACAAATATACGAACTACAGGCACGAAAAAGTGTTGCGCATGGAAACGAAATCGAAACTATTGAATGTTTTGGTGTGCTTGATGGGAAAACGTATCGCCTGGCCAATTTATACGCTCTACCGGAAGTATATTTTGTTATTAAAAAATGTAGTAGCGATGAAAAAAAATATGGAATTTATTGAATATAAGCATGAGGATTATTCCAAAAAGGAACGGTCTGTGCGGGATGAAGTCTGGACAAACAGCTTTTGATCCAGGAGAGTAAACATGAAAAAAGTATTGGTAACCGGAGCCGGTGGCGTTTTAGGTGGGAAACTCGTTCAGGAGTTTGCGAAAGATCGAACTGTTGAAGTTTATGCTTTATCTTCCCGTTTGGATCGTATTTCAAAAGAGTTTTCAGCGGTAGATAATATTCATGTTATTGCGAATAAAGATATACATAAAATATCCGCAAATGGGATAGATTGCTTAATTCATTGTGCATTTGCTAGATCAGAAAGTGGTGCAGAACTTGTTTCAAGCATTAATTTCTCCAAACAAGTTTTTGAATGGGCTTCCGGTAGTGTTAATAAAGTTATAAACATTTCTTCTCAAGCAGTTTATGGTGGTAAATCTGTGGAGAAGTCATGCGAAGAAAGTCCATTAAACCCATCATCCCATTATGGAATAACTAAATATGCCTGCGAAGAGTTAGCCAATGTGATTTTTGCAGATTCTACAACAAAATTTACTAATATTCGTCTTGCCAGTTTAATCGGCGCGGCGTATCCTGATCATTTGGTTTGTCGAATGACCCAGCAAGCACTTGCAGAGCACAAATTACAAATTATAACAGGAGACATTCTGTTTTCGTTTTTACATGTTAATGATGCTGTAAAATGTATTATGAAAATTGCCGATAGTGATAACGTTGATGCTTGGGAAAAAATATATAATTTAGGATCAGACGCTGGAACTTTGCTGAAAGATATTGCCGAAACAATAGCAGACGTTATTCAACGTGTAAAAGGGGATTCCGTTGAAATTGAATTTTTGAACAGCGATAAAAGTCATACTATTTCGCTTGATACAAGCCGGATAAAACGTGACTTCAACTGGGAAGCTGAATATACCTTGTCGGATACTGTTACCGAAATAGTAAATGCATTAGCGGAGTAATTTTGTACAATGGTTCATGCATCAAAAGTTTCAGTTATTTGCGCGACCTACAATCACCGGGCATTCATCCGGGAGTGTCTTGAGGGATTTGTCAGACAGAAAACGGATTTCCCCTTTGAAGTTATCGTTCACGATGATGCCTCCACTGACGGTACTGCTGATATTGTCCGGGAATATGCGGCAAATTATCCGCATATCATCAAACCTGTCCTGCAGCCGGAAAATCAGTGGCGCAAAGGCAAAACTATGTCAAAAACTTTCATTTATCCGCTTATTCAAGGCGAATATGTGGCTTATTGTGAAGGTGATGATTACTGGACTGATGAAAATAAATTGCAGAAACAGGTCGATTTCCTCGACGCCAATCCCGATCATTCGGTCTGTTTCCACCCGGTAAAAATAAAATGGGAGGGGGATAAGAAAGCTTCATCAGTGTTTCCCAGCCCCTCATTCCGGTTTCACAAAACTGAATTGGAATTGTCAGATCTGCTGAAACAAAACTTCATGCAGACCAATTCTGTATTGCTCCGTTGGAGATTTCACCGGGATTCTTACGATCTGATCCCCGACCGGATTTTGCCGGGGGATTGGTTCATTTTTTTACTGCACGCTCAGTTGGGGAAAATAAAAATGCTGCCGGATATCATGAGTGTATACCGTAAACATTCGGGCGGGATATGGTATGGTGCAAGAAGAACTCCGGAATGGTTTATAAGGAGATCTCCCTATTCAATACGCTTCTTTGAAGCCGTCCGGGAATATTTTGGTTATGAACATACTGAAGAACTGGTTTTGATGGAGTACGGCAGGAAATTTGCACTCGAAGATCAGGAGCATGGCAAATCTGTTTTCCGTACTGCTGCAAGATTTATCCGGCTTGCAGCCTTGCTCGGCCCGCTGTTTCTCTCACGCGGAACAAAACGTATTGCCATACAAAATCAGATGAAAGCACTTGCCATCAGCATTTCGTGGCATTTTTCACGGGTATGATATTTCTATAGCCGGCAAGATTCAATATATGGAATTAACCATTGCTGATAATGTTACTTCTGAGCTGTTTTCTTTTGAAACTCCGCCGCATACACTGGAATTTCATGGGCTGCCGGCAGCCGTTTGGTGGTTAAAAAGTGTTCATATGCATCGCAACACTCCTGTACACGGTCAGTAAATGTGACCTGTTCACCATGGTCAAGCCAGAGGATCTTGTTGCACATTTTGCGTACACTCGTCAAAGAATGTGATACAAACAGCCCGGTGACTCCATTGGCAAGAATCTCTTTCATAGTCTGTTCACTCTTTTTGCGGAACATCCCGTCGCCGACTGCCAGTACTTCATCAAGGATGAGTATATCCGGTTTGACAAAACAGGCGATCGCAAACGCCAGGCGGCTTTTCATTCCGCTGGACAACTGCTTGAAAAGATGCTCCTGGAACTCCTCCAAATCAGCATAAGCAATGATTTCATCGTATTTTTCAAGCATGAAGTTTTTGGAATATCCCAGCAGTGCACCGCGCAGAAAGGTATTCTCTTTTACCGTTAATTCATTATCGAAGCCTTTGGCAAGTTCCAATAAAGCTGCTATTTTGCCCCGGACGTACAAATTTCCGGAGGAGGGGATCATAATGCCTGAAACTGCTTTCAGGAGGGTCGATTTTCCGGCTCCGTTAGTTCCGATAATACCGAGCAGATCTCCTTTGCATAATTCAAAAGATATATTTTTATCCGCCCAGAATTCCTGAATGGAATACGCTCCGGTGAGTTTGCGCAATATATATTCTTTCAAGCCGATCGATTTCAAATCTCCGGTGATATACCTGATGCTTACATTCCGGCAGCTGAGAACGATATTTTTGGATTCAGACATAATAGAGAAATTTCCTGTTCAAATTTTTATACAGCAGGCAGCCAAAAAGCAAGGCAATAAACGGATACACGATCGCCAATACCGATATCTGCCAATCAGGGATCGCACTATTAATGACAATACTCCGGAAGTATGATATATACACATAAACCGGATTGAGAAGAAAAAGTTTTTGATATACCGGAGGAAAGGCATCTGTTGAATAAAAAATCGCTGACATATACATCAGCAGCATCAGTACAATGTCATACAAGTACCGCATATCTCTGAAAAAAACATATAAGCAGGAAACAAACATGGCTACTCCGATATTAAATACCGTCAGTCCGGCAATCGGATATATCAGCAACAGCATTTTCCACGAAAAACTGATATTATCAAAGATGCAAAAGAGAAAAAATACTGACAGCGACAACAGAAAATTGATCAATGATGAAACTGATGCCGAGAGCAGAAATATATATTTGGGGACATTGATCTTTGAAAAAATCGGTGCATTGTTCAAAAGTGCCACCATACCGGTATTGGTTGTTTCCCGGAAGTATGAAAAAAGCAGTGTCCCGCAAAAAAGATATATGGTATAATTGGGGATAGACCGTCCGAAAAATGTGCCGAAAACGATTTTCAACACCATCAGCGTTATCAGCGGAAAGAGCACACTCCAAAACATTCCCAGTACGGTACGCTTATATTTGCGCTTGAAGTCACGTTTCACCAGTTCTTCAAATAAAAAACGGTGTTGTGCCAGTTTTTGAATGATACTGTTTGCTGTTAATTTTTTCCATACATTCATTGATCAATATTTCCTTTGTATGCACAGTATTCCGGAAAATCCGGCGGCAGTTTTCTGGAGATTCCGTACATTCCGGTCTTTCGTAATCGTTACGTTAACAATATAGCATCAAATTTGCAAGTTTGCAATCTTACTCTCTGTATAATTACGAATTAATCAAATATGTGCCGGATAAATGTTGCCGAAAATTGTATAAAAATAGACGGCTGCAACCGAAAAAGAGCTGCAACCGTCCGTTTTCCGGGAATTGATCAGAGCTTGATCAATTCCTGAACTTTTACCGGCAATCCGGTACGCATGGAGATATTGGCGCCGATACCGGTCAGAATCGAATAAGCACCGTCGGTGTAATCCGCTGCATGACCGAAAGGATCATCTTTCACGCCGATAAAAAGATTATCCAGCAGTTTCGGGTCGCCGCCGCCGTGACCGCCTTCGCCTTGGGCGTAGTCAAAGATCTCGGGTTTGCCGAAATGGGGCTGGAAGACGATTTCCGGACACATTTCTTTACGCATGCGTCCTTCTTCTTCGCTTTCACGCATGCCGAAAACCGAGAGGTCTTCGCCGACCGGAGTGGTGCCGCGTTCAACATGGAAGAATTCCAGACGGCCTTTGGTGCCGTTGAATACGACCCGGTAGCCTTCATAGGGGCAGTGGGCGCAGAGGGTATAGTTCATGACCGCTTTATTTTCATAGCGCACCATTACACTCATATTGTCTTCAATGTCAATACCGTCGGAGAATACGCTCCGGTCGCGGATATAGGCATCATATTTCTCATTTTTGAAATAGAGGTCTTCGATCAGGGTCGTCCCGGTGATCCGCAATGCAAAAGGATCTTGCTTGGCGATTTCACTGCCTGTCGCCCGTTCATAGAATTGGGTGATGCCCCGTTTTTCTGCATTTTCACGGCCGTAGAAACGCAGATCGCCAATCGCATAAACAGTTTCCGGTTTGGAATTGATCCACCAATTCATCAGGTCAAAGTGGTGGGTGGATTTGTGGATCATCAGACCGCCGGAATTGCGTTTATTGCGGTGCCAGCGGCGGAAATAGTCTGCTCCGTGGTTGGTATCCAGCAGCCATTCAAAGTTGATGGAGGTCAATTCGCCGCAAATGCCGGAATCCAGCAATTCTTTGATTCTGGTGTTGCGCGGAGCATAGCGGTAGTTGAATGTAACAGTGAAGTTTCTGCCGGTACGTTTCTGAGTGTCAATGATCATCTGACATTTTTCCGGGTCGATGGTCATGGGTTTTTCACTGATGACATCACAACCCATTTCCATGGCTTTGCAGGCATAGATATGGTGAGTGCGGTCGATCGTGGTGACAATAACGACATCCGGCTTATGATCGAGGATCATCTGCTCAAATTGTAAATGGGAGTAGGTGGGCAGCGCGTGAGGGTATTTATACTCTTTCTGAATACGTTCATTGTAGTAATCCAGTCTGCCCCGGTTGAGATCGCACATGGCGACCAATTCCGCATAATCTTTGTAAGTTCCGTCGGTCAACGCTTTGATATACATGTTGGAGCGTCCGCCGGTGCCGATGATAGCATAACGTTTTTTTGCCATTTTTCAATCCTTTCTATGGAGTAACCGATACTCTTAATTTACACCGCTTCAGCGGTTAAAACAAAATCAAAAATCAGAAAATTTATTTTTTTTTTGAAAATGATATAAATTGGTTGACAGGAGGTGGCGGCATAAGCCGACCTTGACGCTGTGCTGATATTTCGCAGCTTATGGCGGGACAAGCGTTCCTCCGCTTGACCGCGTCCGGCGAAGCCGCCGGTGGCAGATCATTGTTTTATCAGTACTTTTCAGTACAACGCCAAAAAATTAAAGGGAGCAGGAATTGATCCTGTTCCCTTTAATGTATACCTGGACGGTACTGAACCTTATTCAGCTTTAGCGGCCTCTTCTTTGACCAGCTGGATCAGGCACATTTCAGCGGCATCACCGCGACGGAAACCCAGTTTGTAGATCCGGGTGTAACCGCCGTTGCGCTCAGCATACTGAGGGGCGATGACATCGAAAAGATTTTTGACTGCGTCACGGCTGCGGAGTTTCGCAAACGCGAGACGGCGGTTGTGAATATCACCTTTTTTACCGACGGTGATCAGCTTTTCCGCAAAACGGCGCAACTCTTTGGCTTTGACCAGAGTGGTTTCGATCTGACCGTTGATGAAAAGGCTGTTCGCCATGTTGGCGAGCATGGCCCGGCGATGGGCGCCGGAGCGTCCGACTTTGAATGTAGCGACTTTATGACGCATGATCAGTTACTCTCCTCTTCGGCATTGGCGCGGACTTTGGCAGCTTCCGCTTCGAGGGCGGCAAGCAGACGGTCGCTGAGGGTCATGCCCAGTTCCAAGCCGTGCTTTTCAATTTTTTCTTTGATTTCATCCAATGACTTTTTGCCGAAGTTGCGGTATTTCAGCATCCGGCTTTCGGTCTTGTTGCACAACTCAAATACCAACTTGATATTCGCGCTGTTGAGACAGTTCATAGCGCGGACAGAGAGGTCGAGGACTTCGACATCCTGAGAAAGCATTTTGAACTGTTTTTCTTCTTCCTCGGTCAGAACCACGTTCTTTTCCTGAACCTGGGAACCCATGAACGGCTGCAGGTGATCTCTCAGGATCCGGGCAGCTTCTTCCAGCGCATTGCGCGGAGAAACCCGTCCGTCGGTCCAGATTTCCAGTTCCAAACTGTCCATTTCAGTTTCTTCGCCAACACGGGCGGCACCGACCTGGTAATTTACACGGGTAACGGGACTGAAAAGGCAATCGACCGGAATCGTTCCGATAGTGCGGTTGGTGGAAATCTCTTCGGCGGGCAGATAGCCGCGGCCGGAGATGACTTCGATGACCGCATGGAATTTTTTGTCTTTATCCAACGTGCAGATCAGCTGTTCAGGATTGAGCACTTCAACAGTGCTGTCGCAGACAATATCAGCAGCGGTGACGGCACCGGCTTTGTCTTTGACGATTTCCAGAGTTTTCGGACCTTCAGCGTGGATATTGAGTTTGACGCACTTCAAATTGAGTACGATTTCCGTAATATCTTCGACCACGTTGTCGAGGGAATCAAATTCATGCTTGGCGTTATCGATACGCACCGAGCAAATCGCAGCGCCATCCAGAGACGACAACAGAACCCGGCGCAAAGCATTGCCCATGGTGTGTCCGAAACCGCGCTGAAGCGGCTGGGCAGTAAACTTTGCATAAGTCTGGGTCTCAGTCGCTTCATCAACGACGATCGACTTGGGCATCGGGAAACCGATTGATGAACTCATAACTCTTATCCTCCAAATTGCTTGTGTCACTTCGGACACTTTATTCAATCAAACTTGCCGCATTAGAGCCGCAGCAGACACCGGTGAATGCTGCGGCACATCATCAGACGCGACGACGTTTCGGGGGACGGCAGCCGTTATGCGGAACCGGAGTGATATCTTTGATCACGCTGATTTCCATACCGGCAGCGGCAATACCGCGGACGGCGGATTCGCGACCGGCGCCGGGACCTTTGATCCGGACTTCGACTTCTTTCATGCCCAGCAGCTGAGCTTTTTTCGCCGCATCACCGGCGATGACTTGAGCTGCATAAGCGGTGGATTTACGGGAACCTTTGAAACCGTTCTTGCCGCCGGTGGACCAGCAGATCACGTTGCCGTGCAGATCGGTAAAAGTAACTTTGGTATTGTTAAAGGTCGCCAGAATATAGGCGATGCCACTCGGAATGTAACGTCCGCTTTTGCTGCGCTGTTTCGGCGCGGCGGCAACCGGAGCTTCCGCTTCCTGCGCTGCGGCTTCTGCAACTTTCACTTCTTCAGACATTTTTATAATTTCCCAACTTGGTTTTAATGTTTCAAACTGAACTTCTGTACGTACTCAAGCTGCAGGTTTATCAACCTTTGGCAGCGAGACGACGCTGAGTTTTGTCACGGATAGCACCGATGGTAACTTTTTTACCTTTGCGGGTACGGGCGTTGGTTTTGGTGCGCTGACCGTGGACGGGCAGGTTGCGGCGATGACGGATGCCGCGGTAGCAGTTGATCTGCTGCAGACGGCGGATGTCAGCTGCGACAGCACGACGCAAGTCACCTTCGACCAGGAGGTCATCCTGAAGCATTTTGGTAATCGCGGCGATCTGATCCTGAGTAAGGTCTTTAGCCATGAGGTTGCGGTCGATGCCGACTTTGGCGATGATCTCCAGCGCTTTGGCCGGGCCGACTCCGTAGAGATAGCGCAGGGAATATTCGACGCGCTTGTTTCCGGGGATATCCACACCGATGATACGAGGCATGATTTCTGATCCTGTTCTTTATAGTTGTTGTTAATAGACTTTGTTGAATGAAAAATCCCGTTCCGGGCTCAGCCCTGACACTGTTTGTGGCGTGCATCGCGGGAACAAATGACCCGGATCTTGCCGTGACGTTTGATGATCTGGCAGAATTCACATCTGCGTTTCACCGACGCTCTGACTTTCATTTTCTCTCTCCCATTTAATTCGGTTCCGTATGAACCCGTACTTGTGTTGTCTTTTACTCTTTTGCCGGCATCCGGCATTCCGGTACGGTCATCAGGCATGTCCACTGTGCTCCATACCTGAAATCCGGTACGGAGAGCAGATTTTTCAATGCCTGCTTCCCGGTTTTAAGAATCCGATCCGCCTGTAACGATACGACAAAAGATGCGCAACCATCCCCTCCCGGAAATGATCGGGAACGGATCGCGACGCAGTACAAACTAAGCTTGCCTTGTCCGCAAAAGCACCCATTTTTGTGCGGGCGGTGGAATTGATGTGCCGCCAAAAAAGAGCATAACGCTTCTGCTGTTTTACATAAGATACTGCCTTTTGGAGGTTTTTTCAAGTCTGCTGTAAAAAAAATATGCTTTTTTCTGAAAAATTTTTTTGTTATCTTGAAAAAAATAACTTGGCAAGTTACCTTATATGGTATGTAAAGTTGATTTATACCTTGAACGGGAAGGAAGGCATATATGGGCGGTTTTTTTGGTGTTGTGTCGAGTGGCGATTGCGTCAGTGATCTTTATTTCGGTATTGATTATCATTCGCATTTGGGAACCCGGCGCGGCGGTATCGCTGTGGCGCGGGATAATGGCGGCATCGACCGCAGTATTCATGATATCAGTAATTCACAGTTCCGTTCTAAATTCGATGATGAGATCGGCGGATTCAGCGGCAAATGCGGCATCGGTGTGATCAGTGACACCGAGGATCAGCCGTTGATCATTACCAGTCAATTGGGAACATTTGCAGTCTGTACCGTCGGCAAGATCAATAATATTGACGAGATCGTGGAACAGGCATTCGCCTCCGGGTGTTCGCATCTTTCTGAATCCGGTGACGGAGAACCCAACCCTACTGAGGTCGTTGCCATGCTTATCAGTCGCGGGAATACGATCGCTGCCGGGATCGAATATGCTCAGCGGGTCATTGAAGGATCCTGCTCAATTCTGGTGCTGCGGGGTGACCGGGTTTATGCTGCCCGTGACCGCTACGGCAGGACTCCGGTCATTGTCGGCAGGAAAGCTGATGCATTTGCGGTAACTATGGAGACTACTGCATTCCCGAATCTTGATTATGAGTTGCTCCGGGAGCTCGGTCCCGGCGAGATCGTGGAGATCACTGCCAATGAGGTGCGGCAGCTCCGCACTCCGGGCAGAACTTGCAAAATCTGCAGTTTTTACTGGGTGTATTACGGTTATCCCTCCAGTTGCTATGAGGGCGTGAATACCGAAAGTACCCGGTATCGCAATGGAGCAAGTATGGCTGAGCAGGACAGGGATATACTGAAAGATATAGATTCTATTTGCGGTATTCCTGATTCAGGAGTGGCACATGCTGTGGGTTATTCCAATGCTGCCGGTAAACCTTATCAGCGTGCTTTTGTCAAATATACTCCCACCTGGGCGCGCAGTTTTACTCCGCAGGATCAGAAGATCCGGGAAAAGGTTGCCCGGATGAAACTTATTCCGGTGGATGAGCAGATCCGCGGCAAGCGGCTGCTGTTTTGCGATGATTCCATTGTTCGTGGAACCCAGCTGCGCGATACGGTGGGGTGGCTTTACCGGCGTGGAGCTAAAGAGGTGCATATGCGTTCCGCGTGTCCTCCGCTGGTGTTTGGCTGCCGGTTCCTGAATTTCTCCCGTTCCCGCAGCGAATTGGATCTGGCGGCACGGCGGGCGATCTGGAAATTGGAGGGTGGAGAGGTCTCCTGCGAGGTTCTGAAAGAGTATCTGACCTACGGTTCGGAAAAATATGAACGGATGGTGGAAGAGATCCGGCGGGAACTCAACTTGACCACGTTGAAGTTCCAGAAACTTGAATCGCTTATCAAGGCGATCGGAGTTGCTCCTGAAAAGGTTTGTACATACTGCTGGAATGGCAGAGATGTGGAAAATGAAGCTCCTGAATTTGAGGTGTGAATATGTCCGGACAATGGGTCACTGAGGTTGGAAACGGCTACGGACAGACTATTGAAGTTACCCGTCAGCTTTGTTCCCGGCAGAGCAAATTTCAGAAAATAGATGTGTATGAGACCCGTAAGTTGGGTAAGCTTTTGCTGCTTGACGGAATCATCCAGCTGACTTCATACGATGAATTTGCTTATCAGGAGATGATGGCGCATCTGCCTTATTATGTACATGGTGATCCGGAGAGAGTTCTGGTTATCGGCGGAGGTGACGGCGGAGTGCTGCGGGAGTTGGCACGGCATCCTGAGATCGCAGAGTTGGATATTTGTGAGATCGATGCGGAGGTGATCCGTACCGCAAAAGAATTTTTGCCGGAAATGGCTTGCGGTTTTTCGGACTCGCGCGTGCGCGTCAATATAGCAGACGGCAGTGTGTTTATTAAAGAGAAGCCGGAATATTATGATTTGGTGATAGTTGATTCTACTGATCCGGGCGGACCGGGAGCTCCGCTTTTTACGGCAGAGTTTTATGCTTCGTTGAAAAAAGCTTTGCGTCCTGGCGGTGTGGTTGCTACACAGGCGGAATCACCCTGGCTGCTTCCGGATGTCGTCAAGCAGCTCGCCGGTGCTGCACGTGCGAATTTTAAATATGTGGATTATGCGGCAATATCGGTTCCGACTTATCCAACTGGTATGATCGGCTGCTGTGTTGCTTCTGATGATAAAGTACCGGCGGTTCAGTCCCGCCGGGTTGCGGCGGATTTGGCAGCGGAACTGCGCTATTATAATGACGAAATACATGGTGCTGCATTTGCCAAGCCGCAGTTTGTAAAGGGGCTTTTGGGGTAAAAGATGGCTTCAAAAGTGAAAAAACACGAAAAAAATGTAAAAATATTGCAAAAGTGATTTGCAAAAAGCAATAAGCGCGGATATATTAGGCTCTGTTCGCGTAAAACGACTGTAAATTTTTTTCGGGTCGAACGCGCCAAGTGCTCGGGTGGCGGAACTGGCAGACGCGTATGGTTGAGGTCCATATGGAGCGATCCTTGGGGGTTCAAGTCCCCCCTCGAGTACCATTTCTTGTGGAAAAATGAGTGCCTACATAGCTCAGTCGGTAGAGCACATCCTTGGTAAGGATGAGGTCTCCGGTTCAAGTCCGGATGTAGGCTCCAGTTTTTATTAATGATGTCTTGAATTGGAAACCAAAAAACCTGTCAGGAGGAAAAAATGGCTAAAGAAAACTTTGTGAGAACAAAGCCGCACGTTAACGTCGGTACTATCGGCCACGTTGACCATGGCAAAACCACGCTGACCGCTGCCATTACTATGTGCATGAACAGCAAATTCGGCGGTGGTGAAGTCCGTAAGTATGATGAAATCGACAACGCTCCGGAAGAAAAAGCTCGTGGAATCACGATCAATACTTCCCACGTTGAGTACGAAACTGCCAACCGTCACTATGCCCACGTCGACTGCCCGGGACACGCTGACTATGTTAAAAACATGATCACCGGTGCCGCTCAGATGGACGGTGCGATCCTCGTGATCGCTGCTACTGACGGTCCGATGGCTCAGACCTATGAGCACGTTCTGCTTGCCCGTCAGGTCGGTGTGCCGGCTATCGTTGTCTTCATGAATAAATGCGACCAGCTGGATGACCCGGAACTGCTCGAACTCGTTGAGATGGAAATCCGCGAATTGCTGAGCAAATATGACTTCCCCGGCGATGATACTCCGATCATCAAAGGTTCCGCTCTGAAAGCCGTCGAGGCTGAAGGTGCTGCTGACAATCCGGCTTGCGCCTGCATCTACGAGCTGATGGAAGCGGTTGACAGCTTCATTCCGGAACCCCAGCGTGATATTGACAAACCGTTCATCATGCCGATCGAAGACGTGTTCTCCATCGAAGGTCGTGGTACCGTGGTCACCGGTCGTGTTGAAAGCGGCGTGATCAAAGTTGGTGAAGATGTTGAGATCGTCGGTATCCGTCCGACCAGCAAAACCACCGTTACCGGTGTTGAAATGTTCCGCAAGATCCTTGATCAGGGCCAGGCCGGTGATAACGTCGGTTGCTTGCTCCGCGGTACCAAAAAAGAAGACGTGGTTCGCGGTCAGGTCTTGGCGAAACCGGGTTCAATCACCCCGCACACCAAGTTCAAAGGCGAAATCTACGTGCTGAGCAAAGAAGAAGGTGGACGTCATACTCCGTTCTTCAACAACTATCGTCCTCAGTTCTACTTCCGTACCACTGACGTCACCGGTACCATTACCCTGGCTGAAGGTACTGAAATGGTGATGCCCGGCGATAACACCTCCATCACGGTTGAGCTGATCGCTCCGATCGCTATGGAAAAAGGTCTTCGTTTCGCTATCCGTGAAGGCGGTCGTACCGTTGCTTCCGGACGCGTTTCCGAAGTCATCGAGTAATCAAAGTTTCAGGTAAAACTGATAACAGCGAGTTCAATCCCGGACTGCCCGAAATGACGGTCCGGGATAATGTGTAATAAACTAATCTATAAAAAGTAGAGTGCTGAAATGGCCCGTGAACTGGTAATTTTGGAGTGCACCGAGTGCAAACGTCGCAATTATACGACGACAAAAGAGAAGCGCAACACTCCCGAACGGTTGGAAAAGAAAAAATATTGTCCTTTCGAGCGCAAACATACCGTGCATAAGGAAACACGCTGATCTGTTTATTAAATACAGGAATTCCTGTATAGGGACAGAGGTTTGTTGCGGTAAAGTGCAGCACGTAATGTATAGTTTATGTGCAGGAAAGTAGCTCAGTTGGCTAGAGCAGCGGTCTCCAAAACCGCAGGTCGTGAGTTCGAGCCTCACCTTTCCTGCCAGTTTTTCTGAAAGCGACAAGAAACTAAGGCAAAACGGAAATATTTATGGAAAAGAGCAAAAAAGGTTTCAGTGCCGGTTTTGATTCAGTAACCGGACGCATCCGGCGTTTTTGCGCTGATACAGTGGCGGAACTCCGTCGTTGCTCCTGGCCTAATCGCCAGCAGTTGTTGGAATCTACCATGCTGGTCGTTGTGGCTATGGTGATACTTGCCTGTTTTGTCGCCGGTGTTGACAAAGTCGCTGAATTGTTGATCAATCTGGTCACAGTTCGCAGTTAATTAACGCATGGAAGTTCCGGTGGAAAAAATGGACGAAGCAGTCGAACAGCAGCAGCAGGATAACCGCGGTCAGTGGTTTGTCATTCAGACGTTGTCCGGGCACGAGAACAAAGTGCGGGACACCATTAATCGTCAGTTGAATCTTGGAGATCAGATCCCGGTTTATGAGGCTTTGATCCCCGAAAGCAAAGTGAAAGAGATCCGTGGAGGAAAAGCGGTCACTGTGACCAAAAAACTCTTCCCCGGTTATGTATTGGTCCGTATGGATCTTTATGAAGATTTCCTTGATGACTACGGAAAACCGGCAGTCAACAAGGATGCGTGGTATTTCGTGCGCAGCATTCAGGGCGTACTGGGATACCTCGGAAATGCCCAGCGTCCACCGGCTTTGACGGAACAGGAATTCCTGGATATGAACCCGTCGTTGGCAGGTGATGCTCCGGCTCCCACACTGGTTATCGGTGTGAAAGTCGGTGATATCGTCCGGATCAAGGATGGTGCGTTTATGGGTTATGAGGGTAACGTCGAAACAATTGATGATACCCGCGGCAGATTGACCGTGGTCATCTCAATTTTCGGACGTTCAACTCCGGTTGAATTGGAGTTTTGGCAGGTCGAACCGGCAGTTTAAGCGGGTTCGGGACTTTTTAAAAAAGTGTTGACATCGGTCACGGGAGGAATCCTGTCAATCCTGACCGGACAGATGTCGTAGAAAAGGAAGTAATCATGGCAAAGAAGATTACAGGCTTGATCCGGTTGCAGATCCCGGCTGGCGCAGCTAATCCGGCTCCTCCTATCGGACCGGCGCTCGGTGCCGCAGGCTGTAACATCATGGAGTTCTGTAAGCAGTTCAATGCCGCCACTCAAGCTCAGAGCGGTACGGTTATTCCGGTTGTGATCACGGTCTATCAGGATCGGTCATTCACGTTCATCTGCAAATCGCCCCCGGCTGCAGTTCTGATCAAGAAAGCCGCTGGTGTCGCGTCTGCTGCCAAGAAACCCGGCAGCGAAAAAGCGGGTAAAATCACCCGCGAGCAGATCCGTGAAATCGTTCAGATCAAACGGGAAGATATCAACGCCCGGAGCGAAGAAGCGGCGATGCGCATCATCGAAGGAACCGCTCGCAGCATGGGAATCGAGGTGGTCGATGCGTAGAAGTAAACTGTACAAAAAGCAGCTTGAATCGCTTGGCGATCTGCAGCTGCGCCACGGCATCGAGGAAGCGATCGGAATGCTCAAGGCTCTGCCCGGAGTGAAATTCGATCAGACCGTCGAAGTCGCGTATAAACTCGGTATTGATCCGCGTAAATCGGATCAGACTGTGCGTGGTGTCTGTCCGATGCCCCGTGGTACCGGTAAAACTGTCCGCGTTGCGGTGGTTTGCGACGGTCCTGCGGCGGATGAGGCACGTGAAGCCGGTGCCGATGTGGTCGGTTATGAAGATCTGGTTCAGCAGATCAAGGATGGTTTTCAGGATTTCGATACCCTGATTGCCACCCCGGAAGCTATGAAAATGGTCCGTCCTTTGGGTCGTCAGCTCGGTCCCCGCGGTCTGATGCCGAACCCCAAAACCGGTACTGTCACCGATGCTGTCGGTGCAGCGGTGCGCGAAGCGAAAGCCGGTCGTGCTGAATTCCGTGCTGACCGTGGTGCATGTGTCCATGTGCCGATCGGCAAGTTGTCATTTGATGCAGATGCTCTCAAAGAAAACTTTGAAGCTCTGAATGACGCGATTCAGAAAGCGCGTCCGGTCTCCGCAAAAGGAACTTATGTTATTTCCTGCTCGGTTTCCGCAACGATGACTCCGGGACTCAAGATCAACCTCAAGGAACTGGTGAGGGCGGCGAAATGAGAATCGAGAAACAATATTTGGTGAATTCGATCGTTGATGCGGTCAAAAATTCCGATTTCGTTTATTTCGTCTCTTACGCCGGTCTTACGGTCAAGAACTTTTCTGAATTGCGCAATCAGCTCGCCGCTCAGGGTGCTAATTGCCGGGTCATGAAAAATACTTTGATCAAGAAAGCCGCCGGTCAGTTGGAATTGAACGGTATTGAGGCGATCGACCTCACTGCCAGCACCGCGATGGTGTTCGGCAATGGCGACTGCAGCGCTGTGGCCAAGCTGCTGGTCGAGTTCGGTAAAAAACAGGAACAGGTCAAGGCCAAAGGCGGTTATATGGATGGCGCGGTGCTGTCCGCCGCAGAAGTCGGTGCGCTGGCTGATCTGCCCGCAAAACCGGTTCTTCAGGCAATGCTGCTCGGTGTCCTTCAGGCTCCGTCGCGCAACCTCGTCACTGTGCTTAACGCAAAAGCGGCAAGCATCGTTAACGTGGTCAACGCCTATAAAGACAAACTTGAGAACGCGAACAATTAATAAGCATAGGAGGCATTTAAGATGTCCGAAGAAAACAAAATGGAAGAGTTCGTTTCCTACATTGAGAACATGACCGTCCTGGAGCTTTCCAAACTGGTCAAAACCCTCGAAGAGCGTCTCGGCGTGAGCGCTGCTGCTCCGGTGGCTGTCGCTGCTGCTGCTCCGGCTGCTGCCGCTGCTGCTCCGGCTGAAGAAAAAACCGAATTTGATGTCATTCTCGCTGGCTTCGAAGACAGCAAGAAAATTGCGGTCATCAAAGAGATCCGCGGCATCACCGGTCTCGGCCTGAAAGAAGCCAAAGACTTGGTCGAAGGTGCACCGAAAGCTGTTAAAGAAGGTGTCGCCAAAGACGAAGCCGACAAGATCAAAGCCACGCTGGAAGGCGCTGGTGCCAAGATCGAAATCAAGTAATTTACCGCTTGATAATCACCACGGCGGCAGGGAAAATCCCTGTCCGCCGCGGTTTCGTGTTTCAGACACGGAGTTGGGAGTGCCGCAGAGATGTGGTTTTTTTGTCAGGGTGGCATTCCGGCAATGATTTTTGAAAAATTTTCTGAAATTATTGTAAAAAAGTTTGTTTTCCGCCCGCCGGTGTGGTTTTTTGCCGGTTGAGATGCGGATTTTCCGGAAAAAGATGTGGTTTTTTGTCTTTTTCCGGCTGGTTCCGATTTCGTTTGCCCAATTGATGGGACTGATGAGATCGGTTGTTTTGTGCAAAGATAGTTGGTTTTATATTTAACTTACTGATAATAAGTTAGTTAGGTATTGTTTTGATATATTGTGCTGAAATTTTAACCATTTAAGAATAAGGTAAAATTATGGCGGAACGGAAAAATTTCGGGCAGCTGCATGATGTGCTGGAAATGCCGGACCTGATCGGTCTTCAGGTAGATTCCTACGACAATTTTTTGCAGCGTTTCGTACCTCCTGCCGAGCGTAAACGGCAGGGACTTCAGGAAGTTTTCATGGAAATCTTCCCGATTGAGAGTTTTGATAAAAATATGTCTCTGGAGTTTGTCTCCTATGAGATCGGCGAATGTCCGCCGCAGAAAAGTGATGTTATCGACTGCATCAAAGATGGTAAAATCTATGATGCGCCGTTGTATGTCAACTTTTTGCTGAAAGTCAAAGATATGGAAATTCCGGAACGTGTGTTCATGGGAGATATTCCGATCATGACCGAACAGGGAACATTCATTATCAACGGAGCAGAACGGGTCATTATCAGTCAGCTGCACCGCAGCCCCGGTATCTGTTTTGAAAAGAACCGTCATACCTCTGGCAGAATGCTCTACAGTTACCGGGTCATCCCGGATCGCGGCAGCTGGATGGATGTGCAGTTTGACCAGAGTGGTCTGATCCAGATTTATCTTGACCGTCGCCGCCGCCGCCGGAAATTCTATATCACGACTTTCTTCCGGGCGATCGGTTATCCGACCAATCACGATATTCTCAAAGAATTCTACACGCTCAAAAATATTAAAGTCAGCACACTGCTCAAAGAGAAAGATCTTTCCAAGTATTATACCGTTGATAATGTCACCAATGAAGCTGAAGAGGTGATCGTCGGTGAATTGCTGCCGCTGAATGAAAAATCGCTCAGTGATTTGCATAACAGCGGTATCGAATCCGTTGAAGTGGCAGTAGTGCCTCCCAATGAGGATTATATTTTTGCTACGATGCGCAAAGATCCTGCCCGCAATGAAGATGAAGCCCTCAAAGCCATCTATCAGCGTATGCGTCCGGGAGATCCGATCAACTACAATAATGCCAAGCTGCTTATCAAACGGTTGTTTTTTGACAACCGCCGCTATGATTTGGGTATGGTCGGACGTTACAAACTCAATGAACGTTTGAAATTGGATATCCCGGCTGATTTCCGTACTCTGGATCCCCGCGATTTGATCGAAGCAACCAAAATGCTCATTGATCTGCATCACACCAATGGTCCGGTCGATGATATTGACCACCTCGGTGCCCGCCGTATCCGTACGGTAGGAGAATTGCTGCAGAATCAGTGCCGTGCCGGTTTGCTCCGTACCGAACGTTTGATCCGTGAGCGCATGACGATGGAAGATGCTAATATCTCTCCATCCAAATTGATCAATCCGAAAACCTTTGCCGGTGTGGTGCGTGATTTCTTCGCCCGCAGTCAGCTTTCCCAGTTCATGGATCAGAACAACCCGTTGAGTGAATTGACCAACAAACGCCGTTTCTCAGCATTGGGACCGGGTGGTTTGAGCCGCGACCGTGCCGGATTTGAAGTCCGCGACGTTCACTCCAGCCATTATGGCCGTATCTGTCCGATCGAAACTCCGGAAGGTCCGAACATCGGTCTGATCAGTTCCATGGCGTTGTATGCGATCATTGACGAATACGGATTCCTGGAAACTCCTTACCGTAAAGTTGTCAATGGGCAGGTCACTGATATCATCGACTATCTGACTGCTGATAAAGAGGAAAAATTTGTTATCGCTCAGGCAAACGCATTGCTTGATGAAAATAACCGTTTTGTCCGTGATATGGTGATGTGCCGTAAGGAAGGTGAATCCGCAGAGCATCCCCGTGAAACCATTGATTATATGGACGTTTCACCGAAACAGCTGGTCAGTGCAGCTGCTGGTATCATCCCGTTCCTGGAACACGACGACGCCAACCGTGCGTTGATGGGATCAAACATGCAGCGTCAGGCTGTACCGCTGCTCATGCCGGATTCACCGTATGTGGGAACCGGTTTGGAAAAACGCATTGCCCGTGATTCACGTGCCGTGATCGTTGCCCGCGAAGACGGTGTGGTCGCTGAGGTTTGCAGCGAACATATTATCGTTACTCCGGACGGCAGCATGCCGACTGATGAAGTCAAAGGCCGTACCTACCGGCTTTACAAATACCTCCGCAGTAATGCCGGTACCTGTATCAACCAGCGTCCCCGCGTCCGTCGCGGCGATGTGGTGAAAAAAGGCGATCTGCTTGCTGATGGTGCTGCTACCAGCGGCGGCGAACTTGCGTTGGGCCGCAACGTATTGGTGGCATTCATGCCGTGGTGCGGATATAACTTTGAGGACGCTATCATCGTCAGTGAACGTCTGGTCAAAGAAGATGTTTACACCAGTGTGCATGTGGATGAATTCGAAATCACCAGCCGGGACACCAAACTCGGTCCGGAAGAGATCACCAGAGATATTCCGAATGTCGGTGAAGATGCATTGCGTAATCTGGACAGCCGCGGTATCGTTATCGAGGGTGCGGAAGTCAAACCCGGTGACATCCTGGTCGGTAAGATTACTCCCAAAAGTGAAACTGAATTGGCTCCGGAAGAACGTTTGCTCCGGGCAATTTTCGGTGAGAAAGCTGCTGATGTCAAAGATTCCAGCTTGACGGTTTCTTCCGGCAAAGGCGGTATCGTCATGGATATCCGTGCGGATTATGTCAAAGATACTCCGGCGAAATCCGGAATGACCAAAACCGAGAAAAAGAGTCAGGAAAAGGCTCTGCGCAACGAATATCGCGAAAACAACAATGCCATACTTGCGGATCTTACTGAACGTCTTTCCGAACTCATGCTCGGCGTCAAGATCCCGGTCGCAATCGTTGACGGTGCCGATCCCGAACGCAAAGTTCTCGTTCCTGCCAACCGCAAAATCACCCGCAGTCCCATTCAGAAACTGGCTGCTCACTACAACAGTTGGGAAATGGAAGATTGCGATGTGAAAAATGCGATAGCGGCGATTATCGACAGTTTCAAAGAACGTTTTGAAGAAAATGAAGCCCGTCTCCATTCTCTGGATAGTGACCGCACCGATGATGAACAGGGTACGATCAAACGGGTGAAAGTTTATGTTGCCTGCAAACGCAAACTGCAGGTCGGTGATAAAATGGCCGGACGCCACGGTAACAAAGGTATCGTTTCCCGGATCGTTCCGGTGGAAGATATGCCGTTCCTTGAAGACGGTACTCCGGTCGATATCGTGCTGAACCCCCTCGGCGTGCCGAGCCGTATGAATATCGGACAGGTGTTGGAAACTCACCTCGGCTGGGCCGCGAAAATGCTGGGCATCAAAATTGCCACTCCGGTGTTCGATGGTGCCAGTGAGCAGGATATCGTCAGCATGATGGAAAAAGCCAATGAAAAATTTGCCGAAGAAAACGGTAAAAATTATCATTGGGGATTTGCCCGTCAGGCAGATGGTTCTTATGTGTACGACGGTAAAGCCGATGTTTATGACGGCCGTACCGGTGACCGCTTTGACCAGCGCGTGATGGTCGGTGAGATCTATATGCTCAAACTTGACCACCTGGTTGCCAATAAGATCCACGCACGTGCGGTTGGACCTTACTCATTGGTTACCCAGCAGCCCCTTGGCGGTAAAGCACAGCACGGCGGTCAGCGTTTCGGTGAGATGGAAGTGTGGGCACTTGAAGCATACGGTGCCGCCTACAATCTGCAGGAAATGCTTACTGTGAAGTCTGACGATGTCAATGGACGTTCCAAAATCTACGAATTGATCGTAAAAGGTCACAACGTGCTGACCGCCGGACGTCCGGAATCTTTCAACGTGTTGTTGAAAGAAATGCAGAGTCTTGGTTTGGATATTCGCACCGTTCGCGGCGGCGATGACCGGTAACAATAATATTCAAGGGAGGGTTTTACCTTGATCGACAATACTTATGCTTATCGGGAGTTGCTGGGGCAGGACCCCTCAACTTCGTTCGGCGCGATCTCCATCAGCGTTGCTTCTCCGGACGTGATCCGGAGTTGGTCACATGGCGAGGTCAAGAATCCGGAAACCATCAACTACCGTTCACTGAAACCGGAAAAAGGCGGTCTTTTCTGTGAAAAGATTTTCGGACCGACTCGCGACTGGGAGTGTAATTGCGGTAAGTACAAACGCATCAAAAACAAAGGAATCATCTGCGACCGCTGCGGTGTGGAAGTTACTTTGTCCAAAGTGCGCCGTGAACGCATGGGACACATTGAATTGGCTGTGCCGGTTTCGCACATCTGGTTTTTCAAATGTATGCCCAGCCGCATCGGTCTGATGCTGGAAATGACCGGCAAAGATTTGGAAAATGTCCTGTATTACGAAAAATATGTCGTGATCGATCCGGGTGACGTGCTGGATTTTGCTAAAGGTGATGTGCTGGATGAGATCAGTTATCAGGAAGCCCGTCAGAACTATGGCGATTCCTTTATCGCTGATATGGGTGCACCGGCAATCAAAGCATTGCTGGAAGATATCAATCTTGATGAACTCAAGATCGATCTTGAACTCCGTTTGAAAAGCACCAATAACAAAGCGATCCGTAAAAAACTTGCCAAACGTCTCCGTCTGGTCGAGGGCTTTATTGAATCAGGTTCCCGTCCGGAGCACATGATCATGTCGGTGCTGCCGGTTATTCCGCCGGATCTGCGCCCGTTGGTGCCGTTGGAAGGAGGTCGCTTTGCAACCAGTGACCTCAACGATCTTTACCGCCGGGTCATCAATCGCAACAACCGGTTGAAAACTCTGCTGCAGATCCATACTCCGGAAGTCATTATCCGCAACGAAAAACGTATGCTGCAGGAAGCAGTTGACTCTTTGATGGACAATGGCCGTCACGGTCGTGTCGTTACCGGCGCCGGTAACCGTCCTCTGAAAAGTCTTTCTGATATGCTCAAAGGTAAACAGGGCCGTTTCCGTCAGAACCTGCTCGGTAAACGTGTGGATTATTCCGGACGTTCCGTTATCGTAGTCGGACCGGAGCTGAAGATCCATCAGTGCGGTTTGCCTAAAAAGATGGCGATGATCCTCTTTGAACCGTTCATTATCCGTCATCTCAAAGGTCGCGGTTATGCTCACACTGTCCGCGGTGCTAAAAAGATGATCGAACGCGGAGAATCCGTGGTCTGGGATATTCTGGATGAAGTGACCAAAGGACATCCGGTGATGCTGAACCGTGCGCCGACATTGCACCGTCTGAGTATTCAGGCATTTGATCCGGTGTTGATCGATGGTTCTGCATTGCGTTTGCATCCGTTGGTCTGTACTGCGTACAACGCGGACTTTGACGGTGACCAGATGGCTGTACACGTGCCGTTGTCAAACGAAGCTCAGATGGAGACCAAGCTGCTGATGCTTTCTCCGAACAATATCTTCTCACCTGCCAACGGTAAGCCGATCGTTTCCCCCACCCACGATATCACGCTGGGCAGTTATTATCTGACTCTGGAACCGCAGGCCAAGAGTGCGAAACTGTACCGGGATTATTTTGAAGTGCTGTTTGCAATGCAGTCCGGCTTCATCAAAATCCACGATGCAGTACGTATTCCGAATCCCGACTTCGGAAAAGATACGCTTTACGGCGATAAAGAATCCAAATTTATTCTGACGACCCCCGGCCGTTGTCTTTTCAACGAGATCTGGGATCCCCGGCTTGGATTTTTCAACAAAGTTGCCAAGAAAAAAGACCTCAGCCGTCTGATCCGCGATTCCTATCAGATCGCCGGACATCAGGCGACCATCAAATTGCTGGATGATTTGAAAGATCTCGGTTACAAACACTCAACTCTGGCAGGTTTGTCGATCTCTGTCGCCGACCTGAAAGTTCCGGAGAAAAAAGTTGAACTTATTGAGAGTGCCCGTAATCAGATCGCGGAAGTTGTCAAACAGTACACTGACGGTATGCTTACTGACGGTGAACGTCACAAAAAAGTCATCGATATCTGGACTCAGACTTCCAATACCGTGGCAAACGAGCTGTTCAAACGTCTGGAAGATGCCAGCCGCCGCGGCGAAGTCAACCCGGTTTACGCGATGATGGATTCCGGTGCCCGCGGAAGTAAAGATCAGATCCGTCAGCTTGCCGGTATGCGCGGTTTGATGGCGAAACCCAACGGCGATATTATCGAACGTCCGATCATCTCCAACTTCCGTGAAGGTCTGTCCGTGCTGGAATACTTTATTTCCACCCACGGTGCCCGTAAAGGTTTGGCGGATACCGCGTTGAAAACTGCGGACTCCGGTTACATGACCCGCCGTCTGGTGGACGTGGCTCAGGATGTCATCTGCCGTGAAGAAGATTGCGGTACCACCAAAGGTGTCTGGACAAGTGCCATTACCGAGGGTGATGAAGTCATGCTGCCGTTGCGCGACCGTTTGGTCGGTCGTTACAGTGCGCAGGATATCCGTGACCCCGCGTACAGTGATAAACGTTTGATTATTGCTGCCGGTGAAGAATTCACTCCGGAAATCGCTGAACTCATTGAGAAACGCGGTATCCTGAAAGTTTTGATCCGTTCTGCGCTGACCTGCGAAACATTGCACGGCTTGTGCGTGAAATGCTATGGACGCAACCTGGCCAGTGACCGTGAAGCCCGTCCCGGCGATGCTCTGGGTATCATTGCAGCTCAGTCCATCGGTGAGCCTGGTACTCAGTTGACCATGCGTACCTTCCACATCGGCGGTACTGCTCAAGCTGCTTACAAACAGCCGGTTATTTCTGCCCGTAACAATGGTAAGATCAAATTGCTCAATGTCCGTACCGTTGTCAATCAGAAAGGTCAGATAGTTGTAGTCAACAAGAACGGTTGCGTGATCGTCTATGATCCGGAAAAAGCTGCCGCGGCAGAAGAGCGCGAACGCGCCAAACGTGATGCCGAAGCTGCAATTCTCGGCATGATGCCGCAGGCTTACGATTTCGGTACCGATGCGATCGTTGAAGCTGAATTGGAACGCTACGATTTGGAACCCGGTTCAGTTCTGGATAAAAATGACGGCGATGAAGTCAAAGCGAATGAAATATTCGTTCGTTGGGAACCGGACCATGTTCCGATCATTATTGAAGAACGCGGTACTGTTTCTTTGACCGACCTGGTCGATGGCGTGACCATTCAGAAACAGAAACGCGGCGGCGGCAGCGGTGACCAGGGAACCGTTATGGAGCACCGTGAAGATTTGCATCCGCAGATCACCGTGCTGGATGCCGATAATAATCTGTTATCCAGTTATCCGCTTCCGGCCGGTGCGGTGCTGATGATCAAAGACGGAGCTAAAGTTGCTCCGGGTATGGTTGTAGCGCGTGTGCCGCGTCAGTCTGCCAAAAACAAAGACATCACCGGCGGTTTGCCGCGTATTGCCGAGTTGTTTGAGGCCCGTGTGCCCAAAGATGTGGCTGAAATCGCCAAGATCGACGGTTTTGTGACCGTGGATAAATTGTCACGCAATAAACGTCAGATCGAGATCCGCGATCCGAACAGCGGCCGGGTGGAAGAGCACAATGCGATCCCGCAGCACAAACATCTGGTCGTCAGTAAAGGTGACTATGTCCACAAAGGACAGAAACTTACTGAAGGTTCGATCGTGCCGCATGCGCTGCTTGAAGTCTGTGGTATTCACGAATTGCAGCGCCACCTGGTGGACGAGATCCAGTTGGTGTACCGTACCCAGGGTGTGGAAATCAATGACAAACACGTTGAGATCATCATCCGTCAGATGATGCAGAAAGTCCGGATCACCGATCCGGGCGATACCGAATATCTGACCGGCGAACAGCCGGATCGGGTGGAATTCAACCGGGTCAACCGTGAAACCATCGCAAACGGTAAACGCCCGGCGGAAGCTGATCCCGTGCTGCTTGGTATTACCAAAGCTGCATTGGAAACCACGAGTTTCATCTCGGCAGCCAGCTTCCAGGACACCACTCGCATCCTGACCGAGGCTGCTACTGCCGGAAAAGTTGATAAACTTGCCGGATTCAAAGAAAACGTCATTACCGGACACCTGATCCCAGCCGGAACAGGTACGGCGAAAATGCAGTCACTCAAACTCAAGTACCTCGGTACTGAGATTGAGCCGGAGCTGCCCGCGCAGGAGGCCGAACGCTCCTACGAGGATATCGCAGCACAATGGCGTGATGCCGACGATGCCGCTGAAGATGAAGATATGCTTCCCGATGAGGCAAAAGAGTTGATCGTCGACGAGGATTTGGAGGGTTTTGATGCTGAAATCTGAGGTTTTTTAATAAAATTTCAGGAAAAGATTTGAAAATTTCACGATTTGGTGTTATTTTATAAGTCTTTGATGCATTATGTATTTGGGTTAACATAGATAAAAGTGTAAAAAAAAGTCAGGAAACTACCATGCCGACAATCAATCAGCTGGTGCGTCTTGGACGCGAAGAAAAAGAGAAGAAAAGCAAATCAAAAGCTTTGAGTGCCTGCCCGCAGCGGCGCGGTGTCTGCCTTCAGGTAACGACCCGTACCCCGAAAAAGCCGAACTCGGCGTTGCGTAAAATCGCCCGTGTCCGTCTTACCAACGGTCAGGAAGTCACTGCCTACATCGGCGGTGAAGGTCACAACCTTCAGGAACACTCCGTGGTTCTGGTCAAAGGCGGTCGTGTCCGCGACCTCCCCGGTGTCCGTTACCATATCGTCCGCGGCTCTTTGGACAGCCTCGGCGTTGAAAAACGCCGTCAGGGCCGTTCCAAATACGGTGCCAAACGTCCGAAACCGGGTCAGGAAGAAGCTAAAGGCAAAAAGAAATAATTTTTTGGGAGTATAAAAAGCCATGAGAAGACGTAGAGTCGTCAAACGGGAGCTTACTCCCGATGTGAAGTACAACAGCTTGCTGATCGCCCGTCTGATCAATACGATCATGACCCGCGGTAAAAAAGCCACTGCTGAAGGTATCGTTTATGATGCTTTGGAATTGATCCAGAGCAAAAAAGCTGATATGCCGGCAATTGAAGTTTTTGCTCAGGCACTTGAGAATGTCAAGCCGAAACTTGAAGTCAAAAGCCGTCGCGTCGGCGGTGCCACCTACCAGGTTCCGGTCGAAGTTGATCCGGAACGTCAGGTTGCATTGGCGATGCGTTGGATCGTTACCTATTCCCGCGGCCGCAAAGGCAAATCCATGACTGAATCTCTGGCAGGAGAATTGCTGGACGCTTTCAACAATACCGGTTCTTCCGTCAAGAAAAAGGAAGATACCTACAAAATGGCTCAGGCCAACAAAGCCTTTGCCCACTACCGCTGGTAATCGGGGGCTGCCATGAGCAACAAAGAATTTCATGAATCAATGAACCGTCAGGTTTCGTTGCGCAATGTGCGCAATATCGGTATCATGGCTCACATTGATGCCGGTAAAACGACCTTGACTGAACGTATCCTGTTCTATTGCGGTGTGAACTACAAAATCGGTGATACCCATGAAGGTACCGCCACTATGGACTGGATGGAACAGGAACGCGAACGCGGTATTACCATTACCAGTGCTGCGACCACCTGCTTCTGGAAAAATCACCGTATCAACATTATTGATACTCCGGGACACGTGGACTTTACTGCTGAAGTGGAACGTTCATTGCGCGTGCTGGACGGTGCGGTCGCAGTGTTCTGCTCCGTTGGTAAAGTTCAGCCCCAGACCGAAACTGTATGGCGTCAGGCTCAGAAATACAATGTGCCTATCGTTGCATTGATCAACAAAATGGACCGTACCGGTGCTGATTTTGATGGTGCTGTGGCGGAAATCCGTTCCAAGCTCGGGGCAAATCCGATCCCGGTCACTCTGCCGATCGGTAAAGAAGCCGATTTCAAGGGCGTGATCGATGTGTTTGCCAATAAAGCTTACTATTTCAGTGAAAAAGATCAGGGTGTCACCATTACCGAAGGTGAAGTTCCGGCAGAGTTGCAGGAATACCGCGATAATGTTTTCCGCAGCAACGTGGAAACTCTTGCCGAGGTCGATGATGAAGTCATGGAAAGCTTCCTGGAGGATAAAATTCCGGAAGTTGAAGTTCTTCGTGCTGCCTTGCGCCGTGCCACTTTGAAAGCAAAAGCTGTTCCGGTTGCCGCTGCCAGTGCGTTCAAATGCCGTGGTGTTCAGCCGCTGCTTGACGCTGTGGTCGACTACCTGCCCAGTCCGGTTGATATTTGGGATATCGTCGGTTCCGACCCGGCTACCGGTGCTGAAATTACCCGTCACGTCGGTGATATGCAGCCGTTTGCCGCCTTGGTCTTCAAGATCATGAGCGATCCGTTTGTGGGAAAACTTTTCTACTTCCGTATTTATTCCGGTGTGGCAAAACAGGGTATGACCGTGTTGAACCCGCGTACCGGTAAGAAAGAACGTTTGGGCCGTCTGCTTCAGATGCACGCCAATAGCCGTGAAGAGCGTGAAGAGATCTTCTCCGGTGATATTGCCGCCGCTGTCGGTCTGCGTAATGTGACCACCGGTGATACTATCTGTGTGGAAACTGATCCGATCGTGTTGGAATCCATGAGCTTCCCCGAACCGGTTATCAGTATCGCAGTTGAGCCGAAATCATCCGGCGACCGTGATAAACTGACCAAAGGTTTGATCGCGCTCTCCGATGAAGACCCGACTTTCCGCATCAGCAGCAATGAAGAAACCGGACAGACGATTATTTCCGGTATGGGTGAGCTGCATCTGGAAATCATTTTGGATCGTTTGATCCGTGAATTCAAAGTTGAAGCCAACACCGGTGCTCCGCAGGTTGCGTACCGCGAAGCTCTGTGCGGCAGCAGCAATTCTGATACCAAATTTGTCCGTCAGTCCGGCGGTCGCGGTCAGTATGGTCACTGTATCATCAACCTGATCCCGCAGGAACGCGGTGCCGGTATCACCATTGAAAACCTGGTGGTCGGCGGTAATATTCCGAAAGAATATATCAAACCGATCGAAAACGGTATCCGTGAAGCCGCTGCTTCCGGTGTGCTTGCCGGTTATCCGCTGGTGGACTTCAAAGTTGAGATCGTTGACGGAAGTTATCACCCGGTCGACTCCTCTGAAATGGCATTTAAGATCGCCGGTTCCATGGCGTTCAAAGATGCTGCCAAAAAGGCCGGTATCGAATTGCTCGAGCCGATCATGAAGGTTGAATTGACCACTCCGGATGAAAACATGGGTGACCTTATCGGTGACTTGACCAGCCGTCGTGGTACGATCGTTGAGATCAACGCTGGTGACAATGGTTTCACCCGCGTACTTGCCAATGTTCCGCTGTCGGAGCTTTTCGGTTACGCAACTGCGATCCGTTCGCTCTCCCGCGGTCGTGCGACCTACTCGATGGAGCCGGCGCATTTTGAGAAAGTTCCGAAAAATATTCAAGATAAAATCGTGGAGAAAAAATAAGTATGGCTACGGCGAAAACGCAGCGTATCCGCATCCGGTTGCAGGCTTATGAGCACCGGATTCTGGATCAGTCGGTCAATGAGATTCTCGAAGCCGCGAAACGTACCGGTGTAATGGTTGCCGGCCCGGTTCCGCTTCCTACCCGCATTGAACGTTGGACGGTCAACCGTTCCCCCCATGTGGACAAAAAATCCATGGAACAGTTTGAAATCCGCACTCACAAGCGGATGCTGGACATTGTCAATCCGAATGGACGCACCGTGGATGAGTTGAAAAAACTCAACCTTCCCGCAGGTGTGGACATCTCAATCAAAACGGGCTTCTGATCAGAAGTTGGAAGTTCCGGGGTCGCCGGGCGGGGTGCCCGGCGATTCAAGATACCGCCGTTCCCGGCCGATTGGGAGCGTGTATCGTAAGTTTCTCTATTTAATGTAAAGGAGAAAGAAATGAAAGGTTTAATCGGTAAAAAGCTCGGCATGACTCAGGTCTATGACGAAAAAGGCGTGCTGACTCCGGTCACTGTGATCGAAGTCGGACCCTGTGTCGTCACCGATGTCAAAACTGTCGAGCGCGACGGATACTCTGCTATTCAGCTGGGTTTCGGCAGTCGCAAAGCAAAGAATGTGACCAAAGCCCGCAAGGGTCATTTGGCCAAAGCCGGCATCACCGGTGAAACGCTTCCCGCGCTCCTCCGTGAGATCCGCGGTGCGGAAGCCGAAGTCGGTGCCATCCTCAAAGCTGATATTTTCTCCGCTGGAGAGTATCTTGACGTGATCGGCGTTACCAAAGGCCGTGGTTTTCAGGGCGTTGTAAAACGCTGGAACTTCGGTGGTGGTCGTGCCAGCCATGGCGGTGCCTGGGAGCGTCGTCCGGGTTCTATCGGCTGCTGCGAATGGCCGGGACGCGTCAATAAAGGCAAAAAAATGCCCGGACATTACGGCAATGACCGCCGTACCGTGCAGAATCTGCAGATCGTGCGTGTTATGGCTGATGACAACTGCCTGCTGGTCAAAGGAGCGATCCCCGGCTGCAACGGTGGTATTGTCACGGTTAAAAGCGCGCTGAAAAAGCCCGCGGCAAAGTAAGAGGAGGAAATACAAATGGTTAAAGCTTTGGATATCCTCGATTGCAGCGGTGCCCGGATCGGCGAATACGCCGTGCCGGAAGCTCTTGCCAGCGTGATCGAGAGTAATAAAGGTACGCAGGCTGTCCATGATGCAGTGGTCGCCTATCTCGCCGGAGCCCGTGCCGGTTCCGCTTGCACCAAGACCCGCGGACTGGTTCGCGGCGGCGGTGCCAAACCCTGGCGTCAGAAAGGCCGCGGCGGTGCCCGTGCCGGTTCCAGCCGTTCGCCCGTTTGGGTCGGTGGCGGTACTATCTTCGGACCCCAGCCCCGCAGCTATGCCAAAAAGATGAACAAAAAAGTTCTGGCTTTGGCTCTGAAACGTGCTTTGGCTGAGCGTATTGAAGAAGGTGATGTGATGGTTCTGGACAAATTTGCTTTGCCGGATCACAAAACCCGCAATGCCTACGCAGTGTTGAAAAATCTGAAAATTCAGGATGAGACGATCATGCTTTCTCTGAATGAATTTGATGAAGCTTCCATCTGTGCTACCGGCAACATCCCGAATTTGATTGTGCGCCGTGCGGCTACGGTCAATGTGTATGAGCTGCTCCGTTTCAAGAAACTGGTGTTCTGCAAGGATGCGCTCGATGCTTTCATCGGACGTTTGGCGTAAGGAGACAGAGAAATGAACAGTGCTTTTGATGTCATCATCGCGCCGGTCGTCACTGAAAAGTGCAACGCGCTGATTCAGGAAAATAAATATACCTTCCGGGTTCATCCTGATGCCGGTCGGGTGGAAATTGCCCGTGCCGTGGAAGAACTTTTCAAGGTCAAAGTCGCAAAGGTCAACGTGATGAATTATCTCGGCAAAGCCAAACGCGCCGGACGTACCGCCAAAATGGGACGCCGTGCCGATTGGAAACGTGCCGTGGTCACGCTTGCCGAAGGTACCATTGAGATCATCTAAGGGAGTTAAAGAAAATGGCGATTAAAAGTTACACTCCGACAACTCCCTCACGGCGGCATATGTCGGTCGTCGACACTGCTGAATTGAGCAAGGTCGCGCCGTTCAAAAAGCTGCTGAAGGGCAAAAAATCAACCGGCGGCCGCAATAATCAGGGTCGTATCACCACCCGTTTCCGTGGTGCCGGTAATAAACGTGTCTACCGTATGGTTGACTTCAACCGCAATAAAGAGGGCGTTCCGGCGAAAGTTGCGACGATCGAATACGATCCGAACCGTACTGCCAATATCGCACTGCTTTCTTACGCTGACGGCGACAAGGCTTATATCCTTGCTCCGGTCGGTCTGAAAGTCGGCGATGTGGTCATGAATGGTCCCAAAGCGGAATTGAAACCGGGCAACTGGTTGAAACTCAAAGATATTCCGGTCGGTATTGAGATCTGCTGCATTGAAATGCAGCCGGGCGCAGGTGCCAAATTGGTGCGTTCAGCCGGTCAGGTCGCTACCCTCCGTGGTAAAGAAGAACTCTACGCGCAGGTCAAACTGCCGTCAGGTGAAGTTCGTATGCTGCACGTCAACTGCCGTGCTATGATCGGTCAGATCGGCAACCTTGATCTGATGAACACCAAACTCGGTAAAGCCGGTAAAAAACGGTATATGGGTTTCCGTCCGCACGTCCGCGGTGTTGCTCAGAACCCGGTCGACCATCCGATGGGTGGTGGTGAAGGTCGTGAGTCCGGCGGTGGACATCCGGTGTCACCGTGGGGTAAACTTGCCAAAGGCAAACGTACCCGTAACCCGAAAAAAGGTTCAAAGAAATTCATCGTTGAACGGAGGAAGAAATAATGCCCAGATCCATCAAAAAAGGTCCTTTTGTGGATCAGTATCTTATCGACAAAGTCGAAAAGATGAACGCTGCCAACAAGACCCCGATCAAAACCTGGTCCCGGCGTTCTCTGATTATTCCGGATTTTGTCGGACATACGTTCAATGTGCATAATGGCAAAACCTTTGTTCCGGTTTTCGTTACTGAGAACATGGTCGGCCATAAGCTCGGCGAATTTGTGCCTACCCGTGTATTCAAAGTCCACGGTGTTGTTTCCGGTAAATAATGACCGGAAGCTTGCAACAAGCAATAAAACTCCCGTTTATCAAATTGGTAGACGGGAGTTTTTTTACGCTGAAGTAATATAAAAAAATCCCGGAACATGCACTGCTCCGGGATCGGTTTGCTTTTGATTCTATCAACCGCACGACGGAACAGCACTCTCCTGAATAAGCAGAAGAATGTCAAGCGTAATAAGGTTGATAATAATGTTTTTCATTTTTGTTTTCCGCACTTTTTTCTTGCGTGTATTCTTTAATGTAGCACCGTTTTTTTTGCAAGTCAAGCCTTCAAAAAAATTTTCTTTTTTTTCTTTTTTCCCTCTTGACAGTAAAAAAAACAATGGTATATTAAAAGGTGTTTTGAAATGAAACGGGGAAAAAATGAACAAATTTTTCAACAACATTATCAGCGTTATTATTATTGCCGTCGTCGTAATTATCGGCGTCGGTACGGCTGATTGCTGTTGTTGAGATAAACTTGAATGATTTATAATATCTCTCTTCGGTGATCAGCCGCAGGGAGATTTTTTTTTGAAACGAAAACGAAAATGAATACGACACTTTTTAACAGCAACATCAATTTTGTCCCGGCACTTTCTGTGTCCGGTTCTGTTGTCGTATCCGTTGCCGCCGTCATTATTATTACCATTATTATCAGCGTAATTATTATTATGCCCCCCGGCACGGTATAGAATCAAGCAAGTCAGTTTCAGCCCTGCCGGAAGCGAAGATTTCCGGCAGGGCTTTTTAATTTTAACCTTATTCCAGTGAAAGCAGACTAAAAATGAAAAAATCAGGAGCAGCAATAGTTATCGACGCATTGTGCCGCAATGGTGCGGACACCGTTTTCGGTTATCCCGGCGGCGCAGTTCTGCCCATCTATGATGAACTTTATAAAAACGCCCACCGCATTAACCATGTCTTGTGCGCCCATGAGCAGAATGCCGCTCACGCCGCCGACGGTTTTGCCCGGGTGAGCGGCAAGCCGGGCGTGGTCATCGCTACCAGCGGTCCCGGAGCGACCAATCTGGTCACCGGTATCGCCAACGCTTATCTGGATAGCGTACCTCTGGTTGCCATCACTGGCAATGTGGCTGTGCCGCTGTTGGGACGGGACAGTTTTCAGGAGGTGGACATCACCGGAATAACCCAGGAAATTGTCAAGCACAATTTCGCCGTCAGCGATATAAAAGATTTAAATGGCATACTGGATGCCGCATTCCAAATCGCCTCATCCGGCCGTCCCGGTCCGGTGTTGGTGGATATTCCTAAAAGCATCCAGACCGATATGTGTGATGAAAGCGAATACACTTCGCAGGAACTGTTTTTCAACTCCCTGCCGGAAGTGGATTTAAGTGAAACGCTCCGTCTGATTGAATCTGCTGAACGCCCGTTGATCTACTCCGGCGGCGGAGTGGTTTCTTCCGGGGCAAGTGACGAGCTTCTGGCTCTGGCAAAGCGTATTTCTGCTCCGGTGACCTTCAGTATGATGGGGCTGACTGCGCTGCCGGCAAATGAACCGCTGAATCTGGGGATGTGCGGTATGCACGGCACCGCAAGTTCCGCTAAAATGTTCACAGAGTGTGATCTTATAATCGCTCTGGGGGTCCGTTTTTCTGACCGCGCCACCGGTAATACGGCAAAATATAAAGAGGGCAAAAAGATCATCCATGTCGATATCGACCATGCCGAAATCAACAAAAATACCGCCGCTGATGTGGAGTTGTGCGGGGAGGTAAAAGCGGTGTTACAACAACTTCTGCAGAAATTGCCCCGGATTGCCCATCCGGAATGGGAAAAAGCGTGTGCCAAAGCGAAAAAGCTGGATTTTCATCCGGTTAGCGATCAGCTTAATCCTGTTAATTTGCTGAAAACAGTCGCTTCATACTGTACTCCGGATACGGTGATCGCTACTGATGTGGGACAGCATCAGATGTGGACGATGCAATATTTTCCTTTTCAAACGCCCCGCACGCTGTTGACTTCCGGCGGATTGGGTACGATGGGGTTCGGTCTGGGCGCGGCGATCGGCGGATGTATCGCCAATGACCGCAAACCGACGGTACTTTTCACCGGTGACGGCAGTTTCGGAATGTGTCTGCAGGAACTTGCCACAGCGGTATCGCAAAATTTGCCGCTTACGATCGTGATTTTCAACAACGGAGTATTGGGTATGGTACGGCAGTGGCAGACGATGTTTTATGACAAACACTATTCGCACACTACGTTGAACCGGAAAACCGATTTCGCCGCTCTGGCAAGGGCATTCGGCGCAAAGGGTAAAAAAATCACCAGACTGGTTGAATTGGAGCGCGCTTTATTTAATCCGCCTGCTGATACTCCGCTGGTACTTGATTGCCAACTGGATATGGATGAATTTGTACTGCCGATGATCCCTCCCGGCGGCAGTGTCAGTGACCTTATAACCCAAAGGAATTGAAAAATGGAACGCTTTATCGTGGAACTCACCGTGGCAAATCACTGCGGTGTACTCAACCGGATCACCGGACTTTATGCCAAACGCAAGTACAATATCGACAGTCTGACCGTCCATGAGACCCGTGATCCCGCGCTGTCCGTAATGCGGATAGTCTCCTGCGGAGATACCGCCATACAACAGCAGATGACCAGACAATTACGGAAATTATTTGATGTTAAAACCGTTGTTCTGTTGAACAACTCAACGCTCTAAAATAAGGAAAAAAAGAAAATGAGCAAAATGTACTACAATGAAAACTGCAACCTTGAACTTCTCAAAAATCTGACCGTTGCCGTGATCGGTTACGGCAGTCAGGGCCATGCTCACGCTCAAAATTTGCGGGACAGCGGTGTTAATGTGGTGGTCGGTCTGTATGAAAACTCCAAAAGTGCCGCCGCTGCCAAAGCCGATGGTTTTGAAGTTCTCAATACTCCAGATGCCGTCAAAAAAGCCGATTGGGTAATGATGCTGGTCAATGACGAAAAGATGCGTTCCATCTACGAAAACGGAGTCAGAGATAATTTGAAACCGGGTATGACCTTGAGTTTCGCCCACGGTTTCAACGTGCACTTCAAAGAGATCGTGCCGCCGGATTTTGTCAATGTGGTGATGATCGCCCCTAAAGGCCCCGGTCACACTGTGCGCAGTCAATTCGTTGAGGGCAAAGGCGTTCCCTGTCTGGTAGCGGTTCAACAGGATGCTTCGGGCAATGCTATGGAATTGGCTCTTGCTTACGCCGCCGGACTTGGTGCGGGACGGACAGGAATCCTTGAAACTACATTCAAAGAAGAGACCGAAACCGACCTCTTTGGTGAACAGGCGGTTCTCTGCGGGGGTGTTACCGCTTTGATGCAGGCTGGATTTGAGACCCTTGTCGAAGCTGGATACAAGCCGGAAAGTGCCTATTTCGAGTGTATCCACGAGATGAAACTCATCATAGATCTGGTGGTCAAAGGCGGATTTTCTTTCATGCGTTACAGCATCAGTGACACGGCAGAATACGGCGATTACAATACCGGTCACCGCTTGATCACCGATGCTACTAAAGCGGAAATGAAACAGGTACTTGCCGAAATCCAGGATGGTACTTTTGCCCGCAAATGGCTCAAGGAAAATGCCGACGGCAGACCGCTTTTTTCCAAACAGCGGGAAGCTGCCAAAGCGCATCAGCTGGAAACTGTCGGCGCAGAATTGCGCGCTAAAATGAATTGGAATAAATGATGAACAGCGAAAAACTTACAACCGGAGTATCTGCCGCCCCCCAGCGCGCCTTATTGGGTGCGCTGGGGTTCACCCCGGAGCAGATGAAACGCCCGCTGGTCGGGGTGGTCAACAGTTTCAATGAAGTTGTACCGGGACATATGCACCTGCAGCAAGTTGCCCGTGCCGTCAAAGACGGGGTGCTTGCCGCCGGCGGTACGCCGATGGAATTCAATACCATCGCAGTTTGTGACGGACTTGCCATGGGACATGACGGGATGCATTACAGCCTTGCTTCCAGAGAATTGATTGCCGACAGTATCGAATGTATGGTCAAAGCCCACTGTTTCGATGCATTGGTTTTCATTCCCAACTGCGACAAAGTCGTTCCCGGAATGCTGATGGCGGCGGCACGGTGCAATCTGCCGGCAATTTTCGTTTCCGGCGGTCCCATGCTTTCGCTTGACGGGCGGGATTTGAATACCGTTTTTGAAGCCGTCGGGGCGGTAAATGCGGGTAAAATGAGCGATGCGGAACTCTCAGAAGTGGAGTGTTCCAGTTGTCCGGGGTGCGGTTCATGTTCGGGGATGTTCACTGCCAACAGCATGAATTGTCTTTGCGAAGCGATCGGTATGGCTCTGCCCGGCAACGGCACGATCCCGGCAGTTTATTCACAAAGAACCCATCTTGCCAAACGGGCGGGAATGATGGTGCTGGAATTGCTCAAACGTGATCTTTGCCCCCGTGATATCATGACCGCAGAAGCATTTCATAATGCGTTGACCGTGGATATGGCTCTGGGATGCTCCACCAATACGGCACTGCATCTGCCTGCCATCGCCGCTGAAGCGGGCGTGGAATTCGATCTGCATACTGTAAATGAAATCAGTTCGCGTACCCCGAATCTGTGCCGCCTTGCTCCGGCAGGTAAGCACCACATGCAGGATCTGCACTGTGCCGGAGGTGTTTCGGCTGTGATGAAAGAAGTCTCCCATTTGCTGGATCTGGATTGTCTTACTGTTTCCGGGGTTACGCTCGGCGAAGTTGTGGCCGATGCGCAAGTCAGAGACCGGGAAGTTATCCAACACTACACCGATGAGGGCGGTCTGGCGGTGTTGTACGGCAATCTTGCTCCGGATGGGGGGATCGTCAAACGGTGTGCGGTAAGAAAAGAGATGCTCCGGTTTACCGGACGGGCAAGAGTTTTTGAGGGGGAAGAAGAGGCGGTAAAAGCGATCCTTGCAGGATCAATCGTCAAAGGCGATTGTGTCGTCATCCGCAACGAAGGCCCTGCCGGAGGGCCGGGCATGCGGGAAATGCTTTCTCCCACCAGTGCTATCGCCGGAATGGGGCTGGATGCCGATGTGGCACTGGTCACTGACGGCAGATTTTCCGGAGCGACCCGCGGAGCGGCGATCGGACACGTTTCACCGGAAGCCGTTTCCGGCGGCACTATCGCTCTGGTCGAAGAGGGCGATATGATAAAAATAGATATCCCGAACTATTCTCTGGAACTTCTGGTGGATGAAAATCTTCTTGCAGAAAGACGTCGCAGAAAAGATTTTGCCCCCCAACGGCAGTTGACCGGCTATCTCAAACGCTATGCGGCACTGGTTTCTTCTGCCGATAAAGGAGCAAAATTATGTTGACGCTGGATAAAGTTTACAAAGCCAGCCATTTGCTTAAAAGTGTGGCACGCTATACCGATATGATCGAAAGCAACGGCTTGACCGATGATTGCCAGTTGCGTTTGAAAGCGGAGAATTTGCAGCTTACCGGCTCATTCAAATTGCGGGGAGCATTTTTCAAAATCGCTTCTCTGCCTCCGGACGGCAGGGAGATCGTTGCCTGTTCAGCCGGCAACCACTCGCAAGGCGTTTCACTTGCCGCCGGAAAACTTCGCCGCAAGGCAGTAATTTTCATGCCCAGCATTGCTCCGATATCCAAAGTGGAAGCGACCAGAAAACTCGGTGCTGAAGTCCATTTGGTCGATGGTGTTTACGATGATGCTTATCTGGCGGCAGAAAAATATTGTCAAGAACATGATTCCATTTTTGTCCATCCCTTTGATGATGAGGATGTGATCGCGGGGCAAGGTTCGATCGCTCTGGAAATTTTGGAACAATTTCCCGAAGTCGATACTGTACTCGTACCTGTGGGCGGCGGCGGATTGGCTTCCGGAGTGGCATTCACGTTGAAACAACTCAAACCGGAGTGCAAAGTTTACGGTGTTCAGGCGGAAGGCGCACCGGGAATGTGTAAAGCATTCGCCGAAAAACAGGGCGTTACACTGGCAAAAGTTTCCACCTTTGCCGACGGTATCGCTGTGAAAACACCCGGCACTCTGACCAGAGAATTGTGCTGTAAATATGTTGATGGTATCGTCACTGTCAGCGACGATGAGATAGCCACTGCCATATTGACTCTTATGGAAAAACAGAAACTGGTCGCCGAAGGAGCCGGAGCTGTGGGAGTGGCGGCGGTGTTGGCAAAAAAACTTGACCTCGCCGGAAAAAATGTCTGTGCAGTGGTTTCCGGTGGAAATATCGATGTCAACATCCTTTCCCGTGTTATCAATCGCGGATTGCTCTCCAGCGGCAGAGTGGCGGAGTTGAAAATCGCCATGCTGGATAAGCCCGGTCAGTTGCGGGAGGTATCGGCCATCATCGCCGACTGCGGAGCAAACGTTATTCAGGTGCGCCACGATCCCGGCGGCGAACACGCTGATATCATCGGCTGTTTTTTGCATATCAAAATGGAAACACGCAACTTTGAACAATTAAAACAGATCCGTCAGGCTCTCGCAGCTTCCGGTTATCAGCTATTGAATTGATGAAACCACCTTTTTCAAAAACTTTTGAGAGGAATTGTTTTTATCGGCAACGATAAAAACAATTCCGGATTTTTGAATTTCCTCAAAATATATCCGATCCACCTTTTCTCAAACAGCTTCATCATAGCGTGATGTGCGTGAGTGAAATAAGTTCCCCGCCATTTGTAAATTATCCGCCGCCGCGCTTACCGATGTATTGTTCTGGATTGATAAAGTTGCTTTGCGCTCAAAGGCTGATGGAAATAATGCCACCCAGACAAAGCAAAAATCCCAATGCCCCCGTCAGCGTCAGCTTTTCTTTCAGGAAAATCAAACTGTAAAGGAAAAATCCTACAATACAGGAACCGAGCATGACCGGGAATCCCACTGAACCTGCACCGTCGGCGGCAAGTTTATCCAACCCGTTGAACATCAAAACAAAATACAAAAGAATATAAAATACACTTAAACATATTGCCGGTTTCAACACTCCGGTCAGCGGAATCGGTTTGCGTTCTCCCGCCCACAGCAGGAAAAATCCGGCAGCGATCCCCAATTGGAACCAAACCGTCCGCATTACCGGCGTAATTTGTTTCGCTTCCTGCCAATATGAGGGCAAATTTGTAGTCACCTGGGTGAATCCTGCGGCAATAAATGCTGCCAATGCGATCCAAAACCAACGTCTGCTGCTTTGTTCACTTCCGGTATTCCCTTTGGCAGCTCCCAGCAGCAGAATACTTACGATCAACGCCGCCATGCCGCACATCCGGACCGGAGTCAGGCTGTCTCCGAAAAATATCACCCCGGTGAGAAATGGGAAAATCAATGCCGACTGTACAAAACTCCAGATGATTCCATTCGGCCCGACTTTCATTGCCCGGTTCATCAAATCGTATGCGGCAAAATTTCCGATCCCGGAAAGGAACAGCGACCCATAAGTAAGGTATTTTATTTTCGCAGATACCCCGACTGTATCCTGAAAATATAACAGCACGCCGCCCACTGCTGCACACATCAATGCCTGCACCAGCTGAGTTACCGCCAAATTTACTTTTTTTGCAGCACAATAACTGACCACACATCCGACTCCCACCCATCCGAAACCGGCAAGCACCATCAAAAGAATACCTGTAACCATTATTTTTCTCCTGTTTTTACTATATCAATCAAATTATCGTTTCCCGGGGCTGAACCGATACGGAAATCCGACGGAGTGCACCCGTATTTTTTATGGAACATGGAAATAAAATGCGAACTGCTGTTGAAACCGCACTGGGTAGCGATCTCTTCGATCCGCAAACTGGAATTCTGCAGCAGCTCCATCGAAAGACGCAAACGTTGTTCCCGGATGTAGTTCATCGGAGATTTACCGAATGCCTTGCGGAATTTCCGCAACAGCGTATTCTGCGACATACAACAGAGCGCGGACAATTCCGTCAGTGAAATATTCCGGTTGATATTTTTAGTGATGTATGCCGTAATGTACTTCATATCAAATGACAAATCAACGCGCTGCACCGTATTTTCATCCCGCCACAAATCACAGATTCGTCCCAGAATGCACATGAATATCCCCAGAATTTCACAATCTCTTCCGGGATTATTTTTCTGCTGCTGCAAATCATCAAAAATTTCCAGCAAACGTTCAAATTCTTTGAATTCTGCCTCCGAAAAAAACTGCATGGGATAGTTTTTATTCAATTCTTCGTAAGATTTCTGGGTGGGAGTAAAAATCTGCCGGTACTTGGGCGTGACATACAAATCCAGCAACGGGATCGGCAAACGATCCGGAGCGAAAATCATGACAAATATCCGGAGATCATGGCAGTTGGAATAACCGTGATGTCCTCCGGGAGGTACGATAAGAATACTGCCGCGCCGGATGGGTTCTTCAGCGTTCCGGGAAAAATGATCGGCTTCTCCCGACAGTACAAATACGATTTCTGCAAACTCCTGATGGTGCATAGCCATATCACGCTGGTTATTGTAAAATCCCCGCAGCATAAGACGGTCTGAAATAAAATACCGCTGATTGGATAAATAACGTTCTGTACAAGATTCGGAAATCATAAGTTTTTTTATTTTTCTGTTGTTTTTTTACTCCGGATATAAATTTAGCAAATAAAAAGTAAAAATCAAATTATATTTGGTAAAAAAATGATACTTTTTGTGATTTTATGCTATTTTTTTTTAGTAGTATATATGGTACATTAATAGCATTGAGGATTTTTGTATACGGTTCGGATACCGGATTCAGGATATATTGTCAGCACTGCAACTTTGGGAGATGAACAAAAAATGTCATTTGAGCAAAAATTCCGCCGCCCCGGAGCGATCCACGCGCCCGGTTACTTCTGGTTTTTGAATTCAGAGCTGAAAGAAGAAACTTTGCGCACTCAAATCCGGGAAATGGCTGCTAAAGGCGCACGAACCATTTGTCCGCACCCGCTGCCCAAAGAGTTCCGGGATTCCATGATGAGTACCATGACCGGATATCTGTCAGAGGAATATTTCAAACTTTACAACGCCATCGTTGATGAATGCAGTAAATTGAATTTGAATTGCTACATCTATGATGAAGGCGGCTGGCCATCCGGTAATGCCTGCGGACAGGTGTGGGCAAGTGATCCGGAGAAATTTTCCCGGAAAAAACTGATCGCCGATAACAACGCGCCCAACGGAGTTGCAGAAGTTTCTGTCCCTCCAGTCGAAGGACACTGTCAGCGTGTCGATATTCTCGCTCCGGGGGCAGTTGAAAAATTTCTGGAGCTTACTCACAAAAAATATGCCGGACAGGTCGGAAAAAAGTTCGGAAAAACCATTAATTTTGTCTTTATGGATGAACCGGAAATGATTCGTACCAACGGCAGTCAGCTGACCTGGACCAAAGATTTACCGGAAATATTCAAAGCCGCCAAAGGGTATGATATAACTCCGCATTTGCGCCGGATATTGGATAATGATCCCCGGCAGGATGCAGTTCAATACCGGATCGATTTTCTGGATGTGTGTTCGCAATTATTTGTAGACCGGTTCATGATCCCGATCCGGGATTGGTGCCGGAAACACGGGTTGATCTCCACCGGCCACATGGGCGGAGATGATGCCATGGCATGTATGGGCGGCAGCGGTTACGGTCAGATTTTGCGGACGCTCCGGCATCTGGATGCTCCCGGTATCGACGTGATATGGCGGCAGTTGTGGATGGGAACCCGGCAGCACAGTTTCCCGAAATTTGCCTCCAGTGTGGCGGCTCAGGGGGGGAACAAATTCGTGGTGGGTGAATTATTCGGCGTTTACGGTTCCGGTTTGACCTTTGATCAGATGCGTTTTCTGGTGGATTACTGTGTGGTATGCGGGGTAAATACATTTCTGTTTTGTGTGCATCCGCTGTCCACTGCCGGTGGTCGTCAGGAGGGAGAACGTCCGCATTTCGGTCCGGTAAATCCGCAATGGCAGCATATCCGTCCGCTGAATGAATATATCGCCCGGCTTTCCATGCTTGGCACTCTCGGCACTCCGGCTGCGGCAACGGCTCTGTTCTTTGATGTCAGATCACTGTGCGGCAGTACCAGCAAAGCCGGATATGCTGATGAACTCCGGGAACTGATTGCCCACCGTATGATGGACAGACAAATCGATTTTGACTATATTGATGATGATGTATTGGAAACTGCCAGAATCGAACACGGTAAAATCAAAATCGGCAAAGCCCGTTATGATCAAGTGGTGATTCCGACCGGAGCCATGCTTTCTCCAGGTTCGGAAAAAAGTGTGGCACGGCTTCGCAAAGCCGGTATCCGGATTTTGAGTTCCGATGATATTGCCGATATTTCTCCCACACTTCAATGCCGCGACTGGCGGCTGCAGGTACGTAAACGGATACTGCCCGGTGGACGGGTATTGTATTTTGTATTCAACAGCTCATGCCGGACGGTAAAAACGGTTTTGACCGCCGAAGAAAAACTTTCTGTTGCCCACTGCGACTGTGAAACCGGCAGCTTGTTCCCGGCAGGCAGTAACGGCAGTTGGGAATGGGAATTCGCCCCTTACCGTACGGAAGTATTTCTGCTCGGTGCCGATTCCGGGGCGATCTCTTCCGCCCCGGCTGTCCCCGGCAGGGAAATATGCCGTTTGGATAAGTGGCAGATCCGTCCTCTGATCAAACACTCCGCCGGAGCAGATGACTTCAAAATTGAAAAAGTATCCGCCCGTTCAAAACCGGTAAAACCGGGGGACTGGGCACCGGTTCTGGGGCGCGATTTCAGCGGTTGTGCCGCTTATACTGCGGATTTTGAATTCAAGCCGGGAATGCGTTTTCTTGATCTCGGTGAAGTCTGCTATTCCGCGGAAGTCCGGCTTAATGGGAAAAAGGTCGGTTTGCGGCTCTGGAAACCGTATGTTTTCGATCTCTCTCCGGCTCTCCGTCCGGGGCGCAACCATCTGGAAGTACGCGTGGTCAATACGCTTGCCAATGCTATCAATGCGGATGGGATTTGGGAGACCTGGCAGCAATTCCCGTTTGAGTGTTACTATGAACGCAGACAGCGGGGGTACGAAGTGGAAAGTTTGCCCAGCGGGCTTTACGGACCGGTAACATTACTGGCGGAAAAAAATTGATTCTGCCGTAATTTCCGGATGCGAAAATAAATTTTTGAACCAGAGTTGATTGCCAGAGAAATTTAAAAAATTTTTGAAAACTTCTGCAATTGCCTCGCCCATCAAATCGGGAGGAAATGACATGGGAAAATTCAAACTCGGACTTGATCTTTCGTTTGCCAAAAAACGTTGGCCGGAACCGGAACTTTTTATAGATATCGTCAGAAATCAGCTTGGTATCAAATATCTGGAATTTGACAGCGATTTTATCGATCCGCTTTATCTGCGGGAATCTTCATGGAAAAGTGAAGCTGCCAGGATCAATAAACTTGCCTCTGAAGCCGGTCTGGAAATCCACAACTATTTCACCGGGACAATGACCCACTGCGTCAATTTGTTGAGTCATCCCCGTGCCGATTTCCGTGAGGATGGTATGATCTGGTGCGAAAAAGCTCTGGAAGTCGCCACCGCGCTTGGTACCCGCGGTCTGGGCGGACATTTCGACACCATCAGTTCTGCTGATATCGCCGATCCCGTCCGTTATGCTGAACGCATTGACCATCTGGTGGAGTGTGCCCGGCATCTTGCCCGTAAAGCTGCGGAACAGAAGCATGAATTTCTCCTCTGGGAACAGATTTATGCGCCATGCGAAGTGCCGTATACCATTGCCCAGAGTAAAGATTTCTTTGCCCGTGCCAATGAGAACAATCCCGGTGCGGTTCCCGTGGAACTGGTAATTGATACCGGTCACATGTGCTGTCAGAATTTCCCGCATGACCCCGGAGATGATGATCCGTACCAATGGATGAAAGAATTGGGCAATATCACCCGGGTGGTGCATTTGCAGCAGTGTGATGGTTTCGGCAGTCCCCACTGGCCCTTTACTCCGGAATACAATGCCAAAGGCATTATTGATCCGCAGCGCACCATTGATACTCTCGGAGAAGCCGGTGCCGACAACTGTCTGCTCTGTTTTGAAATTTTCTTCTCTCTTTCTCAAAACGATGCTCAGGTGATCGATGCGCTGAAACGTTCTGTGGATTACTGGCGCAACTTTATTGAGGATTGAGCATGAATCTTCTGGGCATAGATGTTGGCACGACCGGATTGAAAGCGGTCTTATTCGATTCGGTCTCCGGATCGGAACTGGGCAGCGGATATGTGGAATATTCATTACTCACTCCCCGACCGGATTGGGTGGAAATCAACCCGGAAACCTGGTTTTCCGCACTGAAAAGTGCAGTGCATACTGCAATGGAAAACGCCGGTACATCAGAATGTGCCGCACTGGCGATATCCAGTCAGGGTGAAAGTTTCGTTCTGCTTGATAAGGATGATAAACTGTTGCGTAACGCCATTGTCTGGATGGATTCCCGCAGTTCCGCCGAATGTTCCGAAATCGAAAAACATTTCGGCAGGGAACGCCTCTACCGGATAACCGGCGACCCCACCGTGGATCCGGTATGGCTCGGAACCAAACTGCTTTATTTGCAGAAACATGAACCGGAAGTCTGGAAACAGTGTGCCAGAATCATGCTGGCGGAAGATTATCTGATCTACCGCCTGACCGGCCGTTTCTGCGGCAACGGAGCGTTGTGGTGTTCCACACTGCTTTACGACATCGGCAAACTGGATTATTTTGATGAAATGCTGGAGTATCTCGGGATTTCCCGCACTCAGCTGCCGGAACAAATTCCCAGCGGCAGAGCCATTGCTCCGGTCAAAGCGGATATTGCTGCTGAAATCGGTTTCACTACGGCAGTGATTGCGGTTTCCGGCGGTATGGATCAGGCTTGCAGTGCGCTGGGCAGCGGGAATATTTCCGATGGGATAGCCACTGACAATACCGGAACCAGTTTCAATCTCGCCGCCAGCTGTAAAAAAGCGGTTTTCGACCGGGAGTACCGTTTGCCCTGTCAGGTACACGTAGTGGATGATACCTATCTCGCTGTGGCGTGGTCGACATCCGGAGGAGTACTGCTCCGGGCATTCCGGGATGTACTGGGTGCCGAATGGGCGGCAGAATTGGAACGCAACGGTAAAAATTTTTATTCCGAACTTGACCGGCTGGCTGAAAATTCCCCCCCGGGAGCCAATGGCGTGACTTTTTTGCCGCATCTGGCGGGAGCTCTCTGTCCGGAACTTGATCCGGATGCCACCGGTGCCGTCATGGGGTTGACTTTGCAAACTTCCCGGGCGGATATTCTCCGGGCGATGCTGGAATCAGTAGCGTGCATGGCGCGTGCCAATCTGGAGCTGCTCAATGATTGCGGCGTGACCGTTAAAGAACTGGTACTTGCCGGCGGTGCCGCCCGCAGTAAAATATGGAACCGGATCAAAGCCGGAATCGCCGCCATCCCCTGCCGAACGATGCAGCAAAGTGAATCCGGATGTCTCGGTGCCGCTATGCTGGCGGGGGTGGGGGCCGGAATTTTCGCGTCTCCGGAACAGGCAGTTGCAGTCATGGTCAAACCGGGTGACAAATTCCTGCCGGAAAATGGACTTACCGGTACCGGCGCAAAAATTTTTGCCAGATATCAGAAATTTTATCAGCAACTCAAACCATTATTCAAGGAGAAATAATCATGGGATCCAATCTTAAGTTTGCGATTGAAGCCAGCGTTTTCTGGCCGCCTGCCGACCGTGTCGTGGCATCCGGATATAAAGAGAGCATTGATGCCTCTCAGGTTTACGAACTGGTCAGCAAAGTCGAAGGCGTTGACGGTGTTGAATTGTATCTGCCTTATGATCTCGAAAAAGCCGAAGATCTGCTGCCGGAACTGCAGGCGCGTAAACTGGAAGTATCTGCGGTGGGTATCGGTAATTTTGCCGCCGCCAGATTTCAGCGCGGCGGAGTGACTTCCGATGATCCGGCTGTCCGTAAAGAATCTTTTGAGCTGGGGGCAAGAGCTGTTCAAGCCGCTAAAAAACTCGGTTCCAAAATGGTGGTGTTCTGGCCGGCTCATGACGGTTACGACTATTATTTCCAGACCGATTATCTGAAAAAACATGATCTGCTGCGCGGTGCATTGCGCGATTTGGCACAGGTCGATCCGGAAATCAATATCGGTATCGAATACAAACCCCGGGAACCCCGTACCCATCAGCTGGTTCCGAATGCCGCAAAAGCTCTGCGTCTGGCAGAAAGCACCGGTTGTGCCAATGTCGGTGTCATCATGGATATCGGGCACAGTTTGCTGGCAATGGAAAATCCGGCGGAAGAAGCCGCTTTGCTGATCCGGGAAAAACGCTTGTTCCATTTGCATAACAATGATAATTACGGTGATTGGGATTACGATATGATCCCCGGAAGTGTCCACTTCTGGGAACAGCTGGAATTTTACTGGACATTGGTAAAAACCGGCTACAGCGGCTGGATGAATTTTGATATTTGTCCGTTCCGCGAAGAGTCGGTCGAAGCCTGCACATTGTCCATCCGTCACGCAAAGAAACTGCTGGAACTTGCCGGACGGCTCGATCCTGCGGTCATGGCGGATATTGCTTTGCGCGATGATGCCATGGCGGCACAACGCTATATCTGGGATCAACTGTTCCGCTGAAACAAATAATTTTCCGGACATTGCAGAATGTCCATTAATAACAGGTTAAAAAATCTCAAAAAAGGAGAAAACATCATGGGTAAATACGATCCGACCCCCTATCAACTTGATCTTAACGCCATTCCGAAAATCATCTCTCCCACGCTTCCCGGTCCGAAAAGTACCGCATTGCATAACCGTGCCAAACAGCATTACCGGGGCATTTCCGGTCAGGTGCGCCTTTTTCCGGTGGCTTTTGAAAAAGCTCAGGGCTGCATGATGGAAGACGTTGACGGCAATCAGTATATCGATTTTTCCAGCGGTATATATGTAACTTCCCTCGGTCATTGCCACCCGAAAGTTACCGAAGCGGTGGTCAAATATGCCAAACGGCTGATGAACTGCCACGATTTCACCACCGAAATCAAAACCCGGCTGCTGGAAAAAATGGCGGCGACCCTGCCCGGCGATCTGAAATGTTTTCAGCTTTACGATTGCGGCACTGCCGCCGTTGAAGCCGGTCTGCGTACCTGCCGTGCCGCCACCGGCAAACATGAATTCCTGAGTTTCTTTCAGGATTTTCACGGCAAAAGCGGTCACTCCATCAGTTTGGCGCGGATGACCAAATTCAGCGGCGCGTCCCGTGAACCCGGATTCTATCTGATGCCGCGTCCCGATACCTACCGTCCGCTGTGGGTGGATGCCGACGGTGTGATCGATACCGATGCTTATTTGGATTTCTATGATAAAATCATCAAAGAATGTACCACCGGACAGATTGCCGCACTCGTGGCGGAACCGATCCAGGGCTGGGCAGGTTCGATCATGCCGCCGGATGATTTCTTCCCGAAACTCAAAAAATTCCTCGAAGAACGCAACATCCTGTTTATGGCGGATGAAGTATTGACCTCCATGGGCCGCTGCGGCAAAACACTTTGCTGTGAACATTGGGATGTCGTTCCGGATGTAGTCACTATCGGTAAAGGTTTCGGCAATGGTTTCCCGGTAACGGCAATGGCAGTGCGGGAACCGTATGCTGATGCGGTGGACAAAATTTCCGCATCCACCAGTTACGGCGGCAACCCGATGGCTTGCGCGGCGGCTCTGGCCTGCTTTGAAGTCATTGAAGAAGAAGGTCTGCTCGAACACTCCATGCATCTGGAAGAGCTGTTCAAAAAACGGATGGCCGACTGGACGGAAAAATATGAGATCGTCGGTGATACCCGCTGCAAAGGCTGTCTGCTGGGTATTGAACTGGTCAAAGACAAAGTTAAAAAGACCCCCTTTGATGAAGCCGGCAAAATGGTTTATCAGAAAGCCTTTGCCAAAGGTTTGGCATGGGTCCCTGCCGGTCATATTCTCCGTATGAGTCCGCCGATCGTCATGCCCGATGAAGTGGCTCAGAAAGGTATGGACATCATCGAAGAAGCGATCTTTGAAACTCAGAAAGAGCTGTTGGGATGAAAGAATACAAAGTCGGTATTATCGGCTCAGGTTTCATTGCCAGAGTTCACGCTTACGGTTATTTGAATCTGCCGCTGTTCTACGATCAGCAGGAGTTCAAAGTGACCGTGAAAACCGTCTGCGCCGCCCATCAGAGCAGTGCTGATAAATTTGCCGCCCAGATCGGGGCGGCAAAGGCAGTTACCGATTTCCGGGCAGTCATTGACGACCCGGAAATCGATATTATAGACATTGCGTCTCCCAACGATTGTCATTGTGAACAGCTTTTGGCGGCAATGAATGCCGGGAAACATATTTACTGCGACAAACCGTTGACTGCCAATGCCGCTGAAGCCGATCAAATCGCCGCTGTATTGCCCTCATACCGGGGCGTTTCCCAGATGACACTGCAAAACCGCTTTTTTCCGGCAACGCTCCGGGCAAAACAGTTGATCGATGAAGGCAGGATCGGGGAGATCCTGGAATTCCGCGGTCAATATCTGCATAGTGGAAGCGCGGACCCCAATGCACCGTTGAAATGGAAACTTGAAGCCGGTACGATCGCCGATCTTGGCAGTCATATCCTTGATCTGGTCGATTATTTGACCGGTGGTTTCAAATCCGTTTGCGCGGCAACTCATATTGCCTATCCCGACCGGCCGTCTGCTGCAGACAAAACCCGACGTCTGCCGGTAACTGCCGAAGACAATATGCACGTACTGGCAACGCTTGCCAACGGCGCGTGCGGAGTGGTCACCGCGTCCAAAATCGCCACCGGTGCCGAAGATGAAATCGGATTTGCCATTCACGGTTCCAAAGGAGCATTGCGGCTTGACCCGATGAATTGGGATAAACTCCATTTCTATGATATGAGTAAATCCTCCTCTCCCATGGGGGGCGAAAAAGGGTGGTGTGCCATTGATTGCGGTCAGCGTTATGCCAAACCGGCAGGATTCCCCACCCCCAAAGCGGCGATCGGCTGGATGCGCGGGCACATGCATTGTCTGTGGAATTTCCTCAGCAATGTTCATGCCGGAACTCCTGGAGATCCCGGACTGTCACGCGGCATTTATATCCAGCATATGATGGAAAAAATCAGGAAATCGGCACAGTCGGCAAAATGGCTCGATATATGAAATCTTGTTAATGGTGAAAAACTTATATAAATGATTTTTTTATGCCATTGATTTTTTTCTGATGTTGCAGCAAATTATAAACATGAGCAGATCATGTAGAAATCTGCATAAAACCAATAGAAAGGATATGATTATGAAACGATTGGCATTAGTTATGGCGTCGGTTGCTGCCGCTGCGGTATCTGCAGCAGAGGTAATGTGGAAATTTTCTCCTGAATCAGTGAATTTGGATAGCGGTGTCACCTGTACCCAATCTGCAGACGGTTGGACATTGAGTCAGGCTAAAAACCGGATCCGTTTTTTCACTAAAGACACTTTTGAGATCAAACCGGATGCCAAATATTATGTCAGAATCAAAGTTCGCGGCATGACTCCGAAATCCCGGATTTGGGTAGTTACCAAAAATTTCAATGCCAAGGGACGTGAAATCACCCCGACTTCAGTTGATTTTGACGAAAAAACGCTTCTGAATATCGGTTCATACGTTCATCCGGGAACTACGGAAATAAAAATTCCGGGCGCAGAAAAATGGCCGGAGATCAAACGTACCGGAGTATTGGTATTCAATGCTCAGGCAGATGGTTCTGACCTGCCCAATCATGATTACTATGTTATCAAATCCATCGACAAAGACGGTCTGGTCAAATTTACCAAACCGCTGCGTCGCGGCTATCGTGCCGAAACTCTGGTGCGCCGCCATTTTCTCAACGGACCGTACCATACTCTGATCGGTTCCACCCTCACTCCGGAGTTTCAGATTTGGCGCAGAGATCTTCAGGGCATGTCCGAAAAAGGCCGCATATTCACCAAATGGCTGCGTGGTACTGCCAAAGTCCGGATTGGTCTGGATGCCAACGGCGGTGATATTGAGATCGCGGAATTCTCTTTCGTTGAAATAGCACAGTAACGGGGGTGCAGATGCTTAAGAAAATCATTGTACTGTCTATGCTCGCGCTCATTTGCGCGGGTGTCGATGCAGAAGAAAAAATATGGCAGTTCTCTCCGGAAAAAGTTGATTTTTCCAAAGGTACTGTCTGCGAAAAAATCCCCGGCGGCTGGCGGATCAGCAATCCTAACGGCAAACCGGAATTTTTCAGCAAAGAATCTGTTAAAATCCACCCCAAAGCGACCTACGTATTTGATGTTAAACTGCGTTATGCCACCCCGGGATGCAAATTCTGGCTCGTCACCTCATCGGTCAGTGCCAAAGGATTTAAATTCAACCCGACCTCAGTGGCGGCAGATATCAATGCGCTTGCCACGGTGAAACATGATGCTCCTGCCGGCTCCAGAACTCTGGTGCTTGCCGGCGCGGATAAATGGGCTCCGGTCAACCGCAGCTTTGTGCTGGCTCTTGATGCCAAAGCGGATCGTGCGGATGTCCCGAACCGGAATTACATTGCCGTAAAATCCATCGCCGCGGACGGAACCGTTGAATTGAGAGCTCCGCTGCGCAACCGGATACCTGCCGGCACGGTGGTGCGCCGGCATCTGGCACTGGGAACTCACGATACTGCGGTAAATTCCGTGCTGCGTCAGAATTGGCTCGGATACAGTGCTTCACGCACCGGTATTTCCACTCTCGGAAGAGAAAACGGCAAATTCCTGTACGGCACAGAACGCGTACATATCGGTATTCAGGCTGAAAACGGTTCTTTTGATATTGCAGACTTGTCACTCACAGCCTATAATCTCCCGTCCTCACGGCCGATAACTCTTGGCGAAGGTGCCAACGCTGAATTGGTGGAAAAAGCCCGCAAAGGCGAAGTAAAAGTTGCCCGGTTGTCCTGGTGGGGATTCAAAAAAGATGATGCCACTGACATTATACAGGATGCGATCAACTCCAAAGCCCAAACGCTGATTATTGACAAAATGCCGACTCCGTGGATCACCCGCCCGCTGAGACTGCGCGGCAATCAGGAGATCGTGTTTGAATCCGGAGCAGTCATTGAAGCCAAACGCGGTGATTACAAACGTACGAGAGATTGTGTGTTCACATGCAATTGCGAAGATAATATCACCATTCGCGGCGAGGGTGAAGGCGGTACGATCCGAATGCACAAAAAAGATTATCAGGATTCGCGTTTTTACAGCATATCCGAAAGCCGTCACTGCATCCAGGTGATGGGAGGTCATAATATCCGGATCGAAAATATGAATCTGCTCCAGTCCGGAGGCGACGGTGTTCTCGTCAGCAGTTTCGGCAGCCGCTTCCCTGAGCATATCGTGATGCGTAAACTCAACTGTGACGATAATCACCGGCAGGGGATCAGTATTATCCAAGGTAAACACATTCTGATCGAAGATTGCAAACTCAATAATACCAACGGCACCATGCCCATGGCAGGTATTGACATTGAAACAAACAATCCCTCTGAACCCACGGTGGATATTACCGTCCGCAACTGCGAGATCAAAGGCAATACCGGTACGGGCATCCAGGTCAGTGTGACCCGTATGGACACCCGGCTTACCGGGGATGTCGGTATCACATTTGAAAATTGCGTGGTTAAAGACAACGTACAGGCGGATATATTCCTTTATACCCGTACCCGCTGGGAACGTATCGGTCATGAGCTGAAAGGATTTGTACGCTTCGTCAACTGCCGGTTTGAAAGCAAAACCACTGCGTTTCCCAACCGTTATCCGATCGATATTGAAATGGATATAAGCCATGAACTTGATATCGCATTCAAAAATTGCACCTTGAAACGCGCTCCCCGTGACCGGGAAGCCATCCGGATAGCTTTCAGCGATCCCAACGGCAAAGCTCCGCAATCAAAAATGGATTTTTCCGGTTTGAAAGTTCTCAATACTCCGAAAAATAAAATCATTCAGGTCAATGACCACAGCTATACCGGAGACACCTCCTGGCTGCGCGGCATTGAGTACAAACCCAAAGCTTTCAAAAATCCTGCCCCGTGGACTGGTGAAGAAACCATCCGCTATGAAATGAAAAAAACCGTATTCCCTCCGGTTCCGCAGTATTGGCGGGCGGGATTCTGGATCTACGGCAAAGCCGGAGATACTGCCGAATTTGAACTGCAATACGGCACCAACCGGAGCAGTGACGATGCGACGGTGGATCTCATCTCTCCGTCCGGGAAAAAAATCCGGCTGGGCAGCATGGACCCGGCTACAACTGAAAAATTCAGTACCAAACTGGAAGAAACCGGTTTCCATCAGATCGATATTCACGGTGAACGTGTGCATATCAAATTGAACAGTGCCAATCTTCCTGCCGGTATGATGGCGGACAAATACGCCCGGACGTTCCTGAATTTTACCGGAGACATCTATTTCCATGTGCCGGAAAATTCTCCGGAATTCGCGGTACGGGTATGGGGCAGAAACTCGGTTCTGTTTGTCGGTTTTGAAATCTACGATCCCGATGGCAAAAAAGTGTTTGATGTGCCTTACACAAACGGTGCCCAATTTGATCCGACTCCGGAACAGCGCAAAAAAGCCGGTGTCTGGCGGCTGCGTTTGAAGCATCCCACCAGAGGATATTTTGCCAAATGCCATGTGGCATTTCCGGGATTGCCGCCGTATCTCGGACTCACCCCGCAAATGATTCCGGGAAATTAACGAAAAAAAGCTGTCCGTCAGGAGAGTGATTTTTCCGGACGGGCAATGCTGAAAAGAGGGGGGCCATTTTATAAACTGATTACATCAGGCTCCGGATATCTGCAATTTGGTATAAAGTAAGAACAAAAAGGTGATTTCTCTATATATTTGGCGTTTTTGTGATATTGCGTTTTTAATGAATTCCGTTCATATTATATATGTGTATCTGATAATGGAGCAAACTATGAAACATCTTTTAATCCAACGTGTTGAAGCAAAGGATTGCTTTGCCAGATCTGCATTCACGCTGATCGAGCTATTGGTCGTTATTGCGATGATAGCCATTTTGGCGGCGATGCTGCTGCCGGCTCTCAACGGAGCAAAAAACCGGGCAAAAACGACCGCTTGCCAAAGCAATCTCAAACAAATTGCCGCCGAAGCTCTCTCTTACAGCAATGACTATGCCGATTGGATGATTCCGGCATCGTTGTGGGTCACCGGAGCTCCGGATGGCAACACCAGATATCCGTGGGCGACCGAATTGCTTTACCGGATGGGTAAAGTCGCCAATTTTGCCAGTAACCGCAGACAGCCTTTTGGGCAGATGATCAAGGATGAACGGTTGAATGTCGCCAACTGTGCGTTGTTTCAATGTCCATCGGAACCCAATGGTATCGGACATTACAGTAACGCCCGAAACGGCGGCACAGATTTTTTCCATTACGGTACTTACGGTATCAACGATTTTCTTACCGGCAGAGATTTCACCTCCGCTTTGATCCGTAAACTGACATCGGTCAAAAATTCCGCACAGGCTATTATGATGATGGATCACACCGACTACGGGAATCTCCGGTTAAAAGATTATATCCACGGTTCAGCCGGATATAAACAGCTGGCGACCCGTCACGGCGGCGGAGTGGTACGGGAATTGTCAACCTCAAATGAATACAGTTATTGCATCAAAGGTGAAAGCATCAACGTCGCCTGTGCAGACGGTCATGTGGAAAACAAAAAACGTTCGGAATTTGAAGTGGAAGCTGATTTCAGCAAATTATTCCAAAAAGGATTTTAATATAGAAAACCATGTACTGAAAGAGTACAAAGACTCAATCCGCCATCATCTGCGCCGTGACAAGGCGGAGGAATGTCTGCTACAGTAAATTTGTGTTTTGCAAACTTAAGGAGATACTGAAATGTCTGAAGTAAAAGTTTCCGCAATTGTATCCGAAACCGGAGATAAACTCTCCGTAACCGTAGGCGATGTCACTTATGTTGCCGATTCCGGATATACCACGCTCAGCGATGCTGTCGCCGGGTCTGATGCCGGGCAAATGAATATTGTCATGGACGGGGTGGTGCTCACCGAAAGTTCACAACTCGGTTTCAAAGGCGGCACTCTGATCGGTGTCAATAACGCAGCGATTTCCGGATTGGTCGACACGACCGGATACGGTATCATGCCTGTAAATTCCAATCGTACGATCAGCGGAATGACCTTTTCCGGCAATACCGGCCGTCCCGCTGTTTCCCGGGTCGGCGGCAGCGTGACCGTCACCTTTGACAACTGTCTTTTTGACAATAATCTGTCCACAAACAATGTCGGTGTGATCCGGAGTTACGGAAAGCTGGTCAGTATTACCAATTCCGAATTTTCCAACAACCGCACCTGTGCCATACTGATGTCGCAAAGTGGCGGTACGGTGAGTATCAATAACACAAATTTTACCGACAACAACACGGGTGGCGGTAACGGGGCCATATACAATGATGAACCGGGCGGTGTTTTGATCGTTTCAAATGCAGTATTTACCGGCAACACCACCACCAACGCCGGCGGCGGTATCCGTAACGACGGTATTTTGTATATCGGCGATACGGAGTTTTATAAAAATGTCGGCTCGCAGGGTTCGGCAATATACAATGAAAGTACCGGTAAAGTCACGATCACCGGATTGCTGACATTCGGCGCAAGTCAAACTTTCCGGAATGGCGGTACTGTTACCGTCCAAACCGGTAGTTTTCTGGAGCTTGAGAAAAATGAGATCCAACTGGCGCAAGTCGTCGACGGCACCGGTTCGTGGAAAGAAGGTTCCGGTTCGTGGAGTGCTGATAACAACGGGACTCTGATCACCACCGCAACCAAAGATTTGTATGTTACCAATGCTTCCAGTGAAAAAATCATCGACAACGCCATTATCATTTCTGCTGACAAGAGCAAGGATATCGCAGTAGTCGGCGGCACAGTGTACTACGGCGGGGTCCTGCTTGACAACGTGGATATTTCCTACGACTCCAACACATTTGTTCTGGTTGACACTTACCGGGATAGCCGGCTTCACGCCAATTATGCCAAAGATATCAGCCTGATCGGTTCCGGAGATTCCGGTTTCCGCAATGGCAGTTACAGCCAGGGCGGCGGTATTTATTTCGGAGATCATTCCGGTTATAATTACAAGGTGGAAAATCTGCACTTCACCAACAATACCGCTGACGACAAAGGTGGTGCATTGTATTTCTACGACGGTTCCATTCAGGTGATCGACTGTGTGATCAAAGGCAATAGTGCTGAAAGCGGGTCCGGTATTTATAAACGTATGGGAGATATGACCGTTTCCGGAACTGATTTTTCAGAAAATCAAAGTACAAGCGGAGTCGTTTTTTTACAAACCGGCAGTGCCGCGATCAATAAGATTTCCGGCAGTACATTTACTGGCAATACCGCGTCCGCTAACGGCGGTGCTATCATGGTCAATGGCGGAGTCACAGTCAGCGATACGGTATTCCGGAATAATAAAGCTGTCAAAGGCGGCGCGATATTCAGCGGTACCAATACGGTTATCAACATTGACAAATGTTTGTTTGAAGGCAATCAGTCAACCTCATACAGTGCCGTTTTGGGCCATGATTCAGCCGGAGTGGTATTCAATGTTTCCAATTCCACTTTCCGTGATAATAAATCCGGCGCACAGGGCGGCGTGATCCGTCTCAATGCCGGCGGTACGATCACCCTTGCCAATGTTACGGTGGAAAACAACACCGGAACCAATACGTTCTATATTTATGGCTCCTCCTCCGCCAAAGCGTATGTTTACGTCAATGGTCTGGTGACGATGGGCGCAGGTCAGAGTTTCCGTTATGACGGGGCGCACAATGAATTCCGGGTTTCCGGCAGTTCATTTTTTACCGGGTTGGGGGTTGCCAAAGCAGTGGATGCAAACGGTTCTTTCGGCAGCTGGTTCGACCATCGCAGTAACGGTAAAATCGCTGCCGAAAACGGTTACCGCATTTTCGTACTGGCGGACAGCAATAATAGTGATATGTATGTGACCAATGCCGATGCGCTGGTCATGAACAATCACAATCTGGTTACGATCAGCGCATCGGTAATGGAAAATTGGATCACCTCATCTTATGCAACACTTGCGGATGCTCAAACCGCAAATGCCGGAAACATTCTGCTGTTTGACTTCGCTCAAAGCGGAAATATTGCGATCGCTTCCGACACGGCATTGATCGGCGGCGGGACCTCCAGTATCGGCGGAACTGTTACCGTCGCAGCTGAAGCAAAATTGACCCTGACCGGAAATTTCGTATTGGCTTCCGCATTGACAGTCTCCGGTAATGCGGTGGAACTTGATGCACTTACTCTGACGGTCAACAGTGAATTGTTTACCGGAATGACCGGGCATTTTTTGATGATCGACAATGTCAACATTGCTCAAGCCGATGATCTGACCATCATTCTTGATGGTAATGCTCAAGCCATGGATCAGTGGTTTGAATTGAATGAAGCCCAGTATCGCTTTGCGGTCAAAAACGGTGCTCTCATGCTGCAGGCATACGTCAAAGACGGTGTTCTGGAAGATAACTCCAGTGGTTCAGTATATGGCGGAGGTTCAGAGACCAATTACGGCACTGACATCACCCAGACGATCGCTTCCGGGGTGAAACAGGGAACGGTCTTTGCCGGAAGTGAAAAAGGTGTGGACGGCAAAATCACCACCACCGTTACCGGCGGCGAAATCGTTAAACACCTCTACGGCGGCGGCAAAGTTTCCGCCGAATCCACCGAATTGACGGTTGAAAGCGGCACGGTCGGTAAAGATGTTTACGGCGGATTGCTGATCAAAGAAACGACCAATGCGATTTCGCTTGGCGAAAGCAATTTGACGGTTTCCGGCGGTACTTTCAATCAGTATGTGGTCGGCGGCAGCCGGGTAACTGCGGCAGATACCACCACCACCCACACTGCCGGAACGGTCAATTT
>JAFVRD010000061.1 GCA_017504435.1 Lentisphaeria bacterium | reverse complement strand
ACCGATGAAAACGGTAAATCGATCATTAAATACAGTCAACTCAGCTGAGCTGACTGCTTGAAGCTATGCCCCGGTTTGTCAAACGGCAAACCGGGTTTTTTATTGCTGTGCCGGCGTTTTCCGCAGTATGCGGAATTACAAACGTATCTCTTTTTCGCAAAGGGGCGCTCACGCCGCCCCCCTTGCATCCCCCCAGCGGCGGCATAAGCCGCTTTTTGTTACGGTTTTATCCGCGCTTTATGGCGTTTGCTCTGCCTTGACTCAATGTGATGAAATCCTGCGCCCTCTTCCCTCTTTTATGAGGAAAGAGGGACTTGTCTTTCATCACGGCTTGCCGCACCCGGGGAAGTGTCCCCGTACCCCTCAGCAAAACGCTCCGCGTTTCGCTCTCCAACCGGGAGACTGCTCCGCATGGCATGAACACAGACGCTTTTTTGTGGTAGTCTCTCTACGCTGTTTCACCCGCTAAAAACAAAAATGGCATCTCCAATGGGAGTCGACGAGGCGCAGCCGAGAGCCTGAGCGTAAGCGAAGGCAACCCCACGCGAAGTGAGCAATCCCATTTTTGCGAATCGCAAAAATGACCGGTAAAAAGAAAAAGCAGCAGTGGGAAAATTTTATTTTCCAAACTGCTGCTTGCTTTTTACAGGGATTGCGTAACGGTATTTAAACAAAAAAAATGGCATCTCCAACGGGAGTCGAACCCGTGTTGCCGGGATGAAAACCCGGTGTCCTAGGCCTCTAGACGATGGAGACGCGCTTGAGTCAATGTACTAAATATATCACCGCAAACTATGTATTTCAAGTACAGATGTATAAAAAAACAATGATTTTTTTCCATTTCTCATCCCGGTCATACAAAAAATCAGCCATGCAGCAATGCAATTTACTTAAACAAAGCGAGCAATTCTTTTACTTTGGCGGTAATATTTGCGGCGGCAGTTATTTCTGTGACCATAGCAATATGTTTTGCTCCGAGGGCGGAAAGTTCAGCGATATGCTGTGCTTTTATTCCTCCCATGACCGAGAACGGACACGTTACCAATTCTTTAAGACGGCAAAATGTTTCCACTCCCAACGCCCCGCAGGCAACGCTTTTAGTCTGTGTCGGATAGATCGGCCCGATATTCAGATAACTGGTTCCGTCATTCTGGGCGGCAATGATTTCTGCAGCATTATGGGTGGATGTTCCGATGAGCAATTCCGGGGCGATTTTGCGTGCGGCGGCAACCGGCATATCATCCTGTCCGAGATGAACCCCGTCTGCTCCGCATGCCAGAGCAATATCCAAACGGTCATCAATGATCAACAGCATATCGTAAGCCTCCGTGATTTGCCGGCATTGCTGAGCCAATGCAAATAAATCGGCATCAGTGCGGTGTTTTTCACGGAGTTGAACGATTTTTGCCCCGCCTTCGGCTATGGCAGTTATCACCTCCGGAACACTGCGCCCGGAACAAAATTCACTGCTGATGACCGGATAGAGAGCGGCAGCTTTGAAAGCCGCCACTCTTTGAGCATGGCACTTCATTTACCGCACCGTCCGGCAATAATTCCGGCGATTTTGCGCCCGGACAGAAGCATGCCGCCAAAAACCGGTCCCATACGGTATCCGCCCATAACATTATTTGCGCTCATTCCGCAAGCAAATAAACCGGGGAAATATTCACGGGTATTTTCCACGGTAGAAGCTTCACCATTATCCACCCACATCGGTTTTTCGCCGAGAATATTACCGGTGGGCGTATCCAGTTTGATTTTGGCTTTATCGGTCGCCAGCCGGATGATTTCGCTGGGATGTCCGGTTCCGTCAAGTACACATTCTGCGATCACGGTCAACGGATCCACATGCATTCCGAGTCTCTCCACCGGAGTCCAGTTGATAACCAATCCATTGACTTTTCCGGCTTTGAATACAATATCTTCCACGCTTACCGAATTGAATATCTTTGCTCCTGCCTGCAAGGCACCAAAAATCAATCCGCTTGCCATTTCCACAGAATCCAGCGTATGATATCCGGGCGCATCGGTAATCGATTCATGGCGGATGCCGAAATCATCCAGCACCGGCAATGCAGCGTCCTGCACCACAACTTCATTGAAAAGCATACCGCCGCCCCAAGTGCCGCCGCCGGGAGCAAGTTTACGTTCAAAAATGGCGACTTTCAAACCTTTTACGGCAAGATCGCGGGCGGCGACCAATGCGCTGGGACCACCGCCGACGATCGCAACATCAAGTTTGAGACCATCCAGAAGTTTATCCGCAAATTTACGGACAATAGCAGATGAGATGAGATTTTCTGAAGACATTTTCGCTCTCCTTTCCGGGGAATTCCCCACAGTTGGACGGAGCGCACCGCAAGCGATTATCAAGTGCGTTCCGCGTTTTTCCGGAGAAATTGGTCACAAAACACTTGAAAAGCGGTTTTTCAAAGCGGCAAAGACGGTATTTTGTGCAAGCGGTCTTTGCAGGTCATGTTCGCAATTCCTACGCCGGCATTATCCGGATCAGGTTCACGGGTATATTCTCAGCCGTATCTACGAATCAGATACAGCACCCCTGATGACTGGATGAAATATATCACAATAAAACCGATTTTGCAATCCTTTTTGCAGAAAATAACTTGTAAAAACTGTTAAAAGATGATATTTTATCCTTGATAATGTATAAGGAGTCTTAATGACTATGAAAAAATATTTTGATAAACTTGTCACCCGCTATCCGGTACTGCGCCCGATACTGCCGTCCATAGAGCAGACCGCCGCGGAAATGGCGGAACTTTTCCGGCGCGGCGGCACATTTTTTGTGGCTGGTAACGGCGGCAGCGGTGCAGATGCAGAACATATTTGCGGTGAATTGCTCAAAGGATTCAAATCCCGCCGGACGTTGCGTGAAAGTGATAAAGCAGCTTTACTGGCGGCCGATCCGCTTGTCGGCGCGGCACTGGGCGACGCTCTCCAGTACGGTCTGCCGGCGGTATCGCTGCTCTCGCATCCGGCTTTGACCAGCGCATTCGGCAATGATGTCGATCCGGAACTGGCTTTCGCCCAGCAATTGTGGGCGTTGGGCAAACCCGGCGATATCTGCATGGGCATTTCCACCGGCGGCAATGCTGCCAATATTTATAAAACTTTCGCTGTGGCACGCGCAAAAAAAATCCGCACCATCCTGCTGACCGGCAACCGGCACGGCAGTTGTGAACGCCTCGCGGATATCGTCATTGCCGCACCTGACGCGGAAACTTACCGTATTCAGGAACTGCATTTGCCGATCTATCATACGCTTTGCATGGCAGTAGAATCACAATTTTTCACTATGATCGAGGATAAATAAACCATGTTCAAATTCAGAATCATCGGCTTTGTACTGCTCATGTCATTACTGGGCGGAATATTTTTCTGGCAGGGAGGCGGCTTCTGGCTTTTTATAGCCTCTGCGCCGCTGTTGGCAGGAGTTGCCGCCGGAGAGTGTGCAGCAATGCTCAATAAATCCGGACGCCCGGCATTTGTCATCCCGGTGATTTTAACGGTCTGGTTTTTTGCGGCAACAGTTTTACTTCCGGCAGATCTTATTCCGGATTGGCGTTTTCTGTGGGGTATTATGCTGCTGTTGCTGGTAATCGCGGCTCTGGCGGGATTGCTCTCCATGAAACCCGCGGTGCTCTCTGCAACTATGAATTCTGCCGGAGTCACAGTGCTGCTGGCTCCGCCGCTGATATTGCTTTTGCTCACCTATTTGCTGGCTCCACACGGCTATTGGCTGCTGTTCCTGTGTCTGGTGACCAAAGCAACAGATACCGGCGGTTATATTGTCGGAACACTGACTGCCAAACTTCCCGGCGGCAATCATAAAATCGCCCCGTCGGTCAGCCCTAAAAAATCCTGGGAAGGTCTTTTCGGAGGCATGATTTTGAGCATGGCGGCAGCATGGGCATTTTACCGGTTCGGAAGTGTGGCACTGCCGCTGAGCTGGACATTGGTCGCCGCATTTGTATTGAGTTTAGGCAGCTTTTTCGGCGATTTGACGGAATCAGCGATCAAACGGCTGTGTGAAGTCAAAGATTCAGGCAGCTTTGTTCCCGGTATGGGCGGAGCGTTTGATGTGCTGGACAGTTTTCTGTACAATGGTATCTTATTCTGGGGTCTTTATTTACTTTTGTTATGGGATTTTTGGAAATGAAAGAACAAATCCTCTCTTTTCTCCGCAGCAATGCCCGCATGAGCGTAAGTGATATTGCCGTCCGGCTCAATGCAGCAGAAGTTGATGTCGCATCCGCAATAGCAGAAATGGAAAAATCCGGTCTTATCCGCGGTTATACAGCTATTTTATCCGATGAAGCTCCGGGAGCTGAAAAGCGGGTCAAAGCATTGATAGAAGTCAAAGTCACGCCCAACCGGGACGGTGGATTTGACCGGGTGGCACGGCGGATCGCCAAATTTCCGGAAGTGACCGATCTGTGTCTGCTTTCCGGAAGCTATGACCTGCAATTGACAGTCGAAGGTGATTCTCTGCAGCAGGTCGCAAATTTCGTTGCCGCCAAACTGGCGACGATCGACGGGGTGATTTCAACATCAACCGGATTCCAGTTGAAAAAATATAAAGAATCCGGTATAATTATGCAAGGTGACGAAGAATATGAGCGGCTCAAAGTCTGTTTCTGAACGATTGATAGCTCCACATATCGCCAATTTGCCGCCCAGCGGCATCCGGAAATTTTTTGATCTGGTCAATTCCATGGATGATGTGATCTCCCTCGGAGTGGGAGAACCGGATTTCACTACCCCGTGGACGATCCGGGAAAGCGGGATCTATTCGCTGGAACACGGTCATACCAGTTACACCTCCAATCTCGGCACCCCGGCTCTGCGCCGGGCAATCTGCGATTATGTGGAGAAAAATTACAACTGCAGTTATGATCCTGCCAGAGAGTGCATCGTGACTATCGGTGTAAGTGAAGCTGTGGATCTGGCATTGCGGATGCTGATAACTCCTGGTGATGAGGTGATTTACACCGAACCGTGTTATGTTTCTTATCCGGCGGAAATCACCATGGCTCACGGAGTCCCGGTGCCGGTGACGACCCGGGCAGAAAATGCGTTTGCGGTCGAACCGGAAGATATTGAACGGGCAATAACTCCCAAAACCCGCGCTATTTTGCTCAATTTCCCCTGCAATCCCACCGGAGCGGTAATGCCGCCGGAAAAATTGCGCGCAGTTGCCGAATTGGCGGTAAAACATGATTTGGCGGTGCTGACTGATGAAATTTATTCGGAATTGAATTATGACGGTGATCACGTTTCTATTGCCGCATTACCGGGCATGAAAGAACGTACCATATTTCTGCACGGTTTTTCCAAAGCATTTGCGATGACCGGCTGGCGGGTCGGCTATGCCTGCGCTCCGGCTCCCATGATCGCTGCCATGATGAAAATCCACCAATACGCCATCATGTGTGCGCCTACAGTCGCTCAGGAAGCGGCATTGGAAGCACTGCGCAACGGCGGCAATGCCGTGAATGAAATGCGCGAAAGCTACCGCTTGCGCCGGGACTTTTTTGTCAAAGGCCTCAACGAGATCGGTTTGGACTGTTTATTACCGCACGGGGCGTTTTACGCGTTCCCGTCCGTAGCCAAAAGCGGTCTGTCATCAGTTGAATTCGCAGAGAGATTGCTCAAAGCGGAAAAAGTTGCCGTGGTTCCCGGTGAAGCATTCGGTCCCGGCGGTGCCGGATTTGTCCGCTGCTGCTACGCGACCGGTGCAGATGAACTGCATGAATCTCTTGCCCGCATGAAGCGGTTTATGAAATCATTACAGTAATGGAACTGTTTTACCGGGATCACTCAATGCCGTCAGCGGTATTCATCTGATCCCGGAATTTTTCCAGCATGTCTACACACGCATTTATATCGTCAAACGGCAGCTGCATAATAAGTTTTTCATCCAGCTCCCACCACTTCAGCCTCATAAGTTTTTCAATGATTTCCGGTGCGAACCGGTATTTTATCACTTTAGCAGGCACTCCGCCAACGATAGCGTAGGGTGGCACATCGCGGGTGACAACTGCATTTGCGGCAACAATGGCACCGTCACCGACAGAAACGCCATCCATGATCATTGCGCCGCTTCCCAGCCAGACATCATTGCCGATCCGGCAGGGAACTGCGACCGGAAAATCATACAATTCCCGATTTTTCAATGCCGGAAAAATCGCTTTGAACATAGGGGTGAATTTGGTTTTGTACGCGAATGGATGGGTGGAAAGAAAATGTACCGGATGCTGGGTCAAACCAATTTGAACATCGGCAGCAATAGAACAGAAACTGCCGATTTCCGTCTCTTTGCAGGCGATTTTCAATGACTTGAAATGCGCGTATGTACCTTTACCCATTTTGAAGCGTTTACGCGCGGCATAATAACGTTTCAGCCATTCAGACACAATGATATGACGCTCCCGGAACAAACGCCGTTTTTCCCGGCTGGGAATGAATATCGCCAAAAATTTTTTCAGCCACAACATGATTCAATTCTTTCTGATGATTATTACCCGATTCAAAGTTCCCGCAAATACCGGTCAAACACCAATGCCCGGTGATCAAGGGTATGCGCTTTGAAAACCCGTTCCTGCGCCGCTTTGCCCATGACGGCACAAAGCTCCGGCGAACCGGACAACTGCTGTGCTTTGTCCAAAAACTCCTCCTGATCACGGAAAAAATACATTTCCCGCCCCTCTTCAAAACATTCCGGCAATTCCTCCACAAATTCCGTCAGCAATGGACAACCCAGTGCCGCATAGAAAAATATCTGCAGATTCATCAACGTACGGTATTCCAAAAATTGATCCTGCAAAATATTGACCGCAAAACCTGCTCCGGAAACCGCTTTGAGCAATTCTTCACCGGTGATATTGGTCTGAAATGGTACCGCTGCCGATTCAGCTATTTTCTCCCGGTGCCACTGTTTCCCGTAGAGTGTCAAATCACCGCCCCGGTCGGCGAATGCCTGCAGAAACTGGATCCGGTGCGGCGAGGGACGCCCGATAAAAATACTTTTACGGCAGAAAATTTTTTCATCCGCCGCGCTTAACTTCACCGGTTTGAAACGACTGCATTCCACTGCATGCGGAATATAGACGGCAGACTTGCCGGCGGCATTGAGTTTTTCAGCCATGACCCGCGAAACTGTAACGATCAGATCGACCCCGTCCAAAGCTGACAAATCCCGGAAACCGCGGAAATTCGGCCCTTCCATATCATACAGCACGATTTTCCCTTTAAAAAAAGAACGTATCCGGGGGAAATCAAACCGCAGCGAGGAGAAATTGCAAATCAGTACATCGCACTTCTCCCCGGCAAGAGTTTTTTCCAAAGTCCGGCAGGTGAATCCATCGCCGCTTTCCCAGAACCGGTAAAACGGCTTATGCAAAAACTTTGACAGCGGCACAAATTTCACATCATTTCCGCAACGCGCAAGAGCAGCGGCATAATCTTCCAGATAAAAATCCAGTTTTCCTGCGGTCGCTGTGAAAATTATTTTCATGTTCACCCTCTGTAAAATGTTCACTGTCAAAAATATACTGCCAGACAATGTGTTTTATACCGTTTCAGATTTTTTCATCGTTTTGTCAACGATCGCACACACACATGAATCCGACCAGACATTGACCGCCGTTTCGATCATATCAATGACCGCATAGATCGGCAGGATAACCCCCAACACACCGATCGGAGCACCAACTCCTGCCATCAGAGACAGAGACAGAAAGTAGCAGCCCATCGGCACACCGGCATTGCCGACCGCAGAAATAACCGCAATAAGCACCCACAAAATCACGGTTCCGGCAGTCAGCGGCATACCGCCATTCTGCATGGTAAACAGAGAAGTGACCATGATAAATGCGGCACATCCATTCATATTGATCGTGCAACACAGCGGCAGAATGAACCGGGCGACTTCAGGTTTGGCATGCAGATTGTTTTCCGCCGAAGCGACTGTGACCGGCAAAGTCGCCGCAGAACTTTTGGTAAAAAGTGCCATCAGCACCGCCGGCAGCATTCCCCGGAAAACTTTCAACGGATTGATTCCTCTAAGCAGCAGAAAAACCGGCAATATCACAAAGAATTGCAACACATTGCCGCCCAGCACCACCGCCACATATTTACCCAGCGAACCGAATGCCACTCCGGCAGAAACCTGAGTCGCAAGCTGTGCGGAAAATGCCACGATACCCAGCGGCAAAGTCCAGACCAGTGCCTTGATAAGCGTAAACAGCAATTCCTGCAGCCCCAGAATGCCTTTGAGCAGGATTTGGATGTTTTCCGAATCTTTCATCGCCGCCAATCCCATGCCGACCGCCGCGGCGACCAGCAGGATACTCAAAACATTTCCGGATGAAAACGGAGTGATAATATTATTGGGGATCACCGAAAGAATATGCTGATAAAAACTGAGTTTACCGAGATTTTCCGGAACATCAGCTTTACCGGCTTCAACCAGTACCAGCGGCAGATTTTCCGGAGCGATAAGTTTGAAAAGCACCACGCCGACCACCGCTGCAACGATCGTGGTCACCAGAGTATAAAAAAGCGTATGTGCAAAAATTTTACCGGTATTCTTTTTTGCGCCCAGCATCGCCAGTGTAGTGGTCACCGCCAGTGCGATCGTCGGTACGGCAACAAATTGAAAGATCCGGGTATAAGCTGAAGCGATAAAATCAAAAAAACCATTCAGCCAGGCAATATTCAGCACTCCCAATACGCTGCCGAGGATAAGTGCTGCCATCCAAATGATAAACTTTTTACCGTCAAATCCATTTTTCAATGCGGTATTTTCCATTTACATGTCTCCAAATATATAACATTACAGTTACTGATCGTGATCAATAACAAAAAAACCCGGCAGAAAATTTCTGCCGGGTATAGCGATCTCAAAGCGCGGCTTTACCGGCTTCGTATGCCTTGATATTGGCTTCAACAGCACCGGGCTTTTTGCCGAATTTTTCTTCAACAGCTTCAGCAAAAGCTTTGTCGAAATCCGCTTTATCAGCTTCATTCATACCGTTTTTCGCCAGCACCGCTGCCAGCACGCCGAGCAGCACGGAGTTGGCAAATTTGGAACTGCCGAGTTTTTCATCAGCTATCGCCAGCGCATCTATACCGTAAGTCTGCATCGTTTCCGGCAGCTGCGGCAATTTAACTGCGGTGTGGTCGTAAATAAGCACACCGTCATCACGCAACTCCGGCAGATATTTGTCCAAAGCCGCCTGAGTCATGGCAATCAGCAGATTGCCGCCCCGGTCAATGATCGGAGAGGGGATCGTATTACGGCTGACCGTCACGGCACAGCAGGCAGAACCGCCGCGCTGTTCCGGCCCGTAAGAGGGCATCCAGCTGACATTGAAGTTACGCAAACGCGCCATATTGGCAAGCATTACACCGAGTGAAAGCACCCCCTGACCGCCGAAACCACCGATTTTGACCCGTAATTCCTGATCAAACACCGCCGATGAGTTGCGGAAATCTGCCGCCACACCATTTTCACTGCGGACGGGGAACAGAATTTTGCGGACGGATTCTTCATCACGGATGACCGGAGCCGGCAGTTTGCCCGGTTCCATATCTGCGGTTTTGTCACGCAGACAGCCCAGCGGGAAGTAGTTGAGCATCTGTTTTTCGATAAATTCATTGACCTGATCGGCACTCATTTTCAAATTCACCGGGCAGGGAGCAACGACTTCAACGAGGGAGAAACCTTTGCGTTCTTTCAAATTCTGAATCGCTTTGTACACCGCTTTTTTGGCATTGGCGACCCGTCCCGGAGTGGTCAATGCCACCCGTTCAATGTAGACTGGAGCAGTCAACGCATTGACAATTTCGCAAACCGGAGTGGGATAACCCTCGGTTTCCGGATTTCTGCCATAGGGACTGGTGGTGGTTTTCTGACCGGGCAAAGTGGTGGGAGCCATCTGACCGCCGGTCATACCGTAGTTGGAGTTATTGACGAAAAACACCGTCATTTTCTCACCGCGGTTCGCCGCCTGCAAAAATTCGTTGAATCCGATCGCTGCCAAATCACCGTCACCCTGATAACTGATGACAAATGATTCCGGTTTGGCACGGCTGACGCCGGTCGCAACTGCGGGTGCACGACCATGAGGAACAGAGATACTGCCCACATTGAAGTAATAATAGGCAAACACCGCACAACCCACCGGAGCGATCAGATTTGTATCTTCCTGAATACCGTGGTATTCAATAGCTTCCGCGATAAGTTTGTGCAAAATACCATGACCGCAGCCCGGGCAGTAGTGCATATTCTTTTTGATCGGACCGGGACGGCGGTGAAAGGTGTCAAAGAAAACCTTTGAACGTCCGAATTTAACTTTTTCGCTCATTTTCAGATCTCCTTCATCATATTTTTGGCGGCGGCGCATACATCGGCAACGGTAAGCAGATTACCGCCCATGCGGTTGCAGAGTCTGACCGGCAATTTACAATCAATGGCAAGTTTCACATCTTCGATCATCTGCCCGGCACTGTGTTCCAGACAGAGGAAACCTTTAACATGTCCGGCGGCTTTCTGCAAACTGTCGGTCGGGAAAGGAAAGACCATTTTGGGACGGATCAAACCGACTTTCAAACCTTCCGCACGCAATGCCTGCACCGCACCCTGCCCCACCCGGGAACTGATACCGTAAGCTACCATGACCAATTCGGCATCGTCGACCTCGATCTCTTCCACACTCTGTTCAGTTTTCTGGATCAGCGCATATTTATCCTGAAGTTTGTGGTTGAGGGCTTCAAGGTCATTGTATTCCATGTAGATACTGGTAATGATATTGGCTTCTCCGTTGACCCGGCGACCCATTTTCCACTCCGGATCATAATCATATTTGACCGGTTCGGGCAATTCCAGAGATTCCATCATCTGACCGATGACGCCATCGGTAAGCACATATGCCGGCATCCGGTATTTTTCCGCCATCGGGAACGCCTGATATACCATGTCGCACATCTCCTGCACCGAATTCGGCGTAAAGACCAGACAGCGGTAACTGCCGTGACCGCCGCCTTTGACGACCTGGAAGTAGTCAGACTGTTCGGGACCGATATTACCCAGACCGGGACCGCCGCGCATTACGTCAACGATAACGGCAGGCATTTCATAAGCGGCAAGGTAACTCATACCTTCCTGTTTCAAACTGATACCCAGACCACTGCTGGCGGTCATGGTACGGCGGCCGGCTGCGGCACAGCCGATGACCATATTGATGGCACCGATTTCGGATTCAGCCTGCACGAAAGTACGGTTGAGTTTGGGAAACAGCAGTGCCGCCGCCTGAGCGATTTCGCTGGCGGGAGTGATGGGATAACCGAAATAACAATCGCATCCGGCAAGCAATGCACCGTAAACGGCGGCTTCATTGCCTTTGAGCAGCAGACGTTTATTGTAAGCCATGGATTACTCCTCCTCAAAAATAGTGATCGCGCCCGGTTCAGGGCACTGATAGAAACATGATCCGCAACCGATACAATTGCCGGGATTTTCGGCAATGATCGCGAAATATCCCTGGATATTGAGTTCTTTACCGCGGGAAAGCAGCTTTTTCGGGCAGACGGCAATACATCTGCCGCAGCCTTTGCACTCATCGGCGGTGACTTCGACCCGGAATTTTTTAGCCATAATAAAAACCTCCTTGTTATCCTGACGCACCGGCTTGCGGCGCGGAAATGCGGAAAAATTCCGCACAAAATTTCTGTATCTTTATAATATAACGCTTAACAACTCAATTTGCAACTGCACAAATCATTGCAATTCAGTTGATATAGCATGTCGGGTCCGGCAATCCTGCCTCCACAAATCCCTGATGACGCAGCAGACAGCTGTCGCATCTGCCGCAGCTTCGGCCTTCCGGTGACGGATCATAACAGCTGGTGGTCAACGCATAATCCACACCCAGACCGGTACCGAGTTTGATGATCTCCGCTTTGGAAAGATTCTGCAATGGTGTATGGATCTGCCACTGCCAGTTTTCATCCACGGCACAAGTTCCAAGTTTTGCCGTTTCAGCAAATGATGCAATGAACGGCGCACGGCAATCCGGATAACCGGAATAATCCACACTGTTCACCCCGATAAAAATATCATGCGCTCCGATAACTTCGCCCCATGCTGTTGCCAGAGAGAGAAAAATCAGATTCCGTGCCGGCACATAAGTCACCGGAACGATATCATGAGTACCGCCTTTGGGGACATCAATATCATCATCGGTCAATGCGGAACCGCCCCACTGACGCAAATCCAGTTTGAATGTCCGGTGTTGCGCCGCCCCCAGTGCTGCGGAAATATTTTCAGAAGCGGTCAATTCACATTTATGCCGCTGACCGTAGTCAAAACTCAAGGTGAAACATTCAAAACCCTCTTTGCGGGCAACAGCCAGACAGGTGGCAGAATCCAGACCGCCGCTTAAAAGAACGATCGCTTTTTTCATCATTCACACTCCTTTTTTGTCGCCCCAGATCAATTTATGCATCTGCAGCTGCATGCGCACCGGACGGCATGATCCGGTCACCAACGCGGCAAGTTCTTCAAAACCGATCCTGCCCCACACCGGAGAAAAGATCAGATGAGCAGTTTTTTCAAAAAGCTTATAACGGTCAATAACTTCGATCGACCAATGAAAATCCTCCGGCGAGGATACCACGAATTTCACTTCATCATGCGGCGAGAGCACATCAAAATTTTCCCAGCGGTTGAATTCTGCCATCCCTGAACCCGGGGTCTTGCAATCCACGATTTTGCGGCACTCATAAGGCAATACGGAAATATCCCGGGAACCGTTGGTCTCGATCAGCACTTCCATACCGGCTTGCAGCAAAGCGCGGATCAATTCCGGGGTTTCCGGATGGATAAGCGGCTCCCCTCCGGTGACTTCCACGATCTCCATGCCGGAAGCTGCCGCTTCTGCACACAGATCACTGATCTCCCGCAGCTCACCACCCTCCCACGCATAGCGGGTGTCACAGTAATTGCAACGGAGATTGCATTGCGCCAACCGGATAAAAAAACAACGTCTCCCGGCGTGAGTTGACTCACCCTGGAGACTGGAAAATGTTTCAATGACCGGAAGTGCGCTCATTCGCTGTAAGTCAGACGTGAAGAAGCAGACTCACCGATACGGACTTTGGAAACCCGCACATTGCCGTCATTGAGCAGGGAACTCATTTTTCGGAAAATCGTCCGTGCCAGAACTTCGCTGGTCGGATTTATCTCCTGAAAATCCGGCAATTCAGACAGGTTGCGGTGGTCATAAGGCGCGATCACCGAATCCAGCGCGGCTTTCAGTTTTTTGAAATCCAGCGCGATACCGACTTCGTTGAGTTTGTCCGCCACAACGGTGACGGTCACTTCGTAGTTGTGACCGTGCAGATTACGGCAGTCGCCATCGTAACCTTTGAGTTGATGGGCTGCGGAAAAAGTACGGTCGATTTCTATTTCAAACATGATAACTCAAAAATTCCCGGTACAGTGATCACATCTGTACCGGGAAATCCCTTGATAATTATTTGTTTTCGCACTCAAACTTTTTCATAAAGTCAATGAGGGCCTGCACGCCTTCAACCGGCATGGCGTTGTAAATGCTGGCGCGGCAGCCGCCGACCAGACGGTGACCTTTGAGCTGAGTCAGACCGGCTTTGGTAGCTTCGGAAACAAATTTGGCATCCAATTCCTCGTTGGGGGTACGGAAAACCACGTTCATGCGGGAACGGTCGGCTTTTGCCACCGGACTGCCGTAGAAGCTGCTGTCATCGAGGAAATCGTAAAGCAGTTTGGCTTTTTCGTTGTTGACTTTTTCCATTGCGGCGATACCGCCGTTTTCTTTGAGCCAGTCGGTGATCAGAGCCAGAATATAGATGGCAAAGGTCGGCGGAGTGTTGAACATGCTGCCTTCGTTGATATAGGTGGAGTAGCGAAGCATGGTCGGCACTTTGGCATCATCGGTACGGGCGGCAAGATCTTTGCGGATGACCACGAGAGCAACACCGGAAGGTCCGATATTTTTCTGGGCACCGGCATAGAACATGCCGAGTTTATTCACATCGAAAGCCCGGGACATGATGTCACTGGACATATCAGCGATCAGCGGCACACCTGCCGGAGCGGTCGGGATATCCATGTACTGAGTACCGGCGATGGTGTTATTGGTGGTAATGTGCATATATGCCGCACCGGGAGTAAGTTTCCATTCGGAGGCGGCGGGGATATGATCATATTTGGTTTCTTTGCTGGAAGCGGCGATATTGACATTGCCGAACATTTTAGCCTCTTTGGCGGCTTTGCTGCTCCAGACACCGGTATCGACGTAGTCAGCGGTACCGCCGTTGAGCAAATTCATGGCGAGCATGGCGAACTGCATGCTGGCACCGCCCTGCACAAAAACGACCGCATAATCATCGGAAATACCGAGCAATTCACGGATATTGGCTTCGGCGCGGTCGATGACCGGCTGGAAATATTTGCCGCGGTGGGAGAGTTCGAGCATACCGCTGCCGCTGCCCTGGAAATCAAGAAATTCAGCTTGAGCTTTACGCATTACGGCTTCCGGAAGCATAGCCGGACCGGCGGAAAAGTTGTAGATCTTCATCTTTTTCTGTCCTTAAATTAGTTGAGATCTGTAGTATGTTTAATAATATACATCTAAAAATATCTTTTTACAAGGGGCGGCGTTTTTATTTTTACCGTCCGGGACCTCAAAAAATCTTATTTTGACCGTTTGCGGGCATTTTTCTGCAAAGCAGCGGTATTGCGTTCCCAGAAAACGCCATCGGCATATCCCTGCACAGATTTGTCGTGCTCTGCCATTTCCAAACGTTTTTCCGCCCAGGCGCAATACTTTTCGCTGATTTCGATACCGACATAATGACGGTCAAGTTTTTTGGCAGTCACCGAAGTGGAACCGGAACCGAGAAAAGGATCAAATACGGTATCTCCGGGATTGGAACTTGCCAGAATAAGTTTTGCCAGAAGTTTTTCCGGTTTCTGGGTCGGATGAGCTGTATTTTCCGGCATTGACCAATATGGTACGGAAATATCATCCCAGAAGTTGGACGGACAGGTGTTGCGGAATTTTCCGGAAGCGGTCTCCTCCCAATCCCGCGGTTTTCCGTTATTCCGGTAAGGGGCAATGACTCTTTTGCGGATTTTGACACTTTCAAGATTGAAAGTATAGGTATTTGAATTGGTTGCGAACCAGATATCCTCCATACCGTTTTTCCAATTTGCCGCTGCGCCGCGTCCTTTTTCCCGCTGCCAGGTGATCCGGTTCCGGACGTGGAAATATTTTTTCAACACGGTGCCGATAACCGGGCTGGATTCCCAATCACAACAGACATACACCGAGGCATCTTTTTTAAGGACGGGGAGAACTGCCCGGAGCCATGAATCGGTGTATTTTTCATAAAGTTCATCGGAAGTTTTTTTGAATTTGCCACTGTGAAAATCTTTATCCAGATTGTAGGGCGGATCAGCGATCATCAGATCGGCAAAAGCACCAGGCAGACAGGAAATGATTTCAAACAGATCGCCGCATATCGTCCGGTCAAGTATGTCCTGAATGCGAGGAGTTCCGGAAACATGCAGACATCGTTCAAGGTAGTGTGCGCCGTCGGCGGCATCAAAGTCTATGGTTTTATTTCTTGATGACTTCATAGAATTTCCGGTCTGAGTGTTGTTACAATTGATTGCGCGATATTATACCATAAAGTTGTCGTTTTTTCAAGTTTTCCGGCACAACTTACTGCTCATCCTGCAGGTGATTTGAATGTCGCGTGTCCATAATGATCGACAGATAAAACCAAAAAAGCAGTCCCGATAGCGGAACTGCTTTTTGAATATGACCTGTTTTTCAGTAATGCTTCTGAAAATTATTTGCAGCCGTCCATGGAAAGCACCGGCTGGGCAGTGCCATTGCTGACAACGGGATTTTCATACGGTTCAACGTATTCGATTTTTTGCCATTTGTTGATAATAATGGGCTTCTTCTCGATTTTTTTGATGCCTTTGACCGTGGCAGGGAATCCCTTAACAGTGCAGTTCACTGTTGCAAAGAAAAAATAGTCCTTTACAACATAATCAAACGTGACTCCGAGAAGCTGATCGGCATTATACTGACTGCAGGCGTTGTAAAGCGCAATACTTTTGGCATTGGAAACCGCTTTGAAAGTCGGCGACAGAAGATCATCAAGTATGGAAAATACCGAAAGATTGGGGTTGACGATCGAAAGACAGCGTTTGTTTTCGGCAATCTGGAAAACACCGAACAGTACAGAGGCTTCTCCGTTTGCAGTGATCTGCTTATTCTGGAAATCAAATTCGGTGTAATAAGGCACACTGCCAACAGATTGAGGACGACTCAAATAATCGGCTCCGGCATCGCGGTAATAAGTTGTGCATCCGCTGAGGATAACCGATACCGCCGCAATAAAAAACAATAGCTTTTTCATTTTCCCATCCTTTCTTTTTATATTGAGGGTTAGTCAGTTATAGTATAGCATACAAAAAAACAGTTGTCAATATTGAACTATGAAAATTTCAGGATTTTCTCTCTGCCGGAACAAATCAAATTATTGTCCGGATTTTTCCGCCGCATCGAAACGCCCTGCCATGCTGTTCACATTGCCCAGTTCTGCATAAGTGATTCCGACTGCGGCAGTCAATTCCAGACAGCGCAAAATCCGTTGTCCTTCCCGGATACAGTGCTGCTCCGGAGTGACCGCATGAGCTGCGGCATCGTATGCGGCGATCGCTGCGGCATAAGCCAGATGCACCCGGCGCAGGATATCCGGGATATTGCCCTGACCTCCTGCTGAAATCAAAGCGGCTTTTTCCATGTTTTCAAGAGTGGGCAATTCACCCGGCACCTCGAATGCCCCGGCAGTATCATAGGCGATTTTAACTTGCGGATGAAAACCCAGCAGACTGTTCAGATTTATCCGGGCAGTTTCCCCATCCAGTACCGCCTGCCGGAACAGATCGTACTGTTTGCTCTCCCGGTAAAGCGGGATCAATATTTCCGCCATACGTAATTTAGCGAATTCACGGCGGACAAGATTCCGATTTTGCACCGGAGACAATGCCGCAGCTCCGGCAAGATTCAGGGTTTCCGGTGCTTTTGCAGTCAAAAGCCGCTGATACTCTTTCACCGCACCGGCGGCATTATCATCCTCCCAGTAGATCACACATCCGCCGCACAGCAAAAGCAAAACACCCGACAGAATGATCTTTTTCATAACACCCTCCATATATATATTTCAAAATATCCGGCACTGCCGCGACTGATCAATTTACCGCCGAAACGGTCGGTTATCATCTGCGGCGGATCACCGCTGCGGAGTATGACCACCGTATTATCCTGTAAATATTTCACTTTTCCCCGTGGCGAATCAAAATCCACCGGACGCATCAGCTGCCGCATCACCGCCCATGGGTCTGCCTGCAAAGGCACATATATTCTGCTGTTACCGGGATTTGCCGACAAAATCTGTTCTATTTGTTCCGGTCGGAAATCCCCGCGCAGAAAATATGGTGCAAAAAAATCATCCTGTCCGGCAAGAGCGCACCACGGCGATATTTTTTCACTGACACACCGGGAATGCATCACTCCCGCCAACGCTGCCGCTGCGATCCAGCCTCCACAGCGAATCCATAAACTTTTTTTTATCCCCTGCGCCAGCAATACCGCCCAGACCGGAAACAGCACAAACCATACCCGGGGAAAAGGCGCGACCGGAAACAGAAACATCCCCAGCGGCAGCAGCCAGATCGTCAGATAACAGAATTTGCGGAAATTCCATCTGCTTTTTACCGCCTGCCATGCCGCCGCCGGCAATAATACATTGAAACTCCCGGTCACGCCGAGTGCCAGAGCCAGCAGTGCCGCCCAATGAACATGCCACCCCTCTCTGATGGCAAATGCGCCGGTCAATTTATCCCAGACCGGCAGGTAAAATGCCAAAAAAGCCGCCGGAGGAGCCGCCGCCAGCATATAGAATTCTTTTTTCAGATAAAACCTTCTGCCCAGCAGCGGCAGTATATACAATCCCGCCGCCGCGATCCCGGCCAGCGCAGACGGCATGACCCCGACCGTCAGATATGCACCGGCAAACCAGCCAGCCCATGCAGAAAATTGCCCGGAAACAGCATATTTTCTGCCGCAAAGCAGAGTTATAACTGTCAACAGTGCCGCCAGCATATATCCGCGCACCGCCGTAGCATAAAGCATAAAAGGCACGGACAGCATCCATGTCCATAAAACCGCCGCCAGCGGCAAAGCACCGCATTTTTTGCGGCAGTTGTACCAGATCAGAAACAAAAGGATGCCGCTGCAGCAAAAAGAAAACAGCCGCAAACAGATGTCCGGCATTCCCCGGAGAATACGGAGGCAGACCGTATGCACGATCTGATTGTTGGGAATGAAATAACTTCTGTATATCTCCAACGGAGAATCCAGCGATGCAAAATTGAACATGACCAGAGCTTCATCGAACCACAATGCTCTGGTCAGATAACCTCCGGCAGCAGCAGTCAACAGAAATATCAGAATAAAAATCTGCCACAACAGCCGGATTTTAAATGCAAAAAGCCGATGGAAAAAATTTCCACCGGCTTTCTGACGATCCATCGGATCAGAGCGAAATAGCTTCGCAGGGACAAGTACCGACGCAGGCACCGCATTCGATGCATTCGCCTTCGGCGATTTCAGCTTTGTCACCTTCGAGTTTGATCGCACTGACCGGGCAGGAGTCCACGCAGGCACCGCAGCCGACGCAGGTCTCTTTATCAATTTTAGCAGCCATTTTGTTCTCTCCTTTTGTTTGGAACTGGTAATAATATAACTTGATAACAGACAAATATCAAGTCCTTTTCAAAATTTTACTTGATAAACATCAGACTGTAATATATATTATACAGCGAGAGGTTTTACAGACCGGAAAATTGTTTTTTGGTATTGCAAGCGGGTCTGCCCGCTTTTTTCGTCTCTGCAGAAATGAAGAAGTGAAAGAAAAGGAGAAGTAAAATGAGTAACGAAATGCTGACACTTATCGAATATCTTGCCCAGAATCGCAGCATCAGCCGCGAAACGTTGATCAAAGCGATGGAGAACGCCATTTTGTCCGCCTCCCGCAAAAGCATCCACCCCGCCAGTGAGCTGAAAGTGAAAATCGATCCGGCATCCGGCTCCATCAAAGCATGGGCAGTACTGGAAGTCGTTGATCACATTCCCATGAACAGCGATCAAATCGTCATTGACCGCGTCAAAGAAAAATTCCCCGATATCAAAGTCGGTGACAAAATCGATTGGGAAGTCACCCCCAGCAACTTCGGCCGTATCGCCGCTTCTGCCGCCCGGCAGAACTTTACCCAGGCCATCCGGCAAGCGGAAAAAGACAATATCAACAATGAATTCGCCGGACGCATCGGACAGATCCTCTACGGCACTGTCCGCAAAGTTGACAATGCCGGCAATATCATCATTGATTTCCAGAAAGCTGAAGGTATCCTCCCCCTGCGGGAACAGATCCGGGATGAAAAATATTCCACCGGCGACCATATCAATGCTCTGCTGATGAAAATAGATACCAACACTTCCGGTCCGGGATTGGTCGTTTCCCGTACCATCCCTGATTTCGTGACCCGCCTGTTTGAACGGGAAGTCAGTGAAATCCATGATGGTGTCGTCACGATCAAAGGTATTGCCAGAGAAGCCGGTAAACGTACCAAAATCGCCGTTGAATCCAGCGATCCGCGAGTGGATCCGGTCGGTTCATGCGTCGGCATCCGCGGTGCCCGTGTCCGGCATATCACCGAAGAACTCGGCAATGAAAAAATCGATATCGTACCTTACAGCAGCAACATTGGAGAATATGTCTCCAACGCCCTGCTCCCCGCCAAAGTGCAGAGCGTGGAAATCGATGAAGCCAAACATGAATTGCGGGTCATCGTCAAAGAAGATCAATCCAAAGTCGCTTTCGGACGCAAAGCTCAAAACGTCCGTCTCGCCGGCAAACTGGTCGGATGGACTATCAAACTTTGCGATGAAACCAGCACGGAACGCGCACCGTCTATCGAAGATCAGATGAAAGCCGCAGCTGCCAAACTCGCCCAGAGCACCGGAATATCCGAAGCTGATGCCGCCAAACTGGTAGCGTCGGGATTTGTTACTTTGGAAGGTTTGAAAGCCGCTGATAAAGAAACTCTTGCCGCAGTCGAAGGCATTGACAGCGATGCCCTGTTTGCGGCATTGGAGAATTTGGATTGACCGGGAGGTGAACCATGAGTGATTTGACTGTAAAAATTCTTGCCAAAAGATATGGCGTTTCCGCCCGGGATATCATCCGGGAACTCAATGATCAGGGCTTTGAAGAAATCACTTCCGTAGAGGATGTTATCGACAGTGATTCCGTGGAACTGGTGGAGTCATACTTCAACGACCTTTATGACTCTGATGAACCGGATCTGCCCAAAGGCGGCAGAAAAAGCAACAAACCTGTCCGTTCATCCAAAGGTCAGGAAAAAAATTTCCCCAAAGATCAGGAGAGCAAAAAATCCAAAGGTTCTGCGGTCAGCACCGGTGGAAAAGTCACAGTTTCTTCTCCGGTCATCGTCAAAGATCTTGCCGAAGCTCTGGGCAAAAAACCCAATGAAATCATTACTGAATTGATCAAACTCGGGGAACTTGCCGGTATCAATCAGGCGATCAGCGATGCCAATGCCAAAAAAGTTGCCGCCGCCTGCGGTGTGGATTTGGAATTCGGCGCGGCTCCCGCCCCGGCAAAGGCGGTTCCGGCTCCGGTAAAAAAAGCTGCCGTCGATCCCGCCCAGCTCCGGGAACGCCCCCCCGTAGTCACTTTCATGGGGCATGTCGACCACGGCAAAACATCTCTGCAGGACAAAGTGCGTCATACCAATGTCACTGCCGGTGAAGCCGGTGCCATTACTCAGCACATCGGTGCTTCATCGGTGAAATTCAACGGCAAAGACATCACCTTTATCGACACCCCGGGACATGCGGCTTTCTCAAAAATGCGCGCCCGCGGAGCTGATTGTACCGATATCGTCGTGCTGGTGGTCTCTGCGGCTGAGGGATTCAAACCCCAGACTGTGGAAGCGATGAATCACGCTCTGGGCGCAAAAGTTCCCATCGTGGTCGCCATCAACAAAATCGACCTGCCCGATGCCGATCCGGACAAAGTTCTGCTCAATATGCAGCAAAATGGTCTGACCAGTGAGGATTGGGGCGGCGATGTGGGAACCGTCCGGGTCAGTGCCAAAACCGGAGAGGGTATCCCGGATCTGCTGGAACGTCTCCTGCTTGAAGCACAGATGCTGGAACTCAAAGCCAATCCCAAAGCTCCCGCAGAAGGTGTGGTTTTGGAAGCCCAGCTGGAACAGGGATTCGGTCCTACGGCTCACATTCTCGTCCAGAACGGAACGCTCCATGTCGGAGACTTCGCGCTCTGCGGAGAACACCACGGTAAAATCCGCAGCCTGATCAATGACAAAGGCGAAAGAGTCAAATCTGTTGCCCCCGGTTTCCCGGTAAAAATCGTCGGTTTGTCCGGTATTCCGGAAGCCGGAGATCAGCTGGAAACCTGCGCTTCGGACAAAGAAGCCCGCCAGATCGCCGCAGAACGCACCGCCGCCAAACGGCAGGAAGTTCTTGCCAGCAATGCGATCAGTTCAGCGGAAGACCTGTTCAGCAAACTCAATAAGGAAGAGGTCAACTCTCTCAATATCATCATCAAATCCGACGTGCGCGGTTCAGGTGAAGCCATCGCTCAATCCCTCGAACAGCTGCCCAGTGAAAAAATCAAAGCAGCCGTGGTCGCCAACGGAGTCGGTCCGATCAGCGAAAGCGACATTGACCTTGCCGCCGCTACCGGCAGTCTGGTGGTCGGCTTCCACGTCCGGGTCAATCCGGGGGTAAACGACCTTGCCAAAAAACGCGGCGTGGAGATCCGTCTTTACAACATCATCTACGAATTGCTGGAAGATATCACCGATGCTCTCGCCGGTAAACTTGAACCGGAACGCAAAGAGAAAATCACCGGTCAGGCGCGTATTCTGCAGATTTTTGAACTCAGCAAAGGCCCGAAAATCTGCGGCTGCCGCGTAGACAGCGGTCTGGTCAAAGTCGGTGCAAAAGCCCGGGTCTGGCGCAACCGTGAACTTATCTATAACGGCGAAGTGATCAGTCTGAAACACTTCAAGGATGATGTCCGTGAAGTAAAAGCCGGTTTGGAATGCGGTATCCGTCTGGATAACTTTGCCGACTTTATTGAAGGCGACGAAATCGAGATTTACGAAATCGAATATAAGAAAGCGACACTCTGATGGCTGAAAAAATCGACCGGCTGACCCGGGTCAATGAACTTATCAAACGGGAAATCGCCAACCTGCTGGAAAAAATCACCCCTCCGGCTCCGAATATGCTTATTTCGGTAACGGAGGTATCCGCCAGTGTGGATTTACGCAATGCAACGGTTTCCATCAGTATTTTCGGCGGTTCCGGCAGTGACCGTAATGAAGTTTTCCGGACGCTCAATGCCAAACGGGTCGATTTTCAGAAACATCTCGCCCGCCATCTGGCATTCAAACATACTCCGGTACTCAACTTCAAGCCCGATCACCGGCTGGAATTGGGCGACCGGGTATTGGAACTGCTCAAAGATTCTCCGGAGACCGAAGCATGATCCGGTGCATCGTGCAAAAGCTTCTGTCCGCACGCAATGTATTGATAATGACGCATTTGCGTCCGGACGGCGATGCGTTGGGCAGCTCTTTCGGTTTGCGGCAGTTTTTGCGTGATAACGGAATCAGTGCCGAGGTTATAATCCCGATGTCCATGCCCAACCGTTACCGTTCACTCTGTCATGGTGAACTGGCTGCAGTCAGCCGGGAGGAATTTGCCGCCTACGATCTGGCGGTCACAGTCGATTGTGCCAACAGCGAACGGCTCGGATGCGGCAGTGAATTGTCTCTGGAGTATCTCAAAAGCGGCAATTTTATCAATATTGACCACCACAAAGGCAATTCCCTGGATGTTTCATGTGCATTGCTTGATCCGGAGGCTGCCAGTGCCTGTACCATCGTGGCGGAAATATTGCTGCAAAGCGGCAGAGAAATTTCTCCGCAATGTGCCACATTTCTGTTATCCGGCATGATGACCGATACCGGCTGTTTCTGCTTTGCCAATACCAATGGCAGAGCGTTGCGTACCGCCGCCGCTATGACCGATTGCGGTGCCGATGTTGAAAAAATTGCCAATAACATCTTTTTCAACAAAGAACTCAACCAGCTCAAGTTTGAATCTGAATTGACCGGTGAACATCTGAAAACCGCCTGCAACGGCAAGTTTGCCTATATGTATATCCCGGAAACGCTGTTGGAAAAATACCATTTTGACCTTAAAGAGGATGAGGGGTTGATCGATATCGTCCGTTCCGTCAGCGGTACGGTCATCGCGATGCTCTGCCACCGCCGTCAGGATGGATTCCGGGTCTCTCTGCGCAGCAAGAATAAAAGTTTCCCGGTCGGCAGTATTGCCCGTCAATTCGGCGGGGGCGGTCATGAAATGGCAGCAGGATGCACCATTGAAGCTGCGGATTTCTCCACTGTTGAAAAAATCATGCTGCAGTGCATGGAAAACCTGTTTAACGCATAAACGGCAAATTCACGGCTGATCAAATCCGGGAACGGTGACTTTTTCCAGTTTCCGGATCCCGTCGCGGCAGAGTATCAGCCGGAAACGCTGAAATTTATCTTCTCCGCCCTTGCGACCGTATCTGATGATCAGATTGACATGATAATCCCGGTTGGCTTTTACTGCGGAAATTTTCTGCCCGTCAGAAATATATACCATGCGGTGGGGATTATCCATTTTATATGTCCAGTGCCGGGTACTTATACGCAAAATATCCACGACTCCGTTGACATCAAATTCCCGGTGGATATCAGAACACCCCCTGCCGGACAATTCGATCCTTTTCCGGAACACCATCACATTATCTTTAAGCGAAGCGTTTTCCAGTCTGCTGAGTGTGCGGCGGTCGCGCAGTTTTACAATTTTTTTATCCAGTTCCGCTTCAGAACAGTAAAGAAAGCCCTCCCGGCACATACCGACATCATTTCCGAGGCCGTCCCGGATCTTCTGTTGGAAATCGTAAGAATAACGGCTCCGGTGCCGGAGAAAATAGTTCTGCATCCCGGCTTTGATCCGGTCTTTGAATATGTAGGCAATGACCCAGATCACAAAAAATGAAAGCGAAAACTGATCAAAAAGCAATCCTGCCCAGATAAAAGATATGGCGGTCACAAAAATCATTGCTACTGCCGCGCCGGCCCCCATCAGGATATTTTCCAGCAAAACACCGGCTTTCCGGGTCTCCACATTGAGAAACAATACTCCCGCCATTGCTTTTTTCAAGGCACTTTCACGGTAAACCAGCTGGGAATTATCCGAATCCATTTGGGGCAGAGAAAGAAAGTTTTTCTTTGCCCGGTACTCCATTTCCTGCCCGGTCACCGCGGCGATCTCCGCGTGCATCCGGGGATCAGCTGCGGCTCCGGAGGTGCGCCAGAGCCGGAAAATATAACGGTGTACAGTCAAACTGATAAATTCATCTGCCAGGTCAAAAAGTTCGCTGCTTTCCGGATATTTTTTCCCTTCCGGAGACAACTGCCGGAAATTCCGGAGCAACGATTGTCCGTCGGCCAGAAATTTGCGGGTGGCAAGCAGCTGGGAAACTTCATCCATGCCGGAGATCACGGCTGAACTGTCGCGCAATGCGCTCTTGACTATCGAACAGAACATTTTCAGTGACTTGCCGTACTCGTCAATATTATCAGGATCAGAATTTTTCAAACGCAAAAACGCATTATGCTCTCCGGATGCCAGCTCCTCAAGGGATACTTGCGGGGTCTGGAAGCGGATATATTCCGAAAAATCATTGTAAAAATCCCGGCTGTCATAATTTTCTGATGATACCGCCAGATTGCGCGGCAGAAAGAAAAAGAGTTCAAAATGGTATGACCCATCTTTTTTTTCTTCCTGCATCGGACAGATAAATTTCAGTTCCACCTGATACTTGTCGTGTCTGGAAACTGTGACCGAAATATCCCGCATAAAAAAACAGACTCCTCTGATAAGCTTTATACCTCATACCGGGTAATATAACTCATCCGGAATGAAATTGCAAAAAACTCCGGAACTTTTTTATTATTCCGACCGTAAAAACTTGATTTTTACCGCTTTTGTGGTAGTTTAATAGAAGTTATCTGCAATCGTTAAAAAAAGGATCATCAAAATGAAAAAAATTCTGTTTACACTGTCACTTCTCCCCTTGCTGATCTCTGCCGCCGACATCTATCTGGCAGGAGATTCCACCATGGCCCGTTATGCGGAAAAACGCGCCCCGTTGACCGGCTGGGGCATGGAACTGCAGGCGCTGTGTGCCGACGGCGTCAAGGTATATAACCGTGCCGTCAGCGGTACCAGCAGCAAATCTTTCAAAGAAAAATACTGGGCTAAACTGATCGCCAAGGTGCAGCCGGGAGATTTTGTATTTATCCAGTTCGGTCACAACGACCGTTCCAAAAAGAATGACCGTTACACCGATCCTGCTACCACATTTCAGGATAATTTGCGCTTTTTCATTTCTGAAGTGCGCGCCAGGAAAGCCACTCCGGTACTGCTGACCATCACCCCGGTCTGCCGGTTCAAAAAAAGCGGGCGCATGTATAATGCCCAGGTCCATCAGAATTATATCAACGCCATCCGGAGTGTGGCGGCTGCTGAAAAAGTTGACCTCATCGACCACAATGCCCTGCTGCTGGCGGAATTCGGTCCGCTCGGTGCCGAAAAAGCTGCCAAAATGTATATGAATCTGGAGCCCGGAGAATTTCCGGCTTATCCCAAAGGCAAAAAAGACAACACCCATCTCCGGGATACCGGTGCAAAAATCGCCGCCAAACTTGCCGTGGAAAATGCCAAAGCTCAAAAATTGACTGTCGCCGGACTTTTCAAATAATTTACCTGGACATCTCCAGCACTTACAGTAAAAAGTCTGTCAGCATTTACAGATGACTGATAAAAAAAGGAAATATTATCATGAAAAAAATTATTCTTGCCGTTTTGACCCTGCCGCTGCTGCTCTCTGCCGCAAATATTTATATGGCAGGTGATTCTACGATGTGTCTGCGTAAAGAAAAAGAGTTCCCGCTGTACGGCTGGGGCATGCCGTTGGAAAAAATGACCATTGACGGAGTGAAGATCCATAACCGGGCATTCGGCGGACGCTCTTCCAAATCATTCATCACCGAAAAACGGTGGGAAAAAATCACCAATGAGATCAAACCGGGGGATTTTGTCATTGTCCAATTCGGCATCAACGATGCCGCCCGGGGGGATAAAAACTTCTACCGGCATACCGACCCGGAAAATACCTATCGCCACTATTTGCGTATTTATATTGCCGAGGCCCGTGCCAAAGGAGCGATTCCGGTGATCTGTACCCAGACTATGTTCTGCAGTTTTGACAAGAACGGCAAAGTTTACCGCAGCAAAACCGTGGAGAAATATGTCGAAGCCTGCCATGCCGTTGCCAAAGAAACCGGATGCGATTTGATCGACCTCAACACCTATGCACTGGAAAAATTTGCCAAACTCGGCAAAGATGCTTCACTTGAATATTACATGTTTTTTGCCCCCGGTAAATATCCCAATTATCCCGACGGCAGAAAAGATACCTGTCACCTCCGGGTTTCCGGTGCCGAATTCTATGCCAAAGCCTTTGTGGAGCTGGCAAAAAAACAGAATTTGCCGATCGCCAAAATTTTCAAGTGAGAATAAAACATGGATAATATGCATTGGGATCTGGAGGCTCTGTACACTGATACAGCCGCATGGGAAAAAGATTTTGCTCTGCTCAAAGAAAAAGCCGAAAACTTTGCCGCTTACAAAGGCAGATTGGCGGAAGCTCCGGCAGTTCTGAAAGCCGCCATTGAAGCTTCAGATGAATTTGACCGGCTGGCGGAAAAAGTCTATTCATTCGCGCATTTGCGTTCCGATGAAAACACTTCCATCGGCAGCAACCGGGCAAGAGTTGACCGGGTAACAACTCTGCTGAGCCAGCTCTCTCCGCTGGAAGCATGGTTCAGTCCGGAATTGATGGCGATCCCGGATGACCGGATGCAGGAACTGCTCAATGCTCCGGAATTGGCGTTTTATAAGCGCAGTCTGGAAGAATTGCTCCGGGAAAAACCCCATATCCTCACTGAAGCTGAAGAACGTCTTATCGGCAAGCTCGGTGACGTGATGGGAACCGGTGATGAAGCGTTTTCCACCTTGAATGATACCGATATCGAATTCGGCAAGATCCGTACCGCTGACGGCAAACTGACCACTCTGGATCACGGCACTTATCACCGGTTCATGGAAGATCCCGACCGGAATATCCGGAAAAAAGCGTTCAAAAAACTCTATCGCCAATATCGCGCCCACCGCAATACACTGGCATGCACGCTGGACGGCACGGTCAAACGGCATACGGTGATGGCTGAGATCCGGCACTACTCCGGCGCATTGGAAGCATCCTTGAGCAATGATAACATTCCGGTAGCGATCTATGAAAATCTGATCGCCGCAGTCCGGAATAATCTTCCGGCATTGCATGAATATTTTGATCTGCGTGCCGAAGTGCTGAATATTTCCGATTTGAATATGTACGATCTCTATGCTCCGCTGCTGCCGGATTGCCGCCGGGAATACTCCTTTGCCGAAGGTTCCCGGATGATCCGGGAAGCATTATCTCCGCTGGGCGGCGACTATGCCGAACTGCTGAAAAAAGCCTGGTCGGAACGCTGGATAGACGGTATCTGCCGCAAAGGTAAACGTTCCGGAGCTTATTCCGGCGGCTGTTATGATTCATACCCGTATGTACTTATGAGTTATGACAACACTCTCAATGACGTATTCACCCTCGCCCACGAACTGGGACATTCCATGCACAGCTACTTCTCACGGCATACCCAGCATTATCATTATGCTGATTATGCGATTTTTGTAGCAGAGGTCGCCAGTACCTGCAACGAATTGCTGCTTTCAGAATATCTTTTGCGTCAAAATCCCGGTGATCATGCTTTCCGGGCATATCTTTATGCCCATCAGGCGGATGAGATCCGCGCCACGATCTACCGGCAGACCATGTTTGCAGAGTTTGAAAAGCTCATTCATGAAGATGCCGCTGCGGGTATCCCCCTGACTGCCGACCATCTGAGCGAAAAATATTATGCGCTCAACGCGGCATATCACGGAAAAAATATTTCCGCTGACCGGGATATTGAGTTGGAATGGTCCAGAATACCGCATTTTTATTACAATTTCTATGTCTATAAATATGCCACCGGCATGTCCGCAGCACTGCAATTGGCACAGGGACTGTTATCCGGAGATCCGGAACGGCAAAAGGCGTATCTGGGCTTCCTGAAAGCCGGGGATTCCAAAGATGTTCTGGATATCATGCGGGATGCCGGTGTGGATCTTGCCACTCCTGCACCGGTCAATGCGGCATTGAAATTTTTCCGCGAAACAGTACAAAATCTCCGGCACGAATTGTCATTGTGCCGTTGATCATCATCCATTATTTGCATTTCCGGATCCCTTCAGCAAGGTGATCCGGAATTTTTTTGCCAAAAAAACAGTATAACTGCAAAAAATTGCTTGTAATCACACAATATGAGAGTATTTTTTACATTTGTCACCCAAAAATTGACAATGTCCCAATTTTTGTGGAACTGACATGAAAAAGTTGTTGACGGATCTCAAAAGTAGAAATTGCCAAAAAAGATACTTACAACATCTCGTTTTTTTGACAACAGTGACTTGCAGAATACCAAAAATTCTGCGGCAGATTGAGTGATTTGCTGATACCGTAAAAACAGGAAAGAGGGCAGTTATCATGCGGGTAAATGTATTGGAATACTACTCCGAAGACAGTTGGAAAATGATGAAAAATGAGGCGGCCAGACATGAAACTCCCTGTCTGGTGGTGGACTTGAACCGGATCCGGGAAAAGTATTCCGAACTGGGTGAATTTTTCCCGTTTGCCAAAATCTATTATGCGGTGAAAGCCAATCCGGCGATCGAAGTTCTGGAATTGTTGAGAGATCTCGGTGCGAATTTTGATATTGCCTCGCGTTATGAACTTGACCGGGTGCTGAGTCTGGGCATTACCCCTGACCGCATCAGTTATGGCAATACCATCAAAAAACGCGCTGATATCCGCTATTTTTACGAAAAGGGAGTGCGGTTGTTTGCAACTGACAGTGAACCGGATTTGCGGAATATCGGCAAAGAGGCCCCCGGAGCGCGGGTATTCTGCCGGGTTCTGACTGAAGGCAGCGAAACGGCGGATTGGCCGTTGTCCCGGAAATTCGGCTGCCACCCGGATATGGCGATCGACCTGCTGATGCTGGCGAAAGAATTGGGATTGAAACCGGCGGGGGTATCTTTCCACGTTGGTTCCCAGCAGCGTGAAATAGGCACCTGGGATTCAGCGATAGCCAAAGTCCGTTACATATTTGACTATCTGCTGGCGGAAGGTATCAAACCGGATCTGATCAATATGGGCGGAGGTTTTCCCGCCAGCTACATAGGCAAGACCAATGCGATGGAAGTTTACGCCGATGAGATCACCCGTTATTTAAAAGAGGACTTCGGCGATGAATTGCCGGAGATCATTCTGGAGCCGGGGCGTTCGCTGGTGGGAGAATCGGGGGTTATTGCCAGTGAAGTGGTCTTGGTCAGCCAAAAATCGACGACCGGTTTGGATCGGTGGTTGTATTTGGATGTGGGCAAATTCAACGGTCTGATCGAAACGTGGGATGAGAGCATCAAATATCCGTTGTATTGTGAAGCGCGCGGGGAAGCGTGTGAAGATTTCATCATTGCCGGGCCGACATGTGACAGTCAGGATGTGATGTACGAATACTTCCGCAATCCGCTGCCGGCTTATATCAAAGCCGGGGACAAGGTATACTGGTTAAGCTGCGGGGCATACACCTCGAGTTATGCGTCGGTAGAATTCAATGGATTTCCTCCTTTGCCGGTATATTTTGTAGATTCTGCAAAAAAATAATCAAAAACGGCTTGACAAATCACAAAAGTCGTGATATATTAGGTTTTATCAAGCGATGCGAGTGTAGCTCAGTTGGTAGAGCATCACGTTGCCAACGTGATTGTCGCCGGTTCGATTCCGGTCACTCGCTCCAAAGTGGCAGGATAGCTCAGTAGGTAGAGCAGGGGACTGAAATTCCCCGTGTCCCCAGTTCGATTCTGGGTCCGGCCACCATTTTTTTGCCTTTTTTCCAAAGGCAAAAAAATAACGAAGACGGAAGGCTTCACTTCACCGAGCCGTCAGGCTCAACTTCACATCTTCACGCGGCGACAGCCGCTCTTCACTCAATCGCCGTCACGCCTTGCTTGCTTGTCCCGCCATAGCTCGCAGAGCGACGGCGGATGAAGTTGCTCCTTGCAGTCGCTTGTGAAGAGGTCGGCTTGCGCCGCCCGTGAAGCAGCTCCCTTCCTCCTTTGCCAAGGCTTTGGAGGACAGGTTATTTTATAAAAATCCTTTGCTTATTTATATTTAACTCATTTATAACAAGTATATTACGTTATTGTTTCATTTCGTTGTTTGTTTT